>DATBCD010000083.1:0-38049 GCA_036270655.1 Burkholderiaceae bacterium
CGGGGCCGCGCTTCAGCGTACCCATGGACGACCTGGAAGCCATCGGGCCGTTCGCCAGCTGGGCCAACGTCAAAACCGATTACGGCGCGGTTGGAGATGGAATCGCGGACGACACGCGGGCCCTGCAGGCCGCGCTCAGCGATCTCGGCAATATCGGAAAGCCGAACGTGCTGTACCTGCCTGCTGGTACGTATCGGATCACGGCCAGCCTGCAGATCCTGGGTGACAAGGCGGGGCAGTGGCGCGGCATCGGTGTGTTCGGAGAGGCCCCCGATCAGACTCGGATCTTGTGGAATGGTCCGGCCGGCGGGGCGATGCTGGTCCAGAACGGCAGCTATAACGCCCGCTATTCCCGGATCACGTGGGATGGCAACCGGTCGGCCGGTTATGGCATCGCGCACTGGTGGGACACCAGTTCGGGAACCCTTTATGACGGCAGTTCGGAAGACACGGACGAGGTTTTCCAGGACATGGGCATCGCCATCATGGGTGGTCGCCTTGGCAAGCACTACGGCGAGCTGAATTCGGAAGGTCAGGTCCGGCGCGTAACGTTCATTCGCAACTGGAACGCGGGCGTCGATCTGGGTTCGTTCAACGCGTTGGACTGGTGGATCTGGGACTCGCATTTCGTCGACTGTGCCAGGGGCGTCACGAACCTGTTCGGCATCGACGATTCGGGGCCGACGCGGGGCGCCGGCGCGTTCTACGTGTACCGCAGCCTGTTCGAGCGATCGACCGTAGCGGACATCGACTTCGCCAACACAGGCTGGTTCTCGCTGCACAACAATACGTCGAGCGGATCGCGCCGCTTTTTGCAGGCGGAGGGGATGGGCGGAAACGGTGCCGCCGTGATCATGCAGAAGAACACGATCCTGGACGCGACCGATCCGATCGCCATCGATGACGGCAACCTCGGGCCTTTGATGCTGATCGACAACGATATCCGCAGCGCGCCCGGTTACAGCGGTCCGGTGGTCAGAATGGACGACTGGATCGGAGGGCGGGATCTGGTGTCGATCGGAAATCGATACACGGTCGCCTCGCCGTTCAGCTTCACGGCGACGACGGATGGCAAGGCGGACCGGATCATCGCGATTTCCGATCAGGTCGTGGCACCCAATCAGATCTCATCGAATCTACCCGCTCCGCCGCAGACTCCGAGCCGATCGAACCGGCAGGTGTTCGAGGTACCGGCAGGCGCTTCTGCCGCGGCAATTCAGTCCGCTATCGACTCGGCGGCCGCGAGCGGCGCAGTCAACCCGGTCGTTCACCTGCCTCCAGGCAATTACTCCATCGATCGAACGATCGTCGTGCCGGCGCAGGCTCGCCTGCAGATCGCCGGAGATGGATTGATGACAGAGCTGCTGTCCGTCGGCAGCTTCTCAGGCCCGATTCTGCAGCTGCAGGGTCCGAGTTACGCCACGGTCCGCGACCTTGGAATGCTCAACTCGGGCGCTCAAGTGCAGGCGCTCGAGGTAACACGGGCCGATCAAACGGGTGGCCGAATCCTGATCGAAGGCAGCTCACCCGGTTACTTGAGCGCCACGTCCCTGGCACAGACGCAGATCGCGATGGTGGCAACCCCGGGCTTCGCGGGCATGAACCTGAGCGGTGTCAAGAGTCTGGTCAGCATCGGTTCCGGCGGCGGGCCAACCACGGCCTCGGACAGCAACGTACTGGTGTCGGACACCTGGTATGAAGGCACGGATACCGGCTTGTATCGAATTTCATCGGGGAATTTCACTTTCATGGGTGGACTGCTGGCTCCGGCAAGCCATCCTGGCGCCGCAGCCGTGAGCCTGGCCGATCCCACGGTTCTGCTGGACAGCTTCGTCGGCCAGGCCACCTTTATGGGTGCCCAGTTTGCGCTCGACGGGCTGAGGTCGAAGATCGGTATCCAGATCGGCCCTGAGACGCCGGCAGCGAACGCGCTGTTTCTGGGTACTTCATCGCGCAGCCCGAACTACTTCAGCCGTGCGTCAAGCGGCGGCAGCGTGGGACTGGTGCTGCCCCGGACCTACGACACGACCAACGGCTCAGTTCAAGCACCGAGCCAGGGACTGTCGGTGGCCTCCTTCATTCTGCAGTCCCTCCAACAAGCCCGCAGCCTGATGTGGGACCCGCAGCCTTATTCGCCACCGGCAGGCTCCACGGACGTGCGCATCTATCGCGTGAAGGCCGATCAGACGCTGGGGACGTCGGTTTCCGCGAACTGATTCGGGCTCACGCCGTTTCCATCGGCAGCCGCACACCGAATTTCGGCGGCTTCGACTCGTCGACGATCGCGACCAGCGTATCGGTCTTGCTCCAGGGGGCGCTGCGATAGTCGAACCTGCGTGCGATGCGCGGCTTGACCACCTCGAAGAACGGGGAGATGTCGAAGTCGCGCGGCATATACAGGCTGTGGTGACGGATGCGCCACAGCTCCCGCACCTGGGCGGCACGGCCCGGATTTCCGTCGTGCTTGCGGGTGATGATCGGCAAAATGGGGTAGCCGACCGCGCCGAACGCCTGCGCGATCAGCGTCGAGCAGATTGCGCGCGTCGGGTCGCCGCTTCCGCAGGCGATCATCCGTCGGCGCATGCGCGCCGGCAACGGGAAAGGCAACAAGTAGCGCAGCAGGTCGAGCACATTCTGCAGGTCGTAGCGATGCCCCAGTCGCTGCAGCACGAACTGGACCAGGCGTTCGCGGTCGCGCCTTGTCAGATTGACCGGGCGGCAGATGCGTACGCGAAAATGCAGGTAGAACGAGAGCGGCACCGCGCGGACGCCCTCCAGCACATCGGCTTCGATCAGCGTTGCCGCTTCTCCGTGGATCGGAGGCATCTCCGGACGGGGACCGACATACAGCGCCGCATGCGACCACATCGACTGCGTGAGGTACTTGATTGCCGCGCTCATGCGCGTGTTGCCTTCGACCAGCAGCACGTCCCCGGGTCTGAGCACTTCAGCGATCAGGCGCGCGTCGGTGCTGCTGCCGCCGGGCACGCCAATCGGCTTCAGCAGATAGCCGGCGATCGCCCGTCCAAGCGGCTCGAACACAGTGTTTCTCGTCGAAAAATCCTCGGGACAAGCCTTGGGTGGCCCCGAATACGACTCAAATCTAGTCGACGCAGCGATCAGCGCAAATGCGTATCTCTCCGCAAGAGGCGTGGGGAAAAAGCCTGATCTGGCCAGGGTCGTCCGAATGTCTGCCCAGATAGGCGTTACGGTCCGCAGTGACCGGGGCGCGCAGTGCCGGCGGGATGAACTACGCGGCCTCGGAGGAGGAATTGCCGGGCGGGCCCACGCCGCGGCGCGGCCGGCCCACCGGCAGCGGTGCCAGGCGGCGCTCGGTTTTCGAGGCCAGCTCCCGCAGGAACGAACTGTCGCCGAGCGCCCAACCGTGCTCGACCGCATTGTGGATCTTCCCGACCACGGACTCGCCCAACCCGGCTTCCGACAGCCGCTGGTATTCGGCCTGCCGCTCGAAAGGCGTGTTGCCGAGCTTCCATACTTCCGCGTGCTCGGAGATGGCCGGGTCGACCTGCAGCCCGATGTGGTGGGGCAAACTCGACCAGGGGTACAGCCTCGCGTCCGTGACGTAATGGGTGCGCACCGGACCGAGCTCGACGAACAGGGCACACGGCAACATGAATTGCTCGGGGTCGATCACCGTGCAGCGGAAGCGCGCCTGCCAGAGCGTTCCGCTGCGGCCATGGCGCCGGTTGAAGTCGCGTACGTAGCGGCGACCCAGCGCCTGCATCGCCAGGCTCAGCGAGCGCGCATCGGATGGCGTCACCAGCAAGTGAAACTGATCGGGCATCAGCGAATACGCGTGAATAGCCACCTCGTGCCGGCGACTCAGGCTGCGCAGCTCACTGAGCATGAACTGGTAGTCGGTCTCCGCGAGAAAGGCGGGTTGCCCGGCCACGCTGCGCTGCACCAGCAGATGGGGATAGCCGGGGACAGAGAGGCGGGGAAGGCGTGCCACGGTCTGCTGCTTTACGCGAAACTGCGAAGCTGGCGTTGCGCCGTGATCGGCTGGCTCTTGGCTCAGTCGATGGCAAACAGGCGCCGGTGCTCCCTGATCGCAAACCGATCAGTCATCCCGGCAATATAGTCCGCGATCGCTCGCGGCCCGTGTTGGGCTACACGCCCCTGGTGGTCCACCGGCAACAGCCGCGGCTCCTGGTGAAAGGCGTCGAACAGTTCCCGTACGATACGCCTGGACTTGGTCGTCATCCGCATCACCTCGGGGTGCCGGTACAGCCTGTCGCGCAGGAAACCCTTCAACGCCTCTTGCTCTGCCAGCACCTCTCGCGAGAAGCCTACCAGAGGGCCCGCGCCGCGAACATCCTCCACTGACGCGGGACGTGTCAGAGTAATCTGACTGCGCGTTTCTTCAATCAGGTCGATTACTAATGTGTTGATCATCCGTCGCACAGTTTCATGCACAACGCGGCGCTCGCCGATACTCGGAAACCGGTACCGCACCTCAGCCGAATGTCGCGCGACGATGGGTATCTCGGCCAGTTGCTCGGCCACAATCAAGCCGGAGCGCAGACCATCATCCACGTCATGGTTGTTGTAGGCGATCTCGTCGGCCAGATTCGCGATCTGCGCCTCGAGGCTGGCTTGCCTGCGTAATAGGAATCGTTCCGCCACCTCGCCGAGCTTGCGCGCGTTGTCGAGTGAGCAATGCTTCAATATCCCCTCGCGCGTCTCGAAGCAAAGGTTCAGCCCGTCGAACGCACCGTAGCGCTCTTCCAGCTCATCCACAACCCTGAGCGACTGAAGATTGTGCTCGAATCCGCCGAACGGCTGCATGCACTCATTCAGGGCATCCTGCCCCGCATGGCCAAACGG
This sequence comes from Burkholderiaceae bacterium, assembly GCA_036270655.1. Taxonomy (GTDB): domain Bacteria; phylum Pseudomonadota; class Gammaproteobacteria; order Burkholderiales; family Burkholderiaceae_F; genus VBCK01. The sequence continues at coordinate 4,849 of DATBCD010000083.1, forward strand.
GGTATGCCCCAGGTCGTGCGCCAGCGCAATCGCCTCGACCAGGTCCTCGTTGACGCGCAGGCTGCGCGCGACCGAGCGCGCGATCTGGGCCACTTCCAGCGAGTGCGTCAGCCGCGTGCGGTACAAGTCCCCCTCGTGATTCACGAACACCTGTGTCTTGTATTCGAGGCGACGGAAGGCGGTGCAGTGGATGATGCGATCACGATCGCGCTGAAACTGCGTGCGCGTGGCGGACTCGGGCTCGGGATGACGCCGGCCGCCCGAGTGCGACGAGCTCACCGCGTACGGGGCCAGCCAGCTCTCGTCCGGAGTCACCGGTAGCCCGCCGCCGTCAGGGTCGCATCGACCAGCGCATCGGGCGCTTCCGTCTGCAGCGCGCGGCCGATCCGCTCCAGCAGGACGAAGCGGATGCGGCCGGCGTGTGCTTTCTTGTCGCCGCGCATCGCCTGGATTGCGTCGGACTTCGACAGGCCCTCGATGCGCGCCGGCAAGCGCGCCAGCGCCACCGCATCGGCGACCCGCTCGACGTCGGCCGCGCCGATCAGTCCCAGCCGGGACGACAGGTCCGCGGCCAGGCACAGTCCGCAGCCGACCGCTTCGCCGTGCAGCCAGCGGCCGAACCCGGTCAGCGCCTCGATCGCGTGCCCGAACGTGTGCCCCAGGTTCAGCAGCGCGCGCTCCCCGCTTTCGCGCTCGTCGCGCCCGACGATGCGCGCCTTGATCTGGCACGAACGCGCAATCGCGTCGGCAAGCGCGTCGTCGTTCAGCTCCAGCAGCGCCGCCATATCGTGCACCGTGCGCTCGAAGTACTCGCGATCGGCCAGCAGCCCGTGCTTGAGCACTTCGGCCAGGCCAGCGGACAGCTCGCGAGGCGGCAGGCTGCGTAACAGCGACGTATCCGACACGACCACCGACGGCTGATGGAACGATCCGATCAGATTCTTGCCGGACGGATGATTGACGCCCGTCTTGCCCCCGACCGAGGAGTCGACCTGCGCGAGCAATGTGGTCGGCACCTGGACCACCCGTATCCCGCGCATGAACACCGCCGCCGCGAAGCCGGCGATGTCTCCCGCCACGCCACCGCCCAGCGCCACCACGACACTGCCGCGCTCGGCGCGGGCTTTGATCAACGCATCGATCACCTGCGCCACGGTCTGCAGGTTCTTGGCCGACTCCCCGTCGGCGATGACGCAATCGGACGTCGCGGCCACCCCGCTGCAGACGCGCCGCACCGACTCCAGGTACAGCGGCGCCACGACCGTGTTGGTGACGATATGAATCGAGGTGGGTGCGAGCGGCGCGATGAATTCGTCCAGGCGGCTGATCAGTCCCGGAGCAATCAAGATGTCGTAGGGGCGGTCGGTTAGCTCGACGGTGACGCGCTGCATAAGAGCATTTTAGGCCCTCGCTCCGTGCACACCCCCTCTCCCCCGCCCCTCTCCCACTGGCGTGGGAGAGGGGAGAAAGAAGGGGCTGCCTCTCTCACGCTGGCGGGGAGAGGAGGAAGGAATGGCCCCTGCCTCTCCCTCGCTGGGGGAGAGGGGAGAAAGAGGGTCCTGCCTCTCTCACGCTGGCGGGGGAGAGAGGAGAGAGGCTAACTCGGGGGCAGGGGCTCGGGGGCGATCACTGCGGCGATTTGTGGGTGGGTCAGCAGGCGGTCCACCAGCCGGCGGGGGTTGGCGGCCGCCGAACGGAACACCAGGTGCGCGGTCTGCCGGTAAAGTGGTGCGCGTTGTGCCAGCAGCTCGGAAATCCGCGCCTGGCGGTCGCCGACCTGCAACAGCGGGCGGGCCACGTCCCCTCGGGTGCGTCGGGCAATTTCATCGGGCGATGCCTGCAGGTAGATCACCAGGCCGCGATTGCGCAGCAGCACGCGATTGTGCTCGCTCAACACGGCCCCGCCCCCGGTTGCAAGCACCACGCGCTGCCGGCCGCTCAACTCGTCGAGCAACTGGCTCTCGCGCTGCCGGAATACGGTCTCGCCCTCCAGCTCGAACATCGTGGCGATCGAAGTGCCCGCGCGCTGCTCGAGCTCCCGGTCGCAGTCGATGAATTCGAAGCCGCAGCCGGAAGCGAGCAGGCGGCCGACCGTGCTCTTGCCGGCCCCCATCATTCCGATCAAGAAGATGGAGTGCCGGACCGGGTATTGCGGCTTGCTCAGCTGCGCGCCGCCTGCGTCACCTTCTCCGAGATCACGCGCGGCGTGATGAAGATCAGCAGCTCGGTGCGGTTGTTCTGCTTGAACTGATCCTTGAACAGGTTACCCACGACCGGGATGTCACCCAGCCAGGGAACCTTCGTCACGGTGGTGCGCTCGGTCTGCTGGTAGATGCCGCCCAGCACGACCGTTCCACCGTTTTCGACCAGCACCTGGGTGGTGACGTTCTTGGTGTCGATCGCGATGCCGCCGCTGCCGCTGACGGTCGCGCTCGGGGTGTCCTTGTTGACCTTCACATCCAGGAAGATCGAGCCCTCCGGCGTGATCTGCGGCGTGACCTCCAGCCGCAGCACGGCCTTGCGGAACTGGATCTGGCCGGGACCGCCGAGCTGCGTGTTGGTCTGGTACGGGATGTCATTGCCCTGCTCGATCGAGGCCTTGACCTTGTCGGCCGTGACCACGCGCGGGCTGGAGATCACCTTGCCGCGGCCGTCCAGCTCGAGCGCGCTGATCTCCAGGTTCAACACGCTGGAGATGCCGCTGTTGAACAGCGTCAGCCCGACGCTGCCCGGCTGAAAGCCGTTCAGGGACGCGGCCGGCAGATTCACGAAGTTCAGGTTGGTGATCTGCGTATTGCCGATGCACAGGATGCCGGTGCCGGTCGGGCAGGTCGTGGTCCCCTGCGGCAGCGGTCCGAACGTCGAGCCTTGGCCGCTGTTGACCCACGTGTGCGGACCGAGGTGGGCGAAGCCCAGACGGGCGCCGATGTCGCGGCTGAACTCGTCGTCGGCCTCGACGATCCGGGCCTCGATCAGCACCTGCGGCACCGGGATGTCGATCCGCGAGATCAGGCGCCGCACCTGTTCGAGCTGGGCCGACGTGTCCTGCACGAAGAGCTGGTTGGTCCGGATGTCGACCACCACGCTGCCGCGCTTGGAGAGCATGCGCTGCTTCTCGTCGACCAGCAGCTTGCGTATATCGTCGGCTTTCTGATAATTGACGACGAAATTCTCGGTGTGCAGCGGCTCCAGCTCCTGGATCTGGCTGCGCGCTTCCAGCTCCAGCTTCTCCTTGGTCGCCAGCTCGTCACGCGGGGCCACCAGGATCACGTTGCCGTTCTTGCGCATGTCCAGGCCCTTGGACTGCAGGATGATGTCCAGCGCCTGGTCCCATGGCACGTCCTTCAGCCGCAGCGTGATCGCGCCCTGCACCGAGTCGCTGGTGATGATGTTCAGGTTGGTGAAATCCGCGATCACCTGCAGCAGCGAGCGCACGTCGACGTTCTGGAAGTTCAATGACAGCCGCTCGCCCTGGTAGCCCTGGCGCGTTCCCTGGAACAGGCGCGTCGGATCCTCCTTGACCGGCTTGACCTCGACCACGAAGTGCGTGTCGCTCTGGTAGGCGTTCTGCTCCCACAGGCCGCGCGGCTCGATCACCATGTGCACGTTGCCGCCCAGCTGGGTCGTGCTCACCTGCGCGATCGGCGTGCCGAAGTCGGTCACGTCCAAGCGGCGCCGCATCGATTCGGGCACCGTTGTGTTCAGGAAGTCGACCAGAATCTGCTGGCCCTGCTGCCGGATGTCGACGCTGGTGGTCGGATCGCTCAAGTCGACCACGACGCGGCCCTCGCCGACCGCGCCGCGCCGAAAATCGATGCCCTTGATGGTGCGGGCCTCGGGCGCCGCCGCCATCGGCGCCGCGGGTGAGGCGCGGGCGGGCGCGGCCGCCGCCGGCTTGACCGGCTGGGGCCCCGGGAAGGTCGCCGTTTCAGCCTGCGAGCCGAGCACGACCTGGATCGAGTTGCCCTGCGTCGTCACCGTGTAGGTCACCGGGGTGCGCAGATTGAGCACGATGCGCGAGCGGCCCTGCGCCTGGACCACGTTGACCGAGCGCAGGTCGCCCTGGTTGATCTCCACCGAGCTGCGACCCAGGTTGTTGACCGTCAGCGGCAGATCGATCGCGATCCGGGCCGGATTGGTCACCGAGAAATTGGCAGGAGCCGTACTGATCGGCTCCTTCAGCTGGATCGTCAGGAACACCCCCACACTGGTTTGGGTGGCGTCGATTCGCTCGATGCTGTTGGACGCAGCCGCTTCCTGCGCGAAGGCCTGACCGCCGCCCGCGACCAGCGTCGCCAGCAGCAACACCGCCTTGGCGGTCCCGAAATATCGATTGAACGAGCCCCTCATCGCTTGCTCCCCTGCTGCGGCCCTGTGGCCACGGTTTGCAGTTCCAGTTTTGCGGGACGCTCGACCCATTCGCCGGCCGCGTCCTGAACGATCTCCTTGAGCAGCAATTCGGTCTCAGTGATCCGCGTCACCACGCCGAAGTTCTGCCCCAGGTAATTGCCTACCTTCACCATGTGCGTGGAGCCGTTGGTTTCCAACAGCGCCACATTGACGCCGCCCTGGCGCATCATCCCGACCATCCGGATCTGATCCAGCGGAAAACCTTCGAGCACTTCGCGCCGGCGCTCCAGATCCGGCTTGACCGCGCTGGCGCTGGCACGCGCCTGCTGCTGGCGCGCCACCGCCATCAGGATCTTCTGCGGATCGAACGGATCGACCGCGGCGGCGCTGCTGTCGTATACGAAGGGCGTGAACTCCTTGGGCGGCGGAACCGGCTGGGTCGTGACGCGCGTGGACTGTTTGACGCTGTTCATCCAGGTGCGCAGCTCGCTTTCATCCGATGCGCCGCAGCCGGCCAGCAGCGCGGCCGCTCCCATGGCGGCCCAGCCCAGGCGCCCGGTGTTCAGCCGGCGCCTCATTTACCACCCGCCTTGCCAGCGCCGGCGCGCGCCTTGCGCTGCGCGCCCAGCTCATCCTCGTCCAGATAGCGGAAGGTCTTGGCCACCGCGTCGAGCGACAGGTTCCCGCTCTTGACCGTCTGCACGTTCAGATTGTTCAGCGTGACGATCCGGGGCAGATTGGCGATGTCGCTGGTGAACGCTCCCAGGTCGTGGTAGCGCCCGGAAACGCGCACCGTGATCGGCAACTCGGCGTAGTAGTCCTTCAGAACGACCTGGCCCGGACGGAACAGCTCGAACTGCAGGCCGCGGCCGATGCCGGCCTGGTTGATATCGGACAGCAGCGCGTCCATCTCGGCCTTGCTCGGCAACTGCTTCTCCAGCGTCAGCACCGACTGGTTGACCTGCTCCTTCTGGCGGCGCAACTCCTCCAGGTTGATGGCCTGCTGGATTTTGAGCCGATACTGGTCTTTCAGCGTCGATTCCTGCTGTCGCAACGCGTCCAGTTGATTCAGCTGATCGCTCCAGACGACCCACCAGCCGACGATCGCGCATACCATCACCACCGCGACCCATAGTGCGAACTTGGGCAGGATCGGCCAGGTGCCGACGTTGTCCATCGACAACCCGCGGAACTGGGCAATCCAATTGGTCGGTGCAGTCGCCATGTTGTCTTTCAGCCTTGCCCGCTCAGCCCTTCTTGGGCGGAGCGCCGGGTGCGCCTGGTGCGGTACTGGTCGCGCCCAGCTCGCTGCTCGGTTTCATGTTGAAGTTCATCGAAAAGTCGAACAGCCGCCGCTGGATGCCGTCCGGGCTCTGCCCGGCCAGCTTGATCTCGATCAGCTCGGGCCGCTCGACGTATCGGCCATTGTTCGTGAGGTTGCGTAGAAACTCGGAAACCCGCTCATTCGACGCGGCCCAGCCGGCGATCGTCACCTTGCGGTCTTCCTGCTTGACCGAACGCAGATAGATGCCCTCGGGCGTCTGGCGTGTCAGCTCGTCGAGCAGGTAAACGGGCTCGTTGCGGTCGGCCTGCAGATCCTCGACCGCCTTCTGGCGCGCCCGCAGCGCTTCGATCTCCTGCCGCAGGGTGGCGATCTCCTTGATCTGGGCGTCCAGGCGGCGGTTTTCGTCGGCGATCAGCTTGTTGCGACCCTTCTGGTTGTCGATATAGCCCTCGAGCACCGACCAGACCAGCAGCACCAGCGCGGCGCCCGCAACGACGCTCAAGCCGGTCATCAGGAAGAAAGCCTGTTTCTGGCGCTGCCGCTTCAGCTCCCGGTGCGGCAGCAGGTTGATACGGACGATCACGCTTCGAACCTCCGCATCGCCAGCCCGCAGGGCGTCAGCAGCGCCGGGGCATCCAGCCGCAACTGCTTCTCGCGCACGCTGCCCGAAACCTCCATGCCCTTGAACGGCGAGATCACCGACGTCGGCACCTGGGCGCGCTCCATCAGCGCCTCGGGAAGACCGGTCAGCACCGAGGAGCCACCGGCCAGCATGATCTGATCGACCCGCGTGTACGGGGTCGATGTGAAGAAGAACTGCAGCGCGCGCGTGATCTCGGTGGTGGCCGTATCGATGAACGGCCTGAGCACATCGCCTTCGTAATTGGCGGGCAGGTCGCCGTTGCGCTTTTTCTGCTCGGCTTCCTCGGCCGGAATACCGTAGGCGCGCGCAATGTCGCCGGTGAGCTGCTGGCCGCCGAACGGCTGTTCGCGTTCATAGATGGCCTCCCCGTCCAGCATCACGCTGACGCTGGTCGTGTTGGCGCCCATATAGAACACCGCGATCACCAGGCCCTCGCCGCGCCCCGGCAGCTGCTCGATCAGCCGCAGCAGCGCCGCACGGGCCGACAGCGATTCGACGTCCATCACCACGGGCTTCAGGCCGGCGGCCTGCGCCACGGCCATCCGATCCTCGACCTTCTCCTTGCGCGAGGCCGCGATCAGAACTTCCACGTCCTCGGGTGAGTTCGGAATGGCTCCGATCACCTGAAAGTCGAGGCTGACTTCCTCCAGCGCGAACGGAATGTATTGATTGGCTTCGCTCTCGACCTGCATTTCCATTTCTTCTTCCCGCAGGTTGCCGGGCAGCGCGATCCGCTTGGTGATCACTGCCGACGCCGGCAGCGCGAGGGCCACGTTGCGGATACGCGTTCCGCAGCGGCGGTACACGCGCTTGACTGCATCAGCCACGATCTCGATCTTGTCGATATTGCCGTCAACGACGGCCCCGCGGGGGATCGGCTCGATGCCGTATCGTTCCAGGCGCAGCACGCCGCCACCCGGATCGGACAGTTCGACCAGCTTCACGCTGGACGAGCCGATGTCCAGGCCGATCAGCGGCGGTGTCTTGGACGAGAAGAACGGCAGATCGAAGGCCAACGAAGCGCTCCCGCTTGATACGCACTAGCCCACGGAGGGGCACAGCCCGGAGCGGCGAACCAGTTTGACCCGGCGATGTCTGAAACAGGTGCGTGCCGGAGTAAAGGGTTTCACCGCTTGCAAATTCCTTATGTTTCTACGCTTTACTGCGATTTCTTCATATTTCCGCCTTAAGATGCTAACAACCTTTCAGAAGTCCGCACAAGCCCTTCGAACACGTGAACTGCGGCGGTTTTACGGCACAATCGACAAGAGGGCCCCAATCTTGATCGCCCGTTCGCGCATCGGCCAGGCGACAAATGTACGCGCTGCCACGAATCGACCCCCCAGCTTGCGGCCGCGCCCTAGTCAAACGGCCTTCTTTCCGGCAACCCCTGGGGTCATTTCCCGCGCCCAGGCCTGCTCGAACCGACTGATTTCACCGATTTTCCGGTGACCGCCGAACCCGAATCGAAGCCAGACCGGTTGCGTCCGTTGTGGGCGTGGTGTCGGGCGCACTGGCGCCGCCTGGCCGTATGGACCGTGCTGCTGGGAGTCAGCGGGGTGGCATGCGCGGCGCTGTTCGTCACGTTCATGTTCGCGATCGCCTATGCGAACCTTCCTCCGATCGATTCGCTGGCGGATTACCGCCCCAAGATCCCGCTGCGGATCTGGAGCTCGGACGGCGTGCTGCTGGGCGAGTTCGGCGAGGAACGGCGCAGCTACGTTCCGATCCGCGAGGTTCCGCAGCGTCTGAAGGACGCGATCCTGTCAGCCGAGGACGACAGCTTTTACCGACACAGCGGCGTGGACTTCCTGGGACTGGTGCGCGCGGCGCTGGCCAACGCGATCTCGGGCCGACGCGGGCAAGGCGGCAGCACGATCACGATGCAGGTGGCACGCAACTTCTACCTGAGCTCCGAGCGCAGCTACCTGCGCAAACTGTACGAGATCGCGCTCGCCTACAAGATCGAGTCCGGGCTGCCCAAGGACCGGATCCTGGAGGTGTACATCAACCAGATCTTCCTGGGCGAGCGCGCCTACGGGTTCGCCGCCGCGGCGCAGACCTATTTCGGAAAGGCGCTCGGTGACCTGACGCTGGGCGAGTGCGCGATGCTGGCCGGGCTGCCGGCCGCACCGAGCAAGTACAACCCGAACGCCAATTTGCACCGCGCGCGCGTGCGCGAACGCTACGTGCTGTCGCGCATGCTCGCGCTGGGGTATATCAACAAGGCCGATTTCGACCAGGCCGTCGGCTCGGAGCTGAAGCTGCGCGCCGCCGAAGCTTCCGCCATCACCAACCTGACTCATTCACGGGTGCGCGCCGAGTACGCGGCCGAGCTGGCCCGCCAGCTGGTGTTCGACGTGTTCCGCGACGAGACCTACACGCGCGGGCTGAACGTCTACACCACGATCTCCAGCGGCGACCAGCAGGTCGCCTACGATGCGCTGCGCGCGCAGGTGATGACCTACGACCGGCGCTACGGCTACCGGGGCCCGGAACGCCTGATCGAGCTGCCTGCGAATGCGGCGGCCCGCGAGCAGCGCATCGACGAGGCGCTGGCCGATGCGCCCGAGGTCGACGGCCTGATTCCAGCCGTGGCGCTGGAGGCATCTGCCAAGCTGGTGCGCGCTGTTTTCGCGGACGGGCAGATCGTGAAAATCGAAGGCGACGGCTTGAAATTCGCCGCCGCGTCGCTTTCGCCCAAGGCACCAGCGGCGCGCCGGATCGTGCCGGGCTCTGTGATCCGGCTGGCGCAACGCGGCAAGGACGCGTGGGCCATCGGGCAGATTCCGCAGGTCGAGTCGGCCTTCGTCGCCTGCGATGCGCGCGACGGGGCGGTGCGCGCCTTCGTCGGAGGATTCGACTTCAATTTGAACAAGTTCGACCACGTGACCCAGGCCTGGCGCCAGCCCGGCTCCAGCATCAAGCCGTTCATCTACGCGGCCGCGCTCGAAAAGGGGCTGATGACCAGCACGCTGGTCAACGACGAGCCGCTGATGATCGATCCGGAGCAGACCGGCGGCCAGGTGTGGGACCCGAAGAACTTCGACGGCAAATACGAGGGCCCGATCCGGCTGCGCCAGGGACTTGCCAAGTCCAAGAACATGGTGTCGATCCGGGTGCTGCAGCAGATCGGGCCTGCGTACGCGCAGCAGTACCTGGGGCGTTTCGGATTCGACCCGGAGCGGCACCCGGCCTACCTGACGATGGCGCTGGGTGCCGGTTCGGTCACGCCGTGGCAGGAGCTGGGTGCCTACACGGTGTTCGCCAACGGCGGGTTCGAGGTCACGCCATACCTGATCACGCGGATCGCGGACGCCGGCGGCAAGGTGCTGATGGAAGCCTCGCCGAAGGTCGCCGGCGATTCGGCGCTGCGGGTGCTCGACCCGGGCACGGCTTTCATCATGGACAGCCTGCTGCGCGATGTGGCCCGCTATGGCACCGGCGCGCGCGCCTCCAGCCTGGGCCGCTCCGACGTGGCGGGCAAGACCGGCACCACCAACGACTCTCACGACGCCTGGTTCTCAGGCTACGGCGGTGGCATCGTCGGCGTGGCCTGGATCGGTTTCGATCAGCCGCACAATCTGGGCGAGCGGGAAACCGGCGGCGGCCTTGCGCTGCCGATCTGGCTCGACTACATGGGCTCGGCGCTGAAGGGCCAGCCGATCGTCGATCGCGAGCCGCCCCAGGACGTGGTGACCATCGACGGGGAGTATTACCTGCAGCAGTTCCAGCCCGGCCAGGGAGTGGCTTCGCTGGGCCTGGAGGATGCGCAGGCGCCGGAGCAGCCCAAGCACAGCGAGAACGTTTTCTAGCCGCTACCCTCTTAGTGCGTTCACGGCGCGCGCAGCACCACGGCGCGGTCGCCCTGGGCGGAAACCAGGCTGGACAGCGCCGTGAACAGCTCCGTGCCCTCGCGCGTGTCGCGCCAGGCCTGTCCGTCGAACGCGAAGTGATAACCCCCGCTGCGGGCGGCGACCCAGATCTGTCGGGTCGGCAGCTGGGTGTTGACGATGATTTTGGTGTCGTTATCCAGCTCCAGCGTCAGCACGCTGCCGCTGCGGGTGTAATCGATTCCCGCATCGACCGCGTCGATGGCCAGCTCGAGCGCGCGCAGCGCCGTTTCCGCCCGTTCGTTGAACTCCGATTCGGTCATGTTAGATTGGCAGCGATGAGAGCCGTGATCGTGGGCATTGTAGTTTGCGCTGGAGCGCTGACTGGCGCATGCGGCGTCAAGGGCCCGCTTTACATGCCGAACGTTCCGAGGGAGACACCCTGGCCGTACGTCAGACCGGAGAAGACATCCTCCTCGGCGCCCGCGGCACGGTCCGGCGGCGCGTCGCCGGCCACGCCGTCGGCCAGCCCGGAGCCAGCTGCGCCCGGCACGCCGAGCCCCCCGGCAAGCGGGGCGCCGGACCAGAAGCCGTGACCGAGGCCACCCAGCCGACGGGACCGTTCGCCCGGCGCGCCGGCAATCTGTACTGCGAGGACGTGGCGCTGGAGGAGCTCGCGCAGCGCTTCGGCACGCCGTTGTACGTGTATTCACGGCGGGCGATTCTGGACGCGTACGGCCAGTACGCGCAGGCGCTGGCCGGGCGCTCCGCGCTGATCTGTTACGCGGTCAAAGCCAACTCGAACCTGGGCGTGCTCAGCCTGCTGGCGCGCGCCGGCAGCGGATTCGACATCGTCTCCGGCGGCGAGCTGGCGCGCGTGATCGCGGCGGGCGGCTCACCCTCGCGGGTCGTTTTCTCCGGCGTGGGCAAGACCGCGGCGGAGATCGAGCGCGCGCTGCGCACCGGCATCCTGTGCTTCAACGTCGAGTCCGAATTCGAGCTGCAGCAGATATCGCAGATCGCGCGCGCGCTGGGCGTGCGGGCGCCGATATCGCTTCGGGTCAACCCCGAGATCGATCCCGGTACGCACCCGTATATCGCCACCGGCCTGAAATCGAGCAAATTCGGTGTCGCGTACGACCAGGCGGCCGGGCTGTATCGGCGCGCCCATGCCGACCCGCACCTGCAGCTGGTCGGAATCGACTGCCACATCGGCTCGCAGATCACGCAGGCCGCCCCGTTCGAGCAGGCGGCCGACCGGCTGCTGGACCTGGTCGAGCAACTGGAGCGCGAGGGCGTGCGGCTGCACCACCTCGATTTTGGAGGCGGGCTGGGAATCGCCTACCGCGACGAGACTCCGCCACCGATCGGGCAGTGGCTCGGCGCCATCACCGGTCGCGTCGATGCGCGGGGTCACGGCAGCAAGACGCTGCTGGTCGAGCCGGGGCGGTCGATCGTGGGCCCGGCCGGCGCGCTGCTGATGCGGGTGATCGGACTGAAGAGCGGGGCCGGGGGCAACTTCGCGATCGCCGACGCGGCGATGAACGACCAGATGCGGCCGGCGCTGTACGGGGCGTGGATGGATGTGCAGCCGGTCGCCGCGCGGGCGCTGCCGCTGCGCACGTTCGACATCGTCGGCCCGATCTGCGAAAGCGGCGACTGGCTGGCGCGCGAGCGGCAACTGGGCATTCAGGCCGGTGACGTGCTGGCAATGCTGTCGGCCGGCGCCTACGCAATGAGCATGGCGAGCACGTACAACAGCCGCTGCCGGGCCGCCGAGGTCATCGTCGACGGCCGCGAGGTTCACTGCGTGCGGCGCCGCGAGACGATCGAGGAGCTGATGGCGGGCGAATCGGTGCTGCCGTGACCCTTTTCCGGCCTTCGGCCGGAAAAGGCAGGAGGAAGAGAACGAGGGGGCTGGGCTGGCCCCCTCGTGCTCCCCCCAGCCAATGTAAAGGAGCGGGAGAGGGGAGTTCGGCCCTACAATCACCCGCCACCTAGTCGGGACTGCGACTGCGCCCATGCACATCGAGCACGAGGTCAAGCTGGATTTCAAGGACGTGCTGATCCGGCCCAAGCGATCGACGTTGACTTCGCGCTCCGACGTCGACATCGAGCGCGAATATCGCTTCCGCCACGGCGCCGCGCGCTACCAGGGCATTCCGATCGTTGCGGCCAACATGGATACGACCGGGACGATCGAGATGGCCAATGCGCTGGAGCGCATGGGGCTTTCGGTGGCGCTGCACAAGCACTACGAGCCGGCCCGCACCATCGAGTTTTTCCGTGGACTGGAGCGCAAATCGGCCGCGCTGTTCTCGGTCGGAATCACGGCGTCGGACGAAGACAGATTCCACCAGGTGGTCGACGCGGCGGACGGCGCGATCGAATACGTGTGCATCGACGTGGCCAACGGCTACCACCAGAATTTCGTCACGTTCGTGCGCAAGATCCGCGGCCGCTACCCGAAGCTGGTCATCATGGCGGGCAACGTGGTCACCGGCGAGATGACCGAGGAGCTGATCCTTTCAGGTGCCGACATCGTGAAGGTCGGCATCGGTCCAGGCTCGGTGTGCACGACGCGGATGATGACCGGGGTCGGCTATCCTCAACTGTCGGCCGTGATCGAGTGCGCCGACGCGGCGCACGGGCTGGGCGGCCACATCTGCTCCGACGGCGGCTGCGTCACCCCAGGCGACATCGCCAAGGCGTTCGGCGCGGGCGCCGATTTCGTGATGCTGGGGGGAATGCTGGCTGGACACGCGGAGTGCGGCGGCGAGGTCGTCGAGCGCGGCGGCCAGCCTTATCAGCGCTTCTACGGGATGAGCTCGAAGACGGCGATGGACCGTCACGCGGGAGGGGTGGCCGAATACCGGGCCGCCGAGGGCAAGGAGGTGCTGGTGCCGTATCGGGGCGACGTCACCCCCACCGTGCAGGAGATCCTGGGCGGGTTGCGTTCGGCGTGCGCCTATGTCGGGGCACGCCGCCTGAAGGAGCTGTCAAAGCGCACGACGTTCGTGCGCGTGACCCAGCAGGGCAACGACGTCTTCGCCAAGAGCTGAGTCGCGTTGGAAAGCCGCGGCGGCTTTTCAACCGCCCGCCATTTCATCTGGTTCTCAGTCCCGCCGCGAAATCGGCCACCGCGCTCATTTCCGGATCGGACATCCGGAACGCGATCTGTTGCATCGGCACGCTGTTGCGGCGGGTGCCTTCGCGAAACGCCTTCAGCTGCGCCATCACGTAGTCGGCGTGCTGGCCGCCGATGCGCGGATACAGGACTGGCAAGCCATCCCCGCCTGGCCCGTGGCAGCCCGCGCACGCCGGAACCGCCTTTTCCGGAATGCCGGTGCGATAGATCCGTTGCCCCAGCTCGGCGGCCTCCTTGTCGCGCGCGAGGTCCGGCTTGAACGCCTGCGCGGAGAACCAGGCGGCAACATTGCGGCGGTCCGAATCCGACAGCGTCATCGCCAACGCGCTCATCACCGGATTCTCGCGGCCCGTCTTGTCTCCGGCGGGCTTGGCCAGGTCCGTCAGCTGCTTGACCAGGTACTCGGCGCTCTGGCCCGCCAGCTTCGGATTGACCGCGATGGTCGAATTGCCGTCCGCGGCATGGCAGGCCGCGCAAACCTGAGTTGCAATCTGCTGACCCTTGGCAGGGTCTGCCGTCGCAGGCGGCTGCTCGGCGGCCGCGCCTTGACCGATCAGCCAGGCTGCAAGCACAGGCAGCGCGATGTGCGAAATCTTCACGGGGTACGGACTCCTCTCCATTGAGGCCCGGGTCACTGACCTGGCTTGGTTGCACTTATGCTGCGCATTTTAGCCTGCACGGAGCCCTCACCCCCGCCCCTCTCCCGCGGAGCGGGAGAGGGGAGATTACTTTGTCGATCCGGTTTGAAACCGCCCGCTACGTCGCGTCGATCCCCGACCTGGCGATCCTGGAGGGCTCGCAGCTTGCGCAGGTGCCTGAGGTCGCGTTCGTCGGCCGGTCCAACGCGGGCAAGTCGAGCGCCATCAATGCACTGACCAACCGCACGCGGCTGGCGTACGCATCCAAATTGCCGGGACGCACGCAGACGTTGAATTTTTTTGCGCTCGGCAGCGGCCGCAGTCCGGACACCACCGGGCACCTGGTCGATCTGCCGGGCTACGGCTTCGCGAAAGTCGACGCCGCCACCCGACGGCGCTGGAACGACCTGGTGGGCGGCTACCTGCTCGGCCGCCTGCAATTGCGCGGGGTCGTGCTGGTGATCGACAGCCGGCGCGGGCTGCTGCCGGCCGACGAGGAGCTGATCGGGCTGCTGTGCCAGCGCGACGCGCACCACGCGGCGGCACTGCACCTGCTGCTGAGCAAGGTCGATCAGATCAATACGGTCCAGCGCCGGGCCGCACTGGCTGCCGTCGAACGGCGCGCACGGACGCTGCCCCTGGATGCAACCGGTCAGCTCTTCTCGGCGCGCAAGCGCGAAGGCGTGGACGAGCTACGGCAGTGGGTCGGAAACACGCTGTCCGGCTAGCAGGCCAGGTGCGCAGCGATCGCCGTATCATCGTCGCTGGCAAGCTGGGATCCGAGCGTATGTCAAAGCCCACACAGATTCTTGGCAGTTTTCCCTCGGTGCGCATGCGCCGCATGCGGCGCGACGATTTCTCGCGCCGCCTGATGCGGGAGCACCGGTTATCGGCCGACGACCTGATCTATCCGGTGTTCGTGCTGGACGGAAACAAGCGGCGCGAGCCGGTAGCTTCGATGCCGGGCGTGGAGCGCCTTTCGATCGATCAGCTGCTTCCGGTGGCCGAGGAGTGCGTCAAGCTGAATGTCCCGGTGCTGGCGCTGTTCCCGGTCGTCGATTCATCGTTGAAGTCGCACGACGGGCGCGAGGCCGTCAACTCCGAAGGCCTGGTGCCGCGCGCGGCGCGGGCGCTGAAACAACGGCTGCCCGAGCTGGGCCTGCTGGCGGACGTGGCGCTGGATCCCTACACCACGCACGGCCAGGACGGCGTGACCGACTCCTCCGGCTACGTGCTGAACGACGAGACCGTCGAAATCCTGTGCCGGCAGGCGCTGATGCAGGCGCAAGTGGGCGTGGACATCGTGGCGCCCAGCGACATGATGGACGGCAGGATCGGCGCCATCCGCAACGCGCTGGAATCCAATGGCCACATTTATACCCGGATCATGGCGTACGCGGCCAAGTACGCGAGCGCCTTCTATGGCCCGTTTCGCGACGCGGTGGGCTCCAAGTCCAACCTGGGCAAATCGAACAAGGCCACCTACCAGATGGATCCGGCCAACACCGACGAGGCGCTGTGGGAGGTGGGCCTGGATCTGCAGGAGGGCGCCGACATGGTGATGGTCAAGCCCGGCATGCCTTACCTGGACATCGTGCGCCGGGTCAAGGAGCAGTTCGGGGCGCCCACGTTCGTCTACCAGGTCAGCGGCGAATACTCGATGCTGAAAGCGGCCAGCAGCCAGGGCTGGCTCGACGAGCGCGCGGTCGTCATGGAGTCGCTGCTCGGATTCAAGCGCGCCGGCGCCGACGGCGTGCTCAGCTATTTCGCCCTGCAGGCCGCGCGCTGGCTCAAAGAAGGCCCCAACTGACCAGGCTCTTCCGGGGCGCGCCGGCATCAAGTTCGCGCGCGTAGTGCCGACAATTGGAATGAGTCTGTTCTCGAGCGCGGCTGCGGTCGCGCGCTGCGCCGCATGATCTCGTTCTTAAAGTTCGCGATGCTGGTCCTGGCTTTTACGCTCTCGTTGTACCTGGGCAACGTGTTCGGGCACGTCTAGAGCGGGAGCGGGCAAGGCGCCGTCGAGGGCCACCTCCAGCAGCGCCCGTTGTTGCTCGGGCGACCGCTTCGCGATCGTCTCAAGAAGCCTTTCCACGTCCAGCAGGGCGATGCCGTTTCCGCGGGCGAAGGTCCCGGCCTCGTCGGTGAAGGTCGAAGTGGTTGCAAGAAAACCGCGCTGAACGGACTTCGCGGCCATCACGACGCGCAGCTCGCGGATCCTGTCTACGCCCACCGGCTTGCCGTACCAATGCTTGCACTGCACCAGGCCGACCGGCCGATCGGGGCGACCGCTCGAGTACAACCACAGGCCAACGCGCTGGCCAGCGCGGTCGGTCTGCGACTTCGTTTCGAAGCCCGCCTGCTCGAATAGTGCCTCGACCAAAGCCTCGAAGCGTGGCCGCTCGATCACCTCGAATACGGCCGCTCCCCAGGCCGTCGGGCGGGCGGTGGGCACCTTATCGGGCTGCCGGGAGTTCAGGTGCACAAGCACCGCTCCAATGATCACGAGCAGCAGGCCCGCAGGATAAAAAGGGGCGATCGCTATGGTCAGCGGCGAGAAGCCCAGGAACAAGGGAAGCAGCACGAGGGCCCCGCCGAGCGCGACGAGGGCCACGGCGGCTTGCCGGCGCCATTGAGCGGCGCCCGAGGTTTTCGCCGTTTGCCGGCCCATCGATTCGATCTTGAGACAAACACCAAGCCTAACAATTTCGGCGCTTGGAGTGTATGTTTCGCCCGCATGGTCGGCTGCGCCGGGCGCGCGAAGCGGGGAATTGCGAGTCGCCAGGGCGGTCTTTTTCGGCGAACTGACACCGGGCCGGCAGCGCACGATTTCCGCCGGGCGCCAGATCGCCCGCTTTCGCTGGAGACACGACATGCTCAACCCCACCGTCATGCCCGAGGCGATCGACCTGCGGCCCAAGATCCGTCGCAGCTTGAGCGCGATGCAGGCGGCCGCCCAGGGGCTTGCCCTGTATGTTGTCGAGTGCCCCGACCATGAGCGCCCCGACCGCGTGCGGTTGCTTCCGTACCTGGACCGCCGCGAGGCCCGCCGGGCAGCGCAGGCTGAGGACCTGTTCGTGTTCCCGTACACCGCGGCGGAGGTACGCGCCGCGGCGCAGGCCGGTGGGTGGCTGCTGGACGCGGCCTCGATCGCCGAGATCAAGCGCCTGCAGCGGATCGAAGCCTGATCCCACTCAAAGCTTCGGTCAGCCGCGGCCGCGATCCCCCGCATCGACACCGTCAAACCCGGCCTGCACAAAGGCCCGCCTGCGCGAGCTAAGAATCGCATCACGACCGGCGGGCCGCCGCTTACCGCGTTGCGCTTAATACAGTTGTGCGATGCGGCTCGTTACCTCCCGTTACGACCCTGTAGCCACTTCGGCCCGCACCCGTGGTCGAACTTGCATCGAGGACCCTTCCAACAAGGACCTTCAAATGAAACGGATCGCTCTGTGTCTGCTTGTGCTGTGCACGACTCTCGCAGGATGCGTCGTCGTTCCCGAAGGACACTGGTTCCACGACCGCGACCACGAGTGGCACGACCACGAGTGGCACGACCACCGTTAAGGCGAGAATGAACGTCGAGGATAGGCAGGCCTGTCCACCCGCCAAACGCCTGCGTCCAGAGAACGTTTAGACCAGCGGCATTCCGGTACGCGCGCGATGCCGCGAACCTACTCGGCGCGACGATTGCTCGCCATAAAGCGGGCGTGATCATCAACTCTCGCCCGCGGGTGCGGATGATGAATGGCCTAAGGCACGATCCGGCGAACCGACCATTGAAACTGAGCGAGGGGACGCAAAGATCCCGCTCCCTACTAGCGACGGGAGTGTCGTCGGTCTAGTACATCGGTATAAAAATCAATAACTTATCGGGACGAGCGGGCAACCCACGAGCAGGCAAAAGCGGGGCGAACGTGCGCATAATTCGCCCTGTAACTTCATGGAACGACAGTTGGGGCGGCATGTCGAGCCAAGAAACGGCGTTCTTCAGAAAGGACACGTACCGCCGCGGCCACTTCCACCCCCGGCGCCCTCTCCAACCCCAGCACCTGCACCAGCACCACCGACTAAGAGGTAGCGTATGGAACGTTTCGAAATTCTGAATCAGATTCGGTACGCGGAGCGCCTGTGCGATCGGACAGCAAGGCTCTATCGCCGGTTGCAAACGTTTTCGACATTCATGACCGTGCTGGGCGGAAGTGCCACTCTAACGGCCCTTGGATCGACGGTCCCGCCTTGGGTTTCCGTGAGTGGCGCAGTCCTACTCGCGATATTCGTTGCGACCATCGTCGCCGTGCGGCCAGTCGATAAGGCTGTCGCCAACGAGTCAGACGCTCGCAAGTACGCCGCATTGCGCACCCGATCTATTGGCATGCAAGATGTCGATTTGGAGCGTGAGCTTTACAAGGCACGAGAAAGTGATGCGACCGACTTCGAATCACTCCGCGATGTTGCCTGGAATGACGTTGCGACGGAGATAGGCAGGTCTGACGTTCTTGTGCCGCTGACGCCGAAGCAGAGGTTGCTCGCAGTCTTCGCGTAGCTCTACGAGGCTAGCGACGAGCGTCGCCAAGATGCCTCGAATCTGGTCTCGCACCAACCGCACACGAACGCGGGTCGCTGCGCTCGGGTCGCCTCTAGCGGCGCTGGAGGTACGCGGGGAGCATGTCCGGGTCGACCCGATAGCACACCCGCAACTCGGCACGGTCCATCGCGTCTTCCAATAGCCTCACGCGCTCATCGTCGGCGGCATCAATCAACAGCGCGGCGCAGGACGCCGGGACTTGTCGATAGATCCGACGATCCGGTCGATAGGTTACTTCGCGCCAACCCTGATCCATCAACCACTGCCAGAGATCGTCGCTCATACCGGCCGCCACGATCATGCGTACGTCCCCGCATACGATGCCGACGCCTGAGTGGGGTTTTCGACCGCGCCGCGGCACCGCCCGCGGGCGCCGAATACCCATCAGCCCGCGCAGCTTGCACCTGAGCAGAAGAACCGGGCTCAACCGAACGTCCTGTCGATCCTGTGGGTAAAAATGCACAAAGCTCGCATAGTCATTCCAGTGTGCGTTCGAAGTACAGGCCGAACCATCAGGAAGAACATCGCATCAGGCATCAGGAAATACCTGCGTAGCGTTACCCTGATTTATGCGCTGGCGGATAATCCGAGCTTCGGTTTCTGGTGTCCGGGTCGGTAATCAAACTATGCGCCTCGAATCAGTCGCCAAGTCATCCGCTGCCGTCGTGCCTGTGCCGTGGCGTGTGCAATCGGTCAAACCTCTGACTGGTTACCGGCTGCGCGTGCATTTCGCGGATGGCGCAGAAGGCGTCTTCAACCTGCGCGACATGATTTTCGGGCCGCACGCGGGTGTCTTTGCGGCGCTGCGCGATGAATGGCAATTTGCCGACGTCTACGCGCGGCACGGCGCGGTGACATGGCGTTGTGGCCTCGACCTTTCCCCGGACCCCATGCACGATCTGATCAAGCCGGGCAACGCACGGATATAGCGCCGGTCAGGACGGCGTCGGCCAGTTCCGGCGCCACTTCCGCACCGCGCGGGCACGTGACAGGCGCTCTTTGCTAAACCCTGTCGCTTCGACAGAGTTCCGGCCTTCTTCCCGCGCCCGGCTCAGGAGACATCCGCTAACCCGGACGGCCCACCCGCGGGCGGAGTGCCGCGCTTGAGCAGCGTGGCGCTCCAGGTGTGCGCGCCCTCCCAACTTCTAATAAACGCACCGCATACCTGACAGTGGATCGAGCCCTTGTCTCGAACGCTGAGGCGCGTCATGTCCAGGATGTATGTGGACCGGCATAGGGGGCAGGTAAAAGACAACGGAACGGTCATTCTTGACTCCACAAACGAGCGCCTGGATTCGCGCACAGTTTGTACTAGGGTGGTGGGGCCGGTAGGGCTCGAACCTACGCGCTTCGGATTAAGAGTCCGCTGCTCTACCAACTGAGCTACGACCCCCAGGGCACACCGTCGGATCGACAGGTCGTTTTGTTGTCGCCCGACATCGGGGCCGGGCTGATCCGGATCATAAACGGTTGCACTGTGGCGCGCACCCTCTCCCCGGCCCTCTGCCGCTGCGCGGGAGAGGGGGAAGACCTTCTACGAGCCTCCGAACCAGTTGTAGCCCTGGTCCTCCCAGTAGCCACCCGGGTAGTCGTTGGTGACGAACATCTCGACGATGTGCTTCGGATTCTTGTAGCCGAGCTTGGTCGGCATCCGCAGTTTCATCGGAAAACCATACTTCGGCGGCAGCGTCTGGCCGTCGTAGGTGAGCGCCAGCACCGTCTGCGGGTGCAGGGCGGTCGGCATGTCGATGCTCTCGTAGTAGTCATCGGCGCACTTGAATCCGACGTACTTCGAGTTCAGGTCCGCGCCGATCCGGTCCAGGAAGTGCGAGAACCGCACGCCGCCCCATCGTCCGATCGCGCTCCAGCCTTCCACGCAGATGTGGCGCGTGATCTGCTCCTGCTGCGGCAGCGACGCCAGTTGTTCCAGCGTCCAGGACCCCGGTTGCCTCACGCGCCCGCCCACGCGCAGCCGGAAGCCGGCAGCGTCGACGCTGGGCACCCTGTCGATTTCGTAGTACGCGTTGAACGGAAACGGCCGCGTGATCATCGACTCCGGGTAGGTCGGCGCCAGCCGATCCGGATCGAACAGCCAGGCCTGCACCTTATCGTTGAAACGCGACACCGCCATCAGGAGCGATTCGGCGCTCGTCGAATCCGTCACGTTGCAGCCGGTCAGCATCGCCAGACCGCCCAGCGTCACGCCGCCCGTCAGGAAGCGGCGCCGGGCCGGAACGGCCAGCAGCCGGGCCGCGTCCTTCACCAGATCCTGTCGATCGCGCGGTGTGAGCCCGGTGGCGGGCCGTAGCGCATTGTGGGGCGTCATCGCAGACCCTCCTGCCTTCCGACAGCCGCCGTTCAGCGGCCGACAACCATTGTCCGCAACGTGCGGGGCACCAGGACCACCATCGTCACATGAACGAGAACGAAGAAGACCAGTCCGCACATCCCCAGGAAGTGCACCAGGCGCGCCGTCTCGTAGCCGCCCAGCAGCGTACGCAGCAACGGGAACTGGACCGATTTCCACAGCACCAGACCCGACAGCACCATCAGCACCAGCAGCACGACGGCGCCGACATAAGCCGCCTTTTGAACCGCGTTGTAACGGGCCGGGTCGGCATGGCTCAAATGGCCGCGCAGCGCGGCGCCGAAATCGGACAGCAGCTGGCGCGGCGACAGCGGCCAGAAGCGCTTGCTCACGCGGCCCGTCACGAAGTTCAGCACCAGGTACACCAGGCCATTGACCGCCAGCAGCCACATCGCGGCGAAGTGCCACTGCAGCGCGCCGCCCAGCCAGCCGCCCAGCGTGATCGAATTGGGAAAGCGGAACGCGAACAGCGGCGAGGCGTTGTAGACGCGCCATCCGCTCATCACCATCACGACCGCGCCGACCACATTGAGCCAGTGGGTCACGCGCACCCAGGCCGGTTGCACGACTGCTCCGCGCCCGGTGTGACCGCTCGCCGGCCGCGCAGATGATGCCGTCACGGATGACATTGATCCGCTCCTCGGTTGCCGATTGTGCCGCAGGCGAGCGCCGCGCAGCTAGCCCGTCATTGCGCGGATGTTTTGCCCCGGGGACCCGCGGCGGGTGCCTCGCACGCCGCCAGCGGAAGCTCGATCGCCTGCAGCACGGCGCCGGTAGCGCCATCCTGCGCAATCGCCACCAGCGTGGCGGGGCCCGCGGCGTCCGGCACCGTCAGCTCGGTGGCCAGCGGCTGGCCCGCCGGTCCATAAGGCCCGCCCCAGGAGCGCACCACGTGGTCGTTGCGCAACCGCTCCCCACGGTTTTCCCCCGCCTGCACGTCCGTCAGGTAGCCGCCCCGCTTGACGGCCAGCAGCAGCTGCGGATCGCGCGCCGAACGGTCCGCAGACCAGCGGACCTGGACGGCGAGGCGCTGCGCTGCGGGTTCCGGCGGCGCGACCGCCGCCACCCAGTGGGCCTCCAGTTCGATACTGGCCTGCGCAGGGCGAGCGTTCACCGCGGCCAGCGCGGCGCCAAAGCGCTCCGCCCGGTCCCAGTCGGCAACCTCGGTCGCGCCGACGAACACTTCCGGCGTGTACACCGTGCGGCTGCGGTTGCGCTCGGCCAGCCGCCGCTGCCGGTCGTTGAACTCCCTGCGCGCGAACGGGTCCTTCCAGCCGATGTAGTCCCAGTAGCCGACGTGAAGCGCCAGCGGCACGGTGCGCAAGGGCGTCCGGCCTTCCGTGAGCCCTGACAGCCAGCGGTCGGCCGGCGGGCAGCTGGAGCAGCCTTGCGAGGTATACAGCTCGACCAGCGCCACCGTGTACGGAGGGCTGACCGCGCGGCAGGAGTCGGGCACCGCGCTGGCGGTCGAGGTCAGGGCCATCAGTGCGAGGGCCGAACCGAGCAGATGCATCGCAGATCCTTTCTCTACCCTCATCGAGCGGCGCGGGTTGAGCCGACCAGCACGGGGGTGGCCCGATACAGGTCCGGGTACAGCCGTTTCAGGTTCTCGACCTTCGGCAGGTCGTTGAACGCGATGTACGGGTGGTCCGGGT
This sequence comes from Burkholderiaceae bacterium, assembly GCA_036270655.1. Lineage (GTDB taxonomy): Bacteria > Pseudomonadota > Gammaproteobacteria > Burkholderiales > Burkholderiaceae_F > VBCK01. The sequence continues at coordinate 27,354 of DATBCD010000083.1, forward strand.
GCAGCGTTGCAAAGTCCTGGTGATACGCCTCGGCCGGATAGAACCCGGTGAATGAATCGATTTTCGTGACGATCGGACGGTGGAACACGCCGGCCTGATCCAGCTGCGCGACGTATCGCTGCGCGACCTGGCGCTGGCTATCGTTCATCGCAAAGATGACCGAGCGATACTGAGTTCCCGTATCCGGTCCCTGCCGGTTGAGCTGGGTCGGATCGTGCGCCACCGAAAAATAGACCTGCAGGACCCGGCCATAGCTGACCTGGTGCGGGTCGAACGTGATCTGCACCGACTCGGCGTGCCCGGTGCGGCCGGTACTGACCGTCTCGTATCCGGCCGTGTCCTTCGAACCGCCCGCGTAACCGGACAGCACCTGCTTGACGCCCTTCAGGTGCTGGAACACAGCCTGCACGCCCCAGAAGCAGCCGCCGGCCATCACCGCGGTTTCCGTGTTGCCGGAGGCCGCCGTTTCATCCTGGGCCGGCGCCGGGATCACCGTGACCGGTTCGGCGCAGGAGGTCAGCGCCGGCGCGAGCGCGGCCAGCGCCGGAACCACAAACCGGACCAAAGCCCCGAGCGCGTGCGTACGGATCGACATGGAAGACTCCTGGTAAGGGCGCGCCGCGTTCAGGCGGCGGGCGTGAATTTCAGTGCAACCCCGTTCATGCAATAACGCAGGTGGGTCGGCGGGGGACCATCGTCGAACACATGCCCCAGGTGCCCGCCGCAGCGAGCGCAGTGAACCTCGGTGCGCACCATGCCGAACGTGCTGTCCCGGGCGCTGCCGACCGCGTTGTCCAGCGGGGCCCAGAAGCTGGGCCAGCCCGTGCCGCTGTCGTACTTGGTCTTCGAGCTGAACAGCGCCAGCCCGCAGCCTGCGCACGCGTAGGTTCCGGCGCGCTTCTCGTGGTCCAGCGGGCTGCTGAAGGCCCGCTCGGTGCCTTCGCGCCGGAGCACCTCGTATTGCGCGGGCGAAAGCAGACTGCGCCACTCCTGGTCGGTGTGCGTCACCTCGAAATGTCCGGCCGCCGCGGCGCTGCGGCCGTCGTCGGACCAGCCCGCCTTCATCAACGCCAGCGCGCCGGCGCCTGCAATCGCACCGGTGCCCGCAATCAGGAATCCACGTCGGCTGAGCATCACTCCTGCCTCGCTTGGGCTGTCAGTTCCCCATTGGTCGCCCCAGCACGACCATTCTTACTCCGAATTGCCGCTCCGTGCGGCAGGGCCAGCGGCCCGGATAAACTGGGTGGCCGCTGTGCGGGCGGCGCGCTGTTCGGAGAGTTCCCATGCCGTCGTTCGATGTGGTCTGCAAGCCGAACCTGGTCGAATTGCGCAATGCCGTCGACCAGGCCAACCGCGAGATTTCCAACCGGTTCGATTTCAAGGGTTCCGATGCCCGGGTCGAGCTGGCCGAGCTGCAGTTGGTCCTGTACGGCGACGATGAGTTCAAACTGGGACAGGTGCGCGACGTTCTGCTGGCAAAGCTGGCCAAGCGATCGGTCGATGCGCGTTTCCTGAAACTGGATGCCGCGCCGCAAAAGATCGCCTCGGACAAGCTGAAGCAGGAAGTGGAGGTGCGCAACGGTCTTGAAGCGGTCCTCGCCAAGCGGATCGTTCAGCTGGTCAAGGACAGCAAACTGAAGCTCACCGCCAGCATCCAGGGTGACGCGGTGCGGGTCGCCGGCGCCAAGAAAGACCAGCTGCAGGAGTGCATCGCGCTGGTGCGCAAGCAGGTGGGCGAAGTGCCGATCGGCTTCGACAACTTCCGCGACTGAAGCCAGACCCTGCTCGTCTGATGGGAAATCTTAACTACTCCTAAGCGGTAGTTTGCCGGCGAAATCCGCCGCCGGAAAACGACAGCCTCAGGTATTACCCTTAGCTGAAGCCGGGAGGATACCCGCAAGCCTCTATCGGGCTCGCACGCGACGCCGAACCGAACCTAAGATGTCTCCTAGCCCTCGCCGGAAGGAGCGAAATGCGTTTGGTTTACCGCAATCCGGGTACGGCTGCATCGAGCGAGGAGAGCTTGGCGACCCCAGCAGGTTCAAATTCCCCGTGGGGTTCGCCCGGGCCCCCGGAAGCCTGGTCCATCGCTAAAGTGCTCGATTTCGACACGACAAAATCGGGGAGATTTCAATTGAAGAGTCTGGTGGATCTGGACGTGACGCGGCCCTCGGTCTCGACCGCCGCGTTGCTGCGCGAACTGGTGGAGCACCTGCGTGGAAACCGCACCGAGCTGCGCGAAGAGTGGGCCCGCCGCATCACCGAGGCCAAAGTGCTGACCGCGATGTCCGACGCGGAAATCTTCGCCGAGGCGACGTCCGTCTATGACAACTATGTTGCCGCCCTGGAGACGGGAACCTTCGAGGCTCTGCAAACCTACTCGCGCAACCTGTCGGAACGGATCATCCCGCGCGGCGTGGAGACGCACGAGGTGATCGGGATCGTGCTGCTGCTGCGCGACGTGCTGGCGCGGTCGCTGTTCGCCAAATACCAGAGCGATTTCCAGTTGCTGAACCGGATCCTCGATGCCTACGAGCCGGCCGCCAACCGGATCGCGAACACCGTCGCGGTCGGGTTCGTGCAGGAGCGGGAGCGCATCATCCGTGAGCAGCAGGAGGCGATACGCGAGCTGTCCACGCCGGTGCTGCAGGTGCGCGAAAGGCTGCTGATCCTGCCGATCATCGGAGTGATCGATCCGCAGCGGGCGCGCCAGCTGACCGAGCAACTTCTGCGCGGCATCCGCGCCAACCGGGCGCGCGTGGTCGTGATCGACATCACCGGCGTGGCGGCGATGGACTCGCACGTGGCCAACCACCTGGTGCAGACGGTCGAGGCGTCCCGCCTGCTGGGCGCGACCGTGATCGTCACGGGACTGTCACCGGAGATCGCGCAGACGCTGGTGAAGATCGGCGTCGACCTGGGCAAGATGAACACGGTCGGCGACCTGCAGGGAGGCATCGAAGAGGCCGAACGCCTGCTCGGCTACAAGGTCGTGCCCTCGGAGGCCCCCGCTCAGATCTCAGGGATTCGCGACGAGGCCTAGGATCGCTGCATGGCAGTTCCGATCCTTAAGCAGTCGCAATATCTGATTGCGACGATCCAGTCGGCGCTGTCCGACGAGGATCTGATTTTGCTGCAGTCCGCGCTGGTCGAGAAAGTCGGCAAGTTCCGTTCGCGCGGCGTGATCGTGGATGTGACGGCGCTGGATGTTCTCGATTCGTTTGCTTCGCGCACCCTGCGTGACATCGCCCACATCATCCGGTTGCGGGGCGCGGAAACGGTTATCGTCGGGGTTCAGCCCGAGGTCGCATTCGCGATGGTGCAGCTGGGCATCACGCTGGAAAAAGTTCCCACCGCATTGGACCTCGAAGAAGGACTCGCCTACCTCGACAAGAAGCTCCAGCATGCCCGTGCCGAACCTTGACGTCGATGCGGAGGTTTGCGTGCCGGTGGCATCCGTCAACGATATCGTCACCGCGCGCCTACAAGGCCGCGCGCTTGCCGAGCAGCTCGGGTTCTCGCCCGGCGAAGCCACGCTGGTGGCCACCGCCATTTCGGAACTGGCGCGCAATATCGTCCAGTACGCCGGCAGCGGCGACATCCTGCTGCGTACCAGCACCAACGGCACCAAGCGCGGCATCGTGGTGGTCGCACGCGATCACGGACCGGGTATCGGCGATCTGAAGCTCGCGGTCCGCTCCGGCTATTCGACATCGGGAGGTCTTGGCCTCGGGCTGCCGGGCGTGCGGCGGATCGTGGATGACTTCCAGATCGTGTCCAATCGTCAGGACGGCACGACCGTGACGGTGACGAAATGGAGAATCTGAGGACACCGACCGTCCGATGGGGCGTCGCGACGCCGACCCTGCAATGGGGCGTGGCGACGGCGCCCTTGCCCGGTCAGACCGAATCGGGCGACCGGTTCCTGGTCGAGACGTTCCACGATGGCGCGCTGGTGGCGGTCGTCGACGCGCTCGGTCACGGCCACCGCGCCGCGCAGACCGCCGCCCAGGCGATCGACGCGCTGCATCGTCATGCGCTGGACGGCGTCACCACGCTGATCCAGCGCTGCCACGACATCCTGCGCGACCGCTACGGCGCCACGATGAGCGTGGCGTCGTTCGACTGGCGGCTGCGCCGGATGACCTGGCTCGGCGTCGGCAACGTGGCGGGCCTGCTGGTTTCGCATGCCTTCGGCGGCGAGTCGCGGGCCAGGCGCCTGCTGGTACGCGGAGGCGTGGTGGGAGGCGATCTTCCCGATCTGCACCCGATCACGATCGAGCTGGCGCGCCGCGATACGCTGATCCTGGCCACCGACGGAATTCAGGAACAGTTTGCCGATCATCTGCCGGACGACCTGCGCCCGCAGCCTCTGGCGGAGCACATCTTCACGCACTATGCAAAAAGCACCGATGACGCGCTGGTGCTGGTAGCCCGCTATTGCGTAAGCGCCGATGACCGTAAGCGCTGACCGCTTCGATCGAAGCTACCGGGACGCCCTGCAAAGTTACGTGCAGGACCTGGGCGAAGAGCATCTGCACCGCGCCTATGAGATGGGCCGCGACGCGCTGGTCGGCGGCCTCGGGGTTCTGGAAGTTGCGACCGCGCACCACCTGGCCTTGCGCCGCGTGCTGGCGATCGAGGAGGGCACCGAGCGCGGGCGCCTGTCGGACGCGGCGGGCCGCTTTCTGGCCGAATGCCTGTCGCCGTTCGAAATGAGCCAGCGCGGAACGCGCGAGGCGGCCCTCGCATTGCAGCGGCTGAACGACACACTGGAAAACGAGGCCAAGCGCATCGGCCAGGCGCTGCATAACGAGGCCGGACAGCTGCTTGCCTCGGTGCATATCGCGCTGGCCGAACTGGGGCCCAAGCTTCCGCCGGCGGCGCGCAAGCGGGTCGACGAGATCGTCCGGTTGCTGAAGGATTCGGAGGACTCGCTGCGCGATCTGTCGCACGAATTGCGTCCGATGGTCCTGGAGAATCTGGGTCTGCTGCCGGCGCTGCGCAGCCTGGCGGAAAAAATCGCCAGGCGAAATAAACTCGCGATCTCGGTGCGCGGCAATAACCATGTCCGCGTGCCAGCCACGATCGAATCGGCGGTGTATCGGGCCGCGCAGGAAGCGCTCAATAATGTGGTCAAGCATGCGCGCGCCCGATCGGTTCAGATCAGGGTGCGATGCGGGTCGCGCTGCGTCAGTTGCCTGGTTCAGGATGATGGTGTGGGACTCTCAAAACCGATTCGACGGGAAGAAAACACGGGCCTCGGCCTGATTGGGATCCGCGAGCGCCTGGGGGCGCTGGGCGGAGCGTTTCGGATCGTCTCCCGGCCGCCTGGCGGGACGACGCTGCTGCTGGTAGTTCCGCTGGGGCCGGCATGACCGCGCGACGACGCGTGCTGATCGCGGACGATCATCTGATCGTCCGGCAGGGGCTGCGCGCTCTGCTGGAGAAGGCCGGTCACGTGATCGTGGCCGAAGCCGCCAACGGGCGTGAGGCGGTGGACCTGGCCGCCGTGCATCAGATCGACATCGCGGTGCTCGACCTGCTGATGCCGATCTTAAATGGGGTCGACGCCGCGCGCGAGCTGGTCCGGGTCGCACCGCAGACACGCACCATTTTGCTGACGATGCACGCGGATCGGCCGTACGTGGTCGAGGCGATGCAGGCCGGCGCCAAGGGCTACGTGTTGAAAACACAGGCGGCTGAAGACCTGGTGCGCGCGATCGACGAAGTCTCGCGGGGTGCCGTCTACATCAGTCCCGCGGTGGCCGTTTCGCTGGTCGACGCGATCCTCGACAAGGACGAGTCCGGCGCCAAAGAGCTCACGGCACGGGAACGCCAGATCCTGCAATTGATCGCGGAGAGCAAATCGACCAAGCAGATCGCCCGCATCCTGGACATCAGCTACAAGACGGCCGAATCGCACCGCTCGCGGCTGATGAAGAAGCTCGACATCCACGAGACGGCCGGCCTGGTTCGTTACGCCGTGCGCCGCGGCCTGGTCCAGTTGTAGATCGGCGCCGAAAACGATCGCGCGGTTACCGCGCTCGCGGCATATGTGGGGATTACCACATTCCCGCAGAGACTCAGGTATTTCCTGGTCCTCGCTTCGATGTAACGCCCGATTTTTCAGACCCTACTTCGGATGCACACTGCGCCGCTCCTATCTTTCACCTGACTGGATTCTGTGCTTTCTGCACAACAGATCAGGTCAAGTGACAGGATGTAATCGATAGGAAAGGGAAGAAAAATGCTGAATCGATTCGGTTCGAACACGAGCGATGCCAGGACGCCGGTTGGAGAACAGGACACACTCGACCCCTCCTGCCCCGCGGATTTCAACCGTCTTTCAGGCGACGAGATCGAACGCCTGATCGCCCTTTGCGAGGCCCCAGCGCTGCTGTGGCATCACGAGCCCGCACCCGCGCGGGCACCCGAGCCCTTCGGGATGATTGCCTGACCGGACCTGGCCGTTAACCAGACTACCCGGCCACCTGCCCGGATCGATGCGGCCTCGCGTTCGAGGCTCCGGTCGGCGCAGGCGGCGCTTGGATCGCATTTCCTCAAACCGGAGCAACAGCATGCGCACCGTCGCTGGTATGGGTGGCACTTCGCACGAACGTTCCAGGCTCGATGGCTACGTGCCCCTCGAGCATCCCTTGCGCCGCGTGCGTGCGGCGATCGATGCGCCGCTCGGTGCGCTCCATCAATGGCTTCGCGTGACCTGCACGCCCGCGGCACGCTGCCCAGTCGCGCCGGAGCAGGCGGTGCGAGCGTTGCTGCTGCAGTTCCTTTTCGCGATCCGTCGCGATCGACAACTGGTCGATCAGATCTGGTACAGCATGCTGTTCCGCTGGTTCGTCGGAGTGCGCCTCGATGAGCCGAAGTGGGACTCCGACGTGTTCTCGGCCTTCAGCCAGCAATTGCTGGCGCACGATGCCATCCGCGACGTGCTGCTGCGGGGGCTGACGGAGGCCCACCGCGAAAGCCTGCTGTCGTCGGAGGCGTTGGCCGCACGTCGCTGCGCGCTGGCGCAATTGACTTCCGAGGTGGCCGTCGGCGTCGGCCGTCCGGGGGTCCTGCCTGGGCAGGCGGGCCCTCAGGCCGGGCGCGCCAAGGCCGATTCGGGGGCGCCGGCGCGGACCCAGCGCTGCTGAGCCAGGAACTGCTCCGTGGCCGCACGCCAGGAGTAGCGCTCGGCCCACGCGCGACAGCGCGCGCGATCGATCCGCAGCGCACGCAACGCCGCGCGCCGCAGCTCCGTATCGAGCGCCGCGGCATCGGAGCCGCCCACCACGTCGATCGGGCCCTGCACCGGGAAAGCCGCCACCGGAGTTCCGCACGCAAGGGCCTCCAGCATCACCAGCCCGAAGGTGTCGGTCAGGCTCGGAAACACGAAGGCGTCCACGCTCGAGTACAACTGCGCCAGCTGGTCGCGCTGCAGCACGCCGACGAACCGCACATCGGGAAACCGGCGCCCCAGCAGATCCAGGGCGGGACCGACGCCGGCGACAATCTTCGATCCGGGCAGATCCAGCTTCAAAAAGGCATCGATGTTCTTCTCGACGGACACGCGGCCCACGTACAGGAAGCACGGGCGAGCGAGCCCCTCGACCAGGGGCGAGGCCTCGCCGCGCGGACGGAACATGTCCAGGTCCACCCCGCGCGTCCAGCGCGCAACGTGGCCGATGCCCCACGCGGCCAGTTCACGCTCGACCTCGGCGGTGGGCGTCAGCACGCGCCAGGCCGGCTCGTGGAACCAGCGCAGAAAGCGATACACCCAGCGTTCCTGGATGCCGAACATCGCCTGTAGATACTGCGGAAAGCGGGTGTGATAGGCAGTCGTGAACGGCAGCCCGTGGCGCACGCAGTAACGCCGGGCGGCCTGGCCAAGGGGGCCCTCGGTTGCGATGTGAATCGCGTCGGGCTCGAGGTCCTCGATCCGGCTTGCAACTTTCCGATACGGCAGCAACGACAGCCGGATCTCCCGGTACCCCGGGCAGGGTATGGTGGTGAACGCCAGCGGCGTGATCACGTTGCAATCGTGACCGGCGCGCTGTAACTCCTGGTGGGTCGCCTCGATCGTTCGCACCACGCCATTGACCTGCGGGTGCCACGCATCGGTCACCGTCAGGATCCGCATCGGCCGCCGCGACGGCAACGTCACCGGGCCTGCCGCTCGGTCGATCGCGCGGGCGGCGGCGCCGTGCGGGCCGTCATCCATCACGTGGCCGGCACCGCGTCAGACGGCTGCGGTTCCTCTTCCGCATCCATGTCATTCCAGCGCAGCACGCGCTCCCCGGGAGCGTGGATGCTGTCCCACGTGACAATCCTGAGCTGTCCTTCCATCGTTTCGACGATAGCCGTCAAGCTTTCAACCCAATCGCCGGAGTTGCAGTACAGCATGCCGTCGAACGTGTGGATTTGCGCCTGGTGGATGTGCCCGCACACCACGCCGTCAAAGCCGCGGCGCCTGGCTTCGCGCACCAGCACGTGCTCGAAATCGCTGATGAAGCTGACGGCGTTTTTCACTTTGTGCTTCAGGTATTGTGACAGCGACCAGTAGGAGAACCCCAGGCGCGAGCGCAGCCCATTGAAGTGCCGGTTTGCCCACAGCAGCCAGTCGTACAACGTGTCGCCCAGATGGGCGAGCCATTTGGCATGCCGGATCACGCCGTCGGCGAGGTCGCCGTGCACCACCCACAGGCGGCGCCCGTCGACCAGCGTGTGGACGGCTTCTTCGCAGATCGCCACGTCGCCGAAGTGCAGCCCGCAGAACTGGCGCGCGATTTCGTCGTGGTTGCCCGGCACATAGGTGACGTGGGTGCCCTTGCGGGCCCTGCGCAGCACCTTCTGGATCACGTCGTTGTGCGTCTGGTGCCAGTAGAAACGGCTGCGCAACGCCCAGCCGTCCAGGATGTCCCCGACCAGGTACAGGTAGTCGGAGTCGTGGTAACGAAGAAAGTCGAGCAGATGCTCGGCCTTGCACCCGGGCGTTCCCAGGTGTACGTCGGAAATGAAAATGGATCGAACCCGCGCAACAGACTTGTGGGCGACGGGCGGTGCCCGCCTAGTGCCGTCGCTGGCCACCGGTTGGTCGTTCGAGGGCGAAAACGCAAGTCGGGACGGAGCCAGTTGGACCACGCCGAGCGTACGGGCTGATGACCTTACTCTATGCGACAGTCATGACGAGTGAATGACAACTATTCGTTTTGAGCAGTATCGGCGCGGGTCTCCACGCACACCCAAGTCAGGTAATCCGCACACCCGCGCTCCACTGGAATGGCCAGGATTTCGGGTACCGAGTAAGGGTGCAGGCGGCGGATCAGCGCCTCCAAGTCGTCGTAGCGATCGCGGGTGGTCTTGATCAGCAGCGCGACCTCGGAGGCCTCCTCGACCGCACCCTGCCAGCGGTACGTCGATTGGACGGCAGGGAGCTGGTTGACGCACGCAGCCAGCCGGGCGTCGACCAGCTCCCGGCGGATGCGCGCGGCGGTCGCGTCGTCCGGACAGTTGGTCAGGACCAGGAGAACGTCCGGCTCGCCCATGAAGCGCGAACCCGCGGCCGCTTATTTGTCGGCCGGGGCGCCTGCGTCGGCCGCAGCCGTTTCCGGCTGCGGCCGGTCGACCAGCTCCATCAGCGCCAACGGGGCGTTGTCGCCGACGCGAAAGCCGAACTTCAGGATTCGCGTGTAGCCGCCGTTGCGGGCCTTGTAGCGTGGACCCAGCTCCTCGAACAGCTTGACCACGACGTCGCGGTCGCGCAGGCGATTGAATGCCAGGCGCCGGTTGGCCAGAGTCGGCTCCTTGCCGAGCGTGATCAGCGGTTCGACCACCCGACGCAGCTCTTTGGCCTTGGGCAAGGTCGTCCGGATCAGTTCGTGGCGCAACAGCGAGTTCGACATGTTGCGCAGCATCGCAAGGCGATGGCTGGTGGTGCGGTTCAGTTTCCGCAGGCCGTGTCCGTGGCGCATGGCTTTCCCTTGTTATTTCTCCAAACCGGACGGAGGCCAGTTTTCCAGCTTCATCCCGAGCGTCAGTCCCCGCGCCGCCAGAACTTCCTTGATTTCGTTCAGGGATTTACGACCAAGATTCGGCGTCTTCAGCAGCTCGTTTTCGGTGCGCTGGATCAGGTCACCGATGTAATAGATGTTTTCCGCCTTCAGACAGTTGGCCGACCGCACCGTAAGCTCCAGATCGTCGACGGGGCGCAGCAGGATCGGATCGACCGACGGCGAGGTACGCTGCGACAACACCGGTTCCGAAGTGCCCTCGAGCGCCGCGAACACGGACAGCTGTTCGACCAGGATCCGAGCCGACTGCCGTACGGCTTCCTCCGGCCCGATCGCGCCGTTCGTTTCGATCGTCATGACCAGCTTGTCCAGGTCGGTGCGCTGCTCGACGCGCGCGCTCTCGACCGTGTAGCTGACCCGACGCACCGGCGAAAACGACGCGTCCATCACGATCCGGCCGATCGTCTTGCTGTGGTCGTCACCGAAGGCCCGGACGTTACCCGGCACATAGCCGCGGCCTTTCTCGACCTTCAGCTGGATTTCCAGGCGTCCGCCGGCGGTCAGGTGCGCGATCAGGTGGTCGGGATTGACGATTTCCACGTCGTGCGGCAGCTCGATGTCCGACGCGCGCACGATCCCTTCGCCTTCCTTCTTCAGCGTCAGCGTCACCTCGTCGCGATTGT
>DATBCD010000084.1:0-51850 GCA_036270655.1 Burkholderiaceae bacterium
CACGGGCACGCTGGCGGTCGGGCCGTCCAGGTTCTGGCTCCAGAACTGGTTGTTGAGCGCCGTAAACAGCAGCGGGGCGGTCTCGCCGGTAATGCGCGCCAGCCCCAGCAGCACCCCGGTCAGTATGCCGGGCAGCGCGGCTCGGTACAGCACCTGCACGGTCACCTTCCAGCGCGGGATCCCGAGCGACAGCGCCGCCTCCCGCATCATGTTGGGTACCAGCCGCAAGGTCTCGTCGGTGGTTCGCACGACGACCGGCAGCACGATCAGGCCCAGCGCGATGGCTCCTGCGATGCCGGAGAAATGACCGACCTGGCGCACGTAGATCGTGTACACGAACAGGCCCAGCACGATCGAGGGCGCCGACAGCAGAATGTCGTTGACGAAGCGGATCGATTCGCGCCAGACCGGACGGCGCTCCGCGAACTCGGCCAGGTACGTGCCGGCCGCGATGCCGAGCGGGGCGCCGATCAGCACGCCCAGCACGCTCATCTCCAGGCTGCCGACCAGCGCATTGGCCAGGCCGCCGTCGGATCCCGGCGGGGGCGTGATCTCGGTGAAGATGCGCGGGCTCAGCGCCCGCGCCCCGTTCAGCAGCGTGACGATCAGGATCCAGATCAGCCATGACAGGCCGAACAGCGTGGCCGCCGTCCCGAGCACCTTCGACAGCAGGTTGCTGCCCCGGCGCTTGAGTATCAGGCCGCGCGGCGATCGCATCATCGGCCCTCCCGGCGAGCCAGGTTGTGCAGCATCAGGCGCGCGATCGCCAGCACGATCAAGGTCACGACGAACAGCAGGAATCCCAGTGCGATCAGCGACGACAGGTACAGGTCCGAGTCGGCCTCGGTGAATTCGTTGGCGATGGTCGCCGCGATCGAATTGCCGGGCATCAGCAGCGAGGCGCTGAGCTGGTGCGCGTTGCCCAGCACGAAGGTCACGGCCATCGTCTCGCCCAGCGCGCGCCCCAGCCCGAGGAAGATTCCTCCGACCACGGCCGATCGCGTATACGGCAGGACCACCTTCCATACGACTTCCCAGGTGGTCGAGCCCAGCGCATAGGCCGATTCCTTCAGTGACGCAGGCACGGTGCGGAATACGTCCCGCATCACCGACGAAATGAACGGGATCACCATGATGCCGAGCACGATCCCGGCGGTCAGCATGCCGATGCCGAGCGGCGGCCCGCGGAACAGCACGCCGATCCAGGGCGCCGCCCCCAGGTGATCGTTGATCCACGGCAGCACGTGATCGGACATGAACGGGACGAAGGAGAACAGGCCCCACATCCCGTAGATGATCGACGGGATGCCGGCCAGAAGCTCGATGGCCGCCGCGATCGGCGTCTGCAGCCAGCCGGGAGCGATCTCGGTCAGAAACAGTGCGATACCGAAGCTGACGGGCACGGCGATCAGCATCGCGATGGCGGAGCTCGCCAGCGTTCCGTAGATCGGGACGAAAGCGCCGAAGTGCCGGCCGACCGGGTCCCACTCGTCGCTGACGATGAAATGCCAGCCGAACGTCTGGAACGCCAGGCGCCCGCCCCACAGCATCGACAGCGCGGCCCCGCCCAGCACCAGCAAAACCAGGGTGGCGGCGCCGGCCAGAATCCACCGGAACAGGGCGTCCTGCCGGGTCTCGCCCGTAGACCGGTCGCGGGCGCCCACCGGTTCGACACCGATCGCCGCCGACGCGGTCGAAGAGACCGTCATTTCGCTCCCATGCGAAGGAGGCTGCGGCGGCGGCATTGGCGCGGCTGCCGCTTCCTACGCGGCCCCTACTTGATCGTGCTGGCCCAGTAAGCCTCGACCTGCTTGACCAGCGGGTCCGGCAGCGCGACATAGTCGAGCGCCCTGGCCTGCGGCTGGCCCTTCTCAAGAGCCCATTTGAAGAACTCCAGCGCGGTCTTGCTGCGCGCCGCATCCTTCGGTTGTCTGTACATCAGCACGAAGGAGCTGGCCGCGATCGGCCACGAGCCGGCGCCCGGCGCGTTGGTGATCACCAGGAAAAAGTCCTTGGCCGTGGTCCAGTCGGCCGAGGAAGCGGCGGCCTGGAACGATTCGAGGCTGGGCTCGACGAAATTGCCGGCGCTGTTCTTCATCGATGCATAAGACATCTTGCTTTGCAGCGCGTAGGCCAGCTCGACGTAGCCGATCGAGTGCTTGATCTGCTTGACGTACTCGGCCACGCCCTCGTTGCCCTTGCCGCCGACGCCGACGGGCCACTGGATCGAGGTTCCTTCGCCCACCTTGGATTTCCATTCGTCGCTGATCTTGGACAGATAGTTGGCGAAGTTGAACGTGGTGCCCGACCCGTCCGAGCGGTGGACCACGGTGATCGCGGCGTCGCCCAGTTTCAGACTCGGATTGAGCGAAGTGATCGCCGGATCGTTCCATTTCTGGACTTTGCCGAGAAAGATGTCGGCCAGCACCGGGCCGGTCAGCTTGAGTTGACCCGGGCCCACCCCCTCGACGTTGACCACCGGCACCACGCCGCCGATCACGATCGGAAACTGAGCCAGGCCCGCCTGCGCCAGCTCGTCGGGAGGCAACGGCTTGTCGGAGGCCCCGAAGTCGACCGTGCCCGCCTTGATCTGGGCGATGCCGCCGCCGGAACCGATCGACTGGTAGTTGACCTTGACGCCGGTGATCGCGCTGTAGTCGGTCGACCATTTCGACAGGACCGGGTAGGGGAAGGTCGCCCCGGCGCCCGTGATGTCCGCTGCCAGCGCCGGACCTGCCATCAAGGCGCCGACGGCGGCCAGCGCCCGCAACCGGGGGATTCGATCAAGCATGCTTGACTCCTCTAATTTCTCTTTTTCGAGAGCGGAAAATGACAGCGAAAAACCGATCAAGCCTAGAAGTCGAATATGACGGGTCGGTTACATGGCTGCTCGATTTTCAACAATGAAGCGCTCTCCCCCCGCCGCGCAATGCATCGCGTCCGGGCCACGTCCGTGTGCCCGCCGGCACAGCTAATCGGTGATCCCGTTGTGGCGCAATAGAGGCTCGATGCTCGGCGGGCGGCCCCGGAATGCAATGAACGACTCCATCGCCGGGCGACTGCCCCCGACCGAAAGAATCGTCTCCAGAAAGCGCCTGCCCTGGGACGGATCGATCACGTCGCCCAGCTCCTCGAATGCGCCGAAGCAGTCCGACGACAGCACCTCGGCCCACAGGTAACTGTAGTAGCCGGCCGCATAGCCGCCCGAAAAAATGTGCGTGAAGCTGTTTGCGCCGCGGTGCTCGGGCGGCGGGAGGACGACCGCGACCTCGGAGCGCACCGCGCGCGCCAGGCTCTGCACCGCGGCAGCGTCGCCGCGGTCCGGGTCGAATTCGCTGTGCAGCCTCAGATCGAACAGGCCGAACTCGAGCTGCCGCACCAGATGCATCCCGCTTTGAAAGTTGCGAGCCGCGATGATCCGGTCGAACAGCGCGCGCGGCAGCGGCTCGTGCCGCTCGACGTGCCCGGTCAGCATCTGCAGCGCGTTCCATTGCCATCCGAAGTTTTCCATGAACTGGCTCGGCAGCTCGACCGCGTCCCATTCGACCCCGTGGATCCCCGCCACCGGCGGCTCGTCGACGTGCGTGAGCATGTGATGCAGCCCGTGCCCGAACTCGTGCAGCAGCGTCAGCACTTCGTCGTGGGTCAGCAACGCCGGACGGCCCTCCACCGGACGCGTGAAGTTGCAGGTCAGGAACGAAACGGGCGTCTGCAACGAACCGTCGTGGCGCCACCGGCTGCGCGCATCGTCCTGCCACGCGCCACCCTGCTTGTGGTCGCGTGCATAAAGATCCAGGTAGAACTGCGCGACAAGCTGGCCTTCCAGCGTCTCGATCCGGAAAAACCGTACGTCCGGATGCCACACCGGAGCCTGATCGGGTCGGATCCGGACCGAGAACAGGCGTTCGACCAGCTGGAACAGGCCGTCGAGCACGCGCGCCAGAGGGAAGTAGCGCTTCAGCTCCAGCTCCGAGTAGTCGTAGCGCGCCTGGCGCAGGCGCTCGGCCGCGAACGAAATGTCCCACGGCTTCAACTCGGCCAGCCCGAGCTCGGCGGCGGCGAACCCGGCCAGATCCGCGATCTCGCGCTGCGCATGCGGCCGCGCCCGGCGGGCCAGGTCGCGCAGAAATTGCGCCACCTCGTCCACCGAGCTGGCCATCTTCGGCACCAGCGACAGCTCCGCGAAATTGCGATAGCCGAGCAGGTGAGCGTGCTCGCGGCGCACCTTCAGCAGCTCCAGCATCAGCGGGGTGTTGTCCCATTCGGGCGGGCCGAACTCGGAAGCGCGTGTCGTGTAGGCGCGGTACAGGCGCTCCCGCAAGCTGCGATCCTGCGCATACTGCAACGCCGGCAGATAGCTGGGAGCGTGCAAGGTCACCTTGTAGCCGGTCCGGCCCTCGGCGGCCGCGGCCTCGCGGTACTGCTCCAGCACGTCCTCGGGGATCCCGGCAAGCTGCTGCGCATCGTCCAGCAGCAGCGAGAAGGCACCCGTGGAGTCGAGCACGTTTTCGGCAAACCGCGTCGCGATCTGCGATTCGCGCTCACGCAGCGCCCGCAGCCGTTCGCGCTGCTCTGGCGGCAGCTCCGCGCCGCCGAGCCGGAAATCGCGCAACTCGTTTTCAACCGTGCGGCGGCGCGCCGCCACCCACTGGCCGAACTGCGGCCGCCCGGCCATGGCCCGGTACTTGTCGTACAGCGCCAGGTTCTGCGACAGCTCGGTCCAGAACTGGGTCAGTTTCGGCAGGTTGCTGTTGTATTGCGCCCGCAGTGGCGGGGAGTCGGCCACCGCGTTCAAGTGCGACACCGCCGACCAGGCCCGCGTGAGCTTCTGGGTATCCTGTTCGAGCGCCAGCACCACCGGGTCCCACTCGGCCGGGGTGGCCGGGTCGGTGATGCGCTCGACGGCCCCTCGGCACGAGGACAGCAGTTGCTCGACGGCGGGCGTGACATTGTCCGGTGTGATCCGGTCGAACGCGATCGGTTCGTCGAACTGCAGCAGCGGATTGCTTGCGGGGTCGGCTGTGCCAGCGCCGGGCATCACGGCACCAGAGTCGGGCATCACGGCACCAGACAGAGAGTTGGGCGGATAGGGAGTCGGGGCAGTCTACCCGCGCGTCATACCACGATACAAAACACGGACCCACAATTTGAAATTCCCCCGACCCGCTGCTAGAGTGACAAAGTCCGCTCCTTCGGCGCCACGCACCGTGGCGCCATGCTGCTGCGTGAGGTGACCCGATGTCCGCCAACCCGATTGCGCTGGCCGCCAACGATCCCGATGCCGTCGAAACACAGGAATGGCTCGACGCGCTCGCGACCGTCATCGAACGGGAAGGTCCGGAGCGCGCCCATTACCTGCTCGAGCGATTGATCGAACAGGCACGGCGATCCGGGGCCTACATCCCGCTGTCGGCCCAGACCGCGTACGTCAACACGATTCCGCCGCACCTGGAAGAGCGCTCGCCCGGCGATCCGGAGCTGGAGGAGCGGATCCGCTCGTACGTGCGCTGGAATGCGATGGCGATGGTGGTACGGGCCAATCGCGGCGAAGGCGACCTGGGCGGGCACATCGCCAGCTACGCCTCGGTGGGCACCTTGATGGAGGTTGGCTTCAATCAATTCTGGCGTGCCCCGGATGCGAGTCATGGCGGCGACCTGATCTACATCCAGGGCCACTCTTCGCCTGGCGTGTACGCGCGCGCGTTCCTGGAAGGACGCATCAGCGAGGAGCAGCTGGTCAACTTCCGGCGCGAGGTCGACGGCAAGGGCGTCAGCTCGTACCCGCATCCGAAGCTGATGCCCGATTTCTGGCAGTTTCCGACCGTATCGATGGGGCTGGGCCCGATCCAGGGGATCTATCAGGCGCGCTTCCTGAAGTACCTGCATGCGCGCGGCATCGCCGACACCGAGAAGCGCAAGGTCTGGGTCTTCTGCGGCGACGGCGAGATGGACGAACCGGAGTCGCTCGGCGCGATCGGAATGGCGGCGCGCGAGAAGCTCGACAACCTGATTTTCATCGTCAATTGCAACCTGCAGCGGCTGGACGGGCCGGTGCGCGGCAACGGCAAGATCATCCAGGAGCTGGAAGGCGAGTTTCGCGGCGCCGGCTGGAACGTGATCAAGGTGATCTGGGGCTCCTACTGGGACCCGCTGCTCGCGCGCGACCACGACGGACTGTTGCAGCGGCTGATGGAAGAAACGGTCGACGGCGAGTACCAGAACTACAAGGCCAACGACGGCGCCTACGTGCGCAAGCACTTTTTCGGCAAGTATCCGCAGCTGCTGGAGCGCGTGTCGCGCATGTCCGACGAGGACATCTGGCGCCTGAACCGGGGCGGACACGACCCGCACAAGATCTACGCGGCCTACGCGGTGGCCTCGCGCCACACCGGCCAGCCCACGGTGATCCTGGCCAAGACGGTCAAGGGCTACGGGATGGGCAAGATCGGCGAGGCGAAGAATCCGACCCATCAGCTGAAGAAGCTCGATACCGAAGCGGTGCGCGAGTTCCGCGACCGCTTCCGCATTCCGATTCCGGACGACAAGCTGGACGATCTTCCGTTCTACCGGCCGGACGAGAGCGCGCCGGAGATGAAATACCTGCACGATCGGCGGCGCGCGCTCGGCGGCTACCTGCCGCAGCGGCGGCGGCACGCCGACGAAACGCTCAAAGCGCCGCCGCTGGAAGCGTTCTCGGCGCTGCTGGAGCCGACGGCCGCAGGGCGCGAGATTTCCACCACGCAGGCTTTCGTGCGCTTCCTGACGCAGCTGGTGCGCGACAAGGAGCTCGGGCCGCGCGTGGTGCCGATCATTCCGGACGAGGCGCGCACCTTCCGCATGGAGGGCATGTTCCGCCAGCTGGGAATCTTTTCACAGCAGGGGCAGCTGTACGAGCCGGTCGATCGCGACCAGGTGATGTACTACCGCGAGGACAAGAAAGGGCAGATCCTGGAGGAAGGCATCAACGAAGCCGGCGCGATGAGCTCCTGGATCGCGGCGGCGACCAGCTACTCGAGCAACAACCGGATCATGCTGCCGTTTTACACCTTCTACTCGATGTTCGGCTTCCAGCGGGTCGGCGACCTGGCCTGGGCCGCCGGCGACATGCAGTCGAGGGGATTCCTGCTGGGTGGAACCAGCGGGCGCACCACGCTGAACGGCGAAGGCCTGCAGCACCAGGACGGTCACTCGCACATCCTGGGCTCGACGATCCCCAATGGCGTGTTCTACGACCCCACGTTCGCGTACGAGGTGGCCGTGATTCTGCGTGACGGGCTGCGCCGGATGGTCGATGAGCAGGAAAACGTCTGGTACTACGTCACGCTGCTCAACGAGAACTACCCCCATCCGGGGCTGGTGCGGGGCCAGGAAGCCGGCATCCTGAAAGGGATGTATCGGCTGCGCGAGGGACCGGCCGGCAGCGGCCAGGGCCAGTCGATCGCGCGCGTGCAGCTTCTGGGCTGCGGATCGATCCTGCGCGAGGTGGTGGCGGCGGCCGAGCTGCTGGAGTCGGACTGGGGCGTGGCCGGCGACGTCTGGAGCGTGACCAGCTTCACCGAGTTGCGGCGGGACGGGCTCGACGTCGAGCGCTGGAACCTGTTGCATCCGGCCGCCCGGCCGCTCAAGTCGTATGTGACCGAGGCGCTGGAGCGAACGGCCGGGCCGGTCGTTGCGTCGACCGACTACATGCGCCTGTTCGCCGACCAGATCCGGCCGCTGATTCCGCAAGGGCGCGCGTACAAGGTGCTCGGAACCGACGGCTTCGGCCGCTCCGATACACGCCAGAAGCTGCGGCAGTTCTTCGAGGTCGATCGGCATTACGTCACCGTGGCCGCGCTGAAGGCGCTGGCCGAGGAGGGTGCGGTCGCGGTCGCCGTGGTGTCCGAAGCAATCAAGCGCTACGGAGTCGACCCGGAGCGGGCCAATCCGTGGCTCGTGTGAGACCCTGCTTGCGGTAGCGCGGCAGGCGAAAGAGCGGTGAGCAGTTCCCCCTCTCCCACACGGTGGACAGGGCTGAGCTGAGCAGTTCCCCCTCTCCCACACGGTGGAGAGGGCTGGGCTGAGCAGTTCCCCCTCTCCCACGCAGTGGGAGAGGGCTGGGGAGAGGGTCGTCGCATGGTCCGATGTCCGCTCTCCGGCGTGCGAGAGAGGGGAGAAAACCGAGGGAGGCGTCCATGGGCAACATGGTCGAGATCAAAGTTCCGGACATCGGCGACTTCAAGGATGTCGAGGTCATCGAGCTGCTGGTCGCGCCGGGCGACCGGGTCATGCCCGAGCAGTCGCTGATCACGGTCGAATCGGACAAGGCCTCGATGGAGATCCCGTCTCCGATGGGCGGGGTCGTGCGCGAGTTGAAGGTCAAGCTCGGCGACAAGGTATCGCAGGGCACGCCGATCCTGGAGCTGGAGCCCGCCTCCGCGCCGGACGCGGGCGCGCCCGGCGCTACGGCGGGCAAGCCGGCCGCGGCTGCGCCGAGCGCTGCCTCGGGGCCGCCCGCCGCGGCTGCGCCCGCGTCAGCGCCCGGCGCCCCCGCGCCCAGCGCCGCGGCGGGCAAGCCCGCTGTGCCCACGCCGGGCGCCACGGCAGGCTCGCCTGCGGCTGCTCCGCCGGCCTCCGCGCCCAGCGCCGCGGCGGCCGTGTCGGTTGCGGCTGCAGCCGCATCACCGGCGTCGACCGCGTTTGCGGTCGAGATGGGCGCGCGCCCCGATTCCGAGCAGCTGGCCCAGGCGACTGCCCCGCACGCACACGCCTCGCCTTCGGTGCGGCGCTTCGCGCGCGAGCTGGGTGTGAACCTGAATCAGGTCAAGGGCACCGGTCCGAAAGGCCGGATCCTGCCGGACGACGTGCGCGCCTTCGTGAAGTCGGCGCTGGCAGCGGGCCCTCGGCCGGCCGCCGCGCCCGCCACGGGCACGGGACTGAACCTGCTGCCCTGGCCGCAAGTCGATTTTGCGCGCTTCGGCCCGATCGAACGGGTCGAGCTGTCGCGCATCCGCAAGCTGGCGGGGCCGAACCTGCATCGCAATTGGGTGTTGATTCCGCACGTGACCAATCACGAGGATGCGGACGTCACCGAGCTGGAAGCGTTCCGCGTCCAGCTGAACAAGGAAAACGAGCGCTCGGGCCTCAAGCTGACGATGCTGGCGTTCCTGATCAAAGCCTGCGTGGCAGCACTCAAGAAGTATCCCGATTTCAACAGTTCGCTCGATCCGGGCGGCGAAGCCGTGATCCTGAAGCGGTATTTTCATATCGGCTTTGCCGCCGATACGCCCAACGGCCTGGTGGTCCCGGTGATCCGCGACGCCGACCGCAAGGGGCTGTTCGAGCTGGCGGCCGAGGCGGCCGCCCTGGCCACCAAGGCGCGCGAAGGCAAGCTCACGCCGTCCGAAATGCAGGGAGGCACGTTCTCGATCTCCTCGCTGGGCGGAATCGGCGGAACTTACTTCACGCCGATCATCAATGCGCCCGAGGTGGCGATCCTGGGCGTGTGCCGCACCACGATGCGACCCGTATGGGACGGCAAGCAGTTCGTGCCACGGCTGATTCTTCCGCTGTCACTGTCCTGGGATCACCGGGTGGTCGACGGGGCCGGCGCGGCTCGCTTCAACTCCTATCTGGCGCAGGTGCTGGCCGACTTCCGCCGCGTGCTCCTATGACGGCGCCGATCGTGCCGGTCGAGATGCGGCACATCGAAAGCCTGAACGACTGCGTGGCGGAAGTGGCGCGCGAGCGGCGCTTCCTGTCGATCGTCGAAGGCTTCACGCTGGACCAGACCGCGGCGTGGGTCGCTGCCGACCGCCTGCGCGGCAATCCGTTCCTGGTGATTCTGGATCAGGACCAGGTGGTGGGTTGGTGTGAAGTGCGCCGCGACCTGCTGCCTGGTCGTGCGCACACCGGGCTGCTGGGCATGGGGCTGCGCGCACCGTACCGCGGACGGGGGCTGGGGCGGCAGTTGATCGAGCACGCCTTGCGGCAGGCGCGCGAGCGCGGTTTCGAACGGATCGAGCTGCTGGTGCGAAGTCCCAACGCCCGCGCGATGCGGCTGTACTCGCAGGTTGGATTCCAGGAGGAAGGGCGCAAGCGCGATGCGGTGCGCCTGGACGTCGGTTCGGAGGACGAAGTGCTGATGGCGCTGCACCTGCGGGAGAACAGCTGATGGCCGAGCGCGTCCAGATCAAGGTACCCGATATCGGCGATTTTCACGATGTTCAGGTCATCGAGCTCCTGGTCAAGCCCGGGCAGCAGATCAAGGCCGAGCAATCGTTGATCACGCTCGAATCGGACAAGGCGTCGATGGAGATTCCGTCGCCGATGGCCGGCGTCGTGCGCGAGCTGCTGGTCAAGCTCGGCGACAAGGTGTCGCAAGGCTCGCCGATCGTGGAGCTCGAGCCCGCCTCCGCGCCGGACGCGGAGGCGGCCAAGCCGGCGCCTGCGCCGCAACCGCAGGCCGCTGCGCCCCCGCCGCCGCCCGTTGCGCCGCAACCGCCCGTCAGGCCGGTGGCGGCGGCCGCCTCAGCGGACCCGTCCGAGCTGGAATGCGAAGTGCTGGTGCTTGGCTCCGGACCGGGCGGTTACGCGGCCGCCTTTCGCGCTGCCGACCTGGGCCGGCGCGTGATGCTGGTCGAGCGCTATCCGACGCTGGGCGGCGTGTGCCTGAACGTGGGCTGCATTCCGTCCAAGGCGTTGTTGCACGTGGCCAATGTGATCGACGAGGCGGCACACTTCAATTCGATCGGAGTGTCCTACGCCGCGCCGTCGATCGATCTGGATAAGTTGCGGCGCCACAAGCAGCAGGTGGTGGCGCGGCTGACCGGCGGGTTGACCGTGATGGCGAAGATGCGCAAGGTCACCGTGCTGCGCGGTTACGGACAGTTTGTGGACGCGAACCACCTGGACGTGGAGCTGACCACCGGCCCGGGCCGCAGTCCCAGCGGCGAGCACCAGCGGGTTCGCTTCGAGCAGGCGA
Organism: Burkholderiaceae bacterium; assembly: GCA_036270655.1. Lineage (GTDB taxonomy): Bacteria > Pseudomonadota > Gammaproteobacteria > Burkholderiales > Burkholderiaceae_F > VBCK01. The sequence goes on from DATBCD010000084.1 coordinate 10,964, forward strand.
TCATTGCGGCCGGCAGCCAGGCGTCGCGGCTTGCGTTCCTGCCCGAGGACTCGCGCGTGCTCGATTCGACCTCGGCGCTCGAGATGGGCAGCGTGCCTCCGAACCTGCTCGTGGTCGGCGGCGGCATCATCGGGCTCGAAATGGCCACTGTGTACGCGGCGCTGGGCAGCCGGATCGAGGTGGTCGAAATGACCGGGGGCCTGATGCCGGGAACCGACCGGGACCTGGTCCGGGTCTGGCAGAAGTACAACGAAAAACGCTTTGCGCGCGTGATGCTGAACACCCGGCTGGTCGCGCTCGAAGCGCGTCCCGACGCGCTGGTGGCCCGCTTCGAAGGCGAGCAGGCGGCGCGCGAGCCGCAGTCGTACGACGCGGTGCTCGTGTCGGTCGGCCGCACGCCCAACGGACGCCGGATCGGCGCCGAGCGCGCCGGCGTGCGCGTGGACGAGCGCGGATTCATACCGACCGACAGCCAGCGCCGCACCAGCGCGCCGAACATCTTCGCGATCGGCGATATCGCGGGCGGCCCGATGCTGGCCCACAAGGCGACGCACGAAGGCCATGTGGCGGCCGAAGCCGCCAGCGGCCTGAAGTCCCATTTTGATGCGGAGGTGATTCCGTCGGTCGCTTACACCGATCCGGAGATCGCCTGGGTCGGTGTGACCGAAGACGAAGCCCGCGCCAGCGGGCGCACCCTGCACAAGGGATTGTTTCCGTGGGTGGCGTCGGGCCGGGCCATCGCGATCGGGCGCGACGAAGGATTTACCAAGCTGCTGTTCGATACCGAGACGCATCGGATCGTCGGCGGAGGCGTCGTGGGCGCGCATGCCGGCGATCTGATCGCCGAAATCACGCTGGCGATCGAGATGGGCGCCGACGCCGTCGACATCGGCCGCACGATCCATCCGCACCCGACGCTGAGCGAGTCGATCGGCATGGCGGCCGAGGTGGCCGAGGGTGTCTGCACGGATCTGCCGCCTCCCAGACGCTAGCTCGAGGCTCGACGCGGGCGCCCGAGGCGGGCGTGGCACCAGCACGCGATCTGCGCCGCGCAGCCGGATCTCACTGACTCGACGTTGGACGACGATGACGAACGTGTCCGGTACTCGCGCCTCTTACTTCACGATGAGGGTGTAGGAGATCGATCTGAGGTTTCCCTCCGGAAAGGAGACCTCGACCCTGGCGGAATCCTGCCCCGTGTAACCCGCTTCGGATTGATAGTAGACAAGCGACCCGGGCACTTTCTGCTTGTTGCAGTCGTAGCGCGCATTGTTCTTCGCAAACGCCGTGTAGTCCTCTCCTTGCTCGATCTTCAGGGTGCCGTGCGATGGCGCCTTCGTCACACGGATTTTCGTTTCGCCAATGGAAGTGCAATCGGGGTTTATGGAGTACTGGAAATCCAGCTTCTGGACCGACCCGCTCACGCTGGTCCGAGCCACCGAGATGTCCTTCGCTCCTTGCTGTTCTGCAGTCGTGCCGACCTTCAAGCGGTAGGTGACAGTCCTCAAGCTCGCGTCGGGCAGGATGATTTCGACCTTGGCCATATCGCTCCCGGCATATCCTGGATCGGACCGGTAGTTCAGGAAGGTGCCCTGGGACCGCCGCTTGTTGCAGTCGAAGCGCTGGTTGTTCATTGCGAAGTTGGTGAAATCGGACCCCCGTTCGAATGTCAGCGTTCCGTGGGATGGCGGTTCCAGGGCGCGAATCGTCCCGTAATCGATGAACGTGCAATCCGCATTGAGAGAGGTGACGAAATCGAGCTTGGTCACCGTTCCGGTAGAAGCTACTCTGGAAGCCGTAACCTCGGATCCCGCCTTGGGCGGCCGGTCCGCGCACCCGGCGATCAGCACAAGCGTTACCGCGGCCGTAAGAAGGCGTTTCGATCCGATCATGATTCGATCCCGGTGGCTCCCCGGCGCAGATTCTAAGTGGACTGCGATCGGGTGAGGCACCCTTAAGCTTCTGCCTTGGGCCGGCGCCTCTTTCTACCGCGGGATCTGCGCCCTGCAACCGGGTGTGATCGAGCGCCGCCGCATCCTGTCCAGCCGCCGGGCCGCCTGCAGGCGTCGGGCAAAGCGGTTGGTGCCGCCATTGCGGGCTTCTATCGCAGCGCCCCATTGGAGGATCTGGCGCCGCATCCCGCGCCATAAGGGATGCGACTCGATCTGGCCGTGGACCCACACGCGCGCGCGCAGCACCGCCGCATGCAGCCGCACGAACCACTGCACCCGCATCAGTGCCGGCTGGGTCAGAACGTACACGCGCGCGAACAGCGCGGTGGCGGCGATCTTGGCCGCCAGGATCACGCCGGCGCCGCTCATGATATGGCCGGTCACGATCATCTTGACCGCGTACAGCTTGATCGGCAGGATCAACGTGGAGGGAGCCAGGAAGACGACCGCGGCCCACGCCGGCGGCATCGCCTTGATCCAGCGCTCCAGCTGGCGCAGTCCCGGCAGGCGCCCCAGCAGCGCCATCGCCTGCTTCAGCCGGTTCCACAGCCACTCCTCGATCAGGAACACCAGGGCAACCGCGCCAACGAACCACGCGGCGATCCAGTGTTTGAGTCGATGGGCGGACATCTGCTTATGATGCCGCTTTATTGGTCATCGGAACACGCGGGTCGTGCTCCCTCAGCCAATGTGAAGGAGCGGGCGAGGGGAGTTCGCCGGGAGCTGAGATCGGCAGGTCCCTTCTCCCGGCCGCGGGAATGGGATCGATTTGCATCGGCAGGTCCCTTCTCCAGTTTGAGAGAAGGAGGATTTGGCAGGTCGCTGCTCCCGCTTGCGGGAGAAGGAAAGGATAAGGGACGCGAGCTTGGCATCACAGGACGATCTGAAGCGCGCCGTAGCCGAAGCAGCGGTCGCGCGCATTGCACACCATTTCGGCACTGCGGCCGTGATCGGGGTCGGCACCGGATCGACCGCGGACTTCTTCATCGACGCGCTGGCCGTCCATCGCGACTCGATCGCGGCGACCGTCGCCAGCTCGGAGCGCAGCGCCGCGCGCCTGCGCGCCCAGGGGGTGCAGGTCGTGGAGCTGAACGATGTGCAGGCGATACCGGTGTACGTGGACGGCGCCGATGAGATCGACGCCGGGCTGTCGATGATCAAGGGGGGAGGTGGGGCGCTGACGCGCGAGAAGATCGTGGCGGCCGTGGCCGATCGCTTCATCTGCATCGCCGACGCGAGCAAGCGGGTCGAGGTGCTGGGGCGCTTTCCGCTGCCGGTCGAAGTGATTCCGATGGGCCGGGCCTACGTGGCCCGCCGGCTGGCCGCGCTGGGCGGCGCGCCGCGGCTGCGCGAAGGCTTCGTGACCGACAACGGCAATCAGATCCTGGACGTGCACGGGCTGTCGATCGTCGATCCGGTCGGCCTGGAGGATGCGATCAACGGCATCGCCGGCGTGGTGACGGTCGGATTGTTCGCGCGGCGCGGCGCCGACCTCCTGCTGCTGGGGGCGGCCGAAGGGGTCAGGGAGTTCCGGCGGGTGCCATAGCCCGACCCTTTATCATTCGGGTGATGAGCGCAGATCTGGACATGGCGTTGCGGGCGCGATCGGCTGCGCCCGCCAGCGATGCGGCCACGCTGGCCGCGCAGCGGCGGCGCGCACGCGAGCTGCTGGCACAGCACGATGCGGTGCTGGTGGCGCACTATTACGTGGACGGCGAGCTGCAGGACCTGGCGCTGGAAACGGGCGGCTGCGTGGCCGATTCGCTCGAGATGGCGCGCTTCGGGCGCGACCACCCCGCGCGCACCCTGGTGGTGGCGGGCGTGCGCTTCATGGGCGAGACCGCGAAGATCCTGTCTCCCGAAAAGCGCGTGCTGATGCCCGATCTTGAGGCGACCTGCTCGCTGGACCTCGGATGCCCGGCTGAGCCGTTCGCCCGTTTTTGCGATGCGCACCCGGACCGCACCGTGGTCGTCTACGCCAACACCAGCGCGGCCGTGAAGGCACGCGCGGACTGGATGGTGACGAGCTCCTGCGCGCTGGCGATCGTGAACCACCTGAAGCAGCGCGGAGAAAAGGTGCTGTGGGCACCCGACCGGCACCTGGGGCGCTACGTCCAGGAGCAGACCGGCGCCGACATGCTGCTATGGGACGCCACTTGCGTCGTGCACGACGAGTTCAAGGGCATCGAGCTCGAGTTGATGCGCAAGGAGCACCCTCGCGCGAAAGTCCTGGTGCATCCGGAGTCGCCCGAAAGCGTGATCAAACAGGCCGATCGGGTCGGCTCGACCACGCAGCTGTTGCGCGCGGTGGTCGAGATGGACGCGGACGAATTCATCGTGGCCACCGATGCGGGCCTGTTCCACCGGATGCATCAGTTGGCCCCGGGCAAGACACTGCTGGAAGCGCCCACCGCCGGCCAGAGTGCCACCTGCAAGAGCTGCGCCCATTGCCCGTGGATGGCGATGAACAGCACGCGCAAGCTGATCGACTGCCTGTCCGGCGGCGCCCAGCCGATCGAGCTCGAGCCGGGCGTGATCCGGGCCGCCCGCACCTGCATCGAGCGGATGCTGGATTTCACGGCGCAGCATCCGGCCACGACTGCGCCGCCTGCGAGCGGCTTCGTGCCGAATCTGGGCGCCGCTTGAGGCGGCCCCGCGGGACCTGGGCCCGATGTTCGATCGGAACGAGACGCTGGAGCAGGCGCGCGCGCGCAACGTGCACGACGCGCTGGCCGAGGACATCGGCCGCGGCGACTGGACCGGCCGGCTGATCCCGGAGTCCGAGCAGGTGCGCGCCCGCGTCGTCGTGCGCGAGGCGGCCGTGCTGTGCGGCCAACCCTGGTTTGAAGCATGCCTGCGCCAGCTCGACCCGCAGGCGCAGATCCGCTGGCAGGTTGCCGAGGGCGGCGCCATGTCGGCCGGCATGACGGTGTGCGAACTGTCGGCACGTGCGCGAGCGCTGCTGGCCGCCGAGCGGCCGGCGCTGAACTTCCTTCAGCTGCTGTCGGCGACCGCCACCGCGGCGCGCCGCTACGTCGATGCGATCGCCGGCGCGTCGCCCAATCCGCGCGGCTGCTCGATCCTGGATACGCGAAAGACGCTGCCGGGACTGCGCCTGGCGCAGAAGTACGCGGTCCGGGTCGCGGGCGCCAGCAATCACCGGCTTGGGTTGTACGACGGGATCCTGATCAAGGAGAACCACATCGCCGCGGCCGGCGGCGTGACGGCGGCGCTGCAGGCGGCGCAGGCGCTTCAGAGCGGAGTGGCGATCCAGATCGAGGTCGAGACGCTGGCGCAGCTGCAGGAGGCGATCGCGGCCGGGGCGGCCGACATCCTGCTCGATAACTTCACGCTGGCGCAGATGCGCGAGGCGGTCGCCCTTTGCGCCGGCCGCGCGCGGCTGGAAGTGTCCGGCGGGGTCGATCTGGCGCAGGTGCGCGACATCGCGGCAACCGGCGTGGACCGGATCTCGATCGGCAAGCTGACCAAGGACGTGACAGCGGTCGACTTTTCGCTGCGCGTCGTCGGAACGCTCTAGGCGCAGCCGACTGATGGGTCCGGTCATCCAGGCGGTCGGGTTGATGCTGGCGCTCGTGTCGACGCCGCCTGCCGCCGCTGCGCGTGAGCTGCCCACCCTGGCCGTGCTGCCGTTCGAGCTGATCGATGAGCAGCACGAACTGGCGCCGGCCAGCGTGGAGTACGCGCGGCTGCCCGTCATCACCGCCCAGTTGCGCGACTCGCTTCAGTCCAAGGGGCTGTACCGGGTGCTGGACACCGAACCCGCGCGGCCGTTGATCCAGGACCTGAGTGCTCGCGAGAATCTGCGCGATTGCAACGGATGCGAGCAGCAGATCGGCAGGGCGCTGAAGGCCGACCGCGTGCTGGTCGGGTGGGTCCAGAAGGTCAGCAATCTGATCCTGAACATCAACATCCGGATCGAGGACGTCTCGAGCGGCGCCACCGTGCTGCAGAAATCCGTCGACATCCGCGGCAATACGGACGATTCCTGGCGGCGCGGCGTCGATGCGCTGGTGCGCGATATGGTCGAAAAGGGGCAGGTCGGGCGCTAGCGCCGTTGGATCGCCCCTGCGCCGGCAAATTCAGGAAGCCGGCGCCGCGTTCGAAAGGAGCACGCGATCAGCCGTGCTCCCCGGCAATGTAGCGTTCCAGCTGCTGGATGATGAACTTCTGCTCGGAGATCACGTCCTTCACCAGGTCTCCGATCGAGATGAGCCCGATCAGCCTGCCGCCGTCGATCACCGGCAGATGGCGCAGCCTGTGCTCGGTCATCAGCGCCATGCATTCCTCGCTGGTCCGGTCGGGGCTCACGTACATGACCGGGGAGGCCATCACATCGCGCACGGGCGTTTCCTTCGATGACCGCGCCATCAGGATGATCTTCCTCGCATAGTCCCGTTCGGTGAAGATGCCGACGAGTTGTCCCTCCTTGATCACCAGGAGCGCGCCGAGATTCTTTTCGGCCATCAGCTTCAGGGCATCGAACACCGAAGCCTCGGGCGTGATCGAGTAGACCGTCCGGTCGGCCTTTGATGCAAGTACAAGAGCTGCGGTCGCCATGTTCACCTCCGCGTCAGTAAATCGCGGACGCACAGCATAGTCTCGCGCGAGTCGCGGCGCTACTGCAGGGCAGCAACACGTGGGGCAGGACGGGCAGGCAATCCGGGCTCGGGTCAGGAACTTCACTCACGAGCGAAGAGCTAATCCGGCTCCCGCGGCGCAGGCCAGGGATGCTCGGACTTGCCGCTGAAGATCGCTTCCGTCTCGGCGGGTGCAAGGGTCCAATCGCGGCGCCCGATCTCGGCCTGGAGCTGACCCGGAGCCCAGCCCGCGTGGCCGATGTAGATCCGAAGACCGTCCATGGGCTTGTCCCGGCCCAGCAACTTGAGCAGCAATTCCCGGTTCGCGCTCACGCAGACGCCGTCAAAAGCCTGGACCGCATGCTCGGGAGGCGTATCCGCGCGAAATAGGAACCACACGGAGTCGATTTCGACAGGTCCGCCAAAGTACAGCTTGTCGTGCACTTGCGCCAGACGCTGCAGATCGGGAAAAAGATGCGAGACGGTAAACTGGGTGGGCCTGTTGACGATGACGCCGGCGGGGGCGGGACCGATGTTGTTCATTACGAGCACAACCGAGTCCCTGAAATTCGGATCGGGCAGCCCGGTCCGGGCGACCAGCAGCATTGCGGTCAGAGGTTTCGCATCGTCGGCGGATGTCGGCCACGACGCTCCGAACACAAGCAGGAATACGCAGACGGCTCCTGCTGCGTCACGCAAGGATTGCAGACGCGGATGCAGTTGGCGCAAAGCGATGGTCATCGCCCAAACGATACGCCCCGCGACACTGAATCTACAATGGGCGGCGCCGCGGGCGCCCCGTTCGCGCAAACCTGCAAGCAGGACCATGACGCCTTCAAACGGTATCGGAAGAGATCGAAAGCCTGCGCGCGAACGGCACAGCCGGGAGTCGCCCGACGTTCGTCGCAAATCGCTCATCCAGGCCACGATGCGCTCGATCGCCAAATACGGATACGCCGGAACGACGATCGGCAGGATTTGCGCCGAGGCGAAGGTCTCGCGCGGGCTGATCAATCATCATTTCGACACGAAGGAGGAGTTGATCCGTCAGTCGTACAAGGAGCTGTGCGACGAATGGGTGTTTCAGACGCGCGACATGCTGCTGGACGCTCATCGCGATCCGGAAGACAGGCTGCGGGCGATGATTCGCGTCAGTTTCGGCCGTGGCCTGTTCAAGCAGGAATATCTGGGCATCTGGGTCGGTTTCTGGAGCGCCATCGGCAAATCGGCGACCTTGAGAAAGCTCAACCGGGAGCTTTACAAACAGGACCGCGAGGCCTACCGGAAGCTCTTCGATGAGATCGCCGCCAAGCGCGGCAAGTCGATCGATTCGCGCCGCGCGGCAATCTCGCTGACCGCGCTGATGGACGGACTGTGGCTGGAATGGTGCCTCGACCCGAAGGGCTTCACGCCGGAAGAGGCCGCAGGCGTCTGCCTGGATCTGGTGTCCCGGACATTCGCCTGACTTGCGATCATCCGCCGCCGATCAGGCGCACCCTCCGCGGCGACGCCTCAAGCGACGTCGATTCCAAGCTGATGCTCGACATCGCGCATGGTGCGCAAAATGGCCTCGTGCAGGATGTCGAACATCCGATCGATCTCGACGCGCGTGATGATCAGCGGCGGGGAAAAGACGCACTGATTGATCAGCGGCCGCACCATCAAGCCCAGCTCGTGACAGTGGCGGTCGATGCGCGCGCCCAGCTCCACGTCGAGGGCGAGCACCTGCCGCTCCTCCAGATCGGGGCCGTGCGCGTGCGCCACGGTGCACTCCACGCAACCGACCAGGCCCATGCCGCGCGTGTCGAACACCAGGGGAATGTCGCGCAGCGAGTTCAATCTGCGCTGGAAATGCGGAGCCACCTCGCGCACGTGCTCCAGAATGCGCTCCCGCTCGATGATCTCGATGTTCTTCAAGGCGGCCGCGCAGCTGACCGGATGGCCCGAATAGGTAAAGCCGCTGGAAAAGCATGCATCGCTGGAATTGGCGCCTGCCACTTCGTTGAACAGGCGATCGGACAGCAGCCAGGCGCCCAGCGGCACATAGCCCGACGTCAGCCCCTTGGCGCACGTGATGATGTCGGGCTCGATGCCGAACACGTCCTTTGAAGCGAACCAGTGCCCCAGGCGGCCGAAGGCGGTCACGATCTCGTCCGCGATGAAAAGCACGTCGTGCTTGCGGCACACTTCCCAGCAGCGGCGCAGGTAGCCTTCGGGCGGGACGATCACGCCGCCCGATGCCTGGATGGGCTCGGCGATGAACGCGGCGACGTGCTCCGGCCCGACCTCGAGAATCCTGGCTTCCAGGTCATTGACCTTCTCGTCGCAGAACGCCTCCACGCTGACGCCGGCCGGACGCCGCGCCGGGTTGACGTGAGGCAGGAAGTGGGTCAGCGGTGAAGCAAGATCGAACCAGTTCCTGTCGCCGCGCCACCTGCTCGTGACCGTGGCGCACAGATGGGTGCCCCCGTGGTACGCGTTGGCGCGCGAGATCAGGTGCTTCTTGCCGGGCCGGCCCTTCAGGTTGTTGTAGAACTGGACAAACCGCAATGCCGTGTCGACCGCGCTCGAGCCGTCGGTCGTGAAAAAAACGTGCTTCAGGTCGCCCGGCGCCTTCTCGACCAGGCGTGCGGCCAGCTGCGCTGGCGGCGCGCTGGTCAGCGAAAACGGGTTCATGTACGGCAGTCGCATGACCTGATCGGCGATCGCGTCGGCCATTTCCCTGCGCTGGTAGCCGATCTGCACGCACCACATGCCGCCGGGCCCGTCGATCAGCCTGTGGCCGTGCTCGTCGTACACGTAGATGCCCTCGGCGTGGCTCACGATCGTGCGGTTCGCACGGCCGGCGTCCGGCAGGTATTCCCACGGATGGAACCAGCGGCTGTTGTCGTCCTGCCGGATTCGGTCGAAGTCCTGCGGCGGATTCATGCTGCACTCCCTGCGTCGAGGCCCGTGAGGGGGTCGGATCGATGGGCTGTCCTGGCGCGACACACGCCGGCCTCAGGCCTGCAGAACCTGCGCCACGCGGTGGTGGAAGTGCGCAACGCCGTGCTCGCTGATTGCGCTGCGCTGGCGGTCGACCATCACGCGCCCGCGCCCGCGATACCCGCGCGACTTAAGCCCCCGCTGGACGCTCTCCACCAGCGACAGGTCCTCGGCGCGGAAGACGTCGCGATAGTAGGCGATGATCTCCATCTGCCTGACGGTGGGCTCTTCCGCCGGCAGGTAGAAATCGTAGTACTGCACCGTCGTGTCGGCGTCGACGGGCACCATCGTGTTGACCGTCATCATGCCCACGTTGCCGGGCGTAATGTTGATCATCGCGGTCGGCCACAGATAGAAGCCGGCATACGTGGGGTTGGCCGGATTCGATTCGACCGCGTATCCCGCGGAGGAGGGCCTGGCCTGGCCGATCTGCACCGTCCAGGCGCCGTGCAGATCATGGTGGTACGTGTCCATGTCGACCGATCTGACGAACCCGGGGTGCGCGGGGGCACAGTGATAGCACTCCAGGTAGTTGTCGACGATTGCCTTCCAGTTCGATCGGGTCGTGTGCGGGATTTGATGGGCCTTTGCCCGTATCAGCCGGTTCACGCCGGGCAGGCGGGACACGATCGCCTCTTCCAGCCCCGGCGCCTCCTCGCGCAGCGGCCGGGCGTCCGGGTCGAGGTTCACGTACACCAGCCCGCAGAGCTCCTCGACGCGAACCGGCGACAGGTTGGCCTGGCTCGCATCGAACGCCTCGACGTTCTCGCAATTGCGCGCGCGCGCCAGCTTGCCGTCCAGGCCGAAGGTCCAAGCGTGGTACGGGCAGACGATCACATTGCGGGCTTTGCCGCATCCTCTGACCAGCTGATGGGCGCGATGGGGACAGACGTTATAAAAGGCGCGCAGCACCCCGTCCTGACCGCGCACCACGAAAATCTCGTCGCCCGCCACCAGCGCGGTCGCATAGGCGTTGGGCTCGCGCACGTCGCTGCTGCCGAGCACGGCAATCCAGGAGCGCGCAAAAATGCGCTCGGTCTCGATCCGGAAGACGCCCGCGTCCGTGTAGTAACTGGCCGGCATCGTGTAGGCCACGTCCGGGTTGGAGCAGATATCGATCCGTTGCAGCGTCGTCATCCCGCAACTCCGATGAAAAGCGGCGTAGTCGTCGCACCGCCCGATCGACCGCCGATCATGTTAAACGAACGTTCATTCAAGGTATAGCGCCCGCGTCTGCCGCCCGCTCACGGTCGTACTGATCCGATCGAGCCAGGCCGGGCCCCGGCGCGCCGGTACCGGTACGATGGGCGCATGAGCCGAGGATCGGCCGAAGCGCCAGGCCAGACGTTATCTTCCCCCGATGTCTGAAACGTGGATATCGATCGTCCTGATTCGACCGTGAACGTGTCGGCTCCGTTCATCCTGCGGCCGATCGCGACATCGCTGCTGATGTCGCTCGTGCTGATGCTCGGCATCGGGGCGTATGTCCTGCTGCCGATCGCCGCCCTGCCGCAAGTGGACCTGCCGACCATCCAGATCTCGGCCTCGCTGCCGGGAGCGGCGCCGGAGGTCATGGCGACGTCGGTGACGAGCCCGCTGGAGCGGCAGCTCGCGCTGATTTCCGGGCTGACCGAGATGACGTCGACCAGCTCGCTTGGAAATTCCGCGATCACGGTGCAGTTCGACCTGAACCGCAACATCGACTCGGCCGCACAGGATGTGCAGGCGGCATTGAACGCGGCCGCCGGCAACCTGCCGAAGAACCTGCCCCATCCGCCGACTTACGAAAAGGCCAACCCCGCCGATTTTCAAATCATGTCGCTGGCGGTCAGCTCCGACGTGCTGCCGCTGCGGGAGGTGGATCGCTATGCCGACTCCTACATCGCGCAGCAACTGTCGCGCGTGCCGGGGGTCGGGCTGGTCGATCTGCACGGCGAGCAGAAGCCCGCGGTGCGGGTGCAGATCGATCCGCGCAAGATCGCCTGGCTCGGCATCAGCCTGGAGCAGATCCGTGCCGTGCTGGCGGTTTCGACCGTCGATGCGCCCAAGGGCACGCTCGACAGCCCGACGCGCTCGCTGACGGTGGAGACGACCGACCAGCTGACGCTCGCCAGCGCGTTCGACGACCTGGTGGTCGCGTATCGAAACGGCGCTCCGATTCATGTGCGCGATGTCGGAAAAGCCGTCGACAGCGTCGAGGACGTCAAGCAGGCGGCCTGGATCGGCAGCCGGCGCGCGATCATCGTCGACATCCACAAGCAGCCGGGCTTCAACGTCGCGGCGACGGTCGATGCGATCAAGGCGCGCCTGCCGGAGCTGGAAAGATCGCTGCCGAGCGCGATCAGCGTCCAGGTCGCCAGCGATCGGACCCAGACCATCCGCGCGGCGATCGCCGACATCCAGTTCACGATGCTGGTGTCGGTCGTGCTGGTGGTGCTGGTCGTGTTCGCTTTCCTGCGCGGCCTGTGGGCGACGCTGATCCCGGCCGTTGCGATTCCGCTGTCGATCGTCGGCACGTTCGGCGTGATGTACCTGCTCGGCTATACGGTCAACAACCTCACGCTGATGGGCCTGACCATCGCGGTCGGTTTCGTCGTCGACGACGCGATCGTCGTGATCGAGAACATCACGCGCCACATCGAAGGCGGGCAGTCGGCCTTGCGCGCCGCTCTGGACGGCGCCCGCCAGGTCGGCTTCACGGTCGTCTCGATGACCACGTCGCTGATCGCCGCTTTCATTCCGCTGCTGCTGATGGGCGGAACGGTCGGCCGCCTGTTTCGCGAATTCTCGGTCACGGTCAGCGTCGCCCTGCTGGTCTCGGCGGTGGTTTCGCTGACCCTGACGCCGACCATGTGCCGGGTCTTCCTGCACCTCGACCCGCCCGGCCGGCAGGGGCGCGTGGCGCGGCTGGCGGAGCGCGGCTACAACGCCATGCTGGCGTGGTACGAGCGCACGCTCGACTGGGCGCTTGGTCACAGCCGCTTGATGCTGGCTCTGACGCTTGCGACGATGGGGGTGACGGTGCTGCTGTACTGGGCCGTGCCGAAGGGCTTCTTTCCGCAGCAGGATACGGGACTGATCTACGGCTCGACCGAAGCGCCGGTCGACATTTCGGCGCCGGCGATGTCGGCACGGCAGCTGGCGCTGGTGCGGGTCGTGATGGACGACCCCGACGTGGACCTGGTGTACAGCTGGATCGGCGAGACCTCCAAGCCCAACAACGGACGGCTGGTGATCGGGTTGAAGCCGTTCTCGCAGCGCCACGCGAGCGCGTCCCAGATCCTGGCGCGCCTGCGCGAGCGCGCCGTCCAGGTGCCGGGGATCACGCTGCGGATGCAGGCCCGGCAGGATCTGCAGGTCGGCGGCCGCGCCAGCCGAACGCAGTTCCAGTACACGCTGGAAGACACCGATCCGCGCGAGCTGTACGCCTGGGCCCCGCGCCTGCTCGAGGCGCTGCGGGCGCTGCCGCAGGTGCAGGATTTGAACAGCGACCTGGAGACCCCGGCGCCCGGCATGACCATCGTGATCAATCGCGGCCGGGCGGGACAGTTCGGCATTTCGCCCCAACTGCTCGACGATACGCTGTACGACGCGCTGGGCCAGCGCCAGGTCGCAACGATCTTCACCAACATCGACCAGTACCATGTGGTGCTGGAAGTCGATCCCGATCACAAACTCGACGCCAGCTCGCTCAACGAGATCTACGTGCCCTCCGGCGACGGCAAGCAGATTCCGCTGTCGGTGTTCGCCCGCTTCGAAGACAATACGGCCCCCTTGCTGATCAGCCACCAGGGCCAGTTTCCGGCGGTGACGCTGTCATTCAATCTGGCGCCGGGAGTCGCGCTGGGCGACGCGGTCCCGCTGGTCGAATCGACGATCCGCGAGTTGCGGATGCCGGCCACCTTGCACGGCAGTTTCCAGGGCACGGCGCAGGCGTTCAAAGAGACGCTGGCCACCCAACCCTATCTGATCGCCGCCGCCTTGATCGCCGTGTACATCGTGCTCGGCATATTGTACGAAAGCTACGTTCACCCGATCACCATTCTGTCGACCCTGCCGTCGGCCGGCCTCGGCGCGTTGCTGGCGCTGATGCTGTGCCGCTTCGAGCTGAGCGTGATCTCGCTGATCGGCATCATCCTGCTGATCGGAATCGTGAAGAAAAACGCGATCATGATGATCGACTTCGCGCTCGAGGCCGAACGGCTGCAGGGGCTCGACAGCGCGGCTTCCATCCGCGCCGCCTGCCTGCTGCGCTTCCGGCCGATCATGATGACGACGATGGCGGCCATTCTCGGAGGATTGCCGCTGGCGGTCGGAACCGGCGCCGGAGCCGAGGTGCGCGCCCCGCTGGGAGTGGCGATCGTCGGCGGACTTCTGGTGTCGCAGGTTCTGACGCTCTACACGACCCCTGTGATCTATCTTTACATGGACCGGATGGCGCACGGGCTGGGCCGTCGCGCCGCGCGCGGTGTCAATCCAGATACTTCGGGAAAGGCGGCAGCGCCTTGAAATCGAGGCAGCGTAGATGGCCCTGAGCCATTTTCCCGCACGGTGCCCGCGTAATCGCTTTACCCGGAGCATGGATTTTGCCGACCCTTGAGCGAGTTCAGCTTAATCTGTGAGCGCACTGTCCCGCTTCGGGAAAGCTGGAGGGCAGAAATGCGCTGCATGACCCGTTCAAACGTTCTAGCGCAGGTTTTGCCGGTCGTGCTGGTGACGGCGGCCCATGCGGCCGGCGTGTCCGATCCGGCGGCACCTTCCGACACGGCTACCTATGCCAGGATGGACCTCGCTGCGCAGTACCTTGCCGCACGAAGCGACATTCGTGGGTCTATCACCTATGCCACCGGGGCTGGCGGGGGGCCGCCACTAAGCGATCCCCACGCCTTGGAAAAGATAAAAGAAGCACTCCTGAGGGAGGCGAGGCACGGACCGAACTGGGGTCCCGAAAATCCCGAATGGAAGCGGATGGCAGCCCTGATCGACCAGGATATGCCGCAGATCCAAAGCGAGCTGGCACCCACTAAAGATCCGGCTCTTCTGAAGAGGATCGACGAGGCCGTGATCGGGAGCCTTGCCCGGCACCTGAGCACGGACCAGTTGGAAGCGCTGATCCAGTTCTACTCGACTTCGCCGGGAAAGCAGTTTGCGACGACTCAAAGGCAGATGCTCAACGACGTGTGGGCGGGGTATGGGAAGGCGCTGATGGCGGACCTTCGGGGTCAGAAGCCGCGGAGCACGGATAACCCGACCGAAGAGGAATTGAAGGAGATGGCCGGCTTGGTTGCCGAATATGGCGAGATCCATCTGGGGCTGACGGATCCCGGACCTGACGCGGATCGTTCGGGTCGGGCAGCGATTCCTATGGTTTTCGCAGCCGGAATTCGCGCTGATTTTCCGCTCCTGCGGGACAGATGGCAGAGCATTCCGGAAGCGGACCGGAAGGCGATTCTTGCGTGGCGGGACGCCCCGCTTTTTGGCGCGGAGCGCGATGCCCTGGGTGAAGCGGCCAGGGATATTCGCCGCGTATCCGACCCTGCGGCGCCTGCACGTCACTACCTGCAGGTGATGGAGAAGTACAAAAGGAAGTGGGCTGCACAGATGAGCCGGTGATTGCCTGGCTATCGGCGTTCAGCCGTGGCTCGGCCCGTGCCATGGACCCTGGCCACTCGCGTGTGCTGGCGGGCCGCTGCGCGCCGGCGCCTGGTTGCCTGGCCCGCGCGGGGTAGTGAACGCCGCGGCACGGACCGGTTCCCTGTACGACACGGGCGCTCGCGCCGGGTAAGAAGGAGCGGCCGCTCTATGCTGAGCCGGCTGAACCGTCGGCGCTGACAGGGCCGGCGCAGCCCAATGAGCAGGGGGTTGGTGCGCCGCGCGTTGCTCAGGCGCATCGATGGGTTGCCGCTGCTGAGGCGACCGGCCAGCGACCGCGTTCCCGTTGCTGGACGCAGCGGCCTCGACTGGGCGCCGGCCGGTGGCGTCACGACCCATGGCCGCGCCGCCGCCATGACCCTCGAACACGCCCGGCCGTGGTGTTGCGGCTACCGTCGGCTGCCCGCGGTTGAGCGATGCTCGCAGCGCCGGCAGCGTGCGCGCCGCCGATTCATGGTGCTGTTGCTCGGGGGTGGCCCCGTAGTGCGGCCTGCGCTCTGCCGCCTGCTCGCCGACCGTTGGACGGAGCTGGATGCCGCCAGGGCCGCCGTTGTAGCTCGCGCGAGCCTCCGGGAATCGGTTGTTCACGGTCGTTTCGTTGTACACGTTCGTGATCGAGACGTTGCGGATGTTGGTTACACCGCGGTTATAGAAGAACGCGCCGCGGTTCCAGTAGCCGCCGGCAAACCCGGTGCCGAAGTAGCCGAAGCCGTAGTTGATGCCGCCGTAGAAGCCCACGCGCGGACCCCAGTAGCCCGCATGCCATGCGTAGAAGCCGTCCGCGAAACCCCAATAGCCCGGCGTCCAGAGCAATCCCGTGGCGGGCGCGAGCACCCAGGTGCCCGGCACCCAGTAGTATCCGTCGTCCGGATCGTAGGCCCAGTAACCGGGGGTCCACAGGTAGCCCTCGGCCGGGCAGGGGGGCTGGACGTACACGGGCAACGGCGGCGGCGCAAAGCCGATCGATACGCCGATGCCCCAGGCCCGGGCATCACAGGCCACCGAGGCGGCAGCAAGAGCGAGCACCACGAGCAGCGAGCGATGGAATCTGGTGGTCTTCATAGGTCTGCGCTCCTTCCGGATGGCACCGGTTCCTCACATAACGCGGGCCCTGGATGGCAGGTTCACGCAGGCGTGGCGTGCGCGTGCAACAACGTGTGACAGCGCGGCCGTACTGAAACAATGAGACACACTTTGATCGGCCTCGTGGCGGCCCTGACGGCCGCGCGAGGCGCCGCGGGCAGACCTGCAGAGGATCGCGCACCCGGGCGTGCAACCGCACGCGTCAGGACTTGCGCTTGACCATCAGCCGGCCTGGTGGCACCAGAATCGTCGGCAGGCCCGCGGCGAGCGTGTGCGGGTAGTCGCGGCTGTAGTGCAAGCCGCGGCTTTCGTGGCGCCTGAGCGCCGAGCGCACGATCAAGTCGGCGCATTCGAGCAGATTGCGCAGCTCCAGCAGATCCCGCGACACGCGGAAGTTGGCGTAGTACTCGTCCGTTTCCTTGCGCAGCAGCCGGATGCGGTGCTGCGCGCGCTCCAGCCGGCGCGTGGTGCGCACGATGCCCACGTAGTTCCACATCGTCAGCCTGAGCTCGTCCCAGTTGTGCGAGATCACGACCTGCTCGTCGGGATCCTCCACGCGGCTCTCGTCCCAGGCAGGCAGCTCGGGAGACTCGCCCGCGCCTTGCGCGCGTATATCGTCGGCGCAGGATCTGCCCACCACGACGCACTCCAGCAGCGAATTGCTGGCGAGTCGGTTGGCGCCGTGCAGCCCCGTATACCCGGTCTCGCCGACCGCGTACAGGCGCGGCAGGTCGGTGCGCCCCCGCAGATCGGTCACGACCCCACCGCACGTATAGTGTGCGGCCGGCACGACCGGGATCGGCTGCTTCGAGATGTCGATGCCCAGGCTGCGGCAGCGCGCCTCTATGGTTGGAAAATGGCTCTGCAGGAACGAAAATCCCAGGTGGGTGGCATCGAGCCCCACGTAATCGAGGCCATTGCGCTTCATCTCGAAGTCGATCGCGCGGGCAACCACGTCGCGCGGCGCCAGTTCGCCGCGCGGGTCGTGTGCCGGCATGAAACGCGTGCCGTCGGGCAGCCGCAACACCGCGCCCTCCCCGCGCAGCGCCTCCGTGATCAGGAAGGTGCGATCCTGCGGGTGGTACAGGCAGGTCGGATGGAACTGGATGAACTCCATGTTGCCGACGCGACAGCCCGCGCGCCAGGCCATCGCGACGCCATCGCCGGTGGCCGTGTCCGGGTTGCTGGTGTAGCGGTAGACCTTGCCGGCCCCGCCGCTGGCCAGCACGACCGCGGCCGCTGGCAGCGTCTCGACACGGCCATGCTCCAGATCGAGCGCATACACTCCGAGGCACTGCGGGTCGATGCCATCGGGCACGTGGCGCGAGGTGATCAGATCGACGGCCATCCAGCGCTCGCACAGCCGGATGTTCGGATGCGATCGCGCCGCCTTGAGCAGTGCGTCGTGAATGGCCTTACCGGTTGCGTCGGCGGCGTGCGCGATGCGGCGCACCGCGTGCCCGCCCTCGCGCGTCAGATGCAGGCCCAGCGGCCCCTCCGGGTCGCCCGTGAATTCGACCCCATGGCGCACCAGCCACTCGATGGCCGGGGCGCTTGCCCGCGCGATCGCGCCCGCCACCTGTACGTCGACCAGGCCCGCTCCGGCCTCGGCGGTGTCGCGCAAATGCGATTCGATGCTGTCGTCGCTGCCGAGCACGCCGACGATGCCTCCCTGCGCCCAGGCCGTCGCGCCTTCTTCCAGCGAACGCTTGGCCAGCACTCTGACCGGAACGTGGTCGGCCAGTTGCAATGCGACGGTCAGGCCGGCGAGCCCGGCGCCGACGATAACGACCGGCTGTTGCATCGGGGAGGAGGCCACGGCGGAATCTTGCGACCGGACCGTGGCGCGCGCAGCGTTGAAGTTGTCGATGATTATGAACCGAACGACCGAGGCTGATTCAGCCCGGCCGCCGACCGCAACGGCTGCAATGGGCCGGTGCCTGGAGTCGATCGACCGCGCCTGGGGGGCGCTTCGGCCCGCGGTCGCCGGAGGCGCGATCGCTTCCTGGCTTGCCGAGCGAGGCTCGCTCACCCGGCGGCTGCGGGCCGGATGCGGGCGGCTTCAATTGATTCTGCTGCGGCAGCGGACTGCGCGACCGCTGCCCGACGAGGTCCAGCTGCTCGGCCTGCGGCACGGGCGGCACGTCTGGGTGCGCGAAGTGTTGCTGCTTGCCGACGGCCGGCCCGTGTTGTACGCCCATAGCGTGGCGCACCGCTCGTCGCTTCGCACCGCGTGGCGGCCGCTGTCGAAAGTCGGTCTCAGGCCGGTGGGCGACGCGATTTTCGACCGGCACGGGACGGCGCGCGGGCCGATCCGCGTGCGCCGCCTGCAGCCGGGCGACCGGCTGCACCGCGCCGCCAGCCGGGCGCTCGGCGCCGAAGCGGCGCAACTGCCCGCGCTGTGGGCGCGCCGCTCGCCGTTCGTGCACGCGGGCCATGCGCTCTGGATCACCGAAGTATTCCTGCCTGCGATCGCCGGCCTCGAAGCAGCCGGCCAAAGGCAACGGGCGCGCCCGCTTCCGTTAAGCTGACCGTTCATTCAATATGAGCGGAAACGAAAGCGAATCCTCCGCGGGCAGACCGCCGATGCACGAGCCGGACATCGTCAGCATGAATCACGGCGCTCTGTCAGGGCGCGAGACGCTGCGCGCGGCGCTGGAGGCGGCGCGTCCGGGACACGCGCTGCCGCGCGTCTTTTACAAGGATCCAGCGATCTTCCAGCACGACATGCGGCACTTCGTGATGGCGCACTGGCACTGCGTCGGCCACGCCAGCATGGTCCCCGGCCCAGGCGACTATTTCACGGCACAGATCGGCGGCGAATCGATCATCATCGTGCGCGGGCAGGACAGCCGGATCCGTGCGCTGCTCAATGTCTGCCGCCATCGCGGATCGCGCGTCTGCACCGAAGGGCAGGGCACGGCCCGGGGCGGCACCTTCGTCTGCCCCTACCATGCGTGGACGTACGACTGCACCGGCCGGCTGCAAAGCGCGCGCTTGAGCACCGACGATTTCAACAAGGCCGATTACGGGCTCAAGCAGGTGGCGCTCAGGGTCTGCGAGGGCGTGATCTTCATCACGTTTGCCGGGCAGCCGCTGGGCTTCGAGCAGGTCGAGCAGTCGTTCGGCCGGGCCGCGCGCATCTACGACTGGGCCAGGGCGAAGGTAGCGGCTCGAAGAATGTACCTGATCGACGCCAACTGGAAGCTCGTGCTCGAGAACTACCACGAGTGCTATCACTGCACCCCGGCGCACCGGGAGTACTCGCGGCGCCACGTCTTCGCGCGTCCGCAGACCCAGCGCGAAGCAGCCCATCGGGCCGTGGTTGACCGCGATGCCGCACTGGGGATTGCGCTGGTAGAAGCGGATTTCTACGCCAGCGACGCCCGGCCGGGCAACGAGAGCGCCGACTGCGGCCGCTCCGCTCTGCTGGAGGGCTTCCAGACCGGCAGCCGCGACGGCCGGCCCGTGGCGCCGCTGATGGGCCAGTTCCACGGCAAGGATTTTGACGGCGGATTCTCGTTTCTGGACGTCGGGCCGACCTCCAACTTCGTCGCCTACCCGGATTACGGCGTGATCTATCGCACCATTCCGCTGACGGTCGACAGGACCGCTTTCGAGCTGTTCTGGCTGGTCGACGCCAATGCGGTCGAGGGCAAGGACTACCAGCAGGAGGAGCTGGTCTGGATCTGGGACCAGACCACCCTCGAAGACAAGAAGATCGTCGAGCTGAACCAGGCGGGCGTGAATTCGGCCTTCTTCGAGCCGGGTCCTTACATGCCGATGGAGCACCATACCGAGCGCTACATCAACTGGTATGTCGAGTCGATGAAGCGGATCTAGGACGTTCCCTCTCCCGCTTGCGTGCCAGCAGTTTGTGCGTTCGCACCATGGGCGAGCGGCACCTGCACGCGGCTGGTGCGAAGTCGAAAGCGACTGATCGGCGGAAAGCAGACGCCCGCCATAAATCGATCAGCCGCTTTGTAAAGCCGATTGACCCCCCTTACTATCGGCCGATAACCGGTTTTCCAAAAAGAGAGGGGGCCCCATGAAATCAATCAGGCCAGCTTCGTGCGTCGCCTTGTTGCTGACGCTCGCAGTGCCGTGCGCGTCCGGGCAGTCCGCCCCAGGCTCCAGCCCGGCGCCGAGCTCCCCCGAGGAGATCGTGGTGACGGCGGAGAAGCGCACCTCGACGATCCAGGACACCCCGATCAGCGTGAGCGCACGCTCCGGCGAGGAGCTGCAGCAGATGGGGATCACCGATCTGGCAGGGGTCATCCGCGAAGTGCCCGGGATCTCGCTGCGCACCTCAGGTCCGGGCCAGACCGAACTCGAGATGCGGGGGCTGTCCTCCTCCGGCGGCGCCGCTCCTACCGTCGGTTTTTACTTGAACGACTATCCGCTCACCCCGCCCGCGGCGGCGCTGGTGGGCAAGGTGGTGATCGACCCCGATTTGTTCGACCTGAACCGCGTCGAGGTGCTGCGGGGTCCGCAGGGCACGCTGTATGGCTCCGGGTCGATGGGCGGCACGGTGAAGCTGGTGACCGATTCGCCGACGCTCAACAAATCCGCCGCCACCGCGCAAGGGCTGATGTCGTGGACCGACGGGCCCAGCAACGGAGGCTTCAACTTTGGCGGCAACGCGATGCTGAACGTGCCGCTCGCCGAAGATGTTGCCGCGATGCGCTTCGTGGTCACCGACAAGTACACCGATGGCTTCATCGACCGCATCGTGCTGAACCCGTTTCCGCCGCCGACCAATCCGGGTCCCTGCGGTCCGGGCTGGCCCGGATGCGTACGCGCCGATGTCACCGGGCAGAAGGCGACCGAAGTGTTTCACCGCTCGAACAACGAACGCCTGCAGGGTGGGCGCGCGGAGGTCGTTGCCTACCCCACGGAGCGGTTGCAGGTCGAGGGCCTGCTGATGATCCAGAAGATCGAAGACAACGGCTACAGCGAGTTCGACAGTCCGCCGGGCGCCTCGTATATGGCCCATTATCAGCCGTTCGGGCTGCAGGAGCCGTTTTCCGACACGTTCCATCTGGTCGGCACGACGATCAACTACGACTTCGGCTTCGCGAAGCTGACCTCCGCCACCGCGTACTACTCGCGGACCGAAACCCAGAATCAGGACGATTCCGAGGCCTTGTACAGCTTCTTCCCGTTGTTCGGGATACCGGCGCAGTTCGGGCCCATCCTGTTCAACGAGACCGACGCCACGCACCAGTTAAGCGAGGAGGTCCGCCTGACTTCCACGGGCGACGGTGCCTTTCAGTGGATCGTCGGCGCCTTTTACGCGCGGTTCGAGTCGGTGTTCAACGAATACAGCGCCTGGCAGCCGATCGCCCAGTACTCCCTGGGCGGCGCCGCGGCGAACCCGGCCGGCATCATCTACCAGGCGCACAACCCCTACCGCATCAAACAGAGCGCCTTGTTCGGCGAGGACACCTACGCCTTCACCGACCAGCTCAAGCTGACCACCGGCGTGCGCCTGTACCAGTTCCGCAGCACGGCCGACGAGCAGGTTTCGGGCATCGCCACCGGAACCGGCAACGGCAGCCAGGCGCTCGCCAATTTCTCGGCGTCCAACAAAGGCGTCAATCCGAAGGTGACGCTGTCCTGGGAGCAGGAGCACCGGCTCACCGTGTATGGGACCGCGTCCCGCGGGTTCCGTCCTGGAGGCATCAACCAGCAGATCCCGGCCAGCCTTTGCACGTTGACCGCCGAGACGTACGGCCCGGATAACACGTGGAACTTCGAAGTCGGCGAGAAGGCGAAACTGCTCGACAACCGCGTCACCCTCAACTCGGACTTCTATTACATCCTGTGGAAGCAGGTGCAGCAGACGGTCAACCAGGCCTGCGGCTATCCGCTCACGGTGAATGCCGGCGACGCCGCCTCCTATGGCCCCGAGGTGGAGGTCGCGGCCCGGGTGACGCCGGAGCTCAATGCCACGCTGAGCGGCACCTACACGCACGCGACGCTCACCTCGGTGCCTGCCTCCGTGACGCAGAACACGGGGCTGACGTCGGGCACGAATATCCTGAACATCCCGAAGTACACGATGATGGCGTCGCTCAACTACACGCGGCAGTTGTCGGCCGGCACGAAGCTCACGATGCGCGTCACCGATTCGTACGTCGGCTCGTCGACGGACATCGCTTTCACCTACGAGCAGCTGCAGCCTTACAACCTGGTGGGCGCCCGCATCGGGCTGTCGGGGGACAAGTGGTCGGCGTACCTGTTCGGCGACAACCTCACCAACAAGCACGCGGAGCTGGGCGTCAATACCAGCTCGTTTGCCTTCCAGGCACCCTCGCTGGTGCGGGTCGCGACCAACCAGCCCCGCACCATCGGGGTGGACCTCACGTATCGCTTCTAGGGCACCGACCCCGGACGGTCGGCGGGCCCGGCAAACGCGTGGGTGCGGCCGCTCCCAGGGCGAGTCGCGCCTGTCGCCTTTGTACGGACGACTGCGTCTGTACAGGCAGGACCCTTCAAACCAGTGACGGATCCCTGAGAGAAGGCCTTGTCCACCGATTTGACGGCAAGGCGGCGCTTGGGGTCGTGTGCCCAACAGCATGCTCGCGAGGTCTATCGTGAACAAAAGCACTGTTCGAGGAAAAGCAGGAGCAAGTCTTCTGGTTGCCGCGTCGGCCCTTGCGGCGACCTTGACGGCGCAGGCCAGCCCGATGGTCTATACCGCAACCGTCGTGACCAACATCAAGGTGGCAGATCATCTTTACCAGAACGCGTCGGTCACGGTGACGTTCCAGGGCGACAGCAAGGACGTGATGGCGGCCGCCGACAAGCAGGGCAACGCCATTCCAAGTACCTTTTGTACGAGTCCCTCCGCAACCGGCTGGTTCTATTACCTGGCCAAAGGCACGACGGCCGTATCGGTCGAATCTCAGGGTCGGACCTTGGTCGCGCATCTCAACCCCGGCCAGGTGTTCGTCGGATTGGACCAATGCAACGGCGGAATCGGTTTCGGCTCGTTCGTGGGCCCGCACGGCCTGGAGCCCGCCTACCCGGTGGCCTTTGTGCTGGGAACAGCAGCCACCGATGCGACATCCGGATCTCCTCTGTCGACGCCCGCCAATATGTCCGGCTTTGCCTGGTCCTGCATCGGTTACCCGCCGAACGGCTCCGGGGCTTTGAGTGGAAATGGATTCTGTACGCCGCCCGATGGCTACCCCTTGGGATCCGACATCGGCGACATCGTTTTCTATCTGCCCTATCGCGACATCAACCCCTCTGATGGAAGCATTTGCTGCAATCACTACGGCGCTTTGAATTTCGGCACCTTCTCCGTGCGGAACAGGAAGGACGACGACTGAAGCGGTCGCCCGACGGCAATGGACGGGGGCGCTGGCGCGCGCTTCGCGCATCACGCCTGATACCCAACGAACGTGTGCAACGCTGGATCGGAGTCTCGAATATGAACACAATCCCTCGGCAAACGATCAAGATCCTGCTGATGTCGCTTCTGGCAGCCGTAACCGCCAGTGCCAGCGCCGACCCGGTCGTGTACACGCTGCGGACCGTGGCAGACGGCAAGCTTGGTTCCCACGCCTTCTCGGAGGCCCTGGTCACGATACGGATGAGAGCCGACACCGGCACCATCCAGCAACAGCCCAGTGCCGTGACCGGAGCAGTCGTATACACCAATACGGGGTACGCCACCGTCACGGTGGACGACGGGGTCAGGACGACCGTCGCCACCTTCAAACACGACCAGGTGTACGTCCGATACGACACCGGCACCGGAATCGCCGGCTTCGGATCTGCCGCCGGCGCCACTTATCCGATCGCTCTGGATTGCAGCGAAAGCCAGGGCTGTACCAAAGGCGATGGCTTCCTGCTTGGTTCAGGAACGCTGGGCGGGCTGTTGAGCGCGCCGTCGAACCCCTATGTCTCTGCCGAAACGAATTCGTTGCCGGTCAGTCTGGCGCACCCGACCCTTCTGACGGGCCCGGCGTTTACTTGCGCGACAACCTATACGTCCGTCTGCGGCGGACCGGCTGCGCAAGGCCTGCATACCGACCGCGGGGACTTTTTCCTGCAGGATCAGATCGGCGGAAGCTCGAGCGACCCGATGCCGGCCGATAGGGGTAGTCCCTTCTACTACGGGTGGGATCTTGCGAACTACGGCTCGCTCCAAGTGGAGGTGATGGAGCGATAAGCGGCCAGGTGCCAGGCGGGGCCGCGGCCTGCCGGTTCACCAGGCCCGGTTCAACGCGCGTCGGGCAGCAGGCCGCTTTCGACCAGCGCGGGCGGGTGACGATGGTGCGTCGCCTGCTCCCAGGCGTAGGCATAGCCCAGCAGGTCGCCGTCGCGGAACGGCCTGCCGGAGAACTCCAGTCCGAACGGCAGGCCGCTGTCGTAGAAGCCGCCGACAACGACCACCGCGGGCACTCCCAGCATATTGACCCAGGCGGTGGCCGAATGCGGCCCTTCGCTCAAGCGGCCGTCCTGCGCCATCGTCTCGTCCACCGGAGGCATCTGGATCGCCGGGTACACGTAGCCATCGAGCTGCAGTCGATCCATGGTCTCCAGGTACATCGCCAGCGCACGGCGCCGCGGCGCGTGGTAGTTGGCCTGCGCATCGGGGTCGGTCTCCACCAGACGCTGGTAGATCTTTACATCGCCGAACTGGGCGTTGCCCGGTTCGGTGCCGATGATCGGTGCGCCGAGCGGGGCACCGATGACCTTCTCGTAATCGACGGCGGACCGGTACTCGGCGGGACCGAAGTCTTTCAGGAACAGGTCCGTGCCCTCGCGCACATAGGCGTAGGTGCTGATGCGTCCCGCGACCCGGGCGAAGCTCTCCGCCAGCACCGAGTCGTCGATGATCACGGTGGCGCCTTGCGCCCGCAGCTGCTCGACAGCCTTCATGAAGGCGGCGCGCGTGCGCGGATCCAGCGGCACTGCCTGCTCGACGGCCTGCTTGGCCGCCGCCAGCTCTGGCACCGCGGCAGGCGTGCCGTGGAAGGGCGTATTTAACCCCAGCAGCATGAACGCCGGCACGCCGAACCGCTTGCCCTTCAACGCTTCGGCTTTCAGATATTGCGTGTAGGGCCCGGGCTGGGCTTTCGCCGCGGAACCCTGGGTCACGGGGTCGAGCGGGTCTTCCCCCGCCATCACCGAGAGCGCAATCGCCGCATCGGAAACGGTGCGCGCGATCGGACCGGTGTTGTCCAGCAGCCAGTCCAGGGGCGCGATGCCCGCGATGCTCACCAGCCCGCGCGTCGGGAACACGCCGATCAGCGCGCTGGTGGCCGAGGGCATGCGGATCGAGTTGCCGGTGTCGGTGCCGTTGCCGAGCAAGGCCATGTTGGCAGTGATCGTGGTGACCGTGCCGCCCGAGGAGCCCCCGGGCGAGAAGCGCACGTCGTACGCATTGCCGGTGCGGCCGAACGAGCTGCTGCGGTTGGTGTCGGCGTTGGCGAAATCCGGCATGTTGGTGTGCCCGAGGATGATCGCGCCTGCGGCCCTCAGTTTGGCGACGATAGTGGCGTCGCGCGGAGCGACCAGCTCGTGACCCGGGATGGTGTAGCCATCCCAGCCGTCGGTCGTGACCTTGCCCTGGATGCTCGTGTTGGCCTTGATCACGATCGGCACGCCCCACAGCGGGCCATGCGGCACGCTGTCTGCCTGGCCGTCCTCGCGCGCGGCCGCCGCGCGCGCTTCCGCATCGAAAACCTGCTCCAGCGACCGGTAGATGCCGTTGTAGCGGTGGATCCGGGCCAGGTACCAGTCCACGACCTGGGCGACGGTGTACTTGCGCTGCGCGTAGTACTGATGCAGCCGCGCGATCGTGACCTCCATCAGGTCCCGGTCCGTCTGCTCGCGGTCCGCCTGCGGCGCCGTGGCCGATGAAGCGGTATGAAAGGCCAGGCAGCACACCGCTGCGACCAGGCCGGTACCGGCCCGCGCTGCGGCCGCCCGGATCGCGCCGGCGGAAATGGTGCCTTCGGCTGAGCTCGCGGTGATGGACTGCGGGTTCGATGTCATCGCTTCAGCCGGCCGGACGCCCGCGCTCAGCGCGGCGGCGTATATCCCGACGGCTGGTCCGCGCCTTCGCCGAAGAAGTACTGCTCCATCTGAGTCTGCAGGTACTTGCGCGCACGCGCGTCGGCCAGGCTCAGGCGGTTCTCGTTGAGCAGCATGGTCTGGTGGCGCTGCCATTGCTGCCAGGCCTCCTTGGACACGCTCTCGAAGATCCGACGACCCAGTTCGCCGGGAACCGGCGGAAAATCCAGTCCTTCGGCTTGCTTGCCCAGCTTGATGCATTGGACCATCCGCGCCATCTTGAGTCCTCTTCAAATCAAATCGTCTTGATCAGCACCTGCGAGCGGCGCTGCCAGTTGTACATCCGCTGCCGCTGGACCGGCAGATCCTCGACCTTGGCCATCGCGTAGCCGCGCTTCAGGAACCAATGCGAAGTGCGGGTGGTCAGCACGAACAGCCGCTTCAACCCGGCCGCGCGTGCGCGCACCTCGATCCGCTTCATCAGCCGCTCACCCAGGCCGCTCTCACGATAATCGCCGTGCACCGTCAGACAGGCCAGCTCGCCCATCTCGGCCTCCTCGAACGGATACAGCGCGGCGCAGCCCTGGATGAAGCCGTCGTGCTCGAACACGCTGAACTGGCCGATCTCGCGCTCGATCAGCTCGCGTGGCCGCTTGACCAGCGTGCCGTCGGCCTCGAGCGGTTCGATCAGCTTCAGGATGCCGCCCACGTCGTCGCTGGCAGCCTCGCGCAGCGCTTCCAGGTGTTCGGTCGACACCAGGGTACCGACCCCGGCGTGGGTGAACAGCTCGATCAGCAGCCCCCCGTCGAGCCACAGCGGGATCAGGTGGGCGCGCGCGACTCCGCCGCGGCAGGCGCGCACCAGGTAGCTCAGATCGGACAGCGTCGGCTCCGAGGCCTCGCGGGCCGCCAGCATCCGCTCGGCCTCCTCGACCGGCAGCTCGTTGCGCAGCCTGCCGCCGGCGTCGCGCACGCCGTCCAGCGACCCTATCAGGATCAGCTTGTCGGCCTTCAGCGCGATCGCAGTCTGCGTGGCGACGTCCTCGACCTTCAGGTTGAACGCCTCGCCGGTCGGCGAGAACCCCAGCGGCGACATCAGCACGAGCGCGTCGGCCCGCAGGGTTCGTTCGATCACCTCGGTATCGATCTTGCGCACCACGCCGGTGTGCTGGAAGTCCACGCCGTCGACGATGCCGACCGGCCGCGCCAGCACGAAATTGCCGCTGACCACCCGGATCTTGCTGTTGGCCATCGGCGTGCTGGGCAGGCCTTGCGAGAAAGCGGCCTCGATGTCGAGCCGGATTCCGCCGGCCGCTTCCTTGACGCACGCCAGCGCCGCTGCATCGGTGATCCGCAGCCCGCCGTGAAACGAGGTCTGCAGTCCTTTCAACTGCAACAGCGCCTGCACTTGAGGTCTGGACCCATGCACCAGCACCAGCCGGATTCCCATCGCGTGCAGCAGCGACAGGTCGTGCGCCAGTGCCGTGAGGCGGCCGGCCTCGATCAGCTCGCCCTCGAACGCCACCACGAACGTGCCGCCCCGGTGCGAATGAACGTAGGGAGCGACGTCGCGCAGCCACGCCACGAACTGCGCATGGCTCAGCGCGGCGGTGGCGGGCGGGGGCGGAGCGATGTGATCGTCCATGGCCGGGCGAAAGTATACTTCGCGCCCCTGCAAGTGCTTGATTTGGCGAGCTCAATTGCGAAAGAGTCGGGCCCGGCTGCCGCTGCCGATCCGGTTTCCGGACGAGCTGCCGGTGTGCGCACTGCGCGAGCAGATCGGCGAGGCCATCCGGGCTCACCCGGTCGTGATCGTGTGCGGCGAGACCGGCTCGGGCAAGACCACGCAGCTTCCGAAGATCTGCCTGGCGATCGGGCGCGGCACCGAGCGGATGATCGGGCACACCCAGCCGCGCCGGATCGCGGCTTCCAGCGTGGCGCGCCGGATCGCCGAGGAACTGGCCACGCCTCTGGGCGAGGTGGTCGGCTACAAGGTCCGCTTCACCGACCATACGCGCGAAGGCGTCGCCGTCAAGCTGATGACGGACGGCATTTTGCTGGCGGAGACGCAGCGCGATCCGCGCCTGGAGGCCTACGACACGATCATCATCGATGAGGCGCACGAACGCAGCCTGAACATCGACTTCCTGCTCGGGTACCTGCGGCAGCTGCTGCCACGCCGGCCGGACCTGAAGCTGATCATCACCTCGGCCACCCTCGATGCCGAGCGCTTCGCGCGGCACTTCGGTTCGGCCGACCAGCCGGCCCCGGTGATCAATGTATCGGGGCGCCTGTATCCGGTCGAGATCCGCTACCGGGCGGTGCGCGAGGAGGATGACGCCGAAGACCGCACGCTGATGGACGCGATCGTCGATGCGGTCGGCGAGCTGGCGCTCGCCGGCCGCGGCGACGTGCTGGTGTTTCTGCCCGGCGAGCGCGAGATCCGCGAGGCGTCCGAGGCGCTGCGCAAGCACCATCCGCCCGGCACCGAGATGCTGCCGCTGTTTGCGCGCCTGTCCGTCGAGGAACAGGAGCGCGTGTTCCAGCCTGGCGGCGCGCGCCGGATCGTGCTGGCGACCAACATTGCCGAAACCTCGCTGACGGTGCCCGGGATCCGCTACGTGGTGGATTCGGGCCTGGCGCGCGTCAAGCGGTACAGCTATCGCAACAAGGTCGAGCAGTTGCAGGTCGAGCCGATCTCACAAGCGGCCGCGGCCCAGCGCGCCGGCCGCTGCGGGCGCGTGGCCGACGGCATCTGCATCCGCCTGTACGACGAGCAGGACCACGCGCGGCGAGCGCCGTTCACCGATCCCGAGATCCTGCGCTCGTCGCTGGCGGCCGTCATCCTGCAGATGAAATCGCTCGGGCTGGGCGAGGTGGCCGAGTTTCCGTTCGTCCAGCCGCCGCCGGCCCGGGCCATCGCGGACGGCTACCAGCTGCTGGCAGAGCTCAATGCGGTGGACGAACGCAATGAGCTCACGCCGATCGGGCATGAGCTGGCGCGCCTGCCGCTGGATCCGAGGCTCGGCCGGATGCTGCTGGCGGCGCGCGATCAGCACTGCCTGCGCGAGATGCTGATCATCGCCTCGGCGCTGTCGGTGCAGGATCCGCGCGAACGCCCGCTGGCGGCGCAGGAGGCCGCCGACCAGGCGCACCGCCGTTACGCCGACGAGCGATCCGAGTTCGCGGGGCTGGTGAAGCTGTGGGAGGCGCTGCAGCAGCGGCTGGAGCACAAGAAGTCGAACCGCCGCCTCGCCGACGAGCTCAGGCAGGAGTTCATCAGCCCGCGCCGTCTGCGCGAGTGGATCGATGTGCATTCGCAGCTGCAGCGGATCGTCTCCGAGCTCGGCTGGCGCCCGAACGCCTCGCCGCCGACCTACGAACAGCTGCACCTGTCGTTGCTGGCCGGGCTGCTTGGCAACGTGGGGTGCAAGTCGCCCGATGCGGATCCGGCGGACCGCCGCGAGCCGCCGTACCTGGGAGCCCGCTCGATCAAATTCCACGTGTGGCCGGGCTCGCCCATGGCGCGCAAGGCCGCCCGCTGGATCGTCGCCGCCGAGCTGGTCGAGACCTCGCGCCTGTTCGCCCGGACCGTGGCCGCCGTCGAGCCGCTCTGGCTGGAGCGCGTCGGCGCCCACCTGCTCAAGCGCACCTGGGGCGATCCGCACTGGGAAAAGCGCTCGGCCCAGGTGGTGGCGTTCGAGCGAGGCACGCTGTACGGGCTGATGGTGTACCAGCAGCGGCGCGCCGACTACGGGCCGATCGACCCGGCCACCTCGCGTACGCTGTTCATTCGCGAGGCGCTGGTCGGCGGCGAGCTCGACACGCGCGCGCCGTTCATGGCGCACAACCGGAAGCTGATCGGCGAGATACGGGAGCTGGAGCACAAGGCGCGCAGGCCGGACGTGCTGGTCGACGAGGAGCTGATATTCGCGTTCTACGACCAGCGGGTGCCGGCCTCGGTGGTCGGCGGCGCCTCGTTCGAGCGCTGGCGCGAGCAGGCCGAGCGGGACGATCCGCGCGTGCTGTTCCTTTCGCGCGAGGAGCTGATGCGGCACCAGGCGGCCGGGGTCACCCCGACGCTGTATCCGAAGTCGCTCACGATGGGCGGGTTGGAAATGGCACTTTCCTATCATTTCGAACCGGGCAGCCCGCGCGACGGCGCCACCCTGACGGTGCCGCTGTATGCGCTGAACCAGGTCGATCCGGTCCGCTGCGAATGGCTGGTGCCCGGCATGCTGCGGGAGAAAGTGCACCTGCTGCTCAAGTCGCTGCCGCAGAAACTGCGCCGCCATTGCGTGCCGCTGCCCGAGTATGCACAAGGCTTTACCGAGCGTTGGCCCTCCTTCGTGCCTGACGACGCTACGGAGGGCAAGCCCTCCCAAGCCCGAAGCACGAAGGAGGGCACGCCCTCCGTAGCGCGCAGCGCGAAGGAGGGGTTGATCGATGCGCTGATCCAGGACGTGCGCGAGCACGCGGGCGTCACTTGCGCGCCGGCCGACTTCAAGCTGGAGTCGCTGCCCGCGCATCTGACGATGAATTTCAAGGTGGTCGATCCGCAGGGCCGGCAACTGGCGATGGGCCGCAACCTGTCGTCCCTGCAGGCCGAGCTCGGCGCCCAGGCGCGGCAGCAATTCCAGCAACTGGCCGACGCCGGGCAGGCGCCGGCGCCGCACAACGAGCAGCCGATCACCGACTGGGACTTCGGAGAGCTGGCACCGCGGCGCCAGGTGCATCGCGACGGGCAGACGCTGGTCGGCTATCCGGCGCTGGTCGATCGAGGCGACCATTGCACGCTCGAGCTGTTCGACGATCCCCTGACCGCGCGCGGCCGCCATCGCGAAGGGCTGCGGCGTCTGTTCAGCCTTCAACTGCGCCAGCAGATCCAGCACCTGCAGCGCTCGCTTTCATCGTTGCAGACGGTCCGCATGCAGGCCTCGGTGGTGCCTTCGCTGTCGGCGGCGCTGCCCAGCTTCGAGGATCTGCGCGACCAGGTGGTGGGCGCGGCGATCGATCGCACGTGCCTGGAGGAGCCGTGGCCGGCCAATCGCGAGCAGTTCGTGGCGCGCAAGGACGAGGCGCGCGGACGCCTGAGCCTGATCGCTCAACAGGTCGCGGGCCTGGCGGCGACGATCGTGCAGGAGGCCGCGCAATTGCCGAAGAAGCTCGCCGCGGCCCGCTCGTTTTCGGCAGCCTGCAGCGATGTGGAGCAGCAGCTGGCGCGCCTTTTTCCGAAGCGCTTCATCGAGCAGACGCCGGCCGCTCAGCTTGCCCACTATCCGCGCTATCTGAAGGCGGTCGGAGCGCGCCTTGACAAGCTGAAGGTCGATCCGGCGCGCGACAAGGCCCTGATGTCGGAGCTCGGTCCTCTGCAGACCGCCTATGCCCGCGCCCTGGCCGCGCGCAAAGGCGTGGCGGACCCCAGGCTGGAAGAGTTCCGCTGGCTGCTCGAAGAGCTGCGCGTGTCGCTGTTCGCCCAGGAGCTCAGGACGCCGATGCCGGTGAGCGTGAAGCGCCTGCAAAAGGTCTGGGCCAGCCTGGAGGGCTGACCACCTGAACTCTCCTCTTCTCTCCCGGCAGAGGCGGGAGGGAGAGGGTATCAGCGCATCGACCCTCATCCTGTCCTTCTCCCGCAAGCGGGAGGAGGGACCCTTGGCGACTTTCTCCGCTACAGAGCGCAAGAACCTCTACCTCCCCTCTCCCGCTTGCGGGACAGGGGCGCACTTGAACTCCCCTCTCCCCTCCGGGGAGAGGGGCAGGGGTGAGGGGTGCGCGCTAAGGGATCAAAGGCGTCCCACCCGGACAGTGATCATCTTCATTCGATCGGCGTACACGTTCCAGTCGGGCTCCGGCAGATGCGGCCGCCAGCGCGCCAGATCGTCGTGCAGTTCCCGCCTGATCGCCTCGATTTCCTGCTGTATCCGGCTCGTCAGCAGGTACCAGTTGGCGAGCAGCAGATCGTAGCGATGATAGAAGTCGCGGCGCTTGGCGCGGCCTTCGCGATGACGCGCTTGGCGCGGATCGGCGGCAGGGGTGGTCATGACGAGTCTCCGGCACTTGGGTGATTCGGCTCCGACGGCCGAAATCGATGGCCCCAACTGTGGGGCAAGTGGCGGCTGGCTGGTAGTTTCTTTGGTCACCGTGCACAGGCGCTGGATCCGGCGAAGCCGGTGACCTGCGTCACTTGCCATGGATCCCCGGTCATTCGTCTGGCCGACACGGAAATGGTGGCGCGCGACTCGTACTATTTCGTATCGTCATTCGGATCTGACCGGCCCGCTGCGGCTGCGTCAAGAGCCTGCAAAAGTCTCCAGCGAGCAATGCCAAACCCTCGTGGATCGCGTGAGGCGGCGTTGATTGCAATGACTACGTCGTCCTTGGGATAAATGGTGACTGACTGACCGTATGCGCCCACGGCCTCGTAACCTCCGTCCTGGCGCACCCACCAAAACCAACCATAGCCGGAACCTTCATCACTTGCGGGCCATACCGGCGTCCGAGCTTTATCGACCCAGCCCGCCGGCAGCACGGTGCCCGCTGGCCCGAGATCGCCTTTCGCAATGAACAGGCCAAAACGCGCGTAATCCCGGAGGGTCGCGGAGATGCAGCAGCCGCCGCGCTCAATTCCAGTTTTGTCGACGAGCCAGTTCGCGTCAGCCTCCATTCCCGCAGGCCGCCAGATCTTCTCTGAGAAATAGTCAGCGAGCGTCTGACCCTTGAGCACACGGGAAAGGGCGATTCCGACCAGGTCGGCGTCAATGGTCTGGTATTCCTCGAAGGTGCCCGGCGGATGTGCGCGCATAAGTTTCATGGCGTAGGTGACGATCGGCGGACGGCCATCGATGATCTCGCCGCCGTCGGTCAGCGCGAGGTCTGAGGTCGGGTCGGTGGTGCTTTCGTGAAATCTGAGACCGGAGCTCATGCTCATCAGGTGCCGCAGAGTGACGCCATCGAAGGCGGCGGCGGCCTTGAGCTCGGGGATGTACCGTGTGATGGGATCGTCCACCGATCCGATCAGCCCATCCCTGATGGCAGCGCCGATCAGCGTGGAGGTGACCGATTTGGCGGCCGACGCAGAGAACCAGCGGTCCTGCGCCGTGCGGCCGTGGGCATAACGCTCAAGGACGATACGGCCACGATGCAGAGCGATGACGCCCGTGACGCGATACTCGTCCATGAGTTGGTCGACCGTGAGTCTGCGGTGCTCAAGCGGCACGATCGGATCGACGGGATCGCCGGTTGGCAGTTCCAGTGTTGTAGAGCCGCGCGGCACGGTGCGGACCGTGAAGAACTGATCGAGATGCTTGAAGTTTGTGATGGTCTGGTCGGGCGTCCAGCCGAGCATGATGCCAATCGGGTCCTTCGGGGCGTCGGGCGAGACGCCGACGGCTTGCGGCCCTTTCATCTGCGCGTTGTTCGTTCGCGGCGTGCAGCCTGTGATGGCGAGCAGAATGACAAGGGCTGGAACTAAGCGGGTCATGACGGGTTGCTGGCTTCTGCGCGAGAGTGGACTGCTGACATGGTTGCCTGCCGGCCGCCTGCCGATTCACGGCCTCACGGCGGGCGATTCCCAGACCATGCCGCGCGCGCGCCACATCAGGAACAGTTCCAGGTTGACGAGCTCCGGCGCTCCGTAGTCGTCGGGCTCGGACCGCACGCCGCTGATGCAGGCGCGCAGCCTGCGTTGCAGCGACCCGAGCCCCTGCCATTCGAGCCGGTAGAGCGGATATCCGGTCGGGTGAGCTTGCGGAATGAGGCTGCCTGCCAGGTGTCTGCCCCAGTTGTCGTCGTGGCACTGGCTGCAGGCCAGATTGAGCTGGCCGCGGCGCCGCTCGAATTGCTCGCGGCCGGCGGCCAGAAACGGCTCGTTGCGCGCGTCCGCGGCGATTTCGATCCTCATGCCGCGTGACTGACGCGCCACGTAGGCCGTGATCGCCAGCAGTTGCCGGCTTTCGAATGCGAAGGCAGGCGCATGCTGTTGCTTCGTCCGACACGCGTTGATGCGCTGCTCCAGATCGAGCGGTTGGCCGGCCACGCTGTCGAACGCGGGGTAGCGGACAGCAACCCCCTTCATGCTGACGCTGGCCTCGCCGTGGCAGTCCGCGCAGCTGCGGGCCTCGGGGCCGGGCTTTGCGCTCCAAAGGTCCTGTCCCTCCAGCACCCACAGCATCCCCGGGTTGCCGGCTTCGTCGTCTTCCATGGCCCGCGTCTCCGGTCTCATCAATTCATAGCCCGAGCGGCGCTCGGCCAGCGGGATCTCGGCCGCGAGGGCGGGCCAGCCCACCGAAGCGGCGCCAGCCGCGAAGGCGGGCACGGCCCACGCGATCAGCCGGACGGCGAGCCGCATCATTCGACCTTGATCTGGACCGACTTGGTCTCCGAAAAGCCGTTGTCTCCGGACCAGGTGAATGCGATCGTGCCGCTGTCGGTCGCGACCGTGTTGAAGGCGAAGTAGGGATTGGCGGCGATGGCCGGGTGCATCTCGGCGCGAAACACCTCCTCGCCGTTATAAGAGCACACGAACAGGCGCAGGATGTCGCGCGGAATGGCCGTGCCGAGCGAGGTATGGCGATAGCCGGTTTCCATCACGTGCGAGATCAGCGCCTTGATCTGGATGATCTCGCCGCGCTTGGCGCTGGCAGGCACGTTGATCAGAACGCTGGCCATGCTTATGTCGACTCGGTGCAGGCGGCCAGAGTCACCACGGAGTCCGCCGATCCGGACCAGAACGAGCCGTCGCTCATCTGGCAGATGGCGACCACGGTCTGCGTGTCGGCCAGGCGAATGCGCGTCGATACGCTCGCGCGCCCGGCGCGCGGGCCCAGGTGGAATGCGGCCACGTAGGGTTGCGGATTTTTTTCCACGAAGACGTGAATCGCCTTGACGTGGTCGGCCGCCGTCATCGGGCTTTCCACGCGGACGGTCAGAGGAACGGAATTGCCGTTCTCCACCAGCGGCGGCAGATCGAGCGTCACCCGGCCCCGGCTGACAGGCGCTCCACCCGTCAGCTGCTGGATCGCTTCGGCCTGCTCGGCCGGCGTCGCCCGGGCCGCGGACGCTCCGAATCCGAGGGCGACGGCGCCGCCGATGGCGAGAAAGTCGCGTCGGTTCATTCAGTCACGCAGGGTGGCCAGAAACGCGACCACGTCGTCGATCTGAGTCGGGCTGAGCAGCGGCTGCCCGCGGAACGCGGGAGCGACTCGCCAAAGCCCTTCGGACCTGCCGTAGGCCGGCATGATCGTTACAGCGTTGAGTTGCATCGGATCGACGAGGCGCTGGCGAAGCTGCGCTTGCGTCCAGCGGCCGCCCGCTCCCCGCAGATCCGGCGCCAGATCGCCCTGCAGCGGTTCTTCGGGAAAAGGCCCGCTGTGACAGAGCAGGCACAGCCCGAGCTGACGATCGGCGACGATCGCCCGCCCGCGCGCCGGGTCGCCCCTTTCACCCGCGGGCGGGTTGGGCTGGGGCTGCTGCGCGACAGAGCAGGTCGACAAGCCCGCCAGCAGCACGGCCGCAAGAGTCTTCAACCGAACACCTCGGCGGTGAGCGTGCGGAACGTCGCCTCAGCCTGCCTGGCGTCCAGCGCCCGCGCTTCGCTTGCCCGCTCGGCGGAGATCGGCGCGTCCGAGCCTGGCACCTGCGCGAATTCATCGCCTTCAGGACGATAAACCCCCGTCTCCGCAATGCCATAGTCCGGTGCGGCCAGGCTGTAGCAGGCGTTGGTCAACCTGGGGCTCGCCGGTTCGCGGCCGGCCAGAAGGGCAGCTACGGCTGCCGCGCAGGATTTGGCCTCGGCATTGGCGCCGAAGGCGGACTTCGGCATCGCGCCGGTGATCGCCGCGTCGCCGATCACGTGAATGTTCGGCTGCAGCTTCGACTCGAACGTCACCGGGTCGATCGGGCACCAGCCGCTGCGGTCGGCAACGCCGGTCGCTGCCGCGATCCGGCCCGCCTTTTGCGGCGCGATCACATTGGCCACTGCGGCGCGGTACCGGTCGAAGTCCGTGACCAGGGTGCGGGTCGCCGGCTCCACCGAGACAACCTGGCCGCCGCGCGATAAAGGCACCCACTCGATCAGGCCAGGGTAAAGCTCGCTCCAGGCGTCCAGGAAAAGCTGCTGCTTGGGGAACGCATCCTTGGCATCGAGCACGATCAACTTGGAACGCGGCTTGTGCGCCTTCAGGTAATGGGCGATCAGGCTGGCACGCTCGTACGGTCCCGGAGGGCAGCGCGATGGGCCGGTCGGCGCCGAGATCACGACCAGTCCGCCGTCCTCCATGGCCTGCAGCTGGCGGCGCAGCAGCAGGGTCTGCTCGCCCGCTTGCCAGGCATGCGGCATCTGCTGAGCGGCCGCTTCGTCGTAGCCCGGCAACGCGTTCCAGCGGATGTCGATACCGGGTGCAAGAACCAGGCGGTCGTAACTCAAGCGCGTGCCATCCGCAAGCGCAACGCTGCGCGCACGCGGGTCGATCGACGTGGCGGCCAGCAGCGCAACCGTCACGCCGTCGGCCCGCACCGCCTGGTAGGTGAAGCGCTGGCTATCCATCTGGCGCAGGCCGGCGATCACCGCATTGCTCATCGGACAGGCGTGAAAGACGCTGCTTTGCTCGACCAGCGTCACGGCGATGCGTGGATCGGCTTTTTTCAGGGAGCGAGCGCAACTGGCCCCCGCGAAGCCTCCGCCGACGACCGCCACGCGCGGCGCCGCCTGCCCGCGCACGACCTGCGCCGCCAACGCCGCGGCCGCGACACCCAGAAAGCGCCTGCGCTTCACTCAGACCAGTTCGAAGCCGCTGTTTTTCAGGGGAAACGAGCGGATGCGCTTTCCGGTCGCGCGGTACAGCGCGTTCAGCACCGCCGGCGCCGCCACGGCGATGGTCGGCTCCCCGACCCCGCCCCAGAAGCCGCCCGAGGGGATGATGATCGACTCGACCTTCGGCATCTGCCTGATCCGCATCGAATCGTACGTGTTGAAGTTTTCCTGCTCGATGCGCCCGTCCTTGACCGTGCATTCGTCCATGAACAGGGCCGACAGTCCATAGACGAACGAACCGGCCACCTGGCGCTCGATCTGCGCGGGGTTGACCGCGTAACCGCAGTCGGTGGCGCCCACGATGCGATGGATCTTGACCTTGGTGCCGTCCTTCACGGAGATCTCGGCGCAGGCCGCCACGTAGCTGCCGAAGGCCCTGAAGTGTGCAAGTCCCCGGTGCATGCCGGCGGGCGCAGGCTTGCCCCAGCCGCCTTTTTCGGCCACGGCGTTCAGCACCGCGAGCGACTTGGGGTGGTCCGCCATGATCTTGCGGCGAAACTCCAGCGCGTCCTGCCCGGCAGCCTCCGCCAGCTCGTCCATGAAGCATTCCAGGAAGATCGCGTTGTGGTTGACATTGACGCCACGCCAGAAGCCTGGAGGCACATGCGGATTGCGCATGGCGTGATCGATCAGCAGGTTCGGGATCGTGTACTCCAGCGAATGCTCGCCGCTGGGCGCGTAGCCCTGGAAGGTGGCCGGGTCCTTGCCCTTGTCCAGCCCCTCGGGCCGGGCCGATGCCAGGATCGACTGCCCGGACAGGCGGATGTGAAGGCCGGTCAGGTTGCCGCCTGGATCCAGTGCCCCGGTCAGCCGGGCCTGCATCACGGGATGGTACCTGCCGTGCGTCATATCCTCCTCGCGGGACCAGAGCAGCTTGACCGCAGTTCCCGGCATCTGCTTGGCGATGGCGACCGCCTGGCGCACGTAGTCGGTCATCCCGCGCCGTCCAAAGCCGCCGCCCAGCAACAGCTTGTGGACCTCGCATTGGGCAACCGGCAGCCCCGAGGCTTCGGCGGTCGCCGCCAGCGCCGCCTCCCCGTTCTGGGTCGGACACCAGACCTCGCAGCGATCGGTCGTGTAGAGCGCGGTCGCGTTCATCGGCTCCATCGTGGCGTGGTTCTGGTACGGGTAGCTGTAGACCGCCTCGACCTTCTTCGCCGCCGCGGCGATCGCGCCCTTCACGTCGCCGGCCTGGTTGTGCACGAAGGCCTGCTCGGCGTCCAGGCCCTCGGCCAGCATCTGCGCGATCGACGCGCTCGAGACCTTGGCGTTGTCGCCGCCGTCCCAATCGATGGTCACGGCATCGAGCGCCGTCTTGGCGCGCCACCAGGTGTCGGCAACGACTGCGATCGCCGAGTCCCCGACGCGCACGATCTTCTTCACGCCCGCCATGGCCTCGGCCTTGGCGGCGTCGTAGGACTTCACTTGGCCGCCGAAGACCGGGCAGTCCTTGATCGCGGCATTCAGCATCCCGGGCAGGCGCAGATCGGCTCCGTACACCTGCTTTCCGGTGAGCTTGTCGACCGTGTCCAGCCGCTTGAGCGGCTTGCCGACGATCCGCCATTGCGCCGGCTCCTTCAGCGGCACGTCCTTGGGTGGCTCCAGCTTCGCGGCCGCCTGCGCCACCTTGCCGTAGGTCGTACGGCGCTTCGACGGCCCGTGAGTGATGACGCCCTTGGCGGCGCTGCACTCGGTGGCCGCCACTTTCCACTGGTCGGCCGCCGCCTGCACCAGCATCATCCGTGCCGCCGCGCCGCCCTTGCGCACGTACTCCTGCGAGCCCCGGATGCCGCGGCTGCCGCCGGTACTGAAGTCGCCCCACACGCGCTTGCGCGCCACGTTCTGCCCCGGAGTGGGAAATTCGGTCGTCACCTTGGACCAGTCGCAGTCGAGCTCCTCGGCGACGAGCTGGGCCAGGCCGGTCAGCGTTCCCTGCCCCATCTCGGATCGGGCGATCCGAATCACGACCGTCTCGTCGGGGCGGATCAGAACCCACGCGTCGACTTCAGTGCCGGCGTCCGCGGCGAAAGCCCGCTGCGGTCCGCCCAACGGGATCCTGAAGCCGAGCGCCAGGCCGCCGCCGACTGCGACCGTGCGGGCGAGGAACGAGCGTCGATCCATCTTCACCTGGTCGATGATCATGGCAGCGCTCCTTACGCCT
This sequence comes from Burkholderiaceae bacterium, assembly GCA_036270655.1. Taxonomy (GTDB): domain Bacteria; phylum Pseudomonadota; class Gammaproteobacteria; order Burkholderiales; family Burkholderiaceae_F; genus VBCK01. Next base: position 50,240 of record DATBCD010000084.1, read on the forward strand.
TGGCGGCGGCGTGGATGGCCTCGCGCACCTGCTGAAAGGTCCCGCACCGGCAGATGTTGGTGATGGCGCCGTCGATGTCGGCGTCGGTGGGTCTGGGTTTTTCCTTGAGCAGCGCCGCAACCGCCATGATCATTCCGGACTGGCAGTAGCCGCACTGGGGAACGTCGTGATCGAGCCACGCCCGTTGCACGCGCGTCAGCACGCCTTTGACGGCGAGCCCTTCGATCGTCGTGACGTGCTTTCCCTGCACCGAGCCGACCGGCAGCACGCAGGAACGCACCGCTTTGCCGTCCAGGTGAACGGTGCAGGCTCCGCATTGCGCGATCCCGCAGCCGTACTTGGTGCCCGTCAGGCCCACTTGTTCCCTGATCACCCACAGCAGCGGTGTGGCGGGATCGACGTCGACTTCGGTCGACTTGCCGTTGATCGTCAGGCGTGCCATGCGAGTCTCCTGGTCACGATCGCAAATGCGAAGCGGCGGTTATCCTACAACGAGCGCGGCGGGCGACGTCCTCCCCCTGATGCAGGCATTGGTTCTAGCCCGGGGGAACATCGAGACGAAAAAAAAGCGGCATCGCCGGATGCCGCTCCTTGATCAGCCGGTCGGACCGGCGCCGCCCGAACTCAGGCGGTCGTCTGCACCAGCGTGCCGGGCTGCGCGACCTGCGGGCTTGCCAGGCTCGACTGCGCGTCCAGGTTCTGGATCAGCGCCTGCAGGAAGGCCTGCAGCGAGGCGGACGCGCCGCTGCTCGTGCTGTCGGTGGACGTCGAGCTGCTGCCGGAGGCACTGCCGCCCGTTGTCGATGTGGTCGAGGTCGAGCCGGTGGAACCTGCGCTCGTGCCTGTGCTCGAGGCGGTTGCGCTCGACGACGCGGATGAAGCGCTGGCCGAGCCGGCCGGCGCCAGCGCGCTCACCAGCGCCTGGAAGTCCTGCTGCAGCTTCAACAGTGCGCTGTCGCTGGAGCCCGACGAGGAATCCGAGGAGGAGCCCGACGTGGACCCCGACGTCGCGCTCGACAGGCTTTGCAGCAGGTTCTGCAGACTGGTCGCCAGGCTGCTGTACGGTGAGGTGGAGCTCTGGGCGCCGCCGCCATCGTGGTCATCGCCCTCCGACTCTGCCTGAGACGACTGGCTCTGGCGCAGCGCGGTGAACAGGTCGTGCAGGAAGGTGTGCAGCGAGCTCAGCACATTGGCCGCGCTGGTGGTGGCTGCTTGCGCGCCGCTGCTCTGGCTGTTGCCGTCGGAGTTTCCCGCCACCGGGGTAGCAGTCGTGGCGGTGGACGTCGACGTGGTGCTCGCGCTCGAGGCGCTGGTTGCGGAGGTGGCCGCGGTCGTCGCCGTGCCGGTCGCCGCCGTTGCGTTTGCGTTCGACGTGCTCGCAGCGCCCGGCACCAGTCCGAGCTGGCTGAGCGCCGAGAAGATGCTGTCCATGAATCCCATCATCCCGCCGCCGCCGGACTGCTGCTCGTTCTGCACGTTGCCGCTGTCATCGCCGTCGCCATCGTGGCCGGCGTGTCTGGTGCCGTGTGTGTGCTGAGCCTGGCCGGTGGCCTGCGTCTGATAGACGTTCGAATAGCCGTTGACCGCCTGAATCGACATGTCCGTTTTCCT
>DATBCD010000085.1:0-20588 GCA_036270655.1 Burkholderiaceae bacterium
CCTGAACGCCATGGTCCGCGATGGAACTCCATGGAATGCCCAGCTCCACGTCAAAAATCCTTGACATCAATCACAGTTGCTCTCCCCCGCCCCTCTCCCGCAAGCGGGAGAGGGGAGTTAGAGGACCGCGAGCGCGCCGAAGTCCACCCAGATCGCAGAAAAGTCCCCCTCTCCCGCTTGCGGGAGAGGGGCAGGGGAGAGGGCTCAAACCCCCGCGACGGCCAGCGCGCCGAAGGCGGTACCGATCACGGCCACTACGTACACCCCGTACACCAGCCAGGTGCGGCGTGTGAGCACCGCGATCGCCGACAGCGCGATCGCGATCTGCATCGCGGTGGCGCCCAGCGCCCAGCGGTGATGCACATGCATCTGCTCCTCGCTGCGCTGATCCCACTGCTTCGATTCGGCTTCGAGCTTGTCGGCGGCCTGCTTGATTTCGGCCTTCTCTTTCTTGTAGCGCTCGACCTCGCCCTGGTAGAACGCGACCTTGTCCGGCTGGGTCACCAGCGTGGCGGCCACCTCGGCCAGGTTCTGCTTGTTGCCCTTGGCCTGGTAGTAGGCCCACTGGTCGTTGGCCTCGGTCTTCTTGATCGCCGCATCGTTCTTGTAGATCTGCGCCTTGGCCTGCGTATCGCCGCCGGCGAACGACATCAGCGCGCCCAGCGTGGCCAGGATCGCGGTGGCCACCGCGATGCGTCCGGCGAAGCTGTCGGGGCCGCCGTGCTCGGCGGCGTGTTCGACGTGATGGTCGTGGGCGCCGTGGACGTGAAACTCCTCATGGGGCATTGCTCGCTCTCCTCCTCACAAGACAGGTCGGGTTTCCGGGGCTTCCAGCGTGACGAAGTCGATGCCGAACGGCCGGTCGGGTCGCGGCGCCAGGTGCTCGCGCGAGCTCTGGCGCCACGCCGTCAGGTCGGCCGGCGGGAAAAATGTATCGCCTTCGAAATCCGCGTCGATCTCGGTGACGAACAGCCGCTGCGCCATCGGCAGCGCTTGCGCGAACAGCCCGGCGCCGCCGATTACGAACACCTCGCCGGCGCCTTCGCACATTGCCAGCGCCTGCTCGAGGCTCGAAGCCGTCTGGATGCCCGCGGCGCGGAAGCCGGGGTTGCGCGTGACCACGATGCTGCGCCGGCCCGGCAGGGGCCGGCCGATCGACTCCCAGGTCCTGCGCCCCATCACGATCGGGTGCCCCATCGTGATGTGCTTGAAGTGCCGCAGATCCTCGGGCAGGTGCCAGGGCAGGGTGCCCCCGCGTCCGATCACGCCGTTGCGGGCCCGCGCCACGATCAGGTTCAGTCGGGGACGTGCCACCGCGTCGCTGCCGCCGGTCACACGCCCGCCGGCGCCGCGATGGGCGGATGCGCCGGGTAGCCCGCGATCCCGAGCTTTGCGTCGCCCGGTGTCGGTTCGCGCTTGTGCACCATGTCGGTGTGCAGGCTGTTGCCGGAGACGCTGAAGGGTTTTGTCACAATCCTGGCGCCGACCGGATCCGTCGACCTGGCGCGCTGAAGTCCGGCGATCTCCGTTTCCACCCTTTGGAATTTGAGAGGTTCCATTAGGTTAGCAGGAGGCAATCCCCGAGGTTCAAACCGTCGGGATAAATTGCCCCGGCAGTTGCGTTCGTTTCAAGGCGCTATTCCGCCGTTTCACCTCGGCATCGCATCGGTAGTCTTGCGCGAGGTTGGGCGGCGGATCAATCCGAACTCGCATTGGTCGTTCAAAAATTAAGGTCGTCAGAAGCGGCCGTCGGCAGAACGCCAAATGCGGGGTGCACGTGAGAGCTGCGCCGGTGAAAATGAGGCGGGCATCGTCGAAGTCGAGTGCGCGGTCCATCCCGACATGAAGATGGTGATCGAGGTGGAAAAGTGACGAGCCCCGGCCTGCTGCCGCTCGAATATCCGCAAGAGGCCGGCTCCCGTCCAGGCGCCTCTTCGCCGCTTCGGGCGCAGCAGCAATCCTCGGAGAGCCGGGAGTTCTTCACTTACCACGGGTTCTGGGCCCCGGGCGTGCGGCTGTTCAGACAGCTGGGGTTCAACGCCAAGGCGTTGATCATTTCGGCGGTCTTCCTGGTGCCGATTACGCTGCTGTCGGCCGCCTATCTCGGTGACACGTCGGCCCGGATATCCTTCGCGAAGAAGGAACTGCTCGGCCTGCGCTACTTGCGCGAGGTTCTTCCGCTGGTGAAGCTGACCCAGGAGCAGCGCGGGCGGGCGATGCGAATGGCCACTTCCGGCGCGCGCGACGATCGTTCCGAAAGCGATCCGGACGCCTACGAAGCGCAGTTCGCGCGCTTGAACGATCTGCAAAGGTCCGTTGCGACCGACCTGGGGACGACCGACGCGTTCAAGGCGATCGTCCAGAGCCTTCCCGCGGCCTCGGGCCAGGCAGGCGATGCGATGGGCATTCATGAGCGCTACTCGCAGTTCATCTCGGATCAGCTGGTCCTTGCGAGGATCGCGCTCGAGCGATCGAATCTTTCGCAGGATCCCGACCTGGTGAGCGGCCTGCTGGTGACGGTGTCGCTGAAGAACATCCCCGAGCTCACCGAGAAGGTCTCGCAGACGCAGGCCCTGGGCGAGCAGGCGCTTTCGGCCGGGCGCATTTCGGCGCCGCAACAGCGGCTGATTTCGGACGCGCTGCCGCTGATCGAATACTTCGACTCGGATATCGCGGGCCTGCTGCAAAAGGCGATCGCGGAGAGCCGCGAATTGAAGTCGGACCTCGCGCTCGAAGCGGGCTTCGACGGCGCCGCCGAAATCAGGGGCCTGGCCCGCCACTATCTTTTCGGCCAGGCCGTCGCGGGCGATGTGGAACGTTTCAAGCGCTCCGGCGAGCAATCCATCGAGGCGTTCTGGTCGCTCGACCACCGGGCGCTGGTAAGCCTGGAGTCGATGTTGAACCATCGCGTCGACAGGACCATCCTGCACCGCAACGAGTTCCTCGCCTTGCTGGCGATCGCCCTTCTTCTGGCGGGCTACCTGTTCTGGTCGTTCCGCTCGGTGACCGAAGGCGGCTTCCGGGCGGTCACCGCGGATGTGGAGCGGATGAGGCAGGGCGATCTGACCGGGCGCCCCAATGCCTGGGGGCGGGACGAGGCCTCGAAGCTGCTGGTAGCGGTCGGTCAGATGAAGGAGTCGTTTCACGTGATCGTCGGCGACGTCCGGGCCGCGTCGCGGCAGATCCTGGAGGCGAGCGCGACCCTGGCCGATCACGCCGAAGATTCGGTCGAGCGCAACGCCGATGCGGTGCGCCAGCTGCAGCGCTGTGCCGAAGCGGTCGCCGCCATCTGGAAGTCGATCGATGAATCGCAGCAGCTGCTTGCAAAGACGGTGCAACTGTCGAACGCCAACGCCGAGGCGGCGAAGATGGGACAGCTGGCGGTGAACGCCCAGCTGAGCACGATGGACGAGCTGGATAAATCCTCGAGCAAGATCTCGGAATTCGTGGGTGTGATCAATTCGATCGCGTTTCAGACCAATATCCTTGCGTTAAATGCCGCCGTCGAGGCGGCACGCGCCGGCGAATCGGGCAAGGGCTTTGCCGTGGTGGCATCGGAAGTGCGCTCGCTGGCCGATCGGGCTGCCGGCGCCGGCCGCGAAATCAGCCACCTGATCGAGGCCAACCGGGAACGGGTCCAGCGCAGCGTCAAGATCAGCAACCAGACGGGCGAGAAGATGGCTTCGCTGGTCGACAACGCGGTCCGGATGAACGATCTGCTGGAGACGGTCTCGACCTCCTCGGAGGCGCAGGTTGCCAGCATCCACGGGGTCAACGAATCGGTGCAGACGCTGGACCGCGGCACCGCGCAGAGCGCGCAGCAGGCCGTGCAGACCGCCGAGGTTGCCCGGGCGATGAGGGGTTTTGCCGAGACGTTGACCGACCGCGTGGCGGCGTTCCGGGTCGACTGACGGGACCCGGCTGCCGCCGGTCACACGGCCACCGGCGCCGCGATGGGCGGGTGCGCCTCGTAGCCGACGATCTCGAAATCGTCGAACGTGTAGTCCGATATCGACGGTGGGTGCCGCACGATTCGCAGCCTGGGGTACGGATAGGGGGCGCGCGACAGCTGCTCGCGCACCTGCTCGAAGTGGTTGCGGTAGATGTGGCAGTCGGCGCCGGTCCACACGAAGTCGCCCGGTGCCAGGTCGCACTGCTGCGCCACCATGTGCGTGAGCAGGCTGTAGCTGGCGATGTTAAATGGCACTCCGAGGAACACGTCGCAGCTGCGCTGGTACAGCTGGCAGCTCAGCCGCCCCGCGGTCACGTTGAACTGGAACAGCAGGTGGCAGGGCGGCAGCTTCATCTTCGGGATGTCCGCCACGTTCCACGCCGAGACGATCAGCCGGCGCGAATCGGGGTCGGCCCGGATCCGTTCGATCACCTGCGCGATCTGATCGATCGGGCCGTCGGCTGACGGCCACGCGCGCCATTGCACCCCGTACACGGGCCCGAGCTCGCCCTGCTCGTCGGCCCATTCGTCCCAGATCGTCACGCCGTTGCGCTGCAGGTACTCGACGTTGCTGCTGCCTTTGAGGAACCACAGCAGCTCGTGGATGATCGACCGCACGTGCAGCTTCTTGGTGGTCACCAGCGGGAAGCCCTGGCTCAGGTCGAAGCGCATCTGGTAGCCGAACACCGAGCGCACCCCGGTGCCGGTGCGGTCGGGCTTGTCGACGCCGCGCTCGAACACATGGCGCATGAAATTTTCGTACTCGTGCATGACGCTCATTTTATCGAACAAGACTCCCCTCTTCCGCTCGCGGCAGAGGGGCGGGGGGAGAGGGTGGCCGCTACAGGGCGAACTGCAGCGCCGCCAGCCGGCTGTAAAGCCCCTTGCGCGCCACCAGCTCGCCATGCGAGCCCGCGTCCACGATGGCCCCATGATCCAGCACGAAGATACGGTCGGCCCGCTGCACGGTGGCCAGCCGGTGCGCGATCACGATCGTCGTGCGCCCGCGCATCGCGGTCTCCAGCGCCTGCTGCACCGCGCGCTCGCTCTCGGCGTCCAGGCTGCTGGTGGCCTCGTCCAGCAGCAGCAGCGGTGCGTCCTTCAGGATTGCGCGCGCGATCGCGATGCGCTGCCGCTGCCCGCCCGACAGGCGCACCCCGCGCTCGCCCACGTAGGTGTCGTAGCGCTGCGGCAGCTGGCCGACGAACTCCTCGACGTGGGCCGCGCGTCCGGCCGCCAGCGCCTCCTGCAGGCTGGCCCCGGCGCGGCCGTAACGGATGTTGTCGAGGATCGTGCCGGAGAAGATCACCGGCTCCTGCGGAACGACCGCGATGCGCCCCCGCAGGTCCGACAGCCGCAGCTGGCGCACGTCGACGCCGCCCACCAGCACGCTGCCCTGCGAGACCTCGTAAAAGCGCTGCAGCAGCTGGAAGACCGTCGACTTGCCGGCGCCGGACGGTCCGACCAGCGCGACCGTCTGGCCGGCCTCGATCACCAGGTTCAGATCGTCCATCACCGGCCGCTCGGCACGCGACGGGTAGGCGAAGTGCACCGCGCGCAGCTCGACCCGCAGGCCGGCGCTCTCGGGCACGGGCGGCAGCTCGCGCGGCACGGCCGGCTCGCCGATCGCCGGGCGCGTGGCCAGCAGCTCCGACAGCCGTTCGGTGGCGGCGGCCGCGCGCAGCAGATCGCCCCAGACCTCGGCCAGCATCGTCACGCTGGAGGCCGCCAGCGTGATGTACAGCGCGACCTGGCTCAGCTGGCCGGCCGTGATGGTGCCGTTCATCACGCCGTGCACGCCCGTCTGCAGCCCGTACAGCAGCGATCCGAATACGCCGACGATCACGAACGCGGTGAGCAGCGCCCGCGTGCGGGTGCGCCGCACCGACGTGGCGAAAGCCGCCTCGTTGGCCTGCGAGAAGCGCTGCGCCTCGGCTTGCTCCTGCGTGAAGCTCTGCACCACCGGGATCGCGTTCAGCACCTCGCCGGCGATGCCGCTGGTGTCGGCGATCCGGTCCTGGCTGGCGCGCGACAGGCGCTTGACGCGCCGCCCGATGATCAGCGCCGGCGCCACCACCAGCGCGATCACGCCGGCCACCGTCAGCATCAGGCGCGGGCTGATCGCGACCAGCATGGCCAGGGAGCCGACGAACAGCACCGAGCTGCGCAGACCCATCGACACGCTGGAGCCGACCGCGTTCTGGATCACCGTGGTATCGGTGGTCAGGCGCGACAGCACCTCGCCGGTCTTGAGCGTTTCGAAGAACTGCGGGCTCTGCCGCAGCACGTGTGCGTAGACGGCCTGGCGCAGATCGGCGGTGACGCGCTCGCCGATCCAGGTCACCATGTAAAAGCGCGCCGCCGTGAACACCGCCAGTGCGACCGCGTTGACGAACAGCCACCCGAACTGGTGCCGGACCGCGATCAGGCGCTGCGCGATGTCGACGTCCGAGGGCAGCGCGAGGCCGCGGTCGACCAGCATCCGGACCACGTACGGCAGCGCCAGCGTCGTCAGCGACGCCAGCAGCAGAAAGAGCAGGGCGGCCGCGATCTGGCGCCGGTACGGCGCGATGAACGGCCACAGGGCCCGCAGCGTGCCCAGGCGCCGCGCCGGTGTCTGCGCGGCCGGCGAGCCGGTGTCGTCGGCCTTCATGTCCATGCGAAAGTCCTCACCCAGCCGATTGCCGATCCGACCATCAGCACGACGAACCCGAACAGCGACAGGCCGTACCCGCCCGAACGGCGGTCCGGATCTCGCACGTACGCCTGCGCGTACCAGATGCGCCCGGCCAGCCAGACGGCCCCGCACAGGGCCGCCCAGGCCGGTTTCCAGTACCACGCGCCCAGCCACAGGGCCGGCAGGAACACGATCGCGTTTTCCAGCGTGTTCATCTGGACCCGGTAGACGCGCTCGAACTGCTCGTTGCCGCCGGTGGCGGGCGCCCGCACGCCAAAACGGCCGCGCGCGCGGCTGACGTTGGCCGACAGCACGCACAGCAGGATCAGCGTGAGCCACGTGATCAGCGAAGGCCATTGAATCCAGGTCATCGGGTTCTTTTCTCTACCGCCGGCGGGGTAGGGTTAGTCGTACACAGCAGGTGAGCGGGATGGACGTCTCGTAGGGGTTGACGGGTCGGCGCATCGGAAATGCTACCGGCGGCGGCGGAATACACTGTGGGACCGTGCTCGCGCAATCTGTTTCCGATCGCCTGTCCGGGCTCACGCCCACCCCCGAAGACATCCAGTCCGCCGCCCGGCGGATCGCCGGTCACGTGGAAGTCACGCCGTTTCTGCACTCGCGCACGCTGTCGCAGATCGCGCAAGCCGAAGTCTGGCTGAAATTCGAGAACCTGCAGTTCACGGCCAGCTTCAAGGAGCGTGGCGCGCTGAACCGGCTCAGCACCTTGAGCGCGCAGGAGCGTGCCCGCGGCGTGATCGCGGTGTCGGCCGGCAATCACGCCCAGGGCGTTGCCTTTCACGCCCAGCGGCTGGGGATTGGGGCCGTGATCGTGATGCCGCGCTTTTCACCGTCGGTCAAGGTCGAGCGCACGCGAGGCTTCGATGCCGAAGTGATCCTGGCGGGCGACACGTTCGATGACGCGCGGATGCAAGCCGAACAGCTGGCCCGGTCGCGCGGGCTGACGATGGTGCACCCGTACGATGACGTCGATGTGATCGCCGGGCAAGGCACGGTCGGGGCCGAAATGCTGGCCGCGCAGCCCGACCTGCAGTGCCTGTGCGTGGCGGCCGGTGGCGGCGGCCTGATCTCCGGGGTGGCCATTGCGGCCCGCTCGGTGCGCCCCGACATCGAGGTGATCGGCGTGCAGACCGACCGCTTTCCGGCGCTGTACGCCGCGTTCAGAGGTGTGACGATGCCATGCGCCCATGCGACGCTGGCCGAAGGCATCGCCGTGAAATCGCCCGGCACCTTGACCACCGGCATCGTGCGCCGGCTGGTCGACGACATGCTGCTGGTGGACGAGGGCGATATCGAGCACGCGATCGTGCTGCTGCTGGAGATCGAAAAGACCGTGGTCGAGGGGGCGGGAGGGGCCGGCCTGGCCGCGCTGCTGCGCTACCCGGCGCGCTTCCGGGGCCGTCGCGTCGGCCTGATTTTGAGCGGCGGCAACATCGAGCCGATGATGCTCGCCGACATCATCGAGCGCGGCATGGTGCGCGCCGGGCGGCTGGCGCGGATCCGCGTGACGATCCGCGACGTGCCCGGCGAGCTGGCCCGCGCGGCCGCGATCGTAGGCCAGGCCGGGGCCAACATCGAGCAGGTGGCGCACCAGCGGGCTTTCACGACGCTGCCGGCCATGAATGCAGAGCTGGAAATGGAGCTGCAGACCCGGGGGTCGGAACACATCGAGCAGGTGCTGCAGGCATTGCGGGCGGCGGGTCTGCCGGCCCAGCTTTACTCGCGCTAAGCGAACGGAACGATTCTCGTTCTCGTGCTATGACACCTTGACGCTCGGCCGTCCTGCCGATAACGCGTCCAGGACATTAGCCTTTCCCTAGCGTGGACTCGGGTTATGCTCTGTTCACCTGCTGCGGGTGCTATTCGGTGCGGATTGCCGCCACGACATCAACCGACGGCAGCTTGGCGAGTTCGAAATAAGCGAACGAGCGGTGCGCTGGGGCAGGGGGCCTGTAAAGGTGCCCGTCGGAGCGCATCCGAAGGGGGAGTCGCCGCGATGCAGGTGAGTGCGCAATTGGAGCGAGTCGACTGGGTCGGCGCTGCGCAATCGCTTACAGCCAGCAGCTTCGGCTGCACCGACGTCGCCGGCCAGTCGCCGGCGCGTCGGCTCAGTAACCGTCCGGAGGAGTTGTCAGCTAAGCAGAATCACGGCCGTGCCGCCACCGATCAGCGCAAGTTGAGAGCAGTTGAGTTCGATGATCGCTTCTTGCGTCTGGCGGGCGGATACAGCGTGCAGTTCGCTGGTTTCGACTTCGACGACGTTTGTTTCGACGTTGCTCGAGTTCATGGTTCTCTCCGGCCGGTAGTATGTTGTGGTTTATCCCCGCCTTTTTCTTGCGCGGGACAGACGAATATTGACCTGTTTCGAACGTGTATTCAACTCCCGGAGTCAGTGACGCGTACTCGCGTGGGCCGGTTGGCTTATCGGGACTACCACCGATGTTAAACACGCTACAGCGAATCGAAGCGCTAGTCGCTTCGTCCGATGCCGCCCCGGATGACTTGCCGCGTGCGCTCGCCGAGCTCGGCCGCGCCCTTGATCCGGAAGTATCGGCGCCAACGCCGCAGACCGCCCAGTTGTTCGCACGGGCCCTTGACCTCGTCATGGCACTTAAGTCCGAGTCGGATGGACCGGCGCTGGGCGACTGCCTGCTGTCGATGGCCAAGTACGCGTACGTGTCCGGCCATGCGCTCAAAGGTCTGGCACCCTCCCAGCGCGCAGTCGAGTTGTACAGGCGGCTTGGGTCGCGCGCGTTGTTGCGCAAGGCCCTGTCAATCCGTGCGGCGCTGCTCGCCGACACCGGTAACCTCCCGGTCGCAATCGAAGCGTATGCCGAAGCCCTTGAGATCGCGATGGAGTTGCGCGATCCGATCGCCGAGGCGTCGGTCTGGAACAACCTGGGCGGCGCGCTCATCTACGGGGCTCAATACGAGGATGCGATTGCCTGCCTGGGGCGCGTTGTCTCGCTGATCGAGGGCAACGAACAGTTCCGATGGGCCACTGCCTCCGCACAGGCCAACATTGCGCTGGCCTGCCTGCACGTGGAGGACTACGCACGCGGTCTGCGCGCGGCCAGGGCGGCGGTTGAATTGCAGGGAAACCCGGCCAATGCCCATCAGCGTCTGATGCGTGTCATAGCGGAAGCGCATTACACGCGGCTGCTGCTGGAAGTGGACGCGCCGGAAACGGCCAGGCAGCGCTGCGAGATCGGCAAGCAGGTCGCTCACGAATCGGGGCTTGAGCGGGCCGAGTTGCTGGCCGGGATGGCCGAAGGCCTGTGCGAAGTGCACTCGGGAACGGTCGACGTGGGCCTGTCGCGGCTGTCCAAGGTGCTGGAGCGTGCCCGGGTGCTCAAGGGAACTTTGCGGGATGCGTTGATCGCGATGGTCAAAGGCAATGAGCTGGCGGGGCGCACCGACGTGGCGCTTGTCTACTTGCGAGAGTTGATGATGCATACGAAAGAGGTGCAAAAGGAAAACGCACTGCTGCACCACCGGCTGCATCTGGAGCAGGTGGAACACACGCGGCAGACGACGGCAACCCCGGACGCGCTGATGGCGCGGCGCGAGGTCAAGCTGCGCGACCGGCTGGTCGAGCAGGTGGCGCACCAGGAATTGATGAAGTCCCGCATCGAGATGCTGGAGCGGCTGGCGGTGACCGCCGAGCTGCGCGATGACACCACCGGCGAGCATTCGTACCGGGTGGGCAAGCTGTCGTCGCTGCTGGCGCAGGAATTCGGCTGCGACGACGACACGATCTTCATGATCGACCTGGCCGCGCGGCTGCACGACATCGGCAAGATCGGGATCCCGGACGGCATCCTGCTCAAGGCGGGGCGCCTGAACGAGACCGAGATGAAGCTGATGCAGACGCACGCGATGATCGGCTCGGAGATCCTGGCCCAGAGCAACGTGCCGCACATGAAGATGGCCGAGGAGATCGCGCGCTTTCATCACGAGCACTGGAGCGGCGGCGGCTACCCGTTCGGCATCGGCCAGACCGCGATCCCGCTGGCCGCGCGCATCACGGCGCTGGCCGACGTGTTCGACGCGCTGACCCATCGGCGCCCGTACAAGGAAGCCTGGTCGGTCGACAGCGCGCTGGACGCGATCGCAACGCTCAAGGGCAAGCAGTTCGATCCGGAATTGACGGACCTGTTCCTGGCGCTGGTTCCGCGCCTGGTGCGCGAGGTCGGCGACCTGGACCAGTACCTGGGTCAGGCCGCGCGCGAGTCGCGCTTCATCCAGGCGCGCCGCAAGATCGCCGACGCGCTGAAGGCGTTCAACAACGACAACGGATCGTCCGGCCAGCGCCCGTAACGCCCTGTCCTGGGCACCACGCCCTGACCCCAATTGCGACTGAAAGGCCCCCGATCACCCCTCGCCCGCGCAGCGGGAAAGGGGCGGGGGAGAGGGTATGTCAGCCCGGCATGAGGCGACCCGCGACCGAAAGGCACCCGATCGCCCCTCGCCCGCGCAGCGGGAGAGGGGAGGGGGAGAGGGTGCCAGCCCCGGGATGAGGCCGCCCGCGCCTCACGCGGTGCGCGTCAGCAGCACCTGAGGCATCTGCCCGACGTGCACGACGCGGTCCACGTTGCGCACACTCTCGGGCCGGTGGCTGACGATCACGATGCCGACGCCCAGCCTTCTCAGGCGCTCGGTGATTTCGCGCTCGCGCGCCAGGTCCAGCTGGTCGAACGCCTCGTCCAGGAACACGACGTGCGGCTTGCGGTACAGCGCGCGCGCCAGCAGCACCCGCTGCTTCTGGCCGCCCGACAGCGCGGTGCCCAGGCTGCCGACGATCGTGTTGTACTGCATCGGCATCGCCAGGATCTCGTCGTCGATGCCGGCGATGGCGGCCGCGGCCCGCACCAGGTTCGGGTGGTACTGCGGGTCGAAGAAGCTGATGTTGTCTTCGAGCGTGCCGACGAACAGCTGGTCTTCCTGCATCACCACGCCGAGCCGGGCCCGGTAGGCCGAGCGATCCCAGTCGCGCAGGTCGCGTCCGTTGGCCTCGACCAGCCCTTCGGTGCGATCCAGCAGGCCCACCAGCACCTTGACCAGCGTCGTCTTGCCGCTGCCTGAAGGCCCGACGATGGCGACCGTCTCGCCCGGCCGCACCGAGAAGTCGACCTCGCGAAAGGCGAAGCCCTCCACGCCGTAGGCGAAGCCCAGGCGCTCGGCCCGGATCTGCAGCGGCGCATCGGGCGACTGCGCGCCGGCCGGCTGCACCGGCTCCGGTTCGGCCAGCGCGATGTCGGCGATCCGCTCGGCGTGCAGATCGAGCATGCGGAAATCGATCGCCTTGTCGACCAGGTTGTTCACGCGCGTCAGGAACAGCAGCTTGAACGACAGGAAACCGAACAGCATGCCGACCGAAAAACGGCCGTCCATCACCAGCACGGTGCCCTGCCAGATCACGGCGACGTTCTCCAGCCCGAAGATCAAGCCGTTGGCGGCCCGATGCAGGATCGACAGGTTCTGCACCGCGACGCCGGCGTTGACCTGTTCGACCACCAGGTTCTGGTACGCGGCCCGGCGCGCCGCTTCCCGCAGGTTCAGCTTGATCGCCATCATGCCGCGCAGCGTCTCGATGAAGTGGGTGCCGGAGCGGCCTTCGTGCACCAGCTGTTCGTCCAGCGCCCGCCGCTGCGGTCCGTAGAACAGCCAGCGTGCCAGGCCGTACAGCACCGCGGCCCCCATCACGATCGCCGCCAGCAGCGGGCTGTACCACAGCATCACGATCACCGTCAGCACCACCATGGCGCCGTCGATGGCCGACTCCAGGAAGGTCAGCGTCAGCGTGCGCTGGATCGCGTCGACGCTGCGGAAGCGCGACACGATGTCGCCGATGTTGCGCTTCTCGAACCACACCATCGGCAGCCGCAGCAGCTGGCCGAACAGGGCGTCGAGCAGCCGCATGTTCAGCGTCGTCGACAGGTACACGCCCAGCCAGCCGCGTACCGCGGTGGTGGCCACCTGCATCAGCACCAGCAGCGCAAAGCCCAGGCCCAGCAGCGTCAGCAGGTCCTCGTCGCGGCCGACCACGACCCGGTCGACCACGATCTGCACGAAAAAGGGCGAGGCGATCGCGAACACCTCCAGCACCAGCGACAGCAGGATCACCTGCGCGATGGTCCCATGGGTGCCGCTCAGGGTGCCCATCAGCTGCCAGGCCGTGATCTTCTGGCGCTCGTCGCGCGGCGCGAAGCCCACGCTGGGCATCAGCTCGGCGGCCACGCCGGTGTAGTGGCGCGAGGCCTCCGCCAGCGGCATCACGCGCTTGCCGCGCGCAGGATCGAACACGCTGATCCGGTTGGCCTCGACGCGGGTGAGCACCACGAAGTGGTTCATGTCCCAGTGCAAAATGGCCGGCAGCCGCAAGCGGCCCAGGCCCTGCAGCGGCGCCTGCACCCCGCGCATCGACATGTTCATGGTGCCGGCGATGGCGGCGATGTGCTGCAGCGTCACGCCCTTCATCGACGGCGAAAGGCGCATCCTCATCGCCGACAGGTCGGTGCGGAAGCCGTGATAGCCCGCGATCATCGCCACGCAGGCGATGCCGCACTCGGGCGCCTCGCTCTGCAGGATCAGCGGGACGCGCCGCTTGAACGGATTCAACATGGCGGCTCGATCATCGCAGCCGCTCCCGCAGCGCCAGCACCGGCTCGAACACCCACTCGAACACGGTGCGCTTCTCCAGCAGGATGTCGGCGCTTGCCAGCATGCCTGGCCGCAGCGCAAAGTCCCGCCCCCCGTTGCTGACGGTCTGCCGGTCCAGCTTCACGTCGATCCGGTACACCGGCTCGCGCGCCGTCAGCGGCCCGATCTTCTCGCCCGGGGACCACACCATGCGCCCCACGCTCGCCACCGAGCCGCGGTACTGGCCGAAGCGCTGGAACGGGAAGGCGTCGTAGCGCAGCACCACGCGGTTGCCCGCCGCGATGAAGCCGATCGCGCGGGTCGGCACCAGCAGCTGCGCGTGCAGCTGCGTGCCGCTGGGCAGCACCGTGGCCAGCAGCGCGTTGGCCGCGACCGAGTCGCCCTGGCTGGGCACGATGTTGGTGACCACCCCGCCGATCGGCGCGTTGATCACGATCTCCTGCTTGGCCTTGTTCTGCAGCAGCTCCTGCTGGATCTCGCCTTTTTGCTGCTCGAGGCGCTGGACGTCGTTGCGCGTGCGCATCTCGATCAGCGGCAGCTCGGCCTGCGCGCTGCGCAGCTCGCGCTCGGCGGTCGATTGCGCGCGGTTGAGGTTTTCCTGCTTCGATTTCTGGTCCAGCATGTCGTTGCGGTGCTCGCGCACCATCGCTTCGGAGGCGAACCCGTCCTTGGCCAGCTTCTCGAAGCGGTGCAGCTCCTGCTCGGCCGACGCGACCCGCTGCTGCTGCACCTGCACCTCGGCCTTGGCCTGCTCCTGCTCCTTGAGCAGGTCGTCGATGCGCTTGCGTTGCTGCACCAGCTGCTGCTGTCCGATCATCTGCGCCTGCGTCTGCTCGCTTTCGATCCCGCGCCTGCGGTTCAGCAGTTGCTGCTCGACCTGCTCGGACGTGCTGCCGCCGCCGGACTGGCTGTGCTCGAGCTTGATGCGCGCGATCGGACTGCCCGGCTCGACCTCGTCGCCCTCCTTGACCAGCAGCTGGGTGACGATGCCCGGGTCGGACGTGAAGATCCGGGCCGCTCCGGCGTCGCCCACCAGGAAGCCCTCGACCCGCTCGCGCCGGGTGTACTCGCCGACGAACGCGAACACGACGAACACGGTGGCAAACGAGACCGCTAGCAGCGTGAAGACCCACAGCGGAACGGGCCGCGCCATTGACAGCTCGCCCAGCAGCTTTTCCCGCTGGGCGTCGATCGCTTCCTGGCGAAACAGCGAGCGCGGCCGCTGCGCGGGCGGTGGCGATTCGGGGGCGTTCATGCCGCGCAATTATCCATGAGCGTGACGCTTACTCACGCGACGTGTCCACGGCAGTGTTGTCACCCCCTCCCGCCCGCGGGAGAGGAACAGATTTTCTCCCCCTTCCACCCGTCGGAGAGGAACAGAATCTCTCCCCCCGGCGGGAGAGTTTCTCCCCTCTCCCGCTTGCGGGAGAGGGGCCGGGGGAGAGGGCCGTCGCGTCAGCCGATGATGCCCGCCGACACCGCGTTGAACCCCGCGTCGACGAACGTGATCTCGCCCGTGATCCCGGCCGCCAGATCCGACAGCAGGAAAGCGGCGACGTTGCCGACATCGTCGATCGTCACATTGCGCCGTAGCGGGGCGTTTTGCTCGACGAACTGCAGGATGCGGCCGAAGTCCTTGATGCCGGAGGCCGCCAGCGTGCGGATCGGCCCGGCCGAGATCCCGTTGACCCGGATGCCCTTCGGCCCGAGGCTGGCCGCCAGGTAGCGCACCGAGGCCTCCAGCGACGCCTTGGCCGGCCCCATCGTGTTGTAGTTCGGCACCACCCGCTCCGAGCCCAGGTAGGTCAGGGTGAGCAGAGCGCCGCGCCGGCCCTGCATCAGCGGCAGCGCCGCCTTGGCCAGCGCCGGGAAGCTGTAGGCCGAAATGTCGTGGGCGATGCGGAATGCCTCGCGCGACAGGCCGTCCAGGAAGTCGCCGGCGATCGCCTCGCGCGGAGCAAAGCCGATCGCGTGCACCAGCCCGTCCAGGCCGTCCCAGTGCCGCGCCAGGCCCTGGAACGTGGCTTCGATCTGGGCATCGACCGCCACGTCGCACTCGAACGTCAGCTCCGAGCCGAACTCGCGCGCGAGCTCGCCGACGCGGTCCTTGAAACGCTCCCCCGCGTAAGTGAAGGCGAGCTCCGCGCCTTCGCGCCGGCAGGCGCGCGCGATCCCATAGGCGATCGAGCGATTGGAGAGCACCCCGGTGACCAGGATGCGTTTGTCGGACAGGAAAGCCATCAGCGCGCGGTCGGGGCGGCGCGGGCCAGCGTGGTGGTCTGGTTCTCGGAGTGGTGCGTGCCGCGGGCCGGTTTCTTGTGGGCGCCGGACGAGGAGGAGGAAGCCACGGTCAGGCTCAGGCGCTGGCCCGCGAACACGCTGGGCGAGCGCAGGTCGTTCCAGGCGATGATCTCGTCCTGGGTCACGTGCCAGCGGCGCGCGATCGACGCCAGCGAATCGCCGCGGCGCACGCGCACGGTGATCTTGCGCAGCCCGGCCTTCTCCGGCACCAGGGCGACCGACCCGTCCAGCATCTCGCTGGACACGTCCTCGCCCATCGTCTCGTCGCGCGGGATCAGGATGGTCGACCCGGACGCGGCCACGTAGCGCGGCGGCACATGGTTGGCGGTGCGCAAGGCGGCCTCGGTGACGCCGACCCGCAGGGCCACGGCGGCCAGCGTTTCACCGCTCTTGAGCCGGTAGGCACTCCAGCTGGCCAGCGGCTGTCCGGTCGCCTGCCAGGCGGCCATGTTGGCGCTGAACCTCTCGCCGCGGTCGGCCGGCAGCAGGATCGTGGGCGCCATCGCGCCGACGATCAGGGGTCGATTGAAGGCCGGGTTCAGGGCCTGGAAATCCTCGATCGGCATCTCCGCCAGTTGCGCCGCGGTGGTCACGTCGATGTCACGCGAGCCGCTGATGGTGACGAAGTAGGGCTCGTCGCGGATGGCGGGCAGCTCGATGCCGTAGCGTTGCGGGTCGGACACGATGTTCTTGATGGCCTGCAGCTTGGGCACGTAGTTCTGAGTCTCGCGCGGCAGCCGCAGGCTCTCGTAGTTCAGCGGCTTGTGCCGGCTGCGGTTGTAGGCCAGAGCCCTTTCGACGCCGGCCTCGCCGTAGTTGTAGGCGGCCAGCGCCAGGTACCAGCTGCCGAACTCCGCGTGCAGCTTCTCCAGGTAGTCGAGCGCGGCGCGCGTCGATTCGACCACCCCGAGGCGCTCGTCCTTCCACAGGTTCTGCTCGAGCGAGTACAGCTTTCCGGTGGACGGAATGAACTGCCACAGCCCGGCCGCCTGCGCGCTCGAGACGGCCTGCGGCTGCATCGCGCTTTCGACGAACGGAAGCAGCGCCAGCTCGGTCGGCAGCCCCCGCTTTTCGATTTCCTGCACGATGTAGTACAGGTACAAACTGGCCCGTCCGGACATGCGGCCGACGTAGTCGGGCTGGCCGGCGTACCAGTGCGTGCTGTTGGCCGCCTTCTTGCTGGTCAGATCCGGCATCCCGAAGCCCTTGCGGATGCGCTCCCACAAGTCGCCCTTGGGCGCGATCGCCGCCTCGGCAGCCTGCTGGGGCGGGACCGCATCAGCGGCCGGTGCGGCCGGGGGCGACGAAGCGGTCTGCTGCGCGGGCGTGTCCGCGGTTGGCGCCGCGGCGGCGGGGGCTGCCGCGTCAGCGGCCGGCACCGCTGCGGCGGGTGACGCCGTCACGGATGCCGGTGCGCTCGCGGCGGGCGAAACGGGTTCGGGTGCGGGCGCCTGCGCGGCGGGCGATGGGTCTGCGGGGGCTGGCGTCGCACTCACGGGCCCCGGCGCGCCTTCCGGCGCGGGGGTCGTGGTCACGCTCGCGGACGCGCTCTCAGGCGCTGGCGGGCCGACCTCGGGGCCAACGGGTGCGGTGGTCGGGGCGGCGTTGGCCGGCGCGACGACCGCTTCCGGCAAAGCCGGGGCCGGTGTGGACGCGCTGGGGCGGGCGTCCGCAACGGGCGCCAGATCCATGCTCCAGGCGTTGGCAGCCAAGCACAGCGCGCCCGCGCACACGATTGCAAAATGCCGTCGTGCCATTGTCATCAAGCCCTCGACCGGCTGTCATTTGACAGACCACGCGTCGAGTGTATGTGGCCGCCCAGGGGTGCGCAACCAGCACACACCTCGGAATTGACCCACTATTACCTTCGTCCTGTTGGCTTAACCGCCGGTCGGATTCCCGGTAATTGCTTAGACCACATTAACGCTCTGGTCTTACCTCAGAATTGGTTCTTCCAGGCCCGAATTGCGGCAAACGTGGAAACCGGATCGGAGCCTGCGCCCGGCGCGTGCGCCTCGGCGGCAGCCCGCACGGCGGGCTCGCACCAGCGCAGGAACGGATTGGTGGCCTGCTCCAGCGCGATCGTCGAAGGCAGGGTCGGCTCGCCGTGCGCGCGCTGTTGCTCGGCCACCTGCTGGCGCGCGACCAGATCGGCGTTGTCGGGCTCCACCGCGCGAGCGAATCGGATGTTGGACAGCGTGTACTCGTGCCCGCAGTACACGAGCGTCGGATCCGGAAGCTGCGCCAGTTTCCCCAGCGATTCGACCATCTGCGCGGGCGTGCCTTCGAACAGGCGTCCACAGCCGCACGCGAACAGCGTGTCCCCGCAGAACAGCACGCCGAGCCGCGGCGCATGCAGCGCGATGTGCCCGAGCGTGTGGCCGGGGATGTCGATCACCGAGAACTCCTGGCCCATCACCTCGACCCGGTCGCCTTCGCGCAGCGCCACCTGGCGCCTGGGGATCGACTCGCGCGCCGGCCCCCATACCCGGGCCTGGTAGGCGTCGGCCAGCTCGGCCACCCCCCCGACATGATCGGCATGATGATGAGTCGCTAGAATGTCCGTCAGTGTCAGCCCGTGCCGGCTTAATGCGGCGTGCACCGGAGCGGCGTCGCCGGGGTCGACCACGACCGCGTTGCCGTTGTGCGCCAGCATCCAGATGTAGTTGTCCTGGAACGCGGGCAGGGGGGTGATTTGGACCACGAGATGCAGTCTAGCTTGACCCTTTCCGAGTTCCTGGCGTCGCCGCCGGGCCGTTACGTGTTGCGGTGGGAGCAGGCGCACCTGGACCGCGCGGTGGCCGATATCTTCGGCTACCACGCGGTCCAGCTCGGAGTTCCGGAGATCGACACGCTGTCGGAGAACCGCATGCCGCTGCGGCTGTGCGCGTCCGACCGGCTGGTCGACGAAAGCGCGGCGGCGGGCAACGGGTCCTCCCAGCCGGGCCGGCGCCGCGTCGCGGTGATCACGCGCTTCGAGGAGCTGCCGTTCGCGGCCCAGTCGATCGACCTGGTCGTGATGCCGCACACCCTGGAGTTCGCGCAGGAGCCTCACCAGGTGCTGCGCGAGGTCGATCGGGTGCTGGTGCCGGAGGGCCAGGTGATCATCACCGGGTTCAACCCGGCCAGCCTGTGGGGCCTGCGCCAGGCACTGACCCGTGCCGGCGCCGGGCCCTATCTGCCGAGCGACGAGCAGTTCATTTCGCTGCCGCGGATCAAGGACTGGCTCAAGCTGCTGTCGTTCGAAGCCAACCGCGGCCGCTTCGGGTGCTACGCGCCGTGGGCCGGCAGCGAGCGGTGGCTTGCGCGCTGGTCGTTCATGGAGGCTGCCGGCGACCGCTGGTGGCCGGTGTTCGGCAGCGTGTACCTGCTGACCGCGGTCAAGCGGGTGCGCGGCATGCGGCTGATCGGCCCGGTCTGGAAGCGCAAGGAAGAGCGCCGCGTCACGCTCGCCCCGGCCGCGACACCTCGCTCCCCGGTCGCCTTCACCGTGCGGATCGTCGAAGGCAGCGATGCCGCCAACGACACCGCCGGCGACACGGCGCACGGGTGAGACATGCCCGATCGATCCGGCTCATCGAACCGGCCGCGCACGGCGCGGCGCCGGTGAGCCAGCCGGCGACGATCGAAATCTGGACCGACGGCGCCTGCCGCGGCAATCCCGGGCCCGGCGGCTGGGGCGCGCTGTTGCGCAGCGGCTCGCACAGCCGCGAGCTGCATGGCGGCGCCCTCGAGACCACCAACAACCGGATGGAGCTGACCGCGGTGATCGAGGCGCTGGCGGCCCTGAAGCAGCCCAGCGATGTCGTGATCCACACGGACTCGCAGTACGTGAAACTGGGCATCACCGAGTGGCTTGCGCAGTGGCAGAAGCGCGGCTGGAAGACGGCTGGCCGCAAGCCGGTCAAGAACCAGGATCTGTGGCAGCGCCTGGCCGAGCTGGCGGCGCCCCATCGGATCGAGTGGCGCTGGGTTCCCGCGCACGTGGGCATCGAAGGCAACGAGCGGGCCGATGCGCTGGCCAACCTCGGCATCGACGAGCTGCTGCGCGGCGGGGAACGCTGAAGCGGTGCGCCAGGTCGTGCTCGACACGGAAACGACGGGACTGGAGGCCAAGGACGGCCACCGGATCATCGAGATCGGCGGCGTCGAGCTGATCGGGCGCCGGCTGACCGAGCGGCGGCTGCACCGGTACGTCAACCCGGGGCGCGAGATCGACGCCGGCGCGCTGGCGGTGCACGGCCTGACCGACGACTTCCTGGCCGACAAGCCGCGCTTTGCCGGCGTGACCGAGGAGCTGCTGGCGTACGTGCGCGACGCCGAGGTGATCATCCACAACGCGCCCTTCGACCTGTCGTTCCTGGACACCGAGCTCGCGCTGCTGGGCCTGCCGCCGTTTTCCGAGCATTGCGCCAGGGTGACCGACACGCTGCGCCTGGCGCGCGACCTGCATCCCGGCAAGCGCAATTCGCTGGACGCGCTGTGCGAGCGCTACGGGGTCTCCAACCGCCACCGCACGCTGCACGGGGCCCTGCTGGACGCCGGCCTGCTGGCCGAGGTCTACCTGGCGATGACACGCGGCCAGGACAGCCTGGTGATCGACCTCGTGTACAGCCTGGCCGCCGACGCCCCGCCGATCGACGCCTCGCGCCTGATCATCGCCGTGGCCACCGAGGAGGAGGCCGCCGCGCACGAAGCAGTACTCGATTCGATCCAGAAAGAATGGCGCCTGACGCCAGTCTGGCGCACAGCCGCACCGTGAGCCCGCGACTTCCCTCCCCACCGGAGGTCAGGGCCGTCCCAAGATTTCCCCTCTCCCCCGAGAGTGAGAGGGCAGCCCACTAAAATTTCCCCTCTCCCCCCGAGAGTGAGAGGGCAGCCCATTAAAATTTCCCCTCTCCCCCCGAGAGTGAGAGGGCAGCCCACTAAGTTTCCCCTCTCCCCCGGGAACGGGGGAGAGGGTCAGGGAGAGGG
>DATBCD010000086.1:0-7855 GCA_036270655.1 Burkholderiaceae bacterium
CCCTCTCCCCCGGCCCCTCTCCCGCAAGCGGGAGAGGGGAGATTCCTCCCACAGGCGCCCGTCCGTGCTCAGCGTCGATCCTTGGCGGGCCGTGCAACAGACACCGCTCGACCGCGGCGATCGTTTGTTCGAGGTAAGCGGCGCGCAGGACTGAGCGGTCGGACCAGGGGTAGCGCACGTTGACCAGGGTGCCGTGCAGGTAGCCGATCTGCATCACGACGCGCATGTCGGCGGCGAGTTTCACGTGCGTCGTGTCCGCGCCAAGCTCGCCTGCGAAGTCTTCCAGCACGCCGCGCACCAGGCCGAGCAACTCGGCGTACACAGGCGCCGACGTCAGGCCCGATTTTTCCTGATGCTGGGTCGTCTGCTCGGTCATGTAGAGCAGCCGATAGTGATCGGGGTTGGCTTCGTAGTAGCTCAGGAACGCTTCCAGTGATGACCTCACCCGCCCCCGTCCACTGCTTTGCGCCTCGATCGCCTCAGCCATCCGATCGCACAAGGATCGCAACACGAACTGCCACAGGCCGCGGAGCAACTCGGCCTTGCCGCCGAAGTACCGGTACGGCGTCATCGCCGAGACCCCGCACCGCGCAGCCACCGCACGCATGGAGACTCCCTCCAGGCCCGCGACTGCGAACAGCTGCATGGCCGCGTCCAGCAGATCGCCGCGGAGCTTTTCGGCGTCCTGCTGGTTGCCTCGCCGCACGCGCGCCCGCGCGGGCCTTATGTTTTTCTTCTTTCGCTGCGCCCTCATCGGCCAAAAATTACTCCGCGCAAGGCGAGTTGACAACCGTAAATTTACCTGTACATTTACAGCCTCTCCGGATTGCCCAAGACCCCCGTTCGACCGATCAGTGTCCCGGTCGCGGTCCTCGTTTTCCCGTATCGGCTTGTAAGAAGACAGAAGCGACCATGAGTGCTTGCGTCATGCCCACATCACAGCAGCCGGCCTCCCGCCTTCCTCGAGGCGCGGGATTCAGCAAGCTGCTTTTTATCGCCGCAATGCTTCTGGGACTGGTGGTCCTGAGCGTCGCGGGCTGGACGTCCTACCGCCGCGAGCGCACGGACCTGGAGCAAGGCATGCTGCACACCACGCGCGCCCTGTCGGAGACGATCGATCGGGAGGCCCTGGGCGCCCAGACCACGCTCGAGGCACTGGCCACTGCCGGTGAGCTGGATCGAGGCGACTTGCACGCGTTTGATCAGCGCGCGAAGCGGGTCCTGGACGCGACGCACATCGGCGAGCGCATCACCCTGACCGACGCGGACGGTCATCTGGTCGTCGATACATCGGGCGGGTTTGGAACCACTCTGGCCGGCGGCGCAGGCCCCGGGGCGGCCAGCCGGGTCTTCCTTTCGGGCCAGCCTTTCGTGACCGACCGGATCGACGACGGGCCTCGGCGCGGACGGATCTCGGTGCAAGTGCCCGTGGTTCGCAACGGCCGGGTCGCTTATGACCTGGGCATGGTGCTGCGGGCCGATCGGCTGGCGCGCGTCCTGTCCGCGCAGAAACTGCCGCCGGGTTGGGTCGGCGGTGTCGTCGACCGCGACGGAATCGTGATCGCCCGCATCCCGGGCTACGAGCGCGCCCTCGGACACAAGGCATCGCCGGACGTTCTGAAACTGGTTTCGCTGGGCGGCGAGGGTGTCGGCGAGGCAACCGGGCTGGACGGAGTCCACTACTTCGGCGCGTACCGGCAATCGGACGCCACCGGCTTCCTGGTGGCAGTCGGCGCTCCCTCCTACCAACTGTCCGCCCAGGCATGGAAAACAGCGTCCCTGACGTGCATCGGTGTGGCCGCGATGCTGCTGGCGAGCGCCCTGGTGGCGCGGCACGTGGCGCGGCGGCTGCCGCGCCCGGGCACCGAGGACCTCGATGAGCGCACGGCCCAGCTGAACCAGGCGCGGCTTGCGGCCGAGGCAGCCTGCCGCGCCAAGAGCGAGCTGCTGGCGAGCATGAGCCACGAAATTCGCACCCCGCTCGGGGCGCTCGCCGGGCTGGCTTACCTGATCCGGCGCGAGGGGGTCACGGCCCGGCAGGCCGAGTGGCTCGATAAGTTGGAGCAGGCGTGGACGCACCTGCTCAACGTCGTCAACGACATCCTGGATCTGTCCAAGATCGAGGCGGGCAAGCTCACTTTGCGCCAGGAGCCTGTCGATGTGCCCGCCCTGGTCGAGTCGGTGGCCTGGATGCTGGGCGCCCGCCTGCAGAACAACGCGGTGCAGCTGCGGGTGTCGATCGATGCGTTCGCTGGGCCGCTGCTGGGCGATGCCACCCGGTTGAAGCAGGCGCTGCTCAATTACGGCACCAACGCGATGAAGTTCACCCGGCGGGGAACCATCTGCCTGCGGGCGCGCCGGATCAGCGAAACCGACCGCAGCGTCCTGGTGCGCTTCGAAGTGCAGGACACCGGCATCGGGATCGCGCCCGAAGCCCTCGATCGGCTGTTCGTCGCCTTCGAGCAGGTGCACAGCCCGCTGAATCAAAGCCCTGGCGGCACGGGGCTCGGTCTGGCGATCACCAAGCGCCTGGCTAAGTTGATGGGCGGGGAGGTTGGCCTGCGCAGCTCACCGGGCCAGGGCAGCACATTCTGGTTTACTGCGCGGCTGAACCGGCCGGCAACCTGATGCTGAAGCGGGAGCCGGCCCCCGGCGTGCTTTCGACGTCGATCCGGCCTCCCATCATGTCCAGCAGCTTGCGGCACAGATAAAGACCCAGGCCGATGCCGCCATGGGCACGCCGCAGGCTGCCGTCGAGCTGCCGGAATGCTTCGAAAATCGCCGGCTGTTGCTCGGGGGCGATCCCGATCCCGGTGTCCGAAATCGTCACCAGCAGGTCGCCTCCATCGAAACCTGCCGCAATCCGGACCTCGCCGGCGTCGGTGAATTTCAACGCGTTGTCGGCAAGGTTGCGCAGCACACGGAAGCACTTGCTGCGGTCGACGTATACCGGCAGCTCGGCCGATCGCGCCTCGCACACGAATGCGAGTTGCTTGGCCTGCGCAATCGGATGCATTAGGGCAGCCAGCTGCACCAGCAGCTGCGCGAAATCGAATCGCACGGGTTGCAGAACGATTTGCCCGGCTTCGATGCTCGACACGTATAACACGTCATCGATCATCTCAAGCAACTGCCGCCCTGAGCTGTGCACCAATCCAAGCTGCCGCTTCTGCTCGTCATTGAGCGGCCCGCTCCTTCCATCGCGCAGCAGACCGCTGAGACCAAGGATCCCATTCAGGGGTGTGCGCAACTCGTGACTCATGGTCGCGAGGAACTCGGATTTGAGCCGATCGAGCTGTACCAGCCGGGCGTTGGCCTGCGTCAGTTCGCGCGTGCGCTCCGCGACCCGCTGCTCCAGTTGCTCGTTGGCTTCGCGCAGCGCCTCCTGCGCCAGGCGCCGTTCGGTCACGTCGACGATCGTCCCGGCCACGCGCAGCGTGCGGCCCAGCGGGTCGCTGGTCAGCTGTGCGCGCGATTGGAACCAGCGCCAGTCGCCGGCACCTGTGCGCAACCGCAACTCGACGTCGTAGGGTTCCCTGCCCTTCAGATGCGCCGACGCCGCATCTCGCGCCTGCGCGCGATCGTCCGGATGAACCAGGGCCTTCAGCGCCTGCACCGTTCGGGGCAGCGCGCCTTGCGGGTAGCCGAGCATGGCCTCGAAGCGCGGCGACACGTATATCTCGTTGCTCGCCAGATCCCAATCCCAGATGCCGTCGCCGCTTCCCAGCAGTGCCCGCTCGTAGCGCCCTTCGCTCTCGCGAATCGCGTGCTCGTAGCGGCTCGCGTCGTGCGCCACCCGGCGCACGAACAGGGCCGCAAAGCCGATCAGCAGCGCACCGATCGCGGTGACCACGATCGTCAACAGCGCCTGGGTCTGCCGCGACGCCTCGCCGAGCGTCTCGGAGAAATGCACTTCGAGCGGGGTCAGGCGCTGATCGAGCTGTTCGATGCGAGTCAGCAGCGGACGCATGGCGCTCGGGTCGGAGCCGGCCACGACCATCGCTTGCAGCTCCTCGGCCACCCCGTTGAGCTCGGCCACCAGGCGATCGCCCTCGGCCCAGATGCCGATCGCGCGATCCAGGAATTCGACGTGACGGAACCAGCGAAAGAGCCGAATGGCCCGGGGTATGTCGTCGGGATGGATGCCGCCGTCCTCGAGGCCGCCGTGCACTGCCGCCAGATCGGGCTGCGGCTTTTCGAGCTCTTCGCGCGCCACGCGGTCGCCCAGCGGAATCAGGATCGCTTGCTGATAGCGGCGCCAGTCGTTGTCGTCGTGCGACTCGGCATAGCGCAACAGATACCGGACGCCGTCCTTTTGCGCCTTGGACCACAGGCTCTCGCCGCCGACGTAGGCACGCGCGGCCGACAGCACGTCCATGCAGAAGACGGCCAGCACCACCAGCGCCGACACCGTGACGGTGAACAAGGCGAGCAGCAGCCGCCCGCGGCGCAGAGCCCGGCTGGTCAGCCCGCCAGGCGTCGCCGCAGCCCCCGCCGCGCCCAGCACCTTGATCGGTTCAGAGGTCGGGTTCGAGCTCATCGCCCCTGCCTAGGGCGTATTGCCTTGCTGTCGTCGCAGCGCCCAGGCCACGTGCTCGCGCACCAGCTCCGACGGGTCATCCGCGCGTGCGCGCAGCGCGGCCTGCGCCTCGGGTGAAGCCGGCGCGTTGCCCAGGGCCACTGCCAGGTTGCGCAGCCAGCGCGCGTAGCCGATGCGCAGGATCGACGAGCCGGCGTGCCGCTGGCGGAACTGCTCCTCGCTCCAGCCGAACAGCTCGATCAGGCTCGCGCTGTCCAGCCCGTTGCGCACGTCGAAGTCGGGCAGTTGCGCGCGCTGCGCGTACTTGTTCCAGGGGCAGACCAGCTGGCAGTCGTCGCACCCGTACACGCGGTTGCCGATCGCGGGACGCAGCGCCTCGGGAATCGGGCCCGGGTGCTCGATCGTCAGGTACGAGATGCAGCGCCGGGCATCCAGCTCGTACGGCGCCACGATCGCGCCCGTGGGGCACACGTCGATGCAGCGGGTGCAGCTTCCGCAATGCTCGGGCGCCGGCTGATCCAGCGGCAGCGGCAGGTCCGTCAGGATCTCGCCCAGAAAGAACATCGAGCCGGCCTCGCGCGTCAGCAGCAGCGTGTGCTTGCCGCGCCACCCCAGCGCCGCCCGGCGCGCCAGCTCGACCTCGAACACCGGCGCGGTGTCGGCGCACACGCGAAATCCGAGGCCCGCCACTTCTTCGCCGATGCGGGCGGCCAGTGCGTGCAAGCGCGCGCGAACGACCTTGTGGTAGTCGCGGCCGCGCGCGTACACCGACACCACCGCGGCCTGCGCCTCGCCCAGCCGCCGCCATTCGCGCTCGATCCAGTCGTCGCCGTCGGCGCGCGGCCGGTAGTCCATGCGCGCGCACAGGGCGCGCCGCGCACCCGGCAGCAACCGGGTCGGGTCGGCGCGCACCGCCTCGTGCCGCTGCATGTAGTTCATCTGGCCGTGAAATTCGCGCGCCAGCCACGATCGCAGCCGCTGCGCCGGCTGGGTCACGTCCAGGTCGCTGACCCCCACGGCGGCAAAGCCGAGCTCGTTGGCCCAGATTCTTATCCGTGCCAGCAGCCCGGACGCATCGATCGGGGCATCAGAGGCGTCGGTATGCTCGGGGCGGCCGGTAACGGCTTCCATGGTACTTAAGCCGAAGAGCTCATCGATGACCCTCTCCCGCGGTCCATCTCCCACTGGCGTGGGAGACGGGAGGATCGGAACATATACCACCTTGCGCTTCGTGCTGGCCGACGAGGCGGCAACCACGCGGCTGGGAGAGGCAATCGCGCAGGCAATCGAGGCCTGCACCGAGGCAATCCTGCGCGACGGCCTGGTGATCGGATTGTCCGGCGAGCTGGGTGCGGGAAAGACCGCGCTGGTGCGTGCCACCCTGCGCCGCCTGGGCGTTGCCGGCCCGGTCCGCAGCCCGACGTTTTCTTTGCTTGAACTTTATACAGTTTCGAGGTTAAACTTCTATCACTTTGATTTCTATAGATTCTCTAAGGCCGAGGATTTTTCGGCATCGGGCTTTCGGGACTTTTTCGCGCCGGGCTCGGTCTGTGTAATCGAATGGCCCGAGCGGGCCGTTGAACCAGGGTTGCGGGTGGATCTGCAAATCGGGATCCAGATCGCCGATTCGGGGCGCATTGCGACGGTCGATGCGCTGACGCAGATCGGTCGGGATTGTTTGCAGGAGACAGACCGGGCATGGCAAGCGAGCCAAGGCGGCGCCTGCTGAAGGGCGCGGCGGCCACTGCGGTCCTGGCGCTGGTCACCACGCGGGCGGCGCGCGCGGCGAGCCTGCTCGCGGTGCGCGTATGGCCCGGGCCCGATTACAGCCGGGTGACGCTGGAGCACGACGAGCCGCTGAAGTTCAGCCACTTCATGCTGCGCGATGCGCCGCCGCTGCGCCTGGTGGTCGACCTTCAGGGCATCGCGCTGACCTCGCAACTGAAGGAGCTGGTCGGCAAGATCGACGCCAACGATCCGTACATCGCGCGCGTGCGAATCGCGCAGAACCGTCCGGACGTGGTGCGTCTGGTGATCGAGCTCAAAGGCGACGTGGCTCCGCAGCTGTACCAGCTCGATCCGGTCGGCCCGTACCGCTACCGGCTGCTGTTCGACCTGTATCCGACCGACTCGAACGATCCCCTCCTGGGGCTGATCCGGTCATCGACCGCGCCCGAGCAGCCCGCGCCCGAACCGGGCGAGGCGCCCGCGGCGCTTGCGCCGGTGCCGGCCGAGCCGCCCGCGGCAGTCGCACAGGCGCCGGCCGAGGCGCCCGCGGCCGCCGCATCGTCGCCGGCCGATGAGGCGGCCATGGGTCGCGAGATCGAGCGCGCGCAGCGCGCGGCGCAGCCGCCGGCCTCAGGCCAGCAGCCTCGCCCGAGCGCGGGCGCCGTGCGCCGCCTGATCACGGTGGCAATTGACGCCGGCCACGGCGGGGAGGATCCGGGCGCAACCGGCCGGCGCGGCACGCACGAAAAAGCGGTCACGCTGGCAGTGGCCAAGCGGCTCGCCTCGCTGGTCGCAAGCGACTCCAAGATGCGCGTGCTGCTGACGCGCGAGGGCGATTACTTCGTTGCGCTGGCCGATCGGGTGCAGAAGGCGCAGCAGGTGCATGCGGACCTTTTCGTGTCGATCCATGCCGACGCCTGGGTACGCTCCGACGCGCGCGGCTCCACGGTCTTTGCCCTGTCCGAGCACGGCGCCAGCAGCGCCGCGGCAGCGGCGCTGGCGCGCCACGAGAACGAATCGGACCTGATCGGGGGCGTGAATCTGGCCAAGTACGATCCGCGCGTTGCAAGCGTGGCGCTGGACCTGCTCACCTCGGAGCAGATCAGCCAGAGCCTGCGCTTCGGGGGCGCGGTGCTGCACGAGCTGGAGCACGTGAACCGCTTGCACCGTGCGCGCGTCGAGCAGGCCGGATTCGCCGTGCTCAAGGCACCCGACATCCCTTCGATCCTGGTAGAGACGGCCTTCATCAGCAACCCGGATGAAGAGCTGCGCCTGCGCGACGAGGCCTACCAGCGGCAGCTGGCGCAGGCCATTTTCAACGGCATCCAGCGCTACTTCGAGCGCAATCCGCCCCCCACCCGCGACCCGGTGGGCTGACCGTCCTGCAACGAGTCGCGCAACGGCCTGACGCGCGTGGTCAAAAGGCGCCAGGCGGTTGCGGCCAGCACCGGCCCGGCCGCTGCGGCGAGCAAGCCCACGATCAGCACCACCCCCAGGTGATCGCGCACCAGCGGCTGGCTGCCGAAGAAGTACCCCCCGCCGGTGAAGATTCCGACCCAGCCGAGACCGCCCAGAACGCTATAGAGG
>DATBCD010000087.1:0-6050 GCA_036270655.1 Burkholderiaceae bacterium
CGCGAGCGCGTCGCGCGCGAGTTGAAGGCCGACCTGGGAACGTTCGATGTACGACGCTGAAGCGGCCCCGCCCGCAAGCGATGTCGACCCGCTGTCGCTGCAACCACGGCTCGCCGCCGTGGAACCGGTCCGCGCGCTGCGCTCATCGGGCGAGGTCTACGACTCGCCGATGCTGGGCCGCCTCGAATTTGCCCGCATGCCGCAGGGTCGCCCGTCATTCTGGCGTGGCGAGCAGCGGATGCCTGACAGCCGCTTTCCGCTTCGGATCGTGTGCGAAGTCGAGGGCGACGATCTGCCGGGCTCCGACCAGGTCGCCTGCGTGACGGCGTTTCGCCGCCTGCAGGTGCAGGACGCGATGCTGTGCGCGCCGCTGATCAACGAACGACTGCGGACGCTGCACACCCAGTACACGGTAAGCGTCGAGGACCTCGTGCTGGCCTCGATCCACCTGCCGCCACGCCCGCTGGCCGAAGCGCGCTTCGAGCTGGGATTCCGCGCCACCTCGGTCCCGCAGCTGACCTTTACCGTCGTGTTCGTGCGCGGCACGCCGCGCACCGTGCGCATCGACAGTGACACCTGACTTCCCAACTCCCCCCAGCACAAGCGAGCTCTAACTCCCCTCTGCGGGAGACGGGTGGGGAGGGGGTGTTAGCGCACCAACCCGATCGCAGTCGCCAGCATCGCCAGTATCGCCTTCACCATCGACTCCCCGGCGATCAACCCCGACGCAACCGGGAGGCTATAGCTCTGCTGACTCCTGGCCGACAAGCGCCCCCAGCCCCAGACGATGACCGCGCCGATCGCAAACGACAACGGCACGCTGAACGGAACGACCCAGCCCAGTCCCAATCCGGTGACCGACGGCAGGTAACCGCGCGCCCGAGGAACCGCTTTCTCGAATACCGGCAGCAGCACCCCCACGGCCGCGCCGATCAGCACCGCGTACAGGATCGACGACGGCAGGTGACTCAAGCCGCCGGTCAGCGCGCGCGCCACCGCGACCCAGATCTGGGCCGCCGGCGCCGGGTACTTTTCCAGCGCGGCCATGTTCGGCACCATCAGGTACCAGGCCGGCACGACGGCCAGCGTGCCGAAGAACACCCCGGCCACCTGCGCCAGAAACTGCTGGCGCGGGTTGGCCCCGAGCAGGTAGCCGGTCTTCAGATCCGACAGCAGCTCGGCCGAGGCCCCGGCGCTGTTGGCCGCGATGCCGGCCGACATCACGTTGTGCATCACGCTGGCCTGGACGCCGACCGCCCCGGGCGGCGAGATCACCGCGAACAGCAGCTGCATGATCTTGCCCATCGCGCCGACCGGCGCGATGTCGGTTTCGCCGTTGGCGCGCGAAACCACCAGCGACAGCACGAAGCACAGGGCCACCGCGATCAGTCCGACCCACCAGGCAACCCCGAACGCGACGACCTGCAGCGCCACCATCGCGATCGTGATCGGAATCATGCCGGCGATCATCCAGGAACCCGGCACCTCGATCGCCGCCATCGCGCTTTCCAGCTCGTCTGCCGAGCGCTGCGTGCGCGCGGCACGCATGGTGGTGAAAGCCCGGCCGATGATCCTCCACTGCAGCGCCAGCGTGGTCAGGCTGGCGAAGGTCAGCACTGAAGCACCGCCCCACAGCGCCCAGCGCAGCGGGTGGTACAGCGCACCGCCTCCGGCCAGCGGGATCGACGCCACATAGCCGGCCGCCCCCGCGTGCGCCGCATCGATGCCCTGCAGCCAGGGGGCCAGGAAAAAGTACAGGCCCGCCGAGGCGGCCAGCATCGACAACGACACCCGCGGCCCGACGATCATGCCGGCGCCGATCAGCATCACACCCGGGTCGAACCCGAAGCCGACCGCCGGCTTGCCGCCGATCAGCGCAAACCCCTGGGCCGGCACCTGGTTGCCGATTTGCACGTCGACCAGGTTCACCCGCATCCATTGGAAGAAGCGGCCCAGCGCGACGAACTGATCCTCGGCGGTGGTCAGCACGCCGGTCAAGATCCCGCCGGCGAGCGCGATCACCATCGCGTAGGCCTTGTTCAGCGCCTCGCTGCTGCGACCGTACAGGCTGCGCAGCGTGGCCGCCGCGGCGGTGCCGGTGGGAAACGGCAGCTGCTCCTGGTTGATCAGCAGGCGCTTCATCGGGATGGCCAGCAGCACCCCCATGGTGGCGGTGGCGAACGTGAAAATCGCAACCACCCACCACGGCTGGTGATGGTGCTCGGGATCCAGGATCAGCAGCGCGGCAAAGGTCACCGTCAGCGTGGAGGCGCACGTGTAGCCGGCCGCCGAGGCGGTCGTCTGCATGCAGTTGCTTTCCAGCACCGACATCTGTCCCAGGCGCCAGCCCGAGGCTGCGCGCAGACCGCTCCAGGCCAGATAGGACAGCACGACCGAGGTGATCGCCACGCCGAAGGAGATGCCGACCTTCAGCACGGCATACAGGTTGCCCACCGACATCAGCATGCCGATCACGGCGCCCGTGAGCACCGCGCGCACGGTCAGCTGCGGGACGCGGTCGCCCTGGTACGTGGTCTCGTACCAGTGCCGGTCCTTTTCTTCGGGGCTGGCGTCGGCCGCAAGCGGCTTGAATTCGGGCGGCATCCGCTCCGCGGGGGCCGGCCGCGCGGTGGGTACCAAACCTTTGGGCGGGTCCAGTGCCGTCATCGCCGCGCTCGGCGCGCCGGAGCGGCCTTCATGCGATGCCGATCCACTTATGCGTCTGCAGGCTCAGCCGCCAGCGCGGCTGACTCAGGCAGTGCTGCACGGCGCGCCGCGTGTTCTCGGCCACATCGGGGCCGTCCATCGGCTGCAGCCACCAGTGCCGGAAGTCGGCCCCTTCGCGCACGACGTCCTCCGGCATCAGTCCTGGCTGCGGGTAGATCAGCTTGAGCTCGTCGCCATGGCGCAGCACCCAATCGG
This sequence comes from Burkholderiaceae bacterium, assembly GCA_036270655.1. Taxonomy (GTDB): domain Bacteria; phylum Pseudomonadota; class Gammaproteobacteria; order Burkholderiales; family Burkholderiaceae_F; genus VBCK01. Next base: position 2,923 of record DATBCD010000087.1, read on the forward strand.
CGCCGGCCTTGGGACTGACGCAGACCCAGTCCAGCCCATGCGGCGCCTTGTGCGTACCGTTGGTCTCGACCGCGATCTGAAAGCCGCGCTGGTGCAGCTCGGCGGTCAGCGCCGCATCCACCTGCAGCAGCGGCTCGCCGCCGGTGAGCACCGTGAAGCGGTGGCGCGCCTCGCCGGCCGGCCACAACGACTCGACGTGCTCGGCCAGCGCCCGGGCCGATTCGAAGCGCCCGCCGCCCGGGCCGTCGGTGCCGACGAATTGCGTGTCACAGAAGCGGCACACCGCCCCGGCGCGATCGGCCTCGCGTCCGCTCCACAGGTTGCAGCCGGCAAAACGGCAGAACACCGCGGGCCGCCCCCACTGGGCGCCCTCACCCTGCAGCGTGTAAAAGACCTCGCGGATCTGATAGGCCATCGGGCGGGTATTGTGCCGCATGCCGGATAAACTGTATGTTTCTGGCGGGCAAAGATCCGATGCGTAGAAATCGCAATGCGAAGATCGTCGCGACGCTCGGGCCGGCGACCGCCACCGAAGAGGCGATCCGCGCGCTGTTCGTGGCGGGCGTCGACGTGTTCCGCCTGAATTTCAGCCATGGCACGGCCGACGAGCACAAGGCGCGGTGCGAAACGACCCGCCGGATCGGGCGCGAGTTCGGCCGCCCGGTTGGCATCATGGCCGACCTGCAGGGACCGAAGCTGCGGGTCGGCCGCTTTGCCGGCGGCGCGGTGCAGCTGGAGGCGGGCGAGGCGTTCCGGCTGGACCTGAGCCCGGCCGAAGGCGATGCGCGCCGGGTCAACCTGCCGCACCCCGAAATTTTCGCGGCGCTCGAGCGCGGCGCCACATTGCTGCTCGATGACGGCCGGCTGCAGCTGAAAGTGGAGTCGTTCGGCCACGACCACGCGATCACGCGCGTGATGGTGGGCGGCCGCCTGAGCGACCGCAAAGGGGTCAACGTGCCGGGCGTGGTGCTGCCGATTTCGCCGCTGACCGAGAAGGACCACGCGGACCTGCGCTTCGCGCTCGAGATGGGCGTGGACTGGGTGGCACTGTCGTTCGTGCAGCGCCCGGAGGACGTCGAAGAGGCCCGCAAGATCATCGGCAACCGGGCGATGGTGCTGTCCAAGCTGGAAAAGCCGGCCGCGATCGACCGCCTGGATGCGATCGTGCAGCGTTCGGACGCGATCATGGTGGCGCGCGGCGACCTCGGCGTGGAGCTGCCGCCCGAGCGCGTGCCCATCTTGCAGCGGACCATCGTGCGCACCTGCCGCCGCGAGGGCAAGCCGGTGATCGTCGCCACCCAAATGCTCGAGTCGATGACGACCAATCCGGTCCCGACCCGCGCCGAGGCGTCCGATGTGGCCAGCGCGATCTTCCAGGGCGTGGACGCCGTGATGCTGTCGGCCGAATCGGCCAGCGGCAAGTACCCGGTCGAGGCGGTCACGATGATGGACCGGATCATCCGCGAGGTCGAGGCCGACGCCCACTACCGGATGCTGCTCGATGCCAACCACGAGGCCGCGCGCCCCAATGCCGCCGACGCCGTGTGCGCGGCGCTGCGCCAGACCGCGCACATCGTGTCGGCCAGGGCCACCATCACGTATACGTCGTCCGGCTTTTCGGCGATGCGCGCCGCGCGCGAGCGGCCCGAAGCGCCCATTTTGTCGCTGACCCCGAGCCCGCAGACCGCCGCCCGGCTGTGCCTGGTCTGGGGCCTGCATTCGGTGCAGTCGATCGAGGTGACCGACGTCAATTCGATGACGGACCTGGCGTGTAACGCGGCGCTGCGCGAAGGCTTCGCGGCGCCGGGCGATTACGTCGTGATCGCGGCCGGCGTACCGTTCGGAAAATCCGGCACCACGAATCTGCTGCGGATCGCCCGCGTTCCCGAACAGTGATGGCCCGCCACTGCCGGCCGACGCTGGCAGGGCGGGTCCCGTCGCGCACCGCCGAGCGAGGATGAACGACACCGTCCGCACCCGCATTGCCCCCAGCCCCACCGGGATGCTGCACCTGGGGACCGCGCGCACGGCCCTGTTCTGCTGGGCCTTCGCGCGCCGCCACGGCGGCCAGTTCATCCTGCGCATCGAGGACACGGACCTGGAGCGCAACACCGAGCAGAACGTGCAGGCCATTCTCGAGAGCATGGAGTGGCTGCAGCTCGACTACGACGAAGGCCCGATCCGCCAGACGGCGCGCCTTGCGCGCTACGCCGAGGTGATCGAGCAGCTGATGGCCCAGGGCAAGGCGTACCGCTGCTACGCCAGCCGCGAAGAGCTGGAGCAGCTGCGCCACGAGCAGACCGCGCGCGGCGAAAAGCCGCGCTACGACGGCCGCTGGCGCCCGGAGCGCGCATCAGGCCGGCCGGTTCCCGCCGGCGTGGTGCCGGTGACGCGCTTTCGGAATCCGGATCTGGGCATGGTGTCCTGGAACGACCTGGTCAAGGGGCCGATCAGCATTTCCAACACGGAGCTCGACGACCTGGTGATCGCGCGCGGCGATGGCGTGCCGACCTACAACTTCGCGGTGGTGGTCGACGACATCGACATGAGAATCACGCACGTGCTACGCGGCGACGACCACGTGAACAACACGCCACGCCAGATCAACATCTACCGCGCCATCCTGGGCGAGAACGCCGCGCTGCCGAAGTTCGGCCACCTGCCGATGATCCTGGGCCCGGACGGCCAGAAGCTCTCCAAGCGCCACGGCGCCGTCAGCGTGCTGCAATACCGCGACGACGGCTTCCTGCCCGAGGCCCTCTTCAACTACCTGGCCCGCCTGGGCTGGAGCCACGGCGACGTCGAGAAATTCTCGCGCGAGCAGCTGGTCACCTGGTTCGACCTGGACCACGTAAACCGAGCGCCGGCCCAGTACGACATCAACAAGCTCCTATGGCTGAACGGCGAATACATGAAGCAATCCGCCCCAGCCCGCCTGGCCGCCATGGTCGCCCCGCTGCTCGACCAGCGCCTGACAAATGTGACCCCCGGTGCGAGCGCAACGCCCGAACGCCCCTCTCCCGCTCCGCGGGAGAGGGGTGGGGGAGAGGGTCCCCGCCTGGAGTCGATCGTCGCCCTTCTAAAAGACCGCGCCCGCACCCTCAACGAGCTGGCCGACGAAGCAACGC
>DATBCD010000088.1:0-15618 GCA_036270655.1 Burkholderiaceae bacterium
CAGGTGAACATGATCAGCCAGTCGTGGGACGGCAAGCGCGTTTACATCACCTCGAGCCTGCTGGAGCACTGGGACAAGGCCGGCGCCGACAACGAGCAATTCCTGCGCGCGTTCAACTGGGACGGCAAGGAGCTGAAGCCCGCGTTCGAAGTCGATTTCGCGAAGGAAAAGCTGGGACGGGCGCACCACATGAAGTTCACCGCGCGTCCCTCGGGGGTTGCCCGGACCGATGACACCGCGGCACCAGCGTCCGCATACTGAGCGCGCCGGCCTGGTGAGCAACGCCAGGGTCTGCTGCAGCGCCGCGTTGTGCGCGGCGGCGCTGCTGCAGGGCGCCGCCGCGCTGGCCGCGGCCGATCCCGCAGTGCCGCGCGCGCCGCAAATGCAGTTCGTGCCAACGCCGGCCGGCACGTATGCGCTGCAACGCATACAGGCCTGCCCCGACGCCGAGCTGCTGGATTCGGCGGGCCATCCGCGCCGGCTGGCGGCGCTGACGCACGGCAAGCTGACGCTGCTCACGTTCTTCTATACGCACTGCACCGACCCGCTCGGCTGCCCGTTCGCGTTCGGCCTGATGAGCTCGCTGCGCGACCGCATCGTCGCCGATCCGGACCTCGCGTCGAACGTGCGCTTCGTCAGCATCAGCTTCGACCCGACCCACGACTCGCCCGCGCAGTTGCGCGGCTACGCGCACGGCCTGTCGGGCGGCGCGCCCTTCGAATGGGACTTCCTGACGGCTTCCTCCGTGGCTCGTCTGCGGCCGCTGCTGGAGGACTTCGGCCAGGACGTGCGCATCGAGGTGGACCGGGACCGCCGACAGGCAGGCGCGCTCAACCATATGCTGAAGCTGTTCCTGATCGATGCGAGCGGCACGGTGCGCGAGATCTACGCGCTCGATTTCCTGCAGCCCGAGGTGATGCTGAACGATATCCGCACGCTGCGGATGGAAGCGCTGGGGCGCGCGCCGCGCGCCCAACGCTAGGCCCCGGCGCGCTGCCCGGCGTCAGCCGGACCCCTCAGATTCGAAGCCATCGCAGCAGATCCTCGGGCTTGTCGATGATCACGTCGGCCTGCCACTGGCCGATGTCGGCCATGCCGGCGGAGTAGCCGTAAGCGGCCACCACGGTGCCCACGCCGGCAGCTCGCGCGGCTTGCACGTCGCGCAGATCGTCGCCGACGTAGACGGTGTCGCTCGCCGCGCAACCACACTGGGCCAGCGCGTGCAGGATCGGCGCCGGGTCCGGCTTGGCCCGCGCGGCCGTGTCCCCGCTGACCACGCAGGCGGCGCGCCGCTCCAGGCCCAGCGCGCGCAACAGCGGGCCCGTGAAGCGCGCCGGCTTGTTGGTAACCACGCCCCAGAGGCGCTGCGAGGCCTCGATCGCCGCCAGAGTCGGCTCGATACCTTCGTACAGGCGCGAGTGCACGCACAGCGCCTGCTCGTAGTGGTCCAGAAATTCGGCGCGCAACGCGTCGTAGCCCGCATCGTCCGGTTCCAGGCCGAAGGCGTGCCCGATCAAGCCGCGCGCGCCATGACTGGTCCATGGCCTGAGCTCCTGCGGCGGCGTGAGCGGCAGACCGCGCAGGAGCTGGCACCGGTTCAAGGCGGCCGCGAGGTCCTGCGCCGTATCGACCAGCGTTCCGTCCAGGTCGAACAGGATCAGCCGGGTGCGCAGCGCGGCCGCCGGCGCGGCCGTATTCATTGGACCTTCCTGCACGCCATCAGGTAGTTCACGCGAGTGTCCGCGCCGAGCAGATACTTGCGTCCCAGAGGCTGGTACGACATTCCGCGCAGCTCCTCGACGTCCAGATCCGCCTCGCGGGCCGACCGCGCCAGTTCGCTGGGACGGATGAAGCGGGCGTACTCGTGGGTGCCGCGCGGCAGCAGGTTCAGCACGTACTCGGCGCCGACGATCGCCATCAGGAAGGCCCGCGCGTTGCGGTTGATCGTCGAGAAGAAGACCCACCCCCGCGGGCGCACCAGCGCCGCGCAGGCCGCCACCGTCGAATCCGGATCGGGCACGTGCTCCAGCAGCTCCATGCAGGTGACAACGTCGAACGCCGCGGGCGCTTCCCGGGTCAGCTCCTCGGCGCTGATCGCCTGGTAGCGCACCCGCGCCCCGCTTTCCAGCGCATGCAGCTGGGCCACCCGCAGCGGCTTGTCGGCCAGGTCGATTCCCAGAACGTCGGCGCCGCGCGCGCTCATCGATTCGGACAGGATCCCGCCGCCGCATCCGACGTCCAGCACCCGCTTGCCGGCCAGCGCGGCCCGCTGGTCGATCCAGTCCAGCCGCAGCGGGTTGATCTCATGCAAAGGACGAAAGGACCCGGCCGGATCCCACCACGCGTGCGCCAGTTCGCTGAATTTCTGCAGCTCGGCCGGGTCGACATTCATCGGTTGCAGACGCTCCTCAACGCACAATCGTGCGCGAACCTTCGACTTTGACGTCGACGCGGCGGTTCTGCGCGCGGCCCTCCTTGGTCGCGTTACTGGCGATCGGGTCGCGCTTGCCCCGACCTTCCGTGTCGATCAGGCTGGAATCCACGCCCCGGCTGACCAGGTAGTCGCGCACCGACATCGCCCGGCGCTCGGACAGCTTGTCGTTGTAAGCGTCGGTGCCGACGCCGTCGGTGTAGCCGATCACATGGATCACCTTGATGTCGGCGCCCCGCATCTTCACGGCCAGCTCGTCGAGCTTGACGCGTGCCTGCGCCTTCAATTCGGCCCGGTCGAAATCGAACAGCTCGTCGGAACCGAACGTGATCGTCTCGACGAAGGCTGCCGTAACCGGCGGCGGCGGTGGGGGTGGCGGCGGAGGTGGCGGCGGGGGAGGCGGCGGTGGGGGCGGCGGAGGCGGTGGCGGCGGAGGTGGCGGCGGCGGAGGTGGTGGAACCAGCGAGGGATCGCACTCCGGCAGCGCCAGCTCCTTGCTGAAAGACCCGTTGCGCCAGCACAGGCCGTACGGGTCCACCACGACGTTGCCGCGCTGATCCAGCCAGTAGCCCGTGTTCTTTTGATTGCCCTCGATGTCCTTGCCCAACGCGCAAGCCGACACCGCGCTCAGCGCCGCCATCAAGAACAGATTCCGATATCTCGCCGGATGGCTCATCGACGTGTCCTTTTGATTGTTGGTTGGATCGACGCCCGGACCTTCGGGTCCCGTGACTCAAGAATCGAGCGGGCCAATATACCCCAGCGCTCATCCCGCAAAACCCTCCCGCGCGAAGCGTCAGAGGACTCCCCTCTCCCGCTTGCGGGAGAGGGGCGGGGGAGAGGGAGTGTGCGACTCACTCCCGCATCGCGTTCAGATGCCTCTGCACCTGCGCTTGCCACGACACGCCGGCGGCCGCGATCGATCCCACATCGACCTCGTGCGCCCCGCGAACCAGCCTGCGGTCCTCGACGACCCGGTTGCCGGCCACCCAGACGCTGGTCACGTGCTCGCGCCCGGCGCAGTAGACCAGCTGCGACACGACGTCAAAGCACGGCTGCGTCTCCAGATCCGACAGGTCGATTGCGATCAGATCGGCCTCCTTGCCGACCTCGATCGATCCGATCCGCTGCTGCAGGCCCAGCGCGCCGGCGGCCGTGATCGTCGCGCACTCCAGCGCCTGCCACGCGGGAAGCGCGGATGCGTCGAGCGAGGTGCCCTTGGCCAGCAAGGCCGCCAGCCGCATTTCCTCGAACAGGTCCAGCCGGTTGTTGCTGGCCGCGCTGTCGGTGCCGAAGGTGACCCCGACGCCCTGCCGCAGCAGTGTCGCAACCGGCGCGATGCCGCTGGCCAGCTTCAGATTGGATGCGGGGCAGTGCGCGACGCTCGCCCCGCGCCCGGCCAGCAGCGCGATCTCGTCGGGCTGCAGATGCACCGCGTGGACCGCCAGCAGGCGCTCGGTGACCAGCCCCAGCCGGTCCAGCCGCGCCAGCGGGCGCATGCCGTGCTGCCGGACCGATTCGCCGATTTCGGCCTCGGTTTCGTGCAGATGCGTGTGCACCGGCAGATCGAGCTCTTCGGCGAGCATCGCGATGCGCGACAGCGTCGCGTCGGCCACCGTGTACGGCGCGTGCGGCGCCAGCGTGAAGCTCACCAGCGGCTCGTCGCGCAGCGCATCGCGCGACTGCAGGCCCTTGCGCAGATAGTCGTCGGCGTCGGTCGCGTAGGCGCTCGGAAACTCCAGCGCGATGATCCCCACCACGCAGCGCATGCCCAGGTCGACAAACGCACGCGCCGCCGCTTCGGGAAAGAAATACATGTCGTTGCAGCAGGTGATGCCGGCCCGCAGCATCTCGGCGGCGGCATGTTGCGTGCCGTCGTAGACGAAGCGTTCCCCCACCAGCGCGCGCTCCAGTGGCCAGATGCGCTCGGCCAGCCACCGCGTCAGCGGCAGCTCGTCGCCGCTTCCGCGCAGCAGGTTCATCGCGGCGTGCACATGGGAGTTCACCAGGCCGGGGGCCAGCGCGTGCCGCGTCAGCGCGACCTGGCGGGCGGGTTCGAACTCGGAGCGCGCCAGCGCGGTCGGCAGCACCGCCACGATGCGTCCGCGTTCGATCGCGACCGAGTGATCGGGCAGCACGGCGCCGCGCGGCACGACCGGCACCACCCAGCGGGCGCTGATCAGGGTTTCGACGGGTCGCATCCGAGGTTCCGATCGGAAGTGGCCGAGTGCGCCGTTATACCAAGCGGCGGCGTGCAGAGGCGGGTGCGCTGGTAAAATTAACGGTTTCGCCGTCGCCGACATGGACTCATTCGCCAAGGAAACCTTGCCCGTCTCGCTCGAAGAGGAGATGCGGCGCTCTTATCTCGATTACGCGATGAGCGTGATCGTCGGGCGCGCGCTGCCCGACGTGCGCGACGGCTTGAAGCCGGTGCACCGGCGCGTGCTGTTCGCGATGCACGAAATGGGCAACCTGTGGAACCGCCCCTACGTGAAATGCGCGCGCGTGGTCGGCGACGTGCTCGGCAAGTACCACCCGCACGGCGACACCGCCACCTACGACGCGCTGGTGCGGATGGCGCAGGACTTCTCGCTGCGCTACCCGCTGATCGACGGCCAGGGCAACTTCGGCTCGATCGACGGCGACAACCCGGCGGCCTACCGCTACACCGAGTGCCGGTTGGACCGGATCGCCGCCGAGCTGCTCACCGACATCGACAAGGAAACGGTCGATTTCGTCGCCAACTACGACGGCAAGGAGCGCGAGCCCAGGGTGCTGCCGGCGCGCCTGCCGAACCTGCTGGTCAACGGCTCCGGCGGCATCGCGGTCGGCATGGCGACCAACATTCCGCCGCACAACCTGAGCGAGGTGGTCGACGCCTGCCTGCTGCTGCTGGCCAATCCGGCCGCAACGGTCGACGACCTGATCGAGTGCGTGCCGGCGCCCGATTTTCCGACCGCCGGCATCATCTACGGCCTGGCCGGCGTGCGCGAGGGCTACCGCACCGGGCGCGGCCGTGTCGTGATCCGGGCCAAGACGCACACCGAGGAGATCGACCGCGGATCGCGCGTGGCGATCATCGTCGACGAGCTGCCCTACCAGGTGAACAAGCGCGCGCTGCTCGAGCGCGTCGCGGAGCTCGTCAACGACAAGAAGATCGATGGCATCTCGGACATCCGGGACGAGTCCGACAAATCCGGCATGCGCGTCGTGTTCGAGCTCAAGCGCGGCGAGATTGCGGACGTCGTGCTGAACAACCTGTACAAGCTGACCCAGCTGCAGGACACGTTCGGCATGAACCTGGTGGCGCTGGTCGAAGGACAGCCCCGCCTGCTCGATCTGAAGCAGATGCTGGAGGCGTTCCTGGCGCACCGGCGCGAAGTCGTGATGCGCCGCACCGGCTTCGAATTGCGCCAGGCGCGCGCACGCTGCCACGTGCTGGAGGGCCTGGCGGTCGCGCTGGCCAGCATCGACGAGTTCATCGCCATCATCCGGGCCGCGCCCACGCCGCCCGTGGCCAGGACCGAGCTGATGGCGCGCCGCTGGGATTCCCCGCTGGTGCGCGACATGCTGGCGCGCGCGGGGGCCGAGGCGATGACGTCGCTCCGGCCCGAGGGGCTGCTGCCGCAATTCGGAATCCAGCCCGACGGCCTGTACCAGCTCTCGGAGGAACAGGCCGAGCAGATCCTGCAGATGCGGCTGCAGCGGCTGACCGGGCTGGAGCAGGACAAGATCGTGGCCGAGTATCGCGAGGTGATCGCCCAGATCGGCGACCTGCTGGACGTGCTGGCCCGCCCCGAGCGGATCAACCGGATCATCCACGACGAGCTGGTCGAGCTGCGGCGCGAGCACGGCGAGGCCGCCGGCGATGCGCGCCGCTCGCAGATCGTGCGCGACGGGGCTGAACTGATCACCGAGGATCTGATCGCCCCGCAGGACATGGTGGTCACGCTGTCGCACACCGGCTACATCAAGAGCCAGCCGCTGGCCGATTACCGGGCCCAGCGGCGCGGCGGCCGCGGCAAGCAGGCCGCGACGGCGCGCGACGACGACTGGATCGATCAGCTGTTCATCGCGAACACGCACGACACGATCCTGTGCTTCTCGGACCGTGGCCGGCTTTACTGGCTGAAGGTCTGGGAGGCGCCGCAGGGCTCGCGCACCTCGCGCGGCAAGCCGATCGTCAACATGTTTCCCCTGGCCGAGGGCGAGAAGATTACGGTCGTGCTGCCGGTGCGCACGTTCGACGCCGAGCACTTCGTGCTGATGGCCACCGCCAACGGCACCGTGAAGAAGACGCCGCTGCCGGAATTCGCCAACCCGCGCAAGGCCGGCCTCATCGCGGTGGACCTGGACCCGGGCGACTTCCTGATCGGCGCCGCGATCACCGACGGCCGCCACGACGTGATGCTGTTCTCGGACGCGGGCAAGGCGGTTCGCTTCGACGAGAACGACGTGCGGCCGATGGGCCGGCAGGCGCGCGGCGTGCGCGGCATGCAGCTGGACGCCGGGCAATCGGTCATCGCATTGCTGGTGGCGGGCGACGAGCGGCAGGCCGTGTTGACGGCGACCGAGCACGGCTACGGCAAGCGCACGCCGATCACCGAATACACGCGCCACAGCCGCGGCACCAAGGGGATGATCGCGATCGCCACCACCGAGCGCAACGGGCGCGTCGTGGCCGCCACGCTGGTCAATCCGGACGACGAGATCATGCTGATCACGACCGGCGGAGTGCTGATCCGCACCCGCGTGGCCGAGATCCGCGAGATGGGTCGGGCCACCCAGGGCGTGACGCTGATCGCGCTGGACGAAGGCACGCGCCTGTCGGGCCTGCAACGCGTGGTCGAGACCGACGCCGAGCACGCGGGCGGCAACGGCAGCGCGCCGCCGGGCCCGGTGGCGGACGCCGAGCCGCCTACGGGCGCGACCGTGGACCCGGACCCACCTCCTGAGGAACCCTCTGGAAATGGTTGAACCGAAGCGAGGTGGTGAGGGTCTCAGTGAGGGTCTCAAATGCGCCTACCCTCATCCTGTCCTTCTCCCGCTGCGCAGGAGAAGGGACCTGCTAATTCCCCTGTCCCACTGCGCGGAAGAGGGGCGCTCCGGATTTCCCCTGTCCCGCCGCCTTTACATTGGCTGGGGGAGCACGAGGGGGCCAGCCCAGCCCCCTCGTTCTCTTCCTCCTGCTTTTTCCGGCCGCAGGCCGGAAAAAGGGTAGTCGCCGTGCCTCGCGTCTTCAATTTCTCCGCCGGACCCGGCGTGGTGCCCGAGGAGTGCCTGGCGCAGGCGCGCGACGAGATGCTCGATTGGAGTGGCCAGGGGCACTCGGTGATCGAGGCCAGTCACCGCAGCGAACGGTTCGTTGCGCTGATGCAGGAGACGGTCGGCCTGGTGCGCGAGCTGCTGGCCGTGCCGGCCTCGCACCAGGTGTTGCTGCTGCAGGGTGGCGCGCATCTTCAGTTCGCGATGGTGCCGCTGAATCTGCTGGGGTCGCGGTCGCGGGCCGACTACCTGGACACCGGCGTGTGGTCGCAGGTGGCGATCCAGGAGGCCCGCCGCTGGTGCCAGGTCAACGTGCCCGCCTCGGGCGAGGCCGGCGGCTACACATCGGCCCCTGAGCAAGCCGGGCTGCGGCTCGATCCGCTTGCGGCCTACGTGCATTACTGCAGCAACGAGACGATCAACGGCATCGAATTTCCTTACGTGCCGGACACCGGTTCGGTGCCGCTGGTGGCGGACATGTCTTCGCACCTGATGTCGCGCCCGGTCGACGTGGCGCGTTACGGCTTGATCTATGGCGGCGCCCAGAAGAACCTGGGGCCGGCCGGGCTTTGCCTGGTGATCGTGCGAGAGGATCTTCTCGGGCGGTGCGCCCCCACCACACCCACGATGCTGGACTACCGCACCCACGCCGAGGCCGGGTCCGGCTACAACACGCCGCCGACTTTTTCGGTGTACTTTGCCTGCCTGGTGCTGCGCTGGCTCAAGCGACAGGGAGGCGTGGCGGCCATCGAACGGCGCAACATCGAGAAGGCGCAGCTGTTGTACGACGCCATCGACCAGTCGCAGGGTTTTTACCGGAACCGGGTGCGCGTGGCGGACCGCTCGCGGATGAACGTGCCGTTTTTCCTGCGCGATGACGGCCTGCAGGACGAATTCCTGCGTGGCGCCGAGGCCAATGGTCTGGTGCAGTTGCGCGGCCATCGCCGGGTCGGCGGCCTGCGCGCCAGCCTGTACAACGCGATGCCGATCGAGGGCGTGCGCGCGCTGGTGTCCTTCATGCGCCAGTTCGCGCAGCGCCATGGCTAACGCGCCGCAATCCGCGCCGTTGACCGGCCCGGGGGCCGGCAACATTCCTGCCGATTCGGCTTTGGCGCCTCTAAGGGCGCAAATCGACGCGGTCGATCGCCAATTGCTCGAGCTGGTCAGCCAGCGCGCCCAGCTGGCCGCCGAGATCGGACGCCTGAAGCTCGCGCTGGGCAGCCCCGCTTATCGCCCGGAACGCGAAGCCATGGTGTTGCGCTCGATCGCCGCCTCCAACCGCGGTCCGCTGACGCCGGCCGCGCTGGAGCCGATCTTTCGCGAAGTCATTTCGGCCTGCCGCGCGATGGAGCGGCCGCTCTCAGTGGCCTTTCTCGGGCCGGCCGGGACGTTCTCCGAACTGGCAGCGCTTCGCCAGTTCGGCAGCGCCGTGCAACTGGAGCCGTGCGCTTCGATCGACGAGGTGTTCCGCTGTGCCGACTCGGGCCGCTCCGACTACGCGGTGGTGCCGGTGGAAAACTCGACCGAAGGGGCGGTCAGCCGCTCGCTGGACCTTCTGCTGAGCACCGGACTGAGGATCGTGGCCGAGGTGTCGGTCCCGGTCCAGCACCACCTGCTGGCGCAGCAGCCAGCGCTCGATGGCGTGCAACGGGTGTTCGCGCACCCGCAGGCGCTGGCCCAGTGCCTGACCTGGCTGAACCAGAACCTGCCGGCTCAGGAGCGCATCAACGTGGCCAGCAACGCCGAGGCGGCGCGCCTGGCCTCGCTGGATCCGGCCACCGCGGCGGTGGCGGGGGAAAACGCGGCGCTTCGCTACGGGCTGCAAATCGTCGCGCGCCAGATCCAGGACGACCCGCTGAACCGCACCCGCTTCCTGGTGCTGGGCCAGCAGGAATGCACACCGACCGGGCAGGACAAGACCTCGCTGATTCTTTCCGTCACCAATCGGGCCGGCGCGGTCTACCACATGCTGGCGCCGCTGGCCCGGCACGGCGTTTCGATGACGCGTTTCGAGTCGCGACCGGCGCGCACCGGTGCCTGGGAGTACCACTTCTACGTCGATGTGGAAGGCCACGCGACGGATCCGGCGCTGGTGGCGGCGTTCGATGAGCTCAAGCGGGTGTGCTCGTTCTTCCGCTACCTGGGCTCGTATCCGAGGGCCGCATGAAAGGTGCGGCGGCCGGCGGCCAGGCCGGGGCGGCCGGCGCGAGCGTGAACGCGCCGCACTACGTGCGTGCGATCGCGCCCTACCAGGGCGGCCGGCCGATCGAGGAGGTGGCGCTCGAGCTGGGCTGCAAGCCCGAATCGATCATCAAGCTCGCTTCCAACGAGAACCCGCTGGGCATGGCGCCGGGTGCGCGCGCGGCCGCCGCGGCCGCTTTGGCCGACGTGGGCCGCTATCCGGATGGCAACGGCGCGGCGCTCAAATCGGCCCTGTCGCAGCGGCTGAACGTGCCGGTGTCCTGGCTGACGGTGGGCAACGGCAGCAACGACATCCTGGAGATGGCCGCTTCGCTGATGCTGGCGCCGGGCGCCAGCTGCGTGTACTCGCAGCACGCATTTGCCATCTATGCGCTGGCCACCCAGGCGCGCGGAGCGCGCGCGATCGAGACGCCGGCCCGCGAGCTCGGCCACGACCTGGCGGCGATGCGCGCGGCGATCCAGCCCTGCACCCGGCTCATTTATATCGCCAATCCGAACAACCCGACGGGCACGCTGCTGGCGCCGGATGCGCTGCGGGATTTTCTCGAAGCGGTACCGCCGCAGGCGGTGGTCGTGCTGGACGAGGCGTACAACGAGTATCTGCCGCCGCCAGCGCGATACGACAGCCTGCCCTGGGTGCGCCGATATCCGAACCTGATCGTGTCGCGCACGTTCTCCAAGGTGTACGGGCTGGCCGGGCTGCGCGTCGGCTACGCGGTCGCGCAGCCGGACCTGACCGACCTGTTGAACCGGATCCGCCAGCCATTTAACGTGAATTCGGTCGCGCAGGCGGCGGCCCGGGCCGCGCTGGATGACGACGAGTTCGTGCGCCGCAGCGTCGAGCTCAATGAGAGCGGGCGCACCGAGCTGTGCAGGTCGTTGGGCGCGATGGGACTGCAGCTGGCCCCCGCCAACGGCAACTTCGTGCTGGTGCGGGTCGGTGCCGCCGCGGCGGTCTACCAGCATCTGCTCGGCTGTGGAGTCATCGTGCGCCCGGTCGCCAGCTACGGCCTGCCGGAGTGGCTGCGGGTGACGGTGGGCCTTCCGGAGGAGAACGCCCGCTTCCTGCGCGAGCTGCCCGGCGCGCTGGCCGCGGCGAACCGATGAGAACGGCGATCCTCGGCACCGGTCTGATCGGAGGTTCCGTGGCTGCTGCGTTACGAGGCCGCCACCTGGCGAGCCGGATCGTCGGCTACGACCTGGATCCGGAAGTGTGCGCACGCGCGGTCGCACTGGGACTGCTGGATGCGGCGGCGGCGACCCCGGCGCAGGCCGCGTTTGAGGCCGACCTGATCGTGCTTGCGGTCCCGGTGGGTTCGATGCCCGACGTGCTGGCCGATCTCGCGCCCGCGCTCGGGTCATCGGCGATCGTCACCGACGTGGGCAGCACCAAGGCCGACGTGCTCGCCGCGGCCCGCGGCGCACTCGGGACGGCCTTTGCGCGCTTCGTCGGTGCTCACCCGATCGCCGGCTCCGAGCGGGCCGGCCCGGAGGGCGCCGACCCCGACCTGTTCGAGGGCTGTACGGTGGTGATCACGGATGCCGGCGAGACCCATGCCGACGCGCTGGTTCGTATCGAGCGGCTGTGGCAGTCGTGCGGAGCGCGCGTGGTGCGAATGGACGCCGCCGAACACGACCGGATGCTGGCGACGGTCAGCCACCTGCCGCACGTTCTGGCCTACGCGCTGGTGGCGCAGATCGCCGCCCAGCCCGATGCGCAGCGCAAGCTGTCGCTGGCCGGTCCCGGCTTTCGCGATTTCACCCGGATCGCCGCCAGCAGCCCGCGCATGTGGCGCGATGTAGCGCTGGCCAACCGCGATGCGATCGGCGCGGAGCTGCGCGGTTTCGTGGCGACGCTGCAGCGGATCGAGCGGGCGCTGGCCGCGGGCGACGCGCCGTGGCTGCAGCAGCTGTTCGAGCGGGCCAGCGACACCCGGCGCCGCATGAACCGGGGCGAAAATGAGCAGTGAGCCGGCGCCCGTGCAGCCGGTTCTGACGGTCGGGCCGATCGCGCACGCAAGCGGTCAGGTCGCGCTGCCCGGGTCCAAGAGCATTTCGAACCGGGTGTTGCTGCTGGCCGCTTTGTCGCCGCAGCGCACCGAGCTCACCGGAGTTCTGGACGCCGAAGACACGCGCGTGATGATCGAGGCGCTGCGCGCGCTCGGCGTCGCGGTGCAATCCGATCGCGATCGCACGGTCGTGTCGGGCTGCGGCGGACGCTTCCCGCAGCGCCAGGCCGACCTGTTCCTGGGCAACGCCGGCACCGCGATGCGCCCGCTGACCGCGGCGCTGGCGTTTGCCGGCGGCCGCTACCGCCTCGACGGCGTGGCGCGCATGCGCGAGCGTCCGATCGGCGATCTGGTCGAGGCACTGAACGCGCTCGGAGCGCGCGTCGGCTTCGAGGGCCGCACGGGCTTTCCCCCGCTTCGGATCGAACCGGCCACGGCCGCGGCGACCGATCGGGTCGCGATCCGGGGCAGCGTATCGAGCCAATTCGTAAGCAGCCTGCTGCTGGCGGCGCCGCTTTTCGCGCCCGGGCAGGGGCTGCACATCGAAGTGGAGGGCCAGCTGATCTCCGAGCCGTACGTCCGGATGACGCTGGCCCTGATGGAGCGCTTCGGTGTCCCGGTCGAGCGCCAGGCCTCGCGCTTCCTCGTGATGCCGGCGGCCTACCGATCGCCGGGCCGTCTGGCGGTCGAAGGCGATGCCTCCAGCGCCTCGTATTTCCTGGCGCTCGGCGCCATCGCCGGCGGGCCGGTACGCGTCACCGGAGTCGGCGCAGGCAGCATTCAGGGCGACGTGGCATTTGCGCGGCTGCTGCAGGACATGGGCGCCCGGGTCGATCTGGGGCCGGACTGGATCGAAGCGCGCGGTGGCCCCCTGGTCGGCGTCACCGCCGACTGCACGGCGATCCCGGACGCCGCGATGACCGCCGCGATCGTCGCGCTGTTCGCGCGGGGAACCACGCGCCTGAACGGCATTGCCTCGTGGCGCGTGAAGGAGACCGACCGGATCGCGGCGGTCTGCACGGAGCTGCGCAAGCTGGGCGCGGTGGTGGACAGCGGCGACGACTGGATTTCGGTCCAGGGGCCCTGCCGGCTGCGGCAGGCCTGGATCGACACCTACGACGATCACCGGATCGCGATGTGCTTCGCGCTGGCGGCCGCCGGCGGCGTGCCGGTTCACGTGCGGGATCCGGACTGCGTCGGCAAGACGTTCCCCGCGTACTTCGAGGAACTGGCTCGCCTGTGCGGGGGATGAACGGTGCATTCTGTACTCGAAGAACGCGAGCCTTCCCCTGCCCTTGAGGTGGGGGAGCCGATCCCCACCTGAGGGGTTGCGCCTGACGCCATGAGCCTGCCTCCGGTGATCGCGATCGACGGGCCGACTGCCTCCGGCAAGGGGACGATTGCGCAGGCGGTGGCGCGCCAATTGGGGTTCGCCTGCCTGGACAGCGGCGCGCTATATCGCGTCGTCGCGCTGCTCGCATTGCGGCGGGGGATCGATACGGGCGACGCGCTGCGGCTGGCTCAGGTGGCGCGCAGCGCGCATCCGCGATTCGAGCTCGGGCGCGTCGAGCTCGACGGCGAGGACGTCACCGAGGCGATCCGCGCCGAGGACGTGGGGCGCGCGGCCTCGCACGTGTCGGCCCACGCGGCCGTGCGCGACGAGCTGCTGCAGCTGCAGCGGTCGTTTCGGCGCTGGCCCGGGCTGGTGGCCGATGGCCGTGACATGGGAACGGTCGTCTTTCCCGATGCGCGGCTGAAGGTGTTCCTGACCGCGAGCGCCGAAGTGCGGGCGCAGCGGCGACTTAAACAGTTGATGGAGAAGGGATACTCTGCTAACCTTCACGACCTTTTGCTGGACCTGCGCGAGCGTGACGAGCGCGACCGCACCCGCGCGGTGGCTCCGCTCAAAGCCGCCGGCGATGCGTATGAGCTCGACGCCTCGGGGCTGGGGGTCGACGAGGTTGTCGACCGGGTCCTGGCCTGGTATCGAAACGTGTCGCGGGATTTTTCACAGAATTGATGGATAACCGGGGGGTGCGGAAACGTTCCGCGCCCGATGATCAACCCCGCTGCAGGGCAAGCCTGTGGCGTGAACGAAAGTCGATATGTCTTCCGTAGCTGGCGAGACCCTGAGTCAAAGGGGCGGCGAGAGTTTCGCCGCGATGTTCGAGGAAAGCCTGGCGCGCCACGAGATGCGCGCCGGCGAGGTGATCACGGCCGAAGTGATCCGGGTCGACATGAATTTCGTCGTCGTCAATGCCGGATTGAAATCCGAGGCCTACATCCCGATCGAAGAGTTCCGCAACGACCTGGGTGCGCTCGACGTCAAGCCGGGCGATTTCGTGTCGGTCGCGATCGAATCGCTCGAAAACGGCTACGGTGACACGATTCTGTCGCGCGACAAGGCCAAGCGCCTGGCCGCGTGGCTGAATCTCGAAAAGGCGCTCGAAAACGGCGAGCTGGTCGCCGGCACCATCACCGGCAAAGTCAAGGGCGGTCTGACCGTGATGACCAACGGCATCCGCGCCTTCCTGCCCGGTTCGCTGGTCGATACGCGTCCCGTCAAGGACACCTCGCCGTACGAGGGCAAGACGCTCGAGTTCAAGGTCATCAAGCTGGACCGCAAGCGCAACAACGTGGTGGTGTCGCGCCGCGCCGTGGTCGAGGCCAGCATGGGCGAGGAGCGGGCGCGCCTGCTCGAGACGCTGAAAGAAGGGGCGATCGTGCGCGGCACGGTCAAGAACATCACCGACTACGGCGCGTTCGTCGACCTGGGCGGAATCGACGGGCTGCTGCACATCACGGACCTGGCGTGGCGGCGCGTGCGGCATCCGACCGAGGTGGTCCAGGTCGGCCAGGAAATCACCGCCAAGGTGCTGAAGTTCGACCAGGAGAAGAACCGCGTTTCGCTGGGCATCAAGCAGCTGGGCGAGGATCCGTGGGTGGGCCTGGGGCGCCGCTACCCGCACGGCACGCGCCTGTTCGGCAAGATCACCAACATCACCGACTACGGCGCGTTCGTCGAGATCGAGGCCGGCATCGAGGGCCTGGTGCACGTGTCCGAGATGGACTGGACCAACAAGAACGTCGACCCGCGCAAGGTCGTCCAGCTGGGCGATGAGGTCGAAGTGATGGTGCTCGAGATCGACGAGGAACGCCGTCGCATTTCGCTTGGAATGAAGCAATGCCGCCCGAATCCCTGGGAGGATTTCTCCCTGTCCCACAAGAAGGGCGACAAGGTCAAGGGCGCGATCAAGTCGATCACCGATTTCGGCGTGTTCATCGGGTTGCCGGGCGGCATCGACGGTCTGGTGCATCTGTCGGACCTGTCGTGGAGCGAGCCGGGCGAGGAAGCGGTCCGCAAGTACAAGAAGGGCGAGGAGCTCGAAGCGGTGGTGCTGGCGATCGATGTGGAGCGCGAACGCATTTCGCTGGGTGTCAAGCAGCTGGGCGGCGATCCGTTCACGAACTTCGCCCACACGCACGAGAAAGGCTCGGTCATCACCGGCGCGATCAAGAGCGTCGATGCCAAGGGGGCCGTGGTGCTGCTGGGCGGCGATGTCGAAGGCTATCTGCGGGCATCCGAGATCTCGTCCGATCGGGTCGAGGACGCGCGCAATCACCTGAAGGAAGGCGATACGGTGACGGCGATGATCATCAATGTCGATCGCAAGAACCGCACGCTGAACCTGTCGATCAAGGCCAAGGACA
>DATBCD010000089.1:0-10853 GCA_036270655.1 Burkholderiaceae bacterium
GAAGATCCCGACCCAGCCGAGCGCGCCCAGAACGCTGTACAGCTTGAACTTGCCCGGCTTCATGCTCATCGCGCCGGCCACCAGCGGCGCAAACGAGCGCAGCAGCGGGACGAACATGGCCACCATCACCGTCTTGCCGCCGTGGCGCTCGAAGAACGAGTGGGTCTTTTTGATCGCCTCAGGGTCGATCCATCGCACGCCGCCATCGAACACCTTGCGGCCCAGCCAGACGCCGACCTGGAAATTCAGCAGATTCCCAAGCACTACGCCCGCCACCAGCGAGACCACCAGAAGGTCGAGACGGAACTGGCCGCCGGCGGCCACCGCGCCGGCCACGAACAGCAGTGAATCGCCGGGCAGGAAGGCCATGAACACCATGCCGGTCTGCAGCAGGAAGATCAGGCCCAACGCCACGTAGACAAACGGACCATAGTGATGCGCGATCTCGAGCAGAAACCGGTCCATCGAACCGAAGAGGTCTGCCCAGTGCACTGCCTGCATGACTGCCTTTACCTCGCCTGAGACGCGATCGATCGCATGGGAATCCCGAAGTCGAGGCCGGGCCGCCGTGGAGGGAACTGATGTTACGCGATGGCACCCGATCCGCATGCTGCACTGCGTCGCACCATTTCTGTTGTCCCTATAATTTCGCACCGCCCCGCTCGCCCCAGGGCGGCCACAACCGGATTTCGCCTTGTCGATCCGCCGCCTTCCTGAGAATCTCATCAGCCAGATCGCCGCCGGTGAAGTGGTCGAGCGGCCGGCCTCGGTGGTCAAGGAGCTGCTCGAAAACGCGTTGGACGCCGGCGCCCGTGCGATCGAAGTGCGCCTGGAAGGCGGTGGCGTGCGCCGCGTAGCCATCAACGACGATGGCTGTGGCATCGATCGCGACGAGATGAGCATGGCGCTGGCCCGCCATGCGACCAGCAAGATCGCCAGCCTGCAGGACCTGGAGGCGGTCGCCTCGCTTGGCTTTCGCGGCGAAGCGCTGGCCGCGATCGCCTCGGTCGCATCGGTGTCGATCACCTCGCGCACCGCGCAAGCCAGCCACGCCTGGCGCATCGACGCCGCCAGCGGTCAGGTCGAGGCCGCGGTCGGCAATCAAGGCACGCGGGTTGAAGTGTGCGATCTTTTCCTGAACACGCCGGCACGCCGCAAGTTTCTCAAGAGCGAGGCCACCGAGCTGGGCCATTGCGTGGCCCAGGTCGAACGCATCGCCGCGTCATACCCGCAGGTCGGCTTCCGGGTCCTGCACCAGGGCCGCACCGTGCTGGCCGCGCCGCCGTCGAGCGCGCTGGAGCGGTTGCGCACCCTGCTGCCCAAAGGCCTGGAGGCGGCGCTGCGCCCGGTCGACGCCGACGCCGGCGCGCTGGCGCTGTCCGGCTGGGTGGGCGCGCCGACCGCATCGCGGCCTCGCGCCGATGCGCAGTTTTTCTACGTCAACGGCCGCAGCGTGCGCGACCGCCTGCTGTCGCACGCGGCCCGCGCGGCCTACACCGATGTGCTGCACGGCCAGGCGCAGCCGGTGTATTGCCTGTACCTGCGGATCGACCCGTCTCAGGTCGACGTTAACGTGCACCCGACCAAGGCCGAAGTGCGTTTCCGCGATGCCCAGGCGGTGCATCGGTTCGTCACTCAGGCGGTGGGGCGCGCGATCGCAACCGGAGCCGGCGCCGCGCTGGACGCGGGTTCGCCCGCCGTAGCGCGCGGCGCGGAGGCGGGCGACTGGCCGGGCGCGCAGCGCGGCGCTGCGGCCTGGCCTCAAGGCGCGCTGCGAATCGCCCAACCGGTGGCCGACTACTTTCAGATGGCTGCGCCGGACGCCAGCGCGGGCGCGGCCGCCGCGGTCGAGGCCGACGGCTCCCCTGCCCTCGGATACGCGATCGCGCAGCTGGCCGACATCTACGTGCTGGCCCAGAACCGGGCAGGGCTGGTGCTGGTCGACATGCACGCGGCCCACGAGCGGATCGTGTACGAGCGCTTGAAGCGCGCGCTCGATGCACGGACGATGCCGCGCCAGCAGCTGCTGATTGCCCACGTGTTCGCCGCCGACCCGGTCGAGCTGGCCACCGTCGAAGAGCACCACGAGGCGCTCGAGCAGCTGGGGCTGGAACTGACGGCCGCTTCGCCCAGCGAGCTGGCGGTGCGCGCGGTGCCGTTGGCGCTGTCCCAGGCCGACGCCGGGCAGCTGGCCCGCGATGTGTTGCGCGAGATTCAGAAGTTCGGCGCAAGCCGCGCGTTGACCGACCATCGCGACGCGCTGCTCGCCACCATGGCCTGTCACGGCGCGATCCGGGCCGGGCGGCGCCTGACGCTGGCGGAGATGAACGCGCTGCTGCGCGAGATGGAAACGACCGAGCGGGCCGATCAATGCAACCACGGCCGCCCGACCTGGGTGCAGCTGGGCCTGCAGGATCTGGACCGCCTGTTTCTGCGGGGCCGCTGATGACGGCGGCGCGCACGGGACGGCCGGGCGCACCCGCCTCCGCGCTACGCGCTGCGGTGGGCAAGCAGGCCGTCGCGTTGCTCGGCGCGACGGCCAGCGGCAAGAGCGCGGCGGCGCTGCAGCTGGCCCGGGAGCTGCCGCTGGAGATCGTCTCGGTCGATTCGGCTCAGGTCTACCGTGGCCTGGATGTGGGCACTGCCAAGCCGTCCGTGGCCGAGCGGGCGCGGGTCGCGCACCACCTGATCGACCTGCGCGACCCGGCGCAAGCGTACTGCGCGGCGCAGTTCGTGCAGGACGCCCGCGCGGCGATCGCCGCCATCCGCGCCCGCGGCCGCCTGCCCTTGCTGGTGGGCGGCACGATGCTGTATGCGAGGGCGCTGCGCGAGGGGCTGGCCGAGCTGCCGCCGGCCGATGCGGACGTGCGCGAGCGCCTGGCACAGCAGGCTGCCGAGCTGGGTTGGCCGGCGCTGTACGCCAGGCTGCAGGCGATCGATCCGCGCACCGCGGCGCGCCTGAGCCCGGCCGACAGCCAGCGGATCCAGCGCGCGCTGGAGGTGTACGAGCTGGCCGGCGAGCCGCTGTCCGACCTGCTGCAGGCCTCCGCACCCGACCCCACCCCGTTTGTGACGATCGCCTGGATGCCGCCCGACCGCGCGCAGCTGAACCAACCCATCCAGCGGCGCTTCGACGCGATGCTGGCGGCGGGATTTCTCGATGAAGTGCGCGCGCTGCGCGACCGCGGCGATCTGAATCCGGGCCTGCCGTCGGTGCGCAGCGTCGGCTACCGCCAGGCCTGGGCGCACCTGGACGGCCAGTGCTCGTACGACGAGTTTTACTCGGCCGCGATCGGCGCCAGCCGGCAGCTGGCCAAGCGGCAATTCACGTGGCTGCGCTCGATGAGCGACGCGATCGTGATCGACCCGCGCAGCGCCAACGCGTTCGACCAGCTGCGCCGCGCGGTGGCAGATTGGAGCGGATGACTGCCGTCAGGTAACGAGGCAGCCGGGCTCGCCCTCGGAGCGGCTGCGGATCGTTCCGACCGGCCAGCACGTTTCGCCCTGCGCGCCGAACGCCTCGGCCGTCTCGGCCGCATCGGCTGCGCCGACCACCACCACGTAGCCGATGCCGCAATTGAAGACCCGGTGCATCTCGGAGTCCTCGACCCGGCCGCGCTCCTGCAGCCAATCGAAAATAACCGGCCGCGGCCACAACTCGCGCCGCAGCACGGCCTGCACCGCGAGCGGCAGGATGCGCGGCACGTTCTCGACCAGGCCACCGCCGGTGATATGCGCCATGCCCTTGATCCGGACTTTCCGCATCACTTCCAGCACCGGGCGGCAATAGATGCGGGTCGGCTCCAGCAGCCGATCGCCCAGCGTGCGGCCGTCCAGCTCGTCGGCGTAGTGGGCCCCGCTGGTCTCCACGATGTGCCGGATCAGCGAGTAGCCGTTCGAATGCGGGCCGCTGGAGGCAAGACCCAGCACCACATCGCCCGGCACGATCGAAGCGCCGTCGATCAGCTCGGACCTCTCGGCCACGCCCACCGCGAAACCGGCCAGGTCGTATTCGCCCGGCTGGTACATGCCGGGCATCTCGGCCGTCTCGCCGCCGATCAGCGCGCAGCCGGCCATTTCGCAGCCGCGCGCGATGCCCGCCACCACCTGCTCGGCCACGTCCACATCCAGGCGCGAGCAGGCGTAGTAGTCCAGGAAAAACAGGGGAACCGCGCCCTGCACCAGGATGTCGTTCACGCTCATCGCGACCAGATCCTGCCCGATCGTGTGATGCCGGTTCAGCGCGAAGGCGAGCTTCAGCTTGGTGCCGACGCCGTCTGTGCCGGACACCAGCACCGGCTCGCGGTAGCCGGGCGGCACCTGGAACACGGCCCCGAAGCCCCCGATGCCGGCCAGAACGCCGGCGCTGCGGGTGCGCCCCGCCAACGGCTTGATGCGCCGGACCAGCTCGTCGCCGGCGTCGATTGAGACGCCGGCCGCCGCATAAGTCAGAGGGGTGCTCATCAGGGGCTGGCCCGGCCGCGCCGGGGCGCGCATTGGGCCGCAGTGTGATTTGCGATCAGGGACTTAGACTACGTGGTTTTGCAAGCGGCCGCGCCGGTGGTGGCCCAAACAGGGATTGTATTGGATGGGATTGCTTGACAACGAGCGGGTGGCCACAGCGGTCTGGGTCGGGGTGGGCCTGGCCCTGCTGGCGCTGATGGCGCTGTTGTCGAGCGTTCTGACGCCGTTCGCGGCGGCCGCCGTGCTGGCGTACCTGCTGGTGCCGGGCGCCGACTGGCTGGAGCGGCGCGGGCTGCCTCGATGGGCCGGTGCCCTGGCGATGATCGTGCTGACGGCGCTGGTGCTGCTCGGGCTGGTGCTGATCCTGGTTCCGGTGCTGCTGCGTGAGACCAGCGCCTTGCGCGAGCAGTTTCCCGCGCTGATCACGCGCCTGAACACCCACCTCACGCCGCGCCTGCACGAATGGTTCGGCTGGACCATCACGTTCGACGCGCGCGCGCTCACCGAGCTGCTCGCCTCGCACGTGAGCGAACAGGACGCGCTGGCGGCCTCGCTGCTGGCCCGGCTGCGCTCGGGCGGCGCCCTGCTGCTGGGCACGCTCGGAATGCTGGTGCTGGTTCCGGTCGTGTTGTTTTACCTGCTGCTGGAGTGGCACGTCTTCATCAAGCGCGTCGAGTCGGTGATTCCGCGCCGCTGGCACGCCCAGGTGGTTGGCATGGCCACCGAAATCGACTCGCTGCTGTCGCAGTTTCTGCGAGGCCAGTTAAGCGTGATGGTGGCCCTGGCGCTGTACTACTCGGCGGCGCTGGCGCTGGCTGGATTCGAGTCGGCGCTGCCGATCGGGATACTGACCGGAGCCCTGGCCTTCGTTCCGTACGTCGGCTACGCGATCGGGCTGGTGCTGGCGCTGGGCGCCGCGCTGCTGCAGTTCGACGGCTGGTACGGGCCGGCGATGGTGGCGGTGATCTATGGCCTGGGCCAGGTGCTGGAAGGCTTCGTGCTGACCCCGCGCCTGGTGGGCGAGCGCATCGGATTGCACCCGCTGGCAGTGATCTTCGCGCTGCTCGCCTTCGGCCAGCTGTTCGGGTTCTTCGGCGTGCTGGTGGCGCTGCCGTCGAGCGCGGTGCTGCTGGTGGCACTGCGGCGCCTGAAGCGGGCCTATTTCTCGAGCGCGTTTTACGGCCGTCCGTGACCGCTTCCAGACAACTGGCGCTCGGACTGGTCAAGCCGCTGGCGCAGACGCTGGACAACTTCGTCTCAGGGCGCAACGCCGAAGCGCTGGCGGTGGCGCGTGAGCTGGCCGCCGGCGGCGGCCCGCAATTCGTGTACTTCTGGGGCTCGCCCGGCAGCGGCCGCACCCACCTGCTGGTGGCGCTGGCCAGCGCAGCGGCCGCGACGGCCGGCCAGCGCGCTGGGGCCCTGGTCACGGCCGACGATGTGCATGGCCTGGATCAAGCCGGCCAGGCCCAGCTGTTCGCGCTGATGAACCAGGTCCGCACGGACCCCACCGCGCACCTGGCCGCGGCCGGCGATCGGCCGCCGGCGCAGCTGCCGCTGCGCGAGGACGTGCGATCGCGGCTGGCCTGGGGCCTGGCGCTGGCGCTGCACCCGCTGTCCGAACAGCACATGGCCGACGCGTTGAGCGAGCAGCTGGCTGCGCGCGGCGTGCGGGCCACGCCCGACCTGATCCCCTACATGCTGTCGCGGCTGCCGCGCGACATGCGCACGCTGGCGGCCGTCCTGGACGCCCTGGACGGCTACGCGTTGCAGCAAGGCCGCGCGCTGACCGTGCCGCTGCTGCGCAGCTGGCTGCGCGAGCAGGCCGGTAGAATGCCGGACGAATGAGACTGGCCCTGTTCGATCTCGACCACACGCTCCTTCCCATCGACAGCGCCGACGCATGGTCACACTTCGTGGTGCGCGCCGGCGGTCTGGACCCCGAGACGCACGCCGCGCAGATCCGCCGCTTTGCCGAGGAGTATCGCTGCGGCAGTTTCGATCCCGAGGAGTACCTTGCCTTCCAGATGGGACTTTTGGCCCGGTTTGCGCTGGCCAGGCTGGAGAAAATCCGGTCCGATTTCGTGGAGGAAGTGATCGAGCCGAATCTGCGGCCTGAGGCGTTCGAGCTGATCGATTCGCACCGCCGCCGCCAGCACGAGCTGGTGCTGGTGACCGGCACCAACTCGTTCGTGACGGCGCCGATCGCCGAGCGCCTGGGGCTGCCGCATCTGCTGGCCGTGCGCCCCGAACAGATCGGCGGGCGCTTCACCGGTGGCTACGTCGGGCACCATACCTACGGTTACGGCAAGGTGGTGGCCGTCGAGCGTTTCCTTGCCGAGCGCGGCAGCACGATCGAGACGCTCGAGCAGTGCGCGTTTTACAGCGACTCGATCAACGACGTGCCGCTGCTGGAACGGGTCGCCGCAGGCGGCGGCCAGGCGGTTGTGACCAACGCAGACCAGCCGTTGCGCGCGCTGGCGCAGCAGCGCGGCTGGCCCGTGCTGGATCTGTTCGCCACCGCGCTGCGCTTCGGCGAAACGGCGCCGGATCGGCACTGACGCCATGAGGCGACGTTCGTGATCCATCGGCTGGTCAGGCGGGTGCAGAACCTTTTCTCGGGCCGACCGCGCCTGCGCAAGACGCCGCGCCGCATTGCGCAGTCCCAGCACGGAATCGATCGATCGCTGGTGCCGCGATCGGCGATCCGCACGTGCGAAGTGCTGCAGGCCGCCGGGCACCGGGCCTACCTGGTGGGCGGCGCCGTGCGCGATCTGCTGCTGGGGATCGCTCCGAAGGACTTCGACGTGGCCACCGACGCAACGCCCGAACAGGTCAAATCCCACTTTCGCCGCGCCATCATCATCGGCCGGCGGTTCCGGCTGGTGCACGTGATGTTCGGGGCCGAGACCATCGAGGTGTCGACGTTTCGCGCCTATGGAGCGGGCGAGCGCGATACCGACGAGCACGGCCGCGTGCTGGCCGACAACGTGTTCGGCCAGCAATACGAGGATGCGGCGCGACGCGACTTCACCATCAACGCGCTGTATTACGACCCGGGCACGGGCGAGGTGCTCGATTACACCGATGGCGTGCGCGACATCCGGCGCCGCCGCCTGCGGATCATCGGCGACCCCGAGACCCGCTACCGCGAAGACCCGGTGCGGATGCTGCGCGCGGTACGCTTCGCGGCCAAGCTCGGGTTCGAGATCGACGCGGCCACGCGGGCTCCGATCGCGCGGCTGGCGAGCCTGATCGAGAACGTTCCGGCCGCGCGGCTGTTCGACGAGATGCTCAAGCTGCTGACCAGCGGCCACTCGGTGGCCTGCATCTCGCAACTGCGGGCCGAGGGGCTGCACCACGGGCTGCTGCCGCTGCTGGACGTGATCCTGGAGCAGCCCAAAGGCGAGCGGTTCGTGATGCTCTCGCTGGCCCGCACCGACGAGCGGGCGCGCACGGGCAAGCGCGTGGCGCCGGGCTTCCTGTTCGCCACGCTGCTGTGGCACGAGGTGCTGTCCAAGTGGAATGCCCGGGTCGCTGCCGGGGAGCACCGGATGCCGGCGCTGGAGGCGGCCATCGATCAGGTCCTGGAAACCCAGACCGAGAAGCTGGCGATCCAGCGGCGCTTCACGTCCGACATGCGCGAAATCTGGACTCTGCAGCCGCGTTTCGAGCGCCGTACCGGACAGGCCCCGTTTCGACTGCTCGAACACCTGCGGCTAAGGGCCGGATATGATTTCCTCCTGATTCGCTGTGCGGCCGAAGAGGCCCCGGCGGAACTGGGCGAATGGTGGACCCGATTCATACACGGGTCCGAAGAGCAGCGAGCCGAATTGATGCAGGAAGCGAGCAAAACCCGAACCGCTCCGGCCACCCGTCGCCGGCGGCGGCCGCGCCGCCGTCCGGCGGAAGCCACCTGAGGCGCCAGACGCGATGAGACAAGCGTACATCGGACTCGGAGCCAACCAGGGTGACCTGGTCGCGACCCTGAATGCGGCGGTACAGTCGCTCGGCTCCCTGGAGCAGTCGCAGTTCGTCGCGGCCTCGCCCTTTTACCTGTCGGCGCCGATCGAGGCCGACGGACCGGACTATCTGAACGCGGTGGTCCGGATCGACACCGATCTGGAGCCCTACGGGCTGCTGCTGCACCTGCTCGAGATCGAAATGGTGTTCGGTCGCAAGCGCGGCGGCGGCGTCGAAGCGCGTCGCAACGCGCCGCGCAGCATCGACCTGGATCTGTTGATGGTGGGCGACCTGATCATCCGCAGCGCTCCGCTGGTGCTGCCCCACCCCCGGATGCACGAACGGGCCTTCGTCTTAAGACCGCTGCTGGATCTGGCGCCGGATCTGATGGTGCCGGGTCATGGGCCGGCCTCGCAGCTGCTGTCGCGGGTGTCGGATCAGGTGGTCGCCCCGTTCCATCCTGAGGAAAGCGCGCAAAACGGCGCGCAGGCGAGCGCCGACGAGGGCGAGGACTAGCTCCGGGCCTTTGCGGGCCCTCGGATCATCGCCAATGGGCGACCCAACGCAGTTGCGGCATATCGTGGTCGAAGGTCCGATCGGGGCCGGCAAGACCTCGCTCGCGCAGCGCCTCGGACAGCATCTGGGCGCGCAGCTGATGCTGGAGCAGCCGGAGGCCAATCCGTTCCTCGAGCGCTTCTATCGCGACCGCAAGCGCTACGCGCTGCCGACCCAGCTATGCTTCCTGCTGCAGCGGGCCGCCCAGATCACCGAGCTGGGGCAGCTGGACCTGTTTCGGAGCCAGGTGATCACGGATTTCCTGCTCGCCAAGGACGCCCTGTTTGCGCGCCTGACGCTGTCGGACGAGGAGCTGAAGCTGTACCAGACCATTCACGCGCAGATCGCGCCGCGCGCGCCGGCCCCGGACCTGGTGATCTATCTTCAGGCCAGGCCCGAGACGCTGGCCGAGCGGGTCGCGCGCCGCGCCAATCCGATCGAGGCCGGCATCTCCGAGGCCTACCTGCGGGCGCTGGCCGAAAGCTATGCCGGCTTTTTCCACCAGTACGATGCGGCACCGGTGCTGATCGTCAACAGCGAGCACCTGAACCCGATCTCGCGCGACGAGGATCTGCACCTTCTGCTGGCTCGCATCCAGGCCATGCGGGGGCGGCGCGAATACTTCAGCGTCGGCAGCTGAATCTCCCCTCTCCCGCGCCAGCCTCCGTACCGAAATCATGAGCCGGGCAAGATGAAAGTTGTCCACACGATCGAGGCGCTGCGCGACCAGCTGCACGGGCAGAACCGGATCGCGTTCGTGCCGACCATGGGCAACCTGCACGCGGCGCACCTTTCGCTGATGGCGCTGGCCGCCCGCCACGGCGACCCGGTGGTCGCCTCGATCTTCGTCAATCGCCTGCAATTCGGTCCGAGCGACGATTTCGAGCGCTACCCGCGCACGCTGCAGGAAGACATCGACAAGCTGCAGCAGCAAAACCGCGTCTACGTGCTGTTCGCCCCGGACGAGCGCGAGATGTACCCCGAGCCGCAGAGCTACCGTGTCAGCCCGCCCTCGGACCTGGGCAACATTCTGGAGGGCGAATTCCGGCCCGGTTTCTTCGTCGGCGTGACCACGGTCGTGCTGAAGCTGTTTTCATGCGTCCAGCCCAAGGTCGCGGTGTTCGGCAAGAAGGACTATCAGCAGTGGATGATCGTGCGGGCCATGTGCCGCCAGTTCTCGCTGCCGACCGAGATCGTGCCGCACGAAACGGTGCGCGATGCCGATGGCCTGGCGCTGTCCTCGCGCAACCGCTACCTGTCGGACAAGGAGCGGCGCGAAGCGCCACACCTTTACCGGGCGCTGGGTGAAGTGCGGCAGCGGCTGCTCGACGGCGAGCGCGACCTGGCGCTGCTGCAGGACGAGTGCATCGCCGAGCTCGCCGCAAGCGGCTGGCAGCCCGACTACGTGGCGATCCGCCGCCAGCACGACCTTAAGCCGCCCACCGAGCAGGAGGTCGAAGCGGCCGAGCCGCTCGTGGTGCTGGCGGCGGCCAAGCTCGGGGCGACACGCCTGATAGACAACCTGGAGGTCTGAGCGCGACTTCGGGATAATCGACGCTTCGCAAGCCGGGATGGCGGAACTGGTAGACGCGCCGGACTCAAAATCCGGTTCTGGCAACAGAGTGTGGGTTCGATTCCCTCTCCCGGCACCAGATCGAAGATATCAGTTCGAACGGGGAACAGAGCCCCTATCTCTCTATTTGGCCGGAAGACCGGCTATGGTGAAGACCGTACCATAAGCGGGATTGCCGTGTGCGTCCGTCCCCTGGGCGGTCGCGGTTCCGTAGAGCGTGCCGTCCGTGGCCTGAATCACGCCGGCCACAGGCCTGGCGCCATTCGTTCCGCTGAGCGCCAACTTGTTCACCGAAGCGCCG
>DATBCD010000090.1:0-53540 GCA_036270655.1 Burkholderiaceae bacterium
ACGATCGCCAGCCCCTGCTTGCGTGCCGGCGGCGGCCAGTGGCGGTCGATCTGCGCGAAGTCCTCGGCGTCGAGCTTAAGCTGCGCTGCGGCGAGGTTCTCGCGCAGATGCTCCGCCCGGCCCGCCTTCGGGATCGCGATCACGCCGGGCCTGGACAGCAGCCATGCCAGCGCCACCTGAGCCGGGCTGACCGCGTGCTTGCGCGCGATGGCTGCCAGGGTTCGGTCGCTCAGGATCCGCCCCTCGTCGAACGGGCAATAGGCCATCAGCGGCACGCCCTGCGAGCGCAGCAACGGCAGCAGGTCGAACTCGACGCCGCGCCGCGAGGCCGAGTAGTAGACCTGGTTGGCGGCGCAGCGGCCGCCGGCGGCGAGCGCGACCAGCTGCCGCATGTCATCGACATCGAAATTGCTGACGCCCCAGCGGGCAATCCTGCCCTGCTGCACCAGCTGCTCGAAGGCCTCGACCGTTTCCGCCAGGGCGGTGGCCCCGCGCCAGTGCAGCAGGTAAAGGTCTATGCGCTCGATCGCAAGGCGTGCCAGGCTGCGTTCGCACGCAGCGATCACGCCGCGCCGGCTGGCGTTCGACGGCAGCACTTTGGTGACGACGAAGGCCTTGTCGCGCCGGCCGCGCAGCGCAGCACCGACGATCTTTTCAGCGCCGCCGTCGGCGTACATCTCGGCCGTGTCGATCACGCGCGCGCCGGCATCGAGCGCGAGTTGCAGCGTCGCGATCTCCTGCTCGCGCAACCGGCCCGATTCGCCCATGCGGTAAGTGCCGATGCCCAGCGCCGGAACCGATTCGCCGTCGGGAAAGCTCACATCCATGGTCCTTGTCCCTAATCGGCCAGGTTCATCCTGACCAGCACGTTCCGAAACCTCGGATCGCCGCGCAGGTTCTGCAGCAGCGGGTCGATTTTTACCATTTCCATGGCCGGATCGCGCTGGCCGTAGGCGCGATCGAGCCATCTGAAGGCGGCATCGAGCTCACCCCGATAGGCGTGCATCTCGGCAATGTTGAAAGCGGAGCTGGCGGCATACTTTCGTTCGAGCTCGCCCAGGGCGGCGTCCGATTCGGCGCGCCGGCCCAGTGCCCAGTAAACGGCCGGCGCACTGGAAAGCCTGAAGGTCTCGTCGCTTTCCTTCTTCACGGCGGCCAGCGCCTCGGAATATCGGTTCATCAACAGCAAGGACAACCCCAGGAACGACGGCCCGCCTGCGAAGGCCGGGTTCAGCTCCACCAGATCGCGCAGCGCAGCCTCCGATTCCTGCAGCCGGCCCGCGCTCAGCAGTGCCCATCCGACGCTCCAGCGCTCGTTGACGTCCAGAGGGTCCCGCGCCAGTGCCTGATGAGAGTATTCGATCCGATCGTCGAATCGACCGGACCGGATCGCCCTTAAATCGGCCAGCGCGATACGCGTGTGCAGGTCGCTCGGATCCAGCACCAGCGCACGCCGGTATTCGGATTCGGCCTGGGCCCAGTCCCAATCGACTTCCTCCAGCAGGTTGCCTCGAATGCGATGCGCGTAGGCAAGCTCCGGATCGATGTCGAGGGCGCGCTGCACGGCGTTGCGGGCCTGAGCGATACCGGCTTGCATCGGGACCCAGCCGATGGACGCCTGGTGCAGGCTCGTGCTGGCCAGTTTGGCCCAGGCGAGCGCGTAATTCGGATCGAGGCTGGCGGCGGAACGGTAAAGGGCGATCGCCTTTTCCGAATCGGCCCGCGTGTTGTGATCGGCCAGGTAGTTGCCGCGCAGCAGCTGGTTGTAGGCCTCGATATCGACCTTCGGACCCTGCCAGCGGGCGCTGCCCCGGTTCAACGTGACCTCGAGGGCCTGGGACACGGTGGCCGAGATTTCGTCCTGCACCTTGAAGATGTCGCTGAAGGCACGGTTGTATGTCTGCGACCAGACGTGCGATCCGTCGGAGGCGCGAATCAGCTGGGCCGTGATGCGCACGGAGCCCCCGGCCCTGCGGACGCTGCCTTCCAGAACATAGGAGACTCCGAGCTTCTGCGCGATCGCGCGCACGTCTTCGTTTCTGCCTTTGAACTGAAACGAGGAGGTTCGCGCGATGACCCGCAACTGGTCGTTGTGCGACAGCTGGTCGATCAGCTCCTCCGTCAGGCCGTCGGAGAAGTACTCCTGGTCCTTCGTCTCGCTCAGGTCGAGAAACGGCAGCACCGCGATCGACTTGTCGACGGCCGCTGAGGCCGCCGCGGCGGGCCCCGCGACCGGCGAGGCCGTCGCGGCGGCCTGGCCGCTGCGTGCTTCTTTCAAAGGCAACCGCGTCAGCGCGAACACGACCGCTGCGCCGATCAGCGCGGCGCTGGCGGCGGCCGCCGTGATCGCGACGCGATGGCGCAACGCGAACTTGACGGCCCGGTACGAGAGGCGATTGGGTCGCGCGTGGACCGGCTCGCCGTCCAGGTAGCGGCGAAGGTCGTCACTGAGCGCGGCCGCGGCCGGGTAGCGGTCTGCCGGGCGCCTGGCCAGCGCCCTGATCACGATCGCATCCAGGTCCCCGCGCAGGCGCCGCACGAGCTTTTCGATCGTCGTCGCCCGCTTCAGGGCGGCCTGTTCGGTCAGCTGCGTGCTCGGCTTGTGCACCCTGGCTTCGATCACCGCATGCTCCAGCGCGGTGCGCGAGGCGCCCGGCTTGAGCTGATAGGGGCGACTTCCGGTGAGCAGTTCGTTCAGCATCACGCCCAGCGCGTAGATGTCGCTGGCGGCGTCGACCGGCTCGCCCAGCAGCAGCTCCGGGCTGGCGTACTCCGGCGTCAGTGCGCGGCCGTAGAGCTGGGTGATTTGCGAGTCCGCCTCTTCCTCGGCCAGCAGCTTGGCCACGCCGAAGTCCAGAAGCCGGACCTGCCCCGCTTCGGTCACCAGAATGTTCGAGGGTTTGATGTCCCGATGCAGAACCCGGCGCGCATGGGCGTACTGGACCGCGTCGAGGACCTGCAGAAAGAGCCTGATGCGCTCGCTCACATCCAGCAGGTGCGCATCGCACCAGTCCGTCAGCGGCTGGCCCGCCACGTACTCCATCGCCAGGTACGGCAATCCGCCGGGATCGACTCCCGCGTCGTACAAGCGCGCGATGTTCGGATGCTCCAGAGCAGCCAGGATGTCGCGCTCCCGCGCAAAGCGCTGGGCCAGGTCCTCGCGCAGGCGGGTCAGCAACGGCAGCTTGAGCGCCACGTCGCGCTTGAAGGCCCCGTCGGCGCGCTGTGCAAGCCAGACCTCGGCCATCCCGCCAGACCCCAGCAGGCGTACCAGCTGATAAGGACCGATGTGTCCGCCGGCGCTGACCGCTCCGAAGGAACCGCTCCGATGTCCGCCGTCGAGCCTGGGCAAGGTGGCCAGCGTGGCCGGCTCGCCGGACTGCTCCATCGGCGGCAACAGGGCTTCGCGCAGCGCCGACCGCAGATCCGAATGCTCCGGCTCCAGCGCATCCAGCCAGCGCTGCCGCGCTTTGCGACCGAGCAGCAGCGCCTCGTCGAGCAACCGGCTCATCCGGGCCAACTGCTCCGGCGACAGCCCGATCACAGCTCCATCTCCGAAAGCCGGGACCTTACTTCCAGAAATCCTCGGCCGGGATCGCGAAATTGATGTTCTGCGCGCCTTTGAGGGTAAACGTCGTCACTCCGACCAGATTGCCGCGTCCATCGAAAAGCCCGCCGCCCGAGGAGCCGGGCGAAATGGGAGCCGTGGTCTGCAGGTAGCGCAATTCCCCGATGGCCCGCTTGGCCGAAAGCAATCCGTCGGACAGACTCCTGTCCAGCCGAAGCGGATTGCCGATCGCATACAGCGTTTCGCCGACCTCCAGCGCATCGAAGGCGCGCACGCCGACGACGGGCCGCAGGTCCATGTTCCGAACTCCGAGGACGCACCGATCGGCCTCGTAATTGGCCGCCACCAGCCTGGCCTTCTCGACCGACTCGCTGCCGCCCTCCCCGACAAAGATCTCCTCGCCGGCAGCCTCAACCACATGACAGTTGGTGATCGCCAGCTTGTCCGTGATCGCGATCGCCGAGCCGGTGACGGTGCGGCTCCTGCTATTGGAGCCGGCCGGCAGCTTGCCGATCACCCCGTAGATCGATTGTGACGCGAGCTTGAACAGGTTCTGCGTCGACGGCCTGGCGCCCTCCGTAACCTCGGCCGGGATCGCCGGCGCATTGCTCCACGGTATCGGATCGGGCGCCTCGAACGACGTGTACGGGACGCCCGAGCCGGGCTGATTGGGCGTCACCCGGGTCGTGCCGTCGCCATCGGTCCACTTGTAATAGGTCTCGGCGCTGGCCATCGCGCACGCCAGACAAGCCAGAGCGACGCCGATCGATATGCGAATCATAGGTTCGCTGTGCCGCCTTCCCCGGGTTCGAGATCGAATCTACTCTCGCAGGGGCGCGCTGCGCAACCGCTACGATGGACGGGTTGCGCGAGCCGGATGGCCGGGCGCCGAATTGGGACAGACGGGAGCGGACTTAAATGAAGCCGTCATCGATCGCCGTGCTGCTGACAACGCTCGCTTGCGCAGCGTGCGCGCTGGCGCAGGACCGGCTGCCGACGATTGCGGCCGAAAAGTACACCGATGAGCAGAAGAAAGCGGCCGAGGATTTCAAGGCCGCGCGCGGGGTTCCCGTGTTCGGGCCCTTCGAGCCGATGATGCACAGCCCTCGGCTGATGAACCAGGCGCGCGCGATGGGCGACTACCTGCGCTTCAACTCGGCCATCGGCAATGTGCTGAGCGAGCTGGCGATCCTGGTTGCGGCGCGCGAGTGGTCGCAGGACTACGAGTGGGCCGTGCACGCACCGATCGCCTTGAGAGCGGGGATCAAGCCCGAAGTAATCGATGCGATCGCCGATGGCCGTCGCCCGAACGTGATGACCGAAGACGAGCAAACCGTGTACGACTTCCTGACCGAGCTGAACCGGAACAGGCGCGTGTCCGACGCCACCTTCGATCGCGCGGATCGGCGCTTCGGCAAAAAGGGCGTCGTGGATCTGACGGGGATCAACGGCTATTACACATTGCTCGCGATGCAGTTGAACGTGGCGCGCACGCCGATGCCAAAGGACGGCAGGAGCCTGCCCCGCTTTCCACAATAACGTCGCTCCCGGTCAGCCCGAACGCTCCAGGCCTTCGCAGGAAAGGCGAGCCCAGCAGGCGAGCGGACTGCCGGGCCTGCCGCGCCGGCTCCTACATGTGTGTGCGCGACGGCAGCCTGGGCATCGAAAGCCGCCGACCTGGGGCTGCTACGTCACGGTCGACGACGTGGATGCGCGCGCGGACCAGGCCAAAAGGATCGGCGGCCAGGTGCTGGTGGCACCGACCGATATCCCCGGCGTCGGCCGCTTCGCCGTGATCCAGGATCCGCAGGGCGCGATGATTTCGCTGATCACGTACCAGCGCGGTCGGGCATAGGCCCGAAGCGCCTGACTAGGCGAATGCCGCGGCAATGCGAACGACCTGCTTGGGCCGCTCGCGCACGGCAGCGTGCAGGCGCGCGGGCTGCTTTTCGGGCTTGGGCGCTTCCCGTCCGACCGCGAGGCGGCGCAGCTGCGCGCGGTCGGTGATCCTGACCTGCTTGACGCCGGACAGATCGATCCAGCCGTCCCGCGCGAAGTGCGACAGCACGCGGCTGACCGTCTCCAGGGTGATGCCCAGGAAACTGCCGATCTCGGCGCGCGTCATGCGCAGGACGAATTCGCTGCTCGAGTAGCCGCGCGCTTCGAAACGATCCGCAAGATCCAGCAGGAAGGTCGCGAGCCGCTCGTCCGCGCTCATGCTTCCCAGCATCAGCATCAGGCTTTGCTTGCGGGCGATCTCGCGGCCCATCAACTGGTGCAAATGCCTGGCCAGCGCCGGCACGGCCGCGACGATCTCGTCGATCCGGCTGTAAGGAAAGACGCAAACCTCGGTGTCCTCGAGCGCCACGGCGTCGCACACATGCAGCCCGGTGCCAAGGCCGTCGAAGCCGATCACTTCCCCGGCCATATGCAGGCCCGTGATCTGTTCGCGGGCGTCGCCCGAGCTCACCGTGCTCTTCACCGACCCCAGCCAGACCGCATAGAGCGATTTGAAGGCGTCGCCGCGGCGGTACAGCGCGCCGCCGCGCTTGACTCGAACGCGCGTCGAGACAAGATGCTCGGCGCTCTGCATTTCGCTGACCGAAAGCCCGGGCGGCAGGCACAGTTCGCGCACGGCGCAGCTCGCGCAGGACGCGCGCGGGTGGGAGAACTTCGCCTCTGACATATCCATCGCGACCTCCTGATACGAATACCAAGTTAGTCGCGCCAGCGCTCCACGACCATTCGTGCGAGCACTTACCGAGGCATCCGATTGCCGGTGATTGGATTGGATTGCCGGTGGAAACTTAAGGCCGGGCCAGCAGGCCGGCGGCCTCGGCCAGACGGGACAGTTCGACCAGGTTCGTGACTCCGGTCTTTTGCATCACGCGGGCGCGGTGCACTTCGACCGTGCGATGGCTGATTCCCAGGCTTCGCGCGATCTCTTTGTTGGGCAGGCCGGCGGCGACCAGTTGCATGATTTCGCGCTCGCGCCGGGTCAGACCCTCCAGGCGCTCGCGCAGCGTTCGGGCCGCTGACGCCCGTTCGCGCAGCTGGGCGCTTTTCTCCAAGGCGGCGCGGACGCGGTCGAGCAATTCGGCGCCGACCACCGGTTTGGTCAGAAAGTCGATTGCACCGCCCTTGATGGCCTGAACCGTGGTCGGGATGTCGCCGTGCGCTGTCAGGAAGATGATCGGCAGGTCGATGCCGCGGCGCATCAATTCAGCCTGAAGCTCCGGGCCGGTCATTTCGGGCATCCGCACATCGAGTATCAGGCAGCCTGCGTGATCCGGCGCACAGGCCGCCAGAAACGCCGACGCGCCGTCGTAGGTCCGCACCTTCAGGCCGGCGGTATCGAGCAGCAGCGCGAGGCCGTCGCGCACGGCGGCGTCATCATCCACGACGAAAACGGTCGGCTCGCCACTCATACGACAAACGGCAGCGTGAAATGGAAGTGGCCTCCCCGGCCCGGGGTTGCTTCGCTCCACAATCGGCCGCCGTTGGCTTCGACCAGGGCCCGGCTGATCGCCAGCCCCATCCCGATACCTCTGGGCTTGGTTGTGTAAAACGGCTGGAAGATACGCCGGGCCGCGTCCTCGCTCAAACCCGGTCCGCGATCCTGCACCGTGACCTGCGCCATGTCGCCGGCCGCAACCGGGCGCACGCAGATCGTGATCGACTGCGGGCTGACCCCGGCCGCGCGCATCGCGTCCACCCCGTTGCACACCAGGTTGACCAGCACTTTTTCGACCTGCAGGCGGTTGGCCCGCACCGGCCGCAGCGCAGGGGGCAGATCAACGGTCGAGTCGAACCCCCCATGGCCGCTGCTCTCCACCACGTTGAGCGCCCGACCGATCGCCTGCTCCAGGTCGATTGCCTCGATCGGAGACTCGCGTCCCTGGAAGAACTGGAGCAGCTCGCGCACCACCTGCCCGGCGCGCTGCGCCTGCGCCGCCCCGGCTTGAAGCGCGTGCTGCAGCTTCTCGGGCGCCGGATTGCCGGC
Organism: Burkholderiaceae bacterium; assembly: GCA_036270655.1. Taxonomy (GTDB): domain Bacteria; phylum Pseudomonadota; class Gammaproteobacteria; order Burkholderiales; family Burkholderiaceae_F; genus VBCK01. The sequence goes on from DATBCD010000090.1 coordinate 7,572, forward strand.
CCGCAGCAGATGCATTGCCGCCTCGGTATACGAGGCCACCGCATTGAGCGGCTGGTTCAGGTCGTGGGCGATTGCAGCCGCCGTCTGGCTGGCGACCTGGACCTTCTGCAGCTCCTCCATGTCGGCACGCAGCGCCTTCAATGCCGCTTCCTGCCGCCGGCGCGCGCCGATGCGCGAACCGATGCGCGCCAGCAGCTCCTCGGCCGAAAAGGGCTTGTTCAGGTAGTCGTGCACGCCCTCCCTGAGCAGGTCGACGCGCAACGCATCGTCGGCCTTGGCCGTCAGCATGATGATCGGGACATCGGCGATCTGGCGATGCTTGCGCAACGCGCGCACCATGCGGTCGCCGTCCATCCTGGGCATCATCACGTCGCTGATGATCAGGTCAGGCTGAAACGCCAGCGCCATGTCGAGACCTTCCTTGCCGTCGAACGCGGTCGCGACCCGATAGTGCTGGCTCAGCACCGCGGCGATGAAGCGGTTCATATCCGCGTTGTCTTCGACCACCAGGACCAGCGGGGCGTCGGATTCGGGCGGCGGCACGCTGATCGCCGCCGCCTGCTGCGCGCGCAACGCTTCACCGGGTCGCGGCTCCGATTCCCGGTGGAAGGCCGGCGGCGCCGCTTGCAACTGGGTGCCGGCGGGCGCGGACAGCGGCAAGCCGACCGTGAACAGCGACCCGCCGCCCGGTGCGTCGGCCAGGGCGGCCTGCCCCCGGTGCAGGGACGCGAATTCGCGCACGATGGCCAGGCTCAGGCTCGCGCTGCCGAAGTGGCGCTCGCTGGCGCCCTCTGCCTGGCGGAAAGGATCGAAGATCGCTTCCCGCATCGCCGATGGAATGCCGGGTCCGTTGTCCTGCACCCCGATGATCGCCCGATCGGCCTGGGCGTCAAGCCAGACCGATATGACTCCGCCATACGGCGTGGCCTTGAAGGCGGCCGACAGGAGGTTCAGCAGGATACGACGGACCTTGTCGAAATCCGCCTGGACCGGCAGCGTGTCCGGCGTGTCGACGCCGAATCGGACGTGGCGTTCGCTGGCCAGCGTTTCGAAATCCGACGTCGTCAGGCGAACCAGCAGTGCCAGGTCGAACTGCGCGTAGCTCATCCGCGTATGCCCGGCCTCGAGCGTGGCCACATCGAGCAGGTCGGTCACATGGTGCAGCAGCAGCCGCGCGTTGCGTTCGACTACTTCCAGCTCACGCCTTTCCTCGGGGGCAATGCCCTGGGCCGCCAGCCGCCTGGACACCGGGCCGAGTATCAGCGTCAGAGGCGTGCGCAGCTCGTGGCTGACGCTGGCGAAGAACCGGGACTTCAGCTGGTCCAATTCACGCGACTTCTCGCACAGTCGCGCCAGTTCCTCGTTGGCCTGTGTCAGGCGCGCGTTGGCCTCGGCCAGCTCGCGCGCGTCCGGGTCGAGCGGTCGGTCGGTGGGTGGAACGGGATGATTCATTGCATGGCGGGAAATGCCCGATTCCTCGACTCATTGGCGCAAAGCCGAATAGGATACGGACGGTTACCGGGCCACTCCTCGATGTCCGCCACGATCGAGCTTTCCGAGGTCGACAAGCGCTTTGCTAACGGCGTGGAGGCGGTGCGGGAGCTTTCGGTTCAAATCGCCCCAGGCCAGTTCGTGTCGCTGCTGGGCCCGTCCGGGTGCGGCAAGTCTACCGTGCTGCGCCTGATCGCGGGGCTCGAGCGACCTTCGGCCGGGACGGTCCGGATCAACGCAGCGCCGGCCGAACAGCGTGTCGAGGTGATGTCGTACGTGTTCCAGGAGGCGACGTTGATGCCCTGGTCGAGCGTTCTGGACAACGTCGCGCTGCCGCTGCGGGTCAAGGGGACCGCAGCGCGTGTCGCGCGCGACAGCGCGCGACGCGCACTGACAGCGGTCGGGCTGCGCGATCGGGCGAACGCCTATCCGGCCGAGCTGTCCGGTGGCATGAAGATGCGCGCATCGATCGCCCGCGCGCTGGTCACGCGCCCGGCGGTGCTGCTGCTGGACGAGCCGTTCGCCGCACTCGACGAAATCACCCGCCAGCGGCTGAACGACGAGTTGCTGGCGTTGTGGGGCGAGCAGGCGCCGACCGCGGTGTTCGTCACGCACAGCGTGTTCGAGGCCGTTTACCTGAGCCAGCGCGTGCTGGTGATGGGCGGACAGCCGGGGCGGCTGATCGCCGACCTGCCGGTCGAGCTGGCCTATCCGCGCGCGCCGGCCCTGCGATTGCAGCCGCAGTTCACCCGGCACTGCCGCAACGTGACCGAAGCGCTCGAGCACGCCCAGCGCACCGCCGAGGCGATGCAGCCGTGACGGAACGGCGCCGCGCGGCGACGCTGGTTCCGGCCGCCACCGCACTGGCGGCGCTGGTCGCCTGGGAAGCGATCGTGCGCCTGCGCGGCATCCCGCCTTACATCCTGCCGGCGCCGAGCCTGATCGTGCAGACGCTGTGGAAAAACCTCGATTCGCTGCTGGCGTCCTGGCTGTACACGATCAAAATCACCTTCGGCGCGCTGCTGCTGGCGCTGGCCGGCGGCGTGCTGCTGGCGAGCGCCTTCGCCCTGTCACGCACGCTGGAGCGGGCGCTGTTTCCATTTGCCATCGCACTGCAGGTCACGCCGATCGTTGCGATCGCGCCGCTGATCCTGATCTACGTCGACAGCACGACGGCCGCGCTTCTGATCTGCGCCTTCATCGTGGCCTTCTTTCCGGTGCTCTCCAACACGCTGATCGGCCTGCGTTCGGCGGATCCGAACCTGCAGGACCTGCTGACGCTGTACGGCGCCACTCGCTGGCAGCGTTTGCGCTGGCTGCTGGCTCCATCGGCCCTTCCGTACCTGATCGCAGGATTGAAGATTTCCGGGGGCCTGGCGCTGATTGGCGCCGTCGTGGCCGAGTTCGCCGCCGGTGCGGCCGGCCGCGAGACGGGCCTGGCCTCGCGAATCCTGGAGGCGAGCTTCCGCACCGAGATCCCGAAGATGTACGCCGCCCTCGCGCTGGTGGCCCTGACCGGAATCGCGATCCACCTGGCGTCCAACGCGCTGTCGCGCGTTCTGCTGGGACGCTGGCATCCGTCCGAGAGGCGTTGACTGGTTTACGCTGTCGGGTCGAGCCAACGAGCGCGCCGCCCCGGGCGCAACCGAGCGGTTGTTCAAAAACCATCGCACCAGCCTGCTGATCGCCTCGGCGCTGCTGCTGCCTGCAGCTTCGGCGCAGACCGATCACGTCGTATTCGCCACCAACTGGAAAGCGCAGGCCGCTCACGGCGGTTTCTACCAGGCGCTGGCAGACGGCACCTATGCGCGCTACGGGCTGGACGTCACGATCCGGCAGGGCGGGCCCCAGGTGAACAACCGGCCGCTGCTTCCGGCCGGCCGCATCGATTTCCTGATGACCGGAAATCTGCTGCACGCGTTCGACAACGCAAAAAACGGCGTGCCCACCGTCCAGGTCGCGGCGATCTTCCAGAAGGATCCACAGGCGTTGATCGCGCATCCGGGCCATGGCTACGAACGCTTCGAGCATCTGAAGGACGCGCCGGTGGTGCTGGTGGCCAAGGACGCGCAGTTCACCTGGTGGCAGTGGCTGAAGGTGACCCAGGGCTTTCGCGACGAGCAGCTGCGGCCTTACAACTTCAACCTCGCCCCGTTTCTGGCGAACCCGCGCGCGCTTCAACAGGGCTATTCGATCGCCGAGCCCATCTACGTCAGGCGCGAGGGCGGCTTCGAGCCGGTCGTGCACCTGCTGGCCGATCACGGTTTCGACACCTACTCCACCTTGATCGAGGCCCGCGCCGAAACGATCCGCAACCACCCGGACCTGGTGCAGCGCTTCGTCGATGCATCGATCATCGGTTGGAACAGCTACCTGTACGGAGACCGCCGGGCCGCCCACGCGGCGATGTTGCGCGACAATCCAGAAATCAGCGAAGAGGAGCTGGAATCGTCGGTGGCGCTGATGCGTTCGCAAGGCATCGTCGATTCGGCCGATGCGCTCACGCTGGGCATCGGCGCGATGAACCTCGCGCGCGTGCGGCATTTCTTCGCCAGCATGGTGGCTGCCGGACTGTATTCGGCCGTCGAGATCGACCCGGCCCAAGTCGCCACGGTGCAATTCGTGAACAAGGGTGTCGGCCTGGACCTGAAGCGCCGGTTGACCGCCCGCTCGAGCGAGAAGCGGTGATGGCGTTGCGCATCGTCGGTTTCGTGCTGGCCGCGGTCGGCGGGATCGTACTGTTCGCCTGGGGAGGCGCTTACCGCATCTGGCCGCTTCAAATCGCCGGGCTGGTGCTGGAAATCTGGTGCCTTTACGCCGGGTGGCGCTGGTTCGCGCAGCGATACAAGCCGCCGCCGATCAAGCCCGCTGCCAACCCCGCCTGGTCGATGCGCGAGCAGCCGCCTGCGTCGGATACGCCCGAGCCGCCGAAGAATTGAAGTTGCGCCCTAGGAGCTGCGAGCCGGACGGCGCTCGGCGGTGCTGCGCGTGGTCGTCTTGGCACCATTGGCGCGTCGCAACGCCGCCGTGCGGCTTGCGGTCCGCTTGGCGGCGCCGTCGTTGCGGGCGAGCGCCGGCTTGGCAACCGGTGCCGCCACGGCACGCGTGACCGCTTGCGGCGCTTGCGCCGCCTGCTCCTTGATCGCCCACAGCTTCAACAACTCGGCCTGGGTCGGAATCGATCCGTTGGCCGCACGCGCTCGACGCGCCACCACCGATTCGCGCACGATCTTCTCGACGACGTCGAGCGGCAAGCGGTTAAAGTCGGAGAATCGGATGAAGCTGCGCGCTGCGTTCACGCCCGCCAGCGCCTCCTTGTGGCGCAGCACGACTTCCTGCTCGGCCACGTACAGCGACATGTGGCGGCGCCCCGATTCGAGCGCAAACAACGGCCCGTCCAATTCGTAAAATGCCAGTCCATAGCGCATGCTCTCGCGCACGCCGCGGGCCGAGCGGCGGATCATGCTGCACACACGCGCCATGGCGACCCGGCGATCAGGCGGCAAATCCCGCAAGTAGGCGCCTACCGTCGTGGCTGTCGTGATCATACTTTTGGCTCCGCGTTAGCGACTGCTCCGCAGCCGTTATTTTAACCGAACGTGTCCCCTTGCATTGGACGGCCTGGGGGGCGCATAAACCCGAAGGCGGGGCGGCTAAAGCCCCGCAGACTCGACCCTTAAGAAATGGGATAATTGTTATATTGAGCTTCGAATCGCTGCGATCAGAGCGGGAGGCTCGATGACGGGGCACGGGAACGTCGGTTTGCCTGCGACGGGCCAGTGGTCTGCTGGGCGACCGTCCCGAGTTCGATCGCACAACCTGAGCTGAATGTCAGGACCTGGCACGTGGTGTTTTCGTTTTTCAAGAAGGACTCGAAGCCCGCGAAGAAGGTCGCGGGCCGCGGTCCACACGCACATTCGGCGCGCTCGCCGGCGCGTCCCGCCTCGCACGACGCGCGACAGGTATCCCGGCCGCTGGCCGGGCCCGTCAACCGCTCGCTGAACCGCACCTCGACGCCTTCTGCGCCGAGCTTCGCGACCACCGAGAACGCGATCCCCGACCGCGAGCTGGCGCGCAGCCTCGCAATAGCCACTGCGGCCAAGATCGACGCGATCGAATCGGAGATGTCGCAGGATTTTCTGCGGCCGCGCGGCGTCCCGGTGCGCGACAATGTCGCTGCCAATTCGGTTCTGAGCGCGCCGGTCTCGAGCGAACGGCTTCCGCCGGTGGAGGAGGAAGCCGACCTGCCGATACTCGATGCGCGGCACGCGTCGGCCCGCTCCGAGGAGCCGTTCGATCCGGGCGAGGATGCGACCAGCTACGGCATCGAAGCGATCGAGCTGGGCACCAGCGACTCGGCCTCCGCGCTGGACGAGACGGCGATCCTGTTTGCCAACGGACAGGAGCAGGCTGCCGAGTCCGTGCTGCGCACCGCCATCGAGGCCGACCGGCTGGGCGTGGCCACCGAGCGGGGCTGGCTGATGCTGTTCGAGTTCCTGCAGCAGCGCGGCGACAAGGCCGGGTTCGAGCGGCTGACGATGCAGTACGCGCTGCGCTTCGAGAATTCGGCGCCCGGCTGGCTCGACTATGAACCGACCAGCCCGCGCGTCGATCCGAAGACAGACAGCCCGAGCGTGAAGCTGCCCTCGGCAATCGGCGCCAACATCGTGAAGCCGCTGGAACACCTGAAGGCGCTGGCGATGACCAACGCCATGCTGACGCTGGACGTATCCGATGCGCGCACCATCGATTCGGTCGGCGCCGAACTGCTGCTGCGCGTGTTCAACGCGTTCAAGCGCGCCAGCCACGAGCTGATCGTTCAGGGTGCGGAGCAGCTGCTCAATCCGCTGCGGGCTGCAATCGAGCCGGGCCGGCGCGACAGCTCCGATGCCTGCTGGATGCTGCTGCTGGACGTGCACCGGCTGCTGAACCGTCAGAACGATTTCGAGGAGGCGGGGATCCAGTACTGCATCACCTACGAGGTGTCGCCGCCGTCCTGGGAGCCGTTTTCGCCCAACATCAAGACCCGGACCTCGACCGCCGCTGCGCCAAGCGCCGTCGACCCGCTCGACTGGCGAGGCGAGGTCACCGGCGACGGCGAGCCTCTGTTCGGCCGGATGATGACCAGCGCACGATCCCAGCCGCGGCTGACGGTCGAGTGCCGGCATCTGCGGCGGATGGCGTTCTCGGCCGCCTCGAGCCTGCTGGGCCACGTGATCAAGTTGCAGCAGCTGGGCACGACGGTGGAGTTCCGCAACGTCAATGCGCTGGTGGGCGCGCTGCTGCAGCTGCTCGGCGTATCCGCGGTAGCCGAGGTCCAGCTTCGACGCAATTGACCGGACCGGCGCCGGGCCCGGCCTGGTGGCGTCGCGGTTCCGATCGGATGAACTCCCCGGCTGATCCGCCCATGCAGGAATTTCACGGCACCACGATCCTGTCGGTACGTCGCGGTGCCTCTGTCTCGATGGGCGGCGACGGCCAGGTTACGCTGGGCAGCATCGTGCTCAAGCACACGGCGCGCAAAGTCAGGCGCATGTACCAGGATCGGATTCTGGCCGGCTTCGCGGGCGCCACCGCGGATGCGTTCACGCTGTTCGAGCGCTTCGAGGCGCGCCTGGACAAGCACCAGGGCAACCTGATGCGCTCGGCCGTCGAGCTGGCCAAGGACTGGCGCACCGACCGGATCCTGCGCCGACTGGAGGCGATGCTGGCCGTGGCGGATCGTGAAACCTCGCTGATCATCACCGGCACCGGCGACGTGCTGGAACCCGAACTGGGTCTGGTTGCGATCGGTTCGGGCGGGCCTTACGCGCAAGCCGCGGCGCGTGCCCTGCTGGACGGCACCGATCTGGCGCCGGCCGACATCGTGGCCCGGGCTCTGACGATCGCGGCCGACCTGTGCATTTACACCAACCACAGCCACACGATCGAAACGCTCGAATGACGCCGGACCAGCCGATGATGACGCCGAAGGAAATCGTCCACGAGCTGAACAAGCACATCGTGGGTCAGCAGCGCGCCAAGCGGGCGGTGGCCGTGGCATTGCGCAACCGCTGGCGCCGCCAGCATGTGGCCGAGCCGCTGCGCAGCGAGATCGCTCCGAAGAACATCCTGATGATCGGCCCCACCGGCGTGGGCAAGACCGAGATTGCGCGGCGCCTGGCGCGGCTGGCCGATGCTCCCTTCATCAAGGTCGAAGCGACCAAGTTCACCGAGGTCGGCTACGTCGGGCGCGATGTCGACTCGATCGTCCGCGACCTGGCCGACATCGCGGTGAAGCAGGCGCGCGAAGGCGAAATGCGCAAGGTTCGCGCGCGCGCCGAGGAGGCAGCCGAGGAACGTCTGCTGGACGTGCTGCTGCCGCCGGCACGCGATCTGATGGCGCGCGAGGCCGAGCAGGCCGACGGCGCCACCCGGCAGAAAATGCGCAAGAAGCTGCGCGAGGGCGAGATCGACGACAAGGAAGTCGAGATCGAGCTGGCCGCGCCGTCGACCCAGCTGGAGGTGCTCGCCCAGCCCGGCATGGAGGAGCTCACGCAGCAGATTCAGTCGATGTTCCAGAACCTGGGCAGCGGACGGCGCCGAACGCGCAAGCTGAAGGTGCGCGAGGCGCTGCGCGCGCTGGGCGACGAGGAAGCAGCGCGCCTGGTCAACGACGACGAGCTGAAGCTGAAGGCGATCGCCAACGTCGAAGCCAATGGGATCGTGTTCCTCGACGAGATCGACAAGATCGCCAGCCGCAGCGAGGTGCAAGGTGCCGATGTGTCGCGCCAGGGCGTGCAACGCGACCTGCTGCCGCTGGTCGAGGGCACGACCGTGAACACCAAGTACGGAATGATCCGTACCGACCATGTTCTTTTCATCGCCAGCGGGGCATTCCACCTGTCCAAGCCGTCCGACCTGATGCCCGAGCTGCAGGGGCGCTTCCCGATCCGGGTCGAGCTCGAATCGCTGTCGGCCTCCGATTTCGAGCGCATTTTGACGGGAACCGATGCCTGCCTGGTACGCCAGTACGAAGCGTTGCTGGCCACCGAGGGGGTCACGCTCGAGTTCACGCCCGACGGCGTGTCGAGGCTGGCGCAAATCGCCTTCACCATCAACGAGCGCACCGAGAACATCGGCGCGCGCCGGTTGCACACGGTGATGGAAAAGCTGCTCGAGGACATTTCCTTCGAGGCTGCCAGCCGTGGCGCGCAGCGCGCGGTGATCGACTCCGCGTATGTCGATCAGCGCCTGGCCGAGCTCGCCCGGAACGAAGACCTGGCCCGCTACGTGCTGTAAGTGACCAAGGGGCTCAAGACCCGCCAGAAGCTGGTGTTTCGCACCGACGGGCTGCGCCCGCGAAATCCCCTGGTGGTGGCAGCGCGTCGGCGCCCCGCCGGACCGCACACCACGCCGTCCGGCGGGCAGCGTCAAGCGGCCAGGCGACGGTTAAAGCGGCTGCTGACCGAAACCTGAAGCCCGCTGCCCTCTGCCCCACCCCTGTCCCGCAAGCGGGAGAGGGGAGTTCAATGACCCCGCTTGCAGCGGCTCGTCCGCAAGGGTCGTACCGGCGCGATGCTAGACTCGCCGGCGGGTTCGCGCTTCCGATTGCATCAAGCCGATCGCTTGCATCCGCCACGACTCATGGACCGGGCACAGATTCCGACCGAGCTGAAGGCCGAAATCCTGTCCGAGGCTCTTCCGTACATCCGCCGTTTCCACGGTCGCACCATTGTCGTGAAGTATGGCGGCAATGCGATGACCCAGCAGCCGCTCAAGGAGAGCTTCGCGCACGACATCGTGCTTCTGAAGCTGGTTGGCATGAAACCGGTCGTGGTCCACGGCGGCGGGCCGCAGATCGATGACGCGCTGGAGCGCGTCGGCAAGAAATCGCAGTTCATCCAGGGCATGCGGGTCACCGACGCCGAGACGATGGAAATCGTCGAATGGGTGCTGGCCGGTCAGGTACAGCAGGAGCTCGTGATGCTGATCAACCGGTTCGGCGGACAGGCGGTCGGTCTCACCGGCAAGGACGGCGGCCTGATTCGGGCGCGCCGGATGAGCCTTCCGGACCGCGACGATCCGAGCCGGACCCACGATCTGGGCCAGGTGGGCGAGATCGAGGCGATCGACCCGTCGCCGGTGCGCGCGCTGCAGGACGGCGGGTTCGTTCCGGTCATCTCGCCGATCGGCTTCGGGGCGGACGGCCTGTCCTATAACATCAACGCCGACCTCGTAGCCGGCAAGATCGCGCAGATCCTGGGCGCGGAAAAGCTCGTGCTGCTGACCAACACGCCCGGCGTGCTCGACCGCGACGAGCGGCTGATTACCGGTCTGACCGCCTCCCGCATCGAGGAGCTGTTCGCCGACGGCACGATCTCCGGCGGCATGCTGCCGAAGATTTCGTCGGCGCTGGAAGCGGCTCACAGCGGAGTCAACTCGGTGCACATCATCGACGGGCGCGTCGACCACTGCCTGCTGCTGGAGATCCTGACCGATCGAGGCGTTGGCACGATGATTCGCTCGCATTGAGACGCTCCGGTCAGCGGGTCTGGTTCTTCGATCTGGACGACACGCTGCACGAGGCGTCGCCCGCGGTTTTCGCGGCGATCGACACCCGCATGACCGATTTCGTCCAGCGCCATCTGGAGCTGACGCGCGAGCAGGCCGATCAGCTGCGACGCGATTACTGGCGCAGGTACGGCGCGACGATGCTCGGGCTGATACGTCACCACGGCGTCGACCCGCACCAGTTCCTGCGCGAGACGCACGATTTCCGCATCGAGGAGTTGATGCGGATCGAACGGGGCCTGGCGCGCGTGCTGGCACGGCTGCCGGGCCGCAAAGTCCTTCTGAGCAATGCGCCCGGCGCGTATGCCGGACAGGTGCTGCGGCGCCTCGGCCTGCACCGGCACATCCGCGCGCGCTATCCGATCGAGCGCCTGCGGCTGCACGGCCACTTCCGGCCCAAACCGTCGATCGCGATGCTGCGGGCCGTGCTGGCCCGCGAGGGCCTGGCCGGTCGCGCGAACGCGGGTCGTGCCGTGCTGGTCGACGACAGCGCGATTAACCTGAAGTCGGCGCGGGCGGCGGGCTTCTCGACGGTACTGCGGATCGCACCGGGGGCGCGACGCGCGCGCGACGGGGGCGCGTACGTCGATGCGCGAGTGCGCACGGTGCGCCAACTGTTGCGCCGACTGGGCTAAGCTTGCCCCGCCTCGCCGCCTAGGCGCTCGGAGAACCCATGGTCCCCTCTCAACCCGGATGGCTGCGTCGCACCTTCGGGGGCTTCCTGCGCGTGGTCGACGCGGCCCGCCGCCTGGTGCTGAACCTTCTGTTTCTGCTGATTGTCGCGGTGCTGGCGCTTGCGCTGTTCTCCAGCTCGCGTTTGCGCCTGTCGGACAACACCGCGCTGGTGATGGCGCCCCGGGGCGACCTGGTCGAGCAGTACAGCGGCAGCGCGCGCGAGGCGGCGCTGACCGAGGCGCTGGGCGGCGTCGAACGTGAAACTCAGCTGCGCGACGTGGTGGCCGTGCTGGATGCTGCAGCCCGCGATCCGAAAATCTCGCGCGCGGTGCTGATCCTGGACGACATGGGCGGCGCGGGCATGGCGAAGCTCAACGAAGTCGCAGCCGCGCTGGAACGGTTCCGCTCAGCCGGCAAACAGATCGTGGCGTGGGGTTCGCAGATGAGCCAGGGCCAGTATTACCTGGCCGCACACGCCGACCAGGTCTATCTGCATCCGAGCGGTGCGGTGCTGCTGACCGGCCTGGGTGGCTACCGGAATTACTACCGCGACGCGCTGGACCGTATCGGCGTCACGGTCAACGTATTTCGCGTGGGCAAATACAAGAGCTTCGTGGAGCCGTTCGTCAACAATGCGCCTTCGCGCGAGGCGCTCGAGGCGGACGCGGTCTGGCTGAAGGATGCCTGGGACAGCTATACGCACCAGGTGGAGCAGGCGCGCAAGCTGTCACCGGGTGCGATCGACCGGATGATCGACGAGTTGCCGGCCCGCCTGGCGTCGGCCGGGGGCGACACGGCCAAACTGGCCCTGACAGAGAAGCTGGTCGACGCGCTGATGACCCGCGATGAGCTGCGGGCCCTGCTGATCAAGCGCGGGGCCGAGGACTCGGCGCACAAGACCTTCCGCCAGGTGTCGTTCCAGGAATACCGCAACGCCGTGCCCGACACGGGCGACCGCGCTTCGCAGGTGGCGGTGGTGGTCGCCCAGGGCGACATCATCGATGGCGAGGCGCCTCAGGGCGTGATTGGGGGGCGCTCGACGTCCGAGCTGATCCGCCACGCGCGTGACGACGACACCGTCAAAGCGCTGGTGTTTCGCGTCGACTCGCCCGGCGGCAGCGCGTTCGGCGCCGAGCTGATCCGGCGCGAACTGGAGGTCACTCGCAAGGCCGGCAAGCCGGTGATCGTTTCGATGAGCGACGTGGCCGCTTCCGGCGGTTACTGGGTGTCGACGTCCGCCGACGAGGTGCTGGCCGATCCGGCGACGATCACCGGCTCGATCGGAGTGTTCGGGTTGGTGCCGACGTTCGATAAAACCCTGGATAAGTTGGGGATACACACCGGTGGCGTAACCACCACCTGGCTGGCGGGTGGCCCGGATCTGCGCCGGCCGCTGGACCCGCGCTTTGGTCAGGTGATTCAGGCCAGCGTGGGCCATATCTACCAGGAGTTCCTGAGTCGCACCGCCGCCAGCCGCCATGCGACCGTGGAGCAGATCGAGGAGGTTGCGCAGGGCCGGGTGTGGACAGGCCGGCTGGCACGCGAACGCCACTTGGTGGACGGCTTCGGAGGCTTGGCTGCAGCCATTCATGATGCGGCGCAACAAGCCAAGCTGGGCCCCGGCTTCCACATCACATATATCGAGCTCGAGCCCAAGGGGCTGAACCGCCTGCTGGACATTCTGGCCGAACGGATCGCGCGCGCGACGGTGCGACTGTTCGCGCCGGTGCCTACCGGGCTGCTTCTGGGCACCAGCGCACCAGTGGGCGGTTACTTCGAGCGCTTGCTGTCGGAGCGGGCGGCGGCGCCGTCCCAGGTTCTGGCACACTGCTTGTGCCAGGCACCTTAGCGTGGACTAAGATCCGAGCGGGCCGAACAACGCCATTGCAATAGCACGCCGCAGCAACGGCCTCAGGTAAGTAATTCCCCACGCTCGGTGGGATTCCGGTAGATTTGCCGCTCCGCGAGGCGACCGCCGATGGAAATCCCGACCCAGACAACCGAGAGCGCCGAGGCCGGCAAGGCCCGCCGCAAACCGGGCGCAAGGCGGTTGCAGATCCTGCAGACGCTGGCTTCGATGCTGGAGGATCCCCGCGGCGAGAAGGTGACCACCGCGGCGCTCGCGGCCAGGCTGGATGTGTCCGAGGCGGCGCTGTACCGGCACTTCGCCAGCAAAGCTCAGATGTTCGAGGGTCTGATCGAATTTATCGAAACGACCATCTTCGGGCTGATCAACGACCTCTCGGGCAAGGAAAACTCCGGACTGCGCCAGGCCCGGCGCATCGTGCAGATGCTGCTGGAGTTCGCGCAAACGAACCGGGGCATGACGCGGGTGCTGATCGGTGACGCCCTGGTCAACGAGAACGACCGGCTCCAGGACCGGATGAATCAGCTGCTGGAGCGAATCGAGGCTTCGCTGCGCCAGAGCCTGCGCGTGGCCGTCTCGCAAGGTGAAATGCCGGCCGACCTGGATACCGGCGCGCGGGCCTCGCTGTCGGTGGCCTACGTCCTGGGACGCTGGCACCGGTTTGCCAAGAGTGGCTTTCGAAAACAGCCGACCGAGGGCCTGGACGTCCAACTGAGCATTTTGTTCGGCCCCGCACCCTGACGGGCCGACGGGACACCTTCAGCCTGCTCCGCACGCCAGGCAGTGCGGGTCGCGCCCGATCGCGAGCGAGCGCCACTGCATCGACAGCGCGTCGATCAGCATCAGCCGCCCACTTAAGCCCGCCTCGCGGCCGGCGGCCAGCTTGAGGGCCTCGGCTGCCTGCATGCAGCCGATGATCCCGGTGAGCGGTGCGAACACCCCCATCGTCGAGCACAGCTCGTCCTGCGCGTCGGCCGATTCCGGAAACAGGCACGCGTAGCACGGGGCATCCTGGGCGCGCCGGTCGAAGGTCGCCAGCTGTCCATCGAAGCGCACGGCGGCGCCCGACACCAGCGGTCGCCCGTGACGCACGCAGGCCCGGTTCAGCGCGTGCCGCGTGGTGAAATTGTCGCTGCAATCCAGCACGAAGTCGGCCTGCGCCACCAGTGGATCCAGTTCGTCGGACCCGGCCCGCCGCGGCACCTCGACCACCTGGACGTCGGGATTAAGCGCATGCAGCGCGCTGCGCGCCGAGGATGTTTTCAGCTGCCCGATGCGGTCGGTCGTATGCAACACCTGGCGTTGCAGGTTGGTCAGGTCGACCCGGTCCGAGTCCACCAGCGTCAGGCGTCCGACCCCGGCACCCGCCAGGTAGAGGGCGGCGGGCGAGCCCAGGCCGCCGGCGCCGATCACGAGCATCCGCGAGGCGCCGATGCGCTGCTGGCCCTCGATGCCGATCTCCTCCAGCAGGATGTGTCGGGAATAGCGTTGCAGTTGCCTATCGTTCACGCCGTTGCCGGCAGGCGCGGCTAACGCGCCGGCCTGCCATGCCTCCTAGAGCCTATCCAACTGGTGAAGTATGCGCGCCAGATCGCGCGGCTTCATGTGACCGATCACCGGCGGCACGCGGTGCTTGAACTTCTTGAAGTAGTAGCGGATCGCATCGACCGACAGTCCCAGCCAGGCCGCGATCTGCTCGTCGGCCGATCCCTTCAGGCCGGCCCGCAGCACGTCGGCCTCGCGCGGGGAAAAGCGCATCGCCATCAGCTCCGCGATGAAAGGGCGGTGCCGCAGCTCCAGCGTCACGGCCAGCCGCTGCGCCGCGTAAAAGAGCGCGAGCACCTCGACCTCGGCCGGCGCGTGCGCCGAAAACACGAACAGCGTGCCCCGCGTCAGGCGGCCCCGCGCCGGCACCACCGTCAGGTAACGCGCGCCGCCGGCGCCATTGCGCTGCAGCCACGCAACGAAGGTATCGGCGTGGCGAACCTGGGACCGGACCCAGGCTGCATGCTCGTCGACCGACCCGAGCAGCGGACGCCATTCCTGGCGCGCCCGCATCGCCAACGGATCGCGCTCGCCGATCAGTGTCGAATAAAGTCCCTGAAGGTCCCGATGCATCGAACCGACCATCTGCACCGGCGCCGATGCCAGCCCGGTGCCCCCGGTATCGGCGATCACACAGAGGCAATGGGAAGCCGGCACGATCCGTTCCAGGCGCGCACCGAGCTCGACGTCGAGCCTGGCCTCGGCGACCGCTCGCAGCGGCGCCAGCAACTGATCGATCCGCGCGTCCGAGGGCGAATTCGGCCGCGTATCGAGTTGGGGAGCTGTCGCGTTCACGCAGCCATCCTAGGTCGGTGGCGGCATGCCGGCATGGGGCGTATTCGCGATTGCACAGCGGGCGTCTTCCATGGCGGACGGGTGGCTTGTAACCCCATTGGCCCGACCCTTGCGCGCAGGGCGTCCGGCGCGTTGCTATCGCCGGTGGCAGTGCGGCACCCCGAGCCGGCGCCGACAATCGCCGTCTGCGATGCAAGAGGAGATCGCCGGAAATGGCCGTCATCAAAAAGCCGCCGCAGCGCCGGCGCGGCTGCGGGCAGCTGGTGGCGCCGCTGCTCGCGTGCGCAGTGCTGTCGCCGCTGCCGACCCATCTGGCCGCCTCTCCGCTATCCGGTCCGTTCGAGCTGGCGCAGCGGATCAGCGGCGACCCGGCCTGCACGCGCACCCAGGTCATCGGACTGTGCTGGTGCGGCGCAACGCCCTGCGGCTATCAGATCCGGATGTACGTGCCCGTGGCTTTTGCCGAGACGGTGCGCGCACCCGGCGATTCGCTTCTGACCGCCCCGCTGCCAGCCAGCGCATCATCGCTGAGCACGTTGAGCTCCTCAGGCTCGACTCTGGACAACACGGCCGAAGCGCATGCGTGGCTGCTTGGCAATGCGGCCTGGCTGCTGTCGGGTCCGATGTCGTGCCTGCGCTGTCAGCCGTCGGACGCGCGCTCGGCGCCGCCGCCCGCGTCTGCCGCGGCCGACCTGGTATGCGGCACGGTCTCCAAGGTGGTAGCGGCCCTTGTGTCGAACATCCTGTCCGGTCTGCCTTCAGCGCTGCCGTCGCTGGCTTACGCATCCGAGGCCGATGAGCTCAACTGGCGCACCGGCTGCCGCGACGTGCTTGCGATCGAAAGCCGGGCTGACCAGCTCGTGGGCGGGCTGGGCCGCTGGGGATCGCTGTACCCGCGCCAGATGCGCGACCTGGGCACGCCCCCCGTGGTCTGTTCGGCCAAGACCGCGTTTCGAGCGCTGAGCATCGCACGCGACCAGCTCGGCACGTTTCCGTTCCCGGTGGACCTTGCAGGACGTATGCAGCAGGCGTATCCGGCCGTCAGCACCTGTTTCGACGTCGGCGAGCAGCCGCTGCCGCAGGCGCCGGCTTCCGATCGCCCGGTGCAGACCAGCGCCGACGGGCGCTACGGCTGGTTCTACTGGCGGCCGGTGTCCTGTTGCGTCGGATTCGAGTCGTTGGCGCATTGCGCCGGCGCTCACCCCTGACCGTCAATCAAGCACAACCTGATCGATGTAACACCAGCTCCAATCTTCACCCGGTTCGAGCGAACTGATGATCGGATGTCGCGTCGCCGCAAAATGCTTCGTCGCGTGGCGGTTCTTCGAATCGTCGCAGCAGCCGACGTGCCCACAGGCGCGGCAAAGGCGCAGATGCACCCATTGGTCGCCCATCGCAAGGCACTCTTCGCAGCCGTCGCTGTTGGCGACGGCCGTCTTCACGAAGCTCAAGTGACCACAGGAGGCCGGCATCGCGTGGTCATCCCACGAGCGCCCGCGTAAGAACCTTCAGATTCGACTGCAACGGAATCATCCGATGTATTTCTCGACGACCGCGGGCGGCCGGACCTGAGCCTCGCTGGCCTCGTGCCCCGTTTCGCGCAGCGCCCGGCGCTGGCGCAGAAGGTCCCAGCACTGGTCGAGCTGCACTTGCAGCGCCTTGAGGCGATTGTGGTCCGAGGCGTCCAGCGATCCCCGCTCGAGCAGGTGGTGCTCTTCCTCGACCAGCCGTCCGATGTGATCCAGAACCGATCGATCCGCATCCTTGTTTTCCATTTCGCTTCCTCTCGCTGCTTAGACGACGACCCGGCTCTGCGCCAGGCGCTGGTGAATCATCGCGACCACGGCGGCACCCTCGCCGATGGCGCCACCCACGCGCTTGACCGAACCTGAGCGCACGTCGCCGACCGCGAACACGCCGGGCAGGTTCGACTCCAGCGGAGCCGGCTCATGGCCGTTGGCCAGGCTGGCGGCGGCCCGGCCGGTCAGTACGAAGCCGTGGGCATCGAGCCCGATGCGGCAACCGGTGAGCCAGTCGGTCTCGGGTTCCGCACCGACGAACAGAAACACGTTGCGGATCGCGCGCTGTTCGGTGACCGCGGCCTTGCGGTCGCGCCACGACACAGCGGAAAGCCCTTTGTCCTGATCGCCGTAAAGCCCCGTGAGCTCCGTTTCAGCCCGCAGCTCGATGGCGCGCGTTGCCGCGATCCGGTCGATCAGATAGCGTGACATGCTGGCCGCCAGACTCGGACCTCGCACCAGCATCAGGATCCTGGCGGCATAGCCGGCCAGGAACACGGCCGCCTGTCCGGCGGAATTTCCTCCGCCCACCAGCACCACCTCGGACTGCGCGCACATTTTCGCTTCGATCGCGGACGCCCAGTACCACACCCCTCGGCCCTCGAATTCGCTCAATCGCGCAACGGCGGGGCGCCGATAGCGCGCGCCGCTGGCGACCACGACGGTCCTGGCTCGCAGGCCGCGCCCGTCGACCAGCTTCAGCAGCATTTCACCGTCGGTGCGCGCTCGGCTGCAGTCGAGGGTGAGGGCCTCGGCAGGAATCAGGATCTCGGCGCCGAATTTTTGTGCCTGCACGAAGGCTCGACCGGCCAGTGCCTGGCCCGAAACGCCGGTTGGAAACCCGAGGTAATTTTCGATCCTCGCGCTGGCACCGGCCTGGCCTCCAAAAGCGCGACAGTCCAGCACGACCACCCGCAACCCCTCCGAAGCCGCATACACGGCCGTCGCAAGCCCGGCGGGTCCCGCGCCCACGATGGCCACATCGAACAGCTCCTCGTGGTCGGCCGAGTCGAGCATCCCCAGGCAGCGGGCCAGCGTCGATTCGGAAGGATTCAGCCTCATCGAACCGTTCGGGCAGACGACCAGCACGTCGGATGCGGAGCCATCGTATTGGTGCAACAGCGCAGCGGCCTCGACATCGTGACCGGCGTCGACCACGTGGTGCGGCTGACCGTTGCGGCGCAGGAAATTCTGAATCCTCAGCAGGTTGACCGACTCTGCCTGGCTGATCAACACCGGGCCGGACGCACCGGACTGGATCAGACCGACCCGGCGCAGAATCAGCGCGCGCATGATCCGTTCGCCCAGATCCGCCTCGGCGATGATCAGCGCGCGCAACTGCACCGGCGGTACCAGCAGCGCCTCGACGTCTTCTTCCGCGTGTGCATCGACCATCGCGCGCTGGCCGGAAAGCTGACCCACTTCGGCCAGGAACTGCCCGTGACCCTGGCGCGTCAGGGGCACGACGTGGCCGAGGCCGTCGCGCTGGCTGATCGCCACCGCCCCCTGCATCACGACCAGCATCCCGGGGCTGGGCTCGCCCGCGGTCAGGAGGCGTTCGCCACGCCGATAGGAGCGCACGGTGCCGAACGGAGCGATGCGCGCGATTTCCGCATCGGTCAGCTCGGGAAACATCTGGTGGCGCCGGCTTTCGAGATCCGGCGGCAGGGCAACGCTGGACATGGTCCGCTGTCGATTCAAAGCAACGGTGGAGTTTGAACTGTCCGAGGCCCGTCGTGGGAGTCGCACCGGCGGATAATGACCCCGAGGGCGTAATCGGTATATGTCGCTCAGCGTGCAACGCGCCGGTAACCTGTATGTGTCCGCAGACCGCGACGCACCCGCCGGAACCAAGGGCACGATCGATCGGCGCGCGGCACAACCCTTGCACGGCAACCGGAGCATGCGATGTCATCGGCGGAAACGACTTCGACCGGCCCGGATCTGGCGCAAGGCATCCGCGCGGCAGACCTGGGCGACGGACAGATGCTGGCCGGCCACGTCGGCGAGGACGCGGTGCTCCTGGCGCGACGTGGCGCGGAGTTCTTCGCGATCGGAGCGACCTGCACCCACTACAGCGGACCGCTGGCCGAAGGAATCATCGCGGGCGAGACGGTCCGCTGCCCCTGGCACCACGCCTGTTTCAGCCTGCGCACCGGCGAAGCGCTGCGCGCACCGGCGCTCAGCCCGGTTGCGTGCTGGGCCGTCGAGTCGGTCGATGGAAAGGTGTTTGTCCGGGGCCGGAAGAAGGACGTTTCCCCGGATCGCCGGCACGCCGGCGCCGCGAGCGAGCCACCGCCAGGGCGAGTCGTGATCGTCGGGGGCGGCGCGGCGGGATTCGCGGCAGCCGAGATGCTTCGCCGCGAGCGATTCCAGGGCAGCATCGTGATGCTTACCGACGACGATTCGCCTCCGGTGGACCGTCCCAACCTGTCCAAGGACTATCTGGCCGGCAATGCGCCCGAGGACTGGATTGCGTTGCGTCCGCCGGATTATTACGCGGACCAGGGCATCGATCTGCACCTGCGCACCCAAGTGGCGGGCATCGACTTGAAGTCGCGAGCGGTGGCACTGACCGACGGGCGCACGCTCGCCTTCGACCGTTTGCTGCTCGCCACCGGGGCCGAGCCGAATCGGCTGTCGTTTCCGGGTTCTCAGGCGCCGCACGTGTTCACGCTTCGCACGCTGGCCGACAGCCGCGCCATCATCGAGCGCGCCCGCACAGCGCAGCGCGCCGTGGTGGTGGGCGCAAGCTTCATCGGGCTGGAGGTCGCCGGTG
This sequence comes from Burkholderiaceae bacterium, assembly GCA_036270655.1. Classification (GTDB taxonomy): domain Bacteria; phylum Pseudomonadota; class Gammaproteobacteria; order Burkholderiales; family Burkholderiaceae_F; genus VBCK01. The sequence goes on from DATBCD010000090.1 coordinate 27,076, forward strand.
CGCTGCGCGCACGCTCGATCCAGGTCGACGTCGTGGCGCCGGAGTCGCGCCCGATGCATCGAATCCTCGGCGAGCAGTTGGGCGACTTCGTGCGCACGCTGCATGAGCGGCACGCGGTCCGGTTCCATCTGGAGGACGCGGTGCAGGCGATCGACGGCAGCCGGGTGCTGCTCAAGAGCGGCCTTGCGCTGGAGGCCGATCTGGTGGTGATGGGCGTGGGCGTGCGCGCGCGCACCGAGCTCGCCCAGGCGGCCGGCCTTGCGCTCGACCGCGGCGTTCTGGTCAATCCTTACCTGGAGACCAGCGCGCCGGGCGTTTACGCCGCCGGAGACATCGCGCGCTGGCCCGACCCGCGCAGCGGCGAGCCGATCCGCGTGGAGCACTGGGTCGTAGCGCAGCGCCAGGGGCAGACCGCGGCGCGCAACATCATCGGGTACCGCGAGAAGTTCGACGCGGTACCTTTCTTCTGGAGCCAGCACTACGACGTTCAGATCAACTACGTCGGACACGCCGAGAGCTGGGACCGGATCGAAGTGGACGGCGACATCGACGCGCGTGACTGCGTGGTGCGCTACAAGCGCGGCGGGCGCGTGCTGGCGGTCGCTTCGATATTCCGCGACATCGACAGCCTGAAGGCCGAGCTTGCGCTTGAGCGGGAGGCTCTGGCTGCCTGACTGCCGGCCCTCCCCTCATCGGCATCGAGTCCTGACGTCAATGCTGCCCGCGCGCGAAGCGCTCAAGCGCCTGCAGGATGGCAATCGGCGCTTCGCATCGGGTGAACCGGGCAGAAGCGCGCTGGCAGGCCGAACGCATCGAACCGAGCTGGCTTCCGGCCAGGAGCCGTTCGCGGCGATTCTCGGTTGTTCGGACTCGCGGGTACCGGTCGAGATCGTGTTCGATCAGGGGTTGGGCGATCTGTTCGTGATCCGGGTGGCGGGAAATGTCGTGGCCCCCTCTCAGATCGGCAGCGTCGAGTTCGCAGCCGAGCGATTCTGCACGCGGCTGGTCGTGGTCCTGGGCCACTCCCGCTGCGGCGCCATCCAGGCGACGCTGGAACAGCTGCAGCGGCCGAGGGAAAACCAGTCGCGCAACCTGGCTTCGATCGTCGACCGCATCCGGCCATCGGTCGAGGGGCTGCTGGCAACGGAGTTGCGGCACGAGCCCGAAGCCCTGGTGCGGCACGCCGTGCGCGCCAACATCCGCGCTTCGGTAAGCCATCTGCGGCACGGCTCAGAATCGATCGAGCAGCTGGTCCGGGGTAGCGGGCTGCTCGTGGTCGGAGCGGAGTATTCGCTCGAAACGGGGATCGTCGATTTCTTCGACGTGCCGCCGGAAGATGATTGACGTCTGCGGGAGGATTTTCCAGTGCTGCGCGTTTTTGGCGACAAATACTCGGGCAATTGCTACAAGGTCAAGCTGCTGCTCGAGCAACTGGGCCTGCCTTACGAGTGGACCCACGTCGACATTCTGAAAAAGGAGTCGCGCACGCCGGAATTCCTCGCCAGGAACCCGGTCGGGCAGATTCCAGTCCTGCAGATCGAGGAGGGCGTTTTTCTGCCGGAATCGAACGCGATCCTGAACTATCTGGCGGAGGGCACCGACTATCTTCCGGCCGATCGGCTCGAGCGCGCGCAAGTGCTGCGCTGGATGTTCTTCGAGCAGTACAAGCACGAACCGACCGTCGCAACCGCCCGCTACATAATCCGCTACCTGGGGCGCCCCGCCGAACAGGAGCAGGCGCTGCGCAAGAAGATCTCGGACGCGCACGCGGCACTGGCCGTGATGGAGCGCCACCTCGAATCGCGCCGGTTTTTCGTGGCCGAGCGCTACTCGATCGCCGATATCGCGTTGTACGCGTACACGCACGTCGCCCACGAAGGTCAGGTCGATCTTTCGCCGTACCCCGCGATCCGGGCGTGGTTGGGTCGCGTCAAGTCCGAGCCACGCCATATCTCGATGGACGATTGACGGGGCTCAGCCGTGGCCCCCCGAGGGGGCGCTCGCCTAGGAGTCTGCGCGGCAGAACGCTGCCGGTCTTAGACTCCTACGAACCGGCGAATCTACCAACGCAGCACCCGCGGACCGAGCCAGGCTCCGACTGCGGTCGGGATCAGCATGCCCAGTACGTACCAGATGCCCAGGAACGGCGCAGCGAGCTCGGGACAATGCAACGTGTAGGCCAATGCCCCGATGGCGCCCGCGGCGAAGCCGCAGGTGGCTCCCGCCAGCGCCAGCCTCGTCGGTGCCAGGCCCTTCATCATCCATAGCAGCGCAGCGAACACCGGAGTCGACACCAGCGCGATCAGAAAAGGACAAACGCCGGCCGTCTGCCCGAAAATCAGGCTTGAGCGCCGCTCCGGATCGGCTCCGAGCAGTGCCACCGCCGCCAGCAGCCACATCGCAACCAGCGGCGCAGCCAATCCGACCGGTGCGAAGCCAAGGCGCATTCCCGGGCGCGCCAGCCGGTGCATCGCCAGCAGGCCGGCCACGCCGAGGCTCGCGCAGAACGCCTCCCGCGCCCAGAACATCGGCATCGACGATTCGGCCAGCGGAGTCGATCGCACGCCGAGCAGCCCCGCCGAAAGGGTCAGCGCGGCCGCGGTTCCCGCGGCGACAGCCACCAGGAAGCGACGCGCCGTCGCTTTCGAATCGACCGCCTCGGCCCCATTGGACAGCAGGGAAACAAGATCGTCCGTATTCACGACATGCTCCTGATCCTGGCCGCAAGGGCCTTCAAGCCCCGGTGCACGCCCACCTTGACCGCCGACTCCGACATCCCCGTGCGGCGCGCGGTATCCGCCACCGACAGGCCTTCAAGCTTGACATACTGGATCGGCAGCCGCTGTCTGTCCGGAAGGCTCTGCAGGAGCTTGGCAATATCGCGCCGCGCTTCGGTCGCGTCGCTGTCGGAGGCGCCGAGCGCCTCGTTGTCCTCGTCCAGCGGGTCATTGAGCAGGTCGGTGCGAGCACGCCGTCGCAACAGATCGATCAGCTTGTAGCGGGCCAGTGCGTACAGCCAGGGCGCGAGCGGTTGCGCCGGGTCGTAGGTATGGCGCTGGATGTGAACCGCCAGCAGCGATTCCTGCACCAGATCTTCCACTTCATCCGGCAGGCGCACAAGTTGTTTCCTGAAAAACGCCCTCAAATGCACACTCAACTCCTTAAGAAAGACATGGTAGGCCAGAGCCTCGCCGGCGAGCCCGCGAGCCAGCAGGCCCCGAAGACGCTCCTCGCCCAATCCCATGGACCCTTCTCCTCTGTATTCGTCGCGTCGACACGTCCGGTTACCGTTGCGCGCCCGAAATCTACCGGACGCAGCTCGCGCTCGCCGGCAAAAACCCAAAGAAATTTTTTCCCTGCGCTGTAACTTTCTCGCCGCTGCCAACGAACATACCAGGCAGCCGCCGTGGCCTGGCGGCGTTCGTGCTGATCGGAACAACGACACAACCGGCCTGATGACTGCTTGTCAATAAAGGGAGAAGGCGAATGACGAATCGATTTGTCGGTGTTGGCATTTTGGCGCTTCTGATCGGAAGCCCGGCACACGCGCAAAGCAATGGCGGGCCGCTGGACGACCCGCTGCTGGTGGTTACCGCAACGAATACGACCGATAACCACCTGCTGGTTTACAGCTCGACGGGCACTCTTTTAAAGGCCGTCCCGACGCAAGGACAGGGCGGTGTCAGTGGCAACGCGGGAGGAATCGCGGTCGGCCACGATCGGCTGGCGGTGGTCAATTTCGGATCCGGTACCGTTTCGGTGTTCACCCAGAACGGGGCCGACTTCGCGTTGGCGCAGGTGATACCGGCCAGCTCGAGTCCGGTGAGCGTCGCGTTCGGCGACGATCATCTTTACATTCTCGGCACCACGCATGTCGAGTCGCACCCGTTCGATCAGTCCGGGATCAGTGAGACCCCGGACGGGACGGCCGCGCTGGTCAAGGCGGACGGATCCGCCGCGCAAGTCGGCGTGGTGGTCGGGCAACTGGTCATCAGCGAGAAGAGCAATGCCATCGAGACCGTCAATCTCGACGCCCACGGAGCGGTGGTGGGCGCCGCAACGCTGGTGGCGAACATTCCGGCCAATGTGAACGCTCCGTTCGGCCTGGCAACCCGAGGCAGCAGCGCATACGTCACGATCGCGCACGCCGACGAGATCAGCCTGGTCAGGAACGATCAGGTGTTGACTATAACGGGCTCCGGCACGCAGCACGCGCCCTGCTGGGTGACGCTCGACGGACCGTTTCTGTTCTCCGCCAACTCTCCCAGCAAGAGCGTGTCCCGCTACAGCGTCTATGGCCAGAAAATCGTCCAGGACGCAGCCGTCGCCGCCCAATTCAACGGCAACCCGACCGACATCGCGTACAGCGCCGGGCTGGCGGCCGTCATCGACAGCGATGGCACGGTATCGCACGTGTCCGTCTTCAAGGTCGATGAGGACGGCAATCTGACGCTGCGCGCAGTGGCCACGGTAGCCAATCCGGCGACCAACGGGGTTGCGGTCGTTCGGCAGCCATCGGCCATCGGGTACTGAGGCTGCGGGGTCGCGTGCCCGCAAGCCGGGGCCTGCGGCCATGCAGGCTCCCGGCTTCGGGCGCTTGCGCGCAGACGATGTCAATTCGCCGGTTGCGACAGCTCCCAGCCCTGCACGATCCCCTTCGAATCGAACTTGATCTGCAGCGACTTGTACCCCGTGGCGGACAGATCCGACACCCGGCCTTCGGCGAAATAGTAGGTCCATTCCTCGTAACGCTGGCCCGTGGTATCCATGTTGACCCCGGTCGACGGAGGCGCGCCAAGCCACGTGCGCACCTGGTCCCGGGTCGTGACCCCGCGCTCGACGTGGCTCGTGAAGGCGTTGATGTCGAAATCGCGCCCGACGTGAAACCACCCGGTGCTGCATCCTCCCAGCACCCATGCCAGCATCCAGGCCGGCGCAAGCCGCCCAATCATCCCCATGATCCGCCTCCCCTGTCCGACTACGGACAACGTGATGCCGTAGCTGCACCGCCGTGCAGGCGCCGCGGTGTCAGCGGCCGCGCTGCGCCTGCAGAATCCACTTTGCGATCTGCGGCCAGTTCGTCTTCAAAGCCTTGGAACCCATGAACAACCCGATGTGCCCCCCCGGAACCATCGCCTTGGCGATATCCGCCGCGGGCGTACCGACCAGCTTCTCCGCCGCGAAGACCTGCTCCTTGGGCGTGATGTCGTCCGATTCTCCTGCCAGCAGGTATACGGGGCAACGGATGCTGGACAGCGACAGACGCTTGCCAAGCCCGACAAAGCGCCCCTCGGCCAGCCGATTCTCCTTGAAAAGCTCGATGATCGCCTGCAGGTACCAGCGGCCCGGCAGATCGATCGTGTTCTCGTACCAGCTGGAGAAAGCCTCCGTTTTGCTCAGGTAGTCCGGGTCGTCGATGTGCTGGTACAGGCGCACGTACTTGTCGAGATACTGCTCGTCCGGGTGCATGTTCTTCCACCCTCTGAGCATCACCCGGCCTCGCATCAGCCCGCCGCCCAGCGCCACCAGCTCTTCGTAGAAGCCCGGCGGCGATGACTCGACCATTTTTTTCAGCGGGCCGTCGCCGGCGTGGGTGTCGATGGGCGCGCCGGCCAGTACCAGCGTCGCAATGCGGTCTGGAAATCGCGCGGCCAGCATGGCCGACATCCATCCACCCTGGCATAACCCGACCAGATTGACCCGCCCACCCAGGTCGTCGATGCAGACGGTGAGCTCCGCCAGATAGTTGTCGATGTCGTAATCCCTCATCTGAAGGCTGGCGCTTTTCCAATCGGTGACCAGCACGCGCGCAAGGCCCGCCGCGCGCAGCGTCTGCACCAGGCTCTGGCCGTCGTGGTAGTCGGCGATCGCCGCCGAGTGTCCGGCATACGGCGCGACGACCACGGTTGGGATCGCCGTTCCGTCGCGGCCCGCCTTCGCCGCATTCGCGGCTTCGGCGGGCAGGCCGAAGTCGCGCAGTGCAAGCGTATGCAGGTCCAGCAGCACCGTGTTGGGGGTGGCGAAGCTCGGCTTGAGGCCGTGGTCGACTTTGTTCGCCTCCAGGACGAATTTCAGATTCTTGCGAAACAGCTCCAGCTCGGCTTGCCCCATGGCGAGCGCGGCGGCCAGCGGCCAGAACGCCGGAATGCTGTTCGCCAGAAACTGCGGGGCCGGGTTGTAGGTCTGTTTGTCCATCTGGTGCTCCTGCTCCGGCGCGGCGCGCCCGATTCCAACCTTTGATTCAATCGCCGCCAATCAGTTCACGCGTGTGCCGCGCGATCACCAGGTCCTCGTCAGTGCGGACGACCCAGGCCGCAATCCGGCTGTCCGCGGCGCTGATGCGCGGTCCGGCGCGGTCATTGGCATCCGGGTCGAACGACAGACCCATCCACGCCAGCGCTTCGCAGATCCGGCGCCGCACCGGCGCGGCGTTCTCGCCGATGCCGCCCGTGAACACCAGGGCGTCGAAGCCGCCCAGCGGCGCGACCAGGCTTCCGATCGCGCACACGACGCGGTGGCAGAACAGCTCGACCGCCTCCCTGGCCGCGGCCTCCGGGCTCGCCAGCAGCGTTCGCATGTCACTGCTCAAGCCGGAGACGCCGAGCAGCCCGCATCCATCGTACAGGAGCCGTTCGAGGCGCTGCGCGTCATACGCCTTCTCCCGAATCAGGTACAGCAACACTCCCGGATCGAGCCACCCGGGGCGCGTGCCCATCACCAGCCCGTCGAGCACGCTGAAACCCATCGTGGTGCCGACGCTGCGACCCGCATCCAGCGCGCACAGGCTGGCCCCGTTGCCCAGATGGGCCACGATAGTGCGGCCCTCGGCGGCGCGCCGGTCGATGTCCGGCAGCCTGGACGCAATGTATTCATACGAAAGCCCGTGAAAGCCGTAGCGCACCAGCCCGGCCTCGCTCAGAACGCGCGGCAGCGCGAATCGGCGCTCGATCGCCGGCAGCGTCCGATGAAACGCGGTATCGAAGCAGGCGACCTGCGGCAGATGCGGATGTGTCATGGCCAGCGCGCGGATCGGCGCCAGGTTGTGCGGCAGGTGCAGCGGCATGAACGGCACCAGGGCCTCGAGCTGCGCCAGCACCGTCGGGTCGACTCGCGTCGGTGCCTGCTGGGCGGCGCCACCGAACACGACGCGGTGGCCGGCAGCCTCGAGCGAGTCTGTCCCGACATGCGATTCGATCCATCCGATCAGGTGGCCTAACAGCGCATCGTGCGACCGGTCCGCGCTCGCGGGCCATCGGTACTGAGTCAACCGCGCTCCTCGCGCGTCGGACGCGCGAAAAAGGGGGGCTGTTCCTACACCTTCGATCGCGCCGTCGGCCACACGCTCGAGTTCCGGGCCCGGAGTGGAGCCGAACAGCGTGAACTTGATGCTGGACGAACCGGCATTGACGACCGCGATGGTCCGCTTCACCGGACGCTCCCATCGCCTCCGTGAGCCGGCTCGCCTTTGCGTCGCGCGTTTACCAGCATCGCCATCACGGCACACGAAGCCAGCCTTGCCTTCGTGCTGTCGGCCCGGCTGGTCAGAACGATCGGCACGCGCGCGCCGAGCACGATGCCCGCAGCCTCGGCGTCCGCCAGGTACTCGAGCTGCTTGGCCAGCATGTTGCCGGACTCCAGGTCGGGAACGACCAGCACGTCGGCCTGGCCGGCCACCGGCGACACGATGTGCTTGATGCGGGCGGCCCGGATGCTGACCGCGTTGTCGAATGCAAGCGGACCGTCGACCGTGCCGCCCTGGATCTGGCCGCGCTCGGCCATCTTGCACAGGGCGGCCGCATCGATCGTCGATGCGATCTTCGGCGTGACGGTTTCAACCGCCGACAGGATCGCCACTTTCGGCTGCCCGATACCCAGCACGTGGGCCAGGTCGATCGCGTTCTGCACGATATCGACCTTCTCCTCGAGCGACGGATAGATGTTGACCGCCGCATCCGTGATCAGCAGCAGCTTCGAATAGCTCGGCACGTCCATCACGAACACGTGACTGATCCTGCGCGCGCCGCGTAAACCCGTGTCCGCCTTCATCACCTCGTGCATCAGCACGTCCGTGTGCAGGCTTCCTTTCATCAGCGCGGCGCACTCGGCCTTGCGGCACAGCGCGACCGCTTGCGCGGCTGCCGCTTCGGCGCTGTCGGCATCGACGATGCGGCAGGCCGAAATATCCCGGTTGAGGGATCTGGCCGCCGCCACGATGGAGGAGCGCAGCCCGACCAGCGTGGGCACGATCAGACCCTGCCGCGCGGCTTCCAGCGCGCCGAGCAGGGAGACTTCGTCGTCCGGCCAGGCGACCGCGACTGCAATCGGCTCGAGGTCCTTGCATTGGGCGATCAGATGCTGAAACACATGGTGGTTCGCACGCACTTGTCCCGTCCTTGGCGGATCGGCCGGCCGGCTCGATGGTACGGCCGGATCGGTCACGATTGGATGACCTGAAGGGGCGTCAGGGTCTGCAGGAGCGTCGGGATCAGCTCGGCGACCGTCGGATGAATGTGCACGGCCCGGGAAATCACCGTGCAGGGCGCCTTCGCGTACATCACGTCGAGAATCGAATGCACCACCTCGTCGCCGTTCAGGCCGAGCAGCGCGGCGCCGAGAATCGTCCTGGACTGCGCATCGACGATGACTTTCATGAAACCCAGCGTTTCGCTGCGTTCCCGGGCTCGACCGACCCGGGTCATCGGCATCCTTCCGACCAGCGCCGCGCGCCCCTGCGCGCGCGCCTCGGACTCGGTGATTCCGGCCCGGCCCAGCGGTGGATCGATAAAAAGCGCGTAGGCGTCGATGCGGTCGGTCACGCGGCGCGGATCGGAGTCCAGCAGATTCGCGGCCACGATCTCGTAGTCGTTCCAGGACGTGTGCGTGAAGGCGCCGCGCCCGTTGACGTCGCCCAGGGCCCAGACGCCGGGCACATTGGTGCGCAACTGATCGTCGACCTTGATGAAGCCGCGCTCGTCGCATTCGATGCCGGCGGCGCCCAACCCCAGGTCGTCGGTGTTGGGCCGGCGGCCGACCGCGACCAGCAGATGGCTGCCGGCAATCTCCGGCTCGCCTTCCTCGCAATCGGCCGACGCCACGATGCCGCCGTCGCCCGGCCTGGCGCCGATGCAGCGGGCGTTCAGGCGGAAAGCGATTCCTTCCCGGGCAAGGATGTCCTGCACCGCTTCCGAAACGTCCTCGTCTTCCCGCGCAATCAGACGCGGCCTCTGTTCGATCACCGTCACGCGCGCGCCGAAGCGGCGGTACATCTGTGCGAACTCGAGGCCGACGTAACTGCCGCCGATCACGACCAGGTGTTCGGGCACGAAATCGACGTTCATCATGGTGGTGTTGGTCAGATAGGGCACCGAGCTCAGGGCCGGCCAGTCGGGCACGGTCGGCCGCCCACCCACGTTGATGAAGATCCGGTCGGCTTCCAGCTGCTCACCGTTCACCACGATCCGATGCGGCGCCGTGAAGCGCGCGTGGCCCCAGATTACGCGCAGACCGGGCATGTTCCCGACCCACCCGGCCAGGCCGTCGACGGACGCTTTGACGATCGCGTCCTTGCGGGCCTTGACGGCCCGCATATCGACGCCGACCGGTCCCCCGATCGTGACGCCGAAGTCCGCGTGGCGCCGGGCCACGAAAGCCGCCTGAGCGCTCGCGACCAGCGTCTTGGTTGGAGTGCAGCCGTCGTTGACGCAGGTGCCGCCGAAGTGCTCGCGCTCGACGAACGCGACGGTCATCCCGGCACCCGTCAGCCGTCCGGCCAGGGGCGGGCCGGCCTGCCCGCTTCCAATGATGATCGCGTCGAAGCGCTGAGCCATGGCGCCCGTTCTCCCCGGCACGATCGGCTGACCGCGCGGCGGTCATTGTGCACCACGGCCGTGCGCGGCCTGGCTGGCGCTGCCCGCTTAATCCGACACGGGTTGTTGCATGAAGTCAAGCCCTCGCGCCGGCTTCATCGGACGCTGCGCCGATAGCCCCCCGGGGTCACGCCGAAGCGCCGGGTGAAAGCCCGGCGGAAAGCGTCCGCACTGCTGAAGCCCACGGAACCCGCGACCTGCGATAGCGAACGGCCCGCGACCGCAAGCCGCTTGCGCGCCTCGTCCAGCCGTGCCTTCTCGACGAAATCCGCGGGCGTGGCCAGGAATACCTGCTTGAACCGGCGCGAAAAATGGCGCGGCGACAGGCAGGCACGTTGGGCCAGCGCTTCGACCGACAGGTCGCCCGTCAGGTTCGATGACAGCCATGCAGCCACGTCACCGAAGCGGTCCTGGTGCTCGGCCTGGTATCGGAGCGGCTCCGAATACTGCTGCTGTCCACCGGCGCGCTTCTGGTGCACCACGATTTCGCGCGCGACGCGGACGGCCAGGCGCGCCCCGTGGTCTTCTTCGACCATCGCCAGGGCCAGATCGATTCCGGCCGTGACGCCTGCCGACGTGTACAACGCCCCGTCCCGAACGAAGATCGCGTTGGCATCGACCATCACCTTCGGAAAGCGCCGGGCAACATCGTCGGCGAAGCGCCAATGGGTGGTGGCGCGCCGCCCATCGAGCAGTCCGGTCGGCGCCAGCGCGTAGATGCCGGTGCACACGGACGCGACCCTGCGGATGCCGGGAGCCGAAGCGCGTATCCAGGCGGCGATCCGGGCGTTGGTTTTCGGATCGCGCACACCCTCGCCGCCCGCTATCACCAGCGTGTCCAGCGCCGGCGCGTCGGCCAGTGCGAGGTCCGGCCGGATCTGCAGACCCGACTCGGTGACGAAGGGCCGCCGATTCAATCCGAGCAGCAGGCATCGGTAGCGGGGGGTTCGCCCCGGCTCGATCTGCGCTGCGAGACTGAACACCTCCATCGGGCCGACGATGTCCAGCGCCACGGCCCCCTTGAAGCCGACAAAGCCGATGCGCCTGGCCGCCGCCCCCGAGGCGCGCCGGGGCGCCGTACTGCCATCCGGATCACTGCGCCTGCTTCCATCCATCGCCGTGATATTCCATGTAATCAGCCGTCTTCTGAGCCACATCCGCGCCGAAGCGGGTCCCAACCAGATGCAACGCCAGGTCGATTCCGGACGTCAGGCCGGCGGCCGTGTAGATGCGTTCATCCGAGCGAACGTAACGACGGGATGCCTGCCACTGCACCTGCGGAAACGCCTTGCGGAAGTCGCCCAGGAACTCATGGTGAGTGGTTGCCTGCTTGCCGTCGAGCAGCCCTGCCAGCGCCAGTTTCCTGGCGCCGGTGCACACCGACATGATCGTCACCTGCGAGGCGTGCTGCGATCGAAGCCAGGCCAACAGGGTCTCCGAGTTGTCCGACTGGGCGCCGATCACGATCAGATCCGGCCGCGGCGCATCGTCCAGCGTGTACTGCGGCACGACCCTGGCTCCGCCCGAGCTCACCGGCGACCTGCCCGCCGATACCGTGAACAGCTCGTACGGCATGTCCATGTCGCCCTGTGCCCCCGACCCCAGCATCACGTCGCTGAAGACCTCCCACGGTCCGGCGAAATCGATCAGATCGAAACCGTCCGAGATGACAAAGGCGACACGCACTTTCTGTGCCGCGGCCGCGCTGCAGACGGGGCAGGAGAGCGACCAGACGGCCGCCAGGAACCAGGTCAACGGTTTCATCGCAAGCTCCAAAAGTCGGGTAAGCCAACGATAGGCGCGCTGCGCGATGTCCTAAAGGACCAGGATCATACAAAAACAGACACAGCGTAAAGTTTGCGAAATTGAAGGCCCTGGCATCCCGAGGGGTCGCCGCGAGGAGCAACCCATGTCCGATCCAGACGATCGTGCCACTGCCGGGCGGCGCGGATTCCTGAAGAGCGCGCCGCTGGCCGCCGCGGCGGCCGTACTTTCGGGACCGTCGGTCCCTGCGGGCGCGCAGCCGTCGACGCCGGACAAACCGGCCGCGGCCGCGGTGCCGCAGCCGAACCTGACCCTGGAGACCCAGCCGCCGCCCGTCGACCCGATCAGCCAGTCGAGCAGCGGCGGCGACTTCATGGCCGAAGTGCTGGCGACGCTGGACATCGATTACCTCGCGATCAACTGCGCCTCGAGCTTCCGCGGCTTGCACGAAGCCATCTTGAACCACACCGCGAATCGCCCGGAGATCCTCACCTGCCCGCATGAGGAGATCGCCGTGTCGATGGCGCAGGGCTACGCCAAGATCGAGGGCAAACCGATGGCGGTGGCCTGCCACGGCACGGTCGGCCTGCAGCACGCCTCGATGGCGATCTACAACGCCTGGTGCGATCGGGTGCCGGTCTATGTGGTCATCGGCAACATCATCGAGGCCGACAAGCGGGGCCTGCGCGCCGAATGGGCGCACTCGGCGCTCGACCCGGCCGCGGCGGTGCGCGACTTCCTGAAGTGGGACGACCAGCCGGCCTCTTTGCAGCATTTCGCGGAATCCGCGGTCCGTGCCTGCAAGATCGCAACGACTCCGCCGATGGGGCCGGTGCTGCTGTCACTGGACGCGGAGCTGCAGGAGAACCCGATCGTCGATCGACAGCGGCTGCGCATACCGAAGCTGGCGGGCGTGGTGCCGCCGGTCGGCGATCCCGGCGCGCTGGCCCAGGCAGCGCGGCTGCTCTCGGAGGCGCAGGCCCCGGTGATCGTGGTGGACCGGCTGGCGCGCACGCCCGCCGGCATGGCCCGCCTGGTGGAGCTGGCCGAGTCGCTTCAGTGCGCGGTGGTCGACGAGGCCGGCCGCATGAATTTCCCTTCGCGCCACCCGCTGAACCAGACGTTCCGGCGCGCCGCCGTCATCGGCGAGGCCGACGTGATCCTCGCGATGGAAATGAACGACGTGTGGAGCGCGCTCAATGCATTCAGCGACCGCATCGTGCGCAACTCCCGGCCGGCGTACAAGCCTGGCACGAAAATCATCACGCTCGGCAGCCGGGACCTGTACTTGAAGGCCAACTACCAGGACTTCGGGCGCTTCAACGAAGTCGATCTGGCCATCGCGGGCGACGCGGAGGCGAGCCTGCCGCAACTGACCGAGCAGGTCCGGCGCAACGTCGATGCGGCCCGCAGGTCCACGTTGGAGACGCGCGGCAGAGCACTGGCCGACGCGCACCTGGCGGCCGTGGAGCAGGCGCGGTCACAGGCGACGATCGGCTGGGATGCGACCCCGATCACCACCGCGCGCCTGTGTGCGGAGCTCTGGTCCAGGATCAAGGACAAGGACTGGTCGCTGGTCGGCAACGGCATCCGGATCGCGTGGCCGCACCGGCTGTGGAACTTCGACAAGCCGCATCGATGGAACGGCTTGTCAGGCGGTTTCGGGCTGGGCTACAACGCCCCCGCGTCAGCCGGCGCCGCGCTCGCGAACCGGCGTCATGGCCGGCTGAGCGTGTCGATTCAGGGCGACGGCGACCTGATGTACGCGCCGGGAACGCTGTGGACCTGCGCGCATCACCGGATCCCGATCCTGTACGTGATGCACAACAACCGCGCCTACCACCAGGAATTCATGTACCTGGAGGCGATGGCAGCGCGGCACGGACGCGGCATCACCAACGCGGACATCGGCACCACACTGACCGACCCGTTCATCGACTTCGCCACGGTGGCCAAAGGCTTTGGGGTCTATGCCGAAGGCCCGGTCACGGAGCCCAAGGCGCTCGGACCTGCGCTCAAGCGCGCTATCGCCGTGGTCGAGCGTGGCGAGCCGGCGCTGGTGGATGTCGTCACCGACCCGCGCTGATGCGTGCATCCATGGCATTAGCGTATCGAGCGATCGCATCCGCACTGGGCCTGGCCGGCCTTTGCGCCTTCGTGCCGGCATGGTCCAAGGACGCCCCCGCGGGCGACGTTGCAAACGGCAAGCGCGCTTACCTGGCGGTCGGCTGCTTCAGCTGCCACGGCCGGTCCGGCCAGGGCGGTGCGTTCAATTACCCGGCGCCGCCCCTGGCGCATACCCAACTGCCGGTCGAAGCATTCAAAACCATCGTGCGCGCCGGGCCCAACGACATGCCCGCCTACGGCGAGGCGGTGCTGTCCGACCACGATCTGGCCGACATCTACGCGTTCGTGCGTTCGCTGCCGGGACCGCGTCCGCCCAAGGAAATTCCGCTGCTGGACCGATGAAGTCGAGTTTGGTGCGGGGCCGAATCCGGACCTGGCGATCGTCGAGGCGCAGGCCAGAGACGTGCTGGCGCGTTCGATGTCCTCGTGACCCATTACGAGGTTGCCAGCGGATTCACGCACGACGGCGGCGATCAGCCCGCTGAAGGCCTGCGCGCCTGACCGCCTGCGCAATAGCGGTTCACGGCCGACTCGGCCAGCGACTGCAGCAGCGCCTCGACCGCCTTGGGTCTGCGGTTTCGGACCGACAGCGCTTCGAACATCTCGAAGCCGGTCAGCGCAAACACTACATCGACCAGGTCGGCACTGTCCCTGCCGCGACCGCGCCCCAGCCGCCCGACCAGCAGCGTCAGTCCGTCAGCGCGCGCGTGGCCGCCGCTTTGCTGGGCGTGACCGTGCTGGCGATGGCGACATTCCGTTACGCGTCGGCCGTGGTCTGAACCTGCGCGCGCGCTTCTTCCAGCAGCCACTGCCGGAATGCGGCTACGCGCGGCTGGGCGAGGTGCCCCGGCGGGCAGACGAAATGAGAGGCGTTGGGCAGCGGCAACAGGGTCGCGCCGAGCAGGTCGGACGGATGCTTCAGACCGGCAGCAAGTCGCGGGTGAGCGACCGCGGCGACGCTTTCCGCCCGGAATCGCCCGCCTGGGCGCCCCCGGAACAGCGCTTTTTCTGAATCTGGTCCCGGTCAGCTCGATGCTGATCTCCGCCTTCGAGGGTCATCCGCCGACCTGGATTCAGCTGGCCGGCGGCGCGATCGTGATCGGCGCGGTGAGCCTGGCTTCGCTTGGCTCGCTGGTCACGGCGCGCCTGTCGCGCCCAGGCCTGTCACGCGCCCCGAGCCGGACACCGATCGGGTCACAGCCGGTGTACCGTGATAGCCCACGTCCCCGCTGCCCGCAATCCTGACGTCCAGCGTGCGCTCGGCCCACAGCTCGGCACTGCCCGAACCGCTGATCGAGACCGACGCGGTCTGGCTCCTCAGGTCCGGGGCCCGGTACTGACCCGAGCCCGCAATCTGGACCTTCTGGTTGGTGACCGAGCCTGCCACGAGGGCGTCGCCGCTTCCGGCGATCTCGCAGGTGAAACGCGCCGCGGTCAAACGGTCGAATTTCAAGTTGCCGGAACCGGCAATGCGCGCTCTGAGGGCGTCGGACGACCATGCTGCGGCGTGAATGCTCCCCGACCCGGCCACGGCCATCCGATCGATCGCCTTGGCCGACAGAAGCGCGCGCGGTGCCGGATGCCGGGAAAACCATTTCGAGAAATTCAGCAGTTCGCTGTCTTCGCGCCGCAGAGTCAAAACTCCGTCGCTCACGTCGCTTCGGATGTGAGACAGGTCCTCGGGCGTGGCTTCGATCACCAGCGAGACCGTGTCGCCTTGAGTCAGCTCCAGATCGAGACCGCCGACCAGGCGCACCTCGCTGAAGGGTTGCGAGATGTCCCGGGTCTGGCGCACGGGCTCGGCCGCCGCGGCGCAAGCCGCCCAAGCCATCAAGCTCGCACCGAGCAGTTGCCCCGTCCATCGCGGCCAGTTCGTCATGTTCGAAGTCCCCGAAAGCCATAGCCTGGGATAATTGTAGAAACGCCGACCGGCGGTTCCAGCGCGCTGCGACAGGCTGCCGGAATCGAGCCATGCGCTGCGTGCGCGATGGGCGATGCCCGGTGGCAGGAGGCGTTTTTCGCGGCGATGCAGCGCAATTTGCCGCGAATTGTCGGGTTTCGGGGCGCCGATACGTCTGTATTTGAACGTGGCTGTCGTAAAGTGGCTCCAACGGAACGACTTGCCTCGCGCTGCCTCAATCTCGCGAACCCGATGACTGGCCGGACGCCACCCAGGACTCGCCTGTCGCCTCTGGCGCTGCGCTATGCGGCGCTGTTCGCCGTGCTGTCGGTGGCGCTTGCACTTCCGGTCGTATACGGCATCACCGCTTCGTACCATTCCGCGCAACGGGACGCGGCGACCGAGGCACGCGGGTCGGGCGACACAGACGCTTTCCGCGCCTGGCGCCGTGACAGCGGCATCCTGATCGCGATTACCCTGGTGGCAGAGCTGGCAACGGGGCTTGCTTTCGTGGGGCTGGTGCGCTCCGACGCCCGGCGACGCCGCGCCGAAAGCGAGCTACGCGACAGCCATGAGCGGCTGACGATGTTCATCGAAGCGCTGCCCGAAGCGGTGTCCCTGAAGGACGGCGAGAACCGCTGGCGCACGATCAACGAGCCGGCCAGGCGGCTGTTCCGCCTTGAAAACTTTCCGTGGCAGGGCAAGACCCATACGGAAATGGCGGCGTTACGCCCCGGGTTTCACGCGGCGCACGAGGCGTGCGCGGCCAGCGACGAAGAGGCGTGGCGCAATGCGGGCGTCACGATACAACACGAACACATTCCGGGGCTGCACAACGACCCGCGCACTTACGAGGTCCGCAAGATGGCCTTGTTCCACCCCGACGGTCGTCGCCGGGCTCTGATCGTGATCGGCAGGGACGTCACCGACCAGCTGCGCGCAGAGAATATGCTGCGCAAGCTGTCGCTCGCCGTGGAACAGATCCCCGAGAGTATCCTGATCACGGACACCGATGCCCGTATCGAGTACGTGAACGAGGCCGTCACCCGCATCAGCGGTTACAGCCCGCAGGAGCTGCTCGGACGCAACGCGAACATGCTCAGTTCCGGCAGCACACCCCGCGAGAGCTTCGCGGCGATGTGGGACACGCTGCGCGCAGGGCACACCTGGCGAGGGGAGTTCTGCAACCGGCGCAAAAATGGCACCGAGTACGTCGATTTCGCGATCATCACGCCGATCCGTCAGTCCGACGGCAGCATCAGTCATTACCTGTCCTTGCAGGAGGACATCACCGAGCGCAAGCGTCTGGGCGCCGAGCTGGATCGGCACCGGCACCACCTGCAGGAGCTGGTGCGGGAGCGCACCGAGCAGCTGAACGAAGCCCTTGCACAGGCGGAGGCGGCCAATCGGGCCAAGAGCGCGTTCCTGGCCAACATGAGCCACGAGATCCGAACGCCCTTGAACGCGATCTCCGGGCTGGCCCACCTGGTCAAGCTCGAGGGCGTCACCGCGAGCCAGGCCGAATGGTTGCAGAAGCTCGAGCAGGCATCGACCCACCTGCTCGAGATCATCGACGAGGTCCTGGACCTGTCCAAGATCGAGGCGGGCAAACTGACGCTGTCCGAGGACCGGATCGAGCTGACCGCGTTGGCCGAAAGCGTGGCTTCGATGCTGACCGACCGGATCCGGGGCAAGGGCCTGGACCTGAGGGTCCACACCGAGTTGTTCCCGGACAGTCTGACCGGCGATTCCAAGCGATTGAAGCAGGCGCTGCTCAATTACGCCGACAACGCGGTGAAGTTCACTGAGCGCGGCGGCATCAGCCTGCGAACGCGCAAATTCAGCGAAACCGCCGACAGCCTGGTCGTGCGCTTCGAAGTGGCGGATTCCGGCATCGGAATCGCGGCCGCGGACCTGCCCAAACTGTTCGAACCGTTCGAACAGGCCGACAACTCCGCGACACGCCGCTATGGTGGAAGCGGCCTCGGGCTGGCGATCACCCGGCGCCTGGCTCAGCTGATGGGCGGTGAGGTCGGCGTGGAAAGCCGCGTGGGCGTCGGCAGCACGTTCTGGTTTTCGGCACGGCTGCGCAAGGCAGTGCAGCCGGCTCGAACCGCGCAGCCGGTCATCGACGGCCGGGCCGCGAGCGACCTGATGCGCGAGCACCGTGGACGCCGGATACTGCTGGCCGAGGACGATCCGATCAACCGCGAGGTGGCGGTGTACCTGCTCGAGCAGGCCGGCCTGGCAGCCGATGTGGCCGACGACGGCAGCGCCGCGGTCGAACTGGCGGCCGCCAACGACTACGCGCTGATCCTGATGGACATGCAGATGCCCAAACTCGACGGCCTGGAAGCGACGCGGCGCATTCGTACGCTGTCCGGCCGCGAGCAGGTTCCGATCATCGCGATGACGGCCAACGTCTACGACGAGGATCGGGCTCGTTGCCTGCAGGCAGGCATGAACGATTTCCTCGCCAAGCCGGTGTATCCGGATGCGCTGTACTCGTCCCTGTCGCACTGGCTGTCGCAGGCCAGAACCCCGACCGCCGCATGAAGCGCCCCGCGGACACACCCGGCGAAAGTGCTTCGACTGCGACACTGACCGCGGAACGCGTAGCCGCGTTGCGGGCCGACACGCCGGGCTGTGAGCATCGCCTGCACCTGAACACCGCCGGAGCAGGGCTTCCGTCGCGGCGCGTTCTTGCGGCCACGACCGACCACCTGATGAAAGAAGCGCTCGAAGGCCCGGTGGAGGCGGCCATCGCCGCGCAGGCGAGGCTCGACGAGACCAGGAACCTGGCCGCCGCACTGATCAATGCGCGGCCCGCCGACGTCGCGTGGGCATCGAGCTGCAGCCATGCCTGGGGCGTCGCGTTCGCAGCGCTGCCGCCGCTGCGACCGGGCCAGCGCATGCTGGTATCGCGGCACGAATGGGGCGGAAACGTGGCCACGCTGGCGCGCGCGGCGCTGCGCGCCGGGTGCGCGCTGGAGTCGATTCCGTGCGCCGACGATGGCGGGGTGGACGCGGCGGCGCTGGCGCGGCTGATCGACCAACGCGTCGCTCTGGTGGCCCTGACCTGGCTGCCGGCCAACGGCGGCCTGATCAACGATGCGGCGGCCGTCGGGCAGGTCACGCGCGCCGCCGGCGTCCCGCTGCTGATCGATGCCGCGCAGGCGGTGGGGCAGATGCCGGTGGACGTACAAGCGATCGGCTGCGACGTGCTGGTGGCCCCCGGGCGCAAGCACCTGCGCGGCCCGCGCGGCACCGCGCTGCTGTACGTGCGCCCGTCGCTGCTGCGGTGCCTGGACCCGGCGTTTCTGGACGTGGCGGCGGTCACGGGCGATCACGGCGGCCGCCCGCAGCTGAGTGGCGACGCGTCGATGCTGGAAACCGGCGAGACGACCGTGGCCGGCCTGCTCGGCCTGCGCGAGGCGCTCGCTCTGGCTCTGGAGATCGGACCGGCTGCGATTGCCCAGCGTGTGCGGGCCCTGGCCGAGCAGTTGCGCGCCGGCCTGGCGGCAATTGCCGGGGTCACCGTGCGCGACCTGGGAACGGTCAGATCGGCCCTGGTTTCCTTTACCATCGAAGGCGTTTCCGCCACGCGGGTGCAGCAACAGCTGGCCGCCCGCCGCATCAACATCGGCGCCAACGGCGTGGCCTACACGCCGCTGGACATGCGCGTGCGCGGCCTGACCCAGATCGCGCGGATGTCGGTCAGTTATCTGACGACGCCTGAAGAAATCGAGTGGGCCGTGGCCGCGGTGGCCGCCGTCGCGCACGGCTGACCGGACCGTCTTTCCGGCCGGGTCGGGCCGCGCCGGTGAAGTGCGGCCGCTTTGGGGCGGTTTTCGGGCGATACAGGGGGCGCGCCGCTTCTATCGTCGGATCTGGGGCCTCAAGCCGGTCCAATCCTTAGCTTTCCCAGCAGGCACGTTCGGACATGGCGCCCAACACGGCCGTAGAGATCCTGAAACGCGAATACCACGCCAGCCCGATACTCCTGGTCGAGGACGATCCGATCAACCGGCTGCTGGCCACCGAGTTCCTGGCACACGCCGGCTGCAGCGCCGACATCGCGGAAAACGGCGCCGAGGCCGTCCAACTGGTGCAGAGCAAACCCTACGCGCTGATCCTGATGGACGTGCAAATGCCGATCATGGATGGCCTGGAGGCGACCCGCCGGATCCGTAAGCTGCCGAACGGTCGCAGCGTGCCGATCATCGCGATGACGGCCAATGCGTTCAGCGAAGACCGGGATGCCTGCCTGGCCGCTTCGATGAACGATTTCGTATCCAAGCCGTTCGTGCCTGACACGCTGTACCGCACCATGCTGCATTGGCTGTCGAGCGCCGGGCGCTAGTGAGCCGCGCACGGGCGAGTCGGGCACCTGTCGCTGCTTCGCATGCGTTTTCCGTGAGGTCCTTGATGCGCCGTCGCAATTTGCGGGACCTGGTCTTTGCGCTGATGGCGTTCCCGCTTGCGCCCTCGTGGGCCGCCGAAACCGTGCACGACCGTCTGACTGCACTGGCCCAGGAGTTCGTCGACACCAGGGCGCGCCTGCACCCGATGCTGGCGACCGAGCTGGGCATCCCCGGACACGATGGCGAGCTGGAGATGCCGACCGAGGCCAGCCGGGCGGCCGAGGTCGGGCGCCTGCAGCAGTGGCGCGAACGGCTTGAGCAGATCGCGCGCTCGCCCGGCTCCAGCCGGGTGGATGCCGATGATGCCAGGCTGCTGCGGGCGCAAATGGACCGGGCGCTGAACCAGTTGCAGGTTTATCAGGTCGATCGAAAAAGCTACGGCGGCGCGGCAGTCAACCTGGTCCAGGCGATCTACACGCAACTGCATGAGCTGCCGGTGGCCGGGCGCGACGGCGCCACAGTCGAGCGGGTCGGCGCGGCATGGAACGACATAATCGAACGCCTGAACAGGACGCCGGCGTTCGTTGCAGCGGCGCAGCGCCTGGTCACCCGGCCCGGCCATCGCTACGGCATCGTCGACAGCCAGCAGCTTGCCGGCGCGCCCGACCTGTTCAACGGACCATTGACCGACGCGGCAAAGGGCCGGTTCGGCGAGGACTCCGAAGGCTTGCGGCGCTTTGCGAAGGCGCGCGATGCGGCGTTGGCCGCGCTCTCGCAGACCAGAGCATTCATAGACGCGCACGTGGCCGCCTGGCCCGAGAACTTCGCCATAGGGCGCAAGGCCTACGATCGAATGCTCCGCGAGGAAAAACTTCTGCCGTTCGGGGCCGACGACCTGATCCGGATGGGCCATATGGAGCTCGAACACGGCTGGGCCGAGGAGGCGTGGCTGCGGTCGCTGTCCCGTCATGACCAGGTGCCGTTCGGGCCTCCCAGCGGCGGCGGCCTGGCTCCGGGTGGGGCGGACCTGATTGCGTACTACCGCGACCGGATCGCCGAGCTGCGCCGGTTCGTCGCCGACCGCCAGCTGGTGACGGTTCCGGACTGGCTTGGCGATCTGAAAATCGAACAGACGCCGGAGTTCATGCGCCCCGTGTCGCCAGGGGCCGCGATGAATCCGCCGCGCCTGTTTTCCGCGTCGACCACCGGCTACTACTACATCACGCCGCCCGATTCGCTGCAGGAAGCGGCAGCGCGCCTGGACATGAACGAGGACTTCGATCGGGACCGGATCCTGTCGACCGCGGCGCACGAGGCGATGCCGGGGCACTTTATGCAATGGTCGATCGCGAAGCGGCATTCGAATTTCATCCGGAAGATCCAGGACAGCGGCGAATTCTCGGAGGGCTGGGCGTTCTACGGCGAGGAAATGTTCGTCCGCCTTGGCCTGTATGGCCAGGACCTGGACGCGCGCCTTTTTACCGCGCGCTGGGAAAGGGTCCGGGGCGCGCGGGCAATCGTCGATCCGATGCTGGCCACCGGGCAGTGGAGCTTCGACCAGGCCGTGCGCTTCTACGCCGAGCAGACCGAATTCACGCCGCAGGCGGCCGAGGCCGCCGTATCCGGCATTGCGCTGGGCCCCGGATACGTGATCGCCTACACGGCGGGCCGTGCCCAGCTGGAGGACCTGCTCGGGCAGTATCTGCGCAAGGCCGGCGAGCGCGCCTCGCTGCGCGACTTTCACGACCGGCTTCTGTCGTACGGGACGACTCCGTTCGCGATCGTTGCCCCCGAGCTGATCGCCGATCTGGACAAGTCCAGCGACGAAGTGCGGGCCGCAGCCAACTACTGACGGCCGGTGCCGCGGCGCCACGGGCTATCGTCCGGTCTGTTCTCCAGCTCTCACTGGGCCGTGCGTAAACGTCCGTTCGCGGCGACCCTCGATTTCGAGCGATCGGACCTCAGCACGGGTGATAACGGCTCGATGCTCGTGGTCGCGTCGCTGTCTTCCTCGTCTGTTGCAAACTCGTAAGTCGATCCAGGCACACCACGCGCTTCGCTGAACCCCTCGTTGCCCCGTGCTGCGGCGAACGGCGGTTGGCCGTCGGACTGACGTCTGTCAATCGCTATAAGGCCGCCGGCCATGATCAGGACGAGCACCAGCATCGCCAAGTTGACCAGCGCGAACCAGTCACGGTGCCAGCGTAGCGTCGGCACCGGCGGGTCGCCGGACCGTGAGGCGGCGTCGGACCGGGCCGAAGCGTTGCGCCGTGGGCGAGGCGGCTGGTCGACCCGCGTTGCAAGGCCTTTCTCTTCGAGTGCGCCAGCCAGGTTCCAGACCGTTTCGGGGCCAAAGAATCCGGACAGTTCCGCAATCGTGCGGCGCCCGTCCATCAGGATCAGCACCTGACGTTCCCGCGGCGAAAGCTGGCCATCGTGGGTCACGGCGAGCTGGTCCAGCCCGTGATCCGATTTGCGATAGACGACGGAGTCGTCGATCACCATACGAGTATCGCTGTCGATCTTCATTCGAGGTCACTCGCTACGTCGACCGGCCGAAGCTTTACCCCAACGCCGTGAGCTTTCAATCAGGTCTTTTCCGCTAGGGCATTTACCGGCTTCAGGCTCGCAAAATCCATCGCTGCGTGCAGGGTCCGCCCGGCTAGTGACCGACCCATGTCAACCACATGGGCCGCGAGTATCGACTGATCTGCAGCAGTCCAAGCAGCAGGCAGCTCACGCCACTGACGGCAGCCAGAGCGTGCAATACAACCAGGACCTTCGGCTGCTTTTCGTCGCGAAACTGGAAGCTGATCAGGAAGACTCCTCCCAAAGCGCCTAACAGCACGACGACGACGCCATAGACCACAACCGATGGCGTTCCTGGCGTAGCGACGACCCACATCGCGAGCATCAGCGCCTGGAGTCCGAAAAAACCATGGGCTACGATCAGAAAGAACGGTGGAAACCGGTTCTTGAATATGTAAATGGCCATGGTCAGCCCGAACACGGCGGCAACCAGAAACATAGGGATCGCAACGTACAGCATCGATGTACCGCTTTTGTGCCGCCGCCTCGGAGTCGCGCACCGCTCCTTTCAAAGAGCGTTCAGGAATGCGACCAGGTCGCCGACCTGATCCGGTGTCAGACCGATGGCGAAGCGCTCGTTGTAGAAGTTCACGACGGTTGTCAGGTCCTTGGCCGAGCCGTTGTGAAAATACGGCGCGCGTCCGGCCAGCCCACGCAAGATCGGTCCCTTCGTCTTGCCGATGTCGGTCCACTTGCCGCTGATGACCGCCTTGCCCGGATCCGTGACCTCGACGATGGCTCCGGTCACCGAGTTTTTCAGGGTGTAGACAGGCAGGTTGGCGATGTCGAGGGTCGTATTGAGCGATCCGTCGTTGTTGAGCGGCTGCGCCATCGTTGCGCCGATGTTGATCGCCAACGACGTCGAATGATTGCCGACGTTAGGGCTGTTGTGGCAAATCGCGCATCCCCCCGTGATGTCCTGGCCGGCGAGCGGATCGGCCGCGTTATACAGGGGATCGTTCGGCACGCTGTTCAGTCCGGGCACGTCGTGAATCACGAAGGTCGTGTTGTTGAAGATCGCCTCGCCGCGTCCGATCGACTGCTGTACCGGATTCAGAGACGCGTACCGCGGGCTGGTCGGCTCCCAGGAGGCGAAGATATCGAAGTCGGCATTCGTGAATCCGGGCTTCAACGGGTCGTTGATCCCGATGAAGAACGCAGGAGCGACCGTCCGCGCCAGATAGCTGCTGCCGCCGTGCGCATCGCCTTCATTGAGCTGCACGGAATTATGGCCCTCGGTGACGATCAATTGCGCAGTGTATGTGTTGGTCTCGAACGCGACCATGTCCGTCTGCGCCTGCGTGCCGGAGATCGACGCGCCCTGAGCGTGGCCCGTGGTCGCGCCGTTGGCCTGATCGGCCAGGTCGAACATCAGCGGCGCAGTGCTCTGGAACTGCGGCTGCGTCGTCAGCGGATGCAGCGTTTCGCGCCCATCCCACATAATCGCCGAGTTGAAAATCAGGTTGGTTGTCGGAGGCGGGCGCCTGAACAGGAAGAGCTGCCCGTTGACGCCCGCCGAACCCGGCGCGATCGCGCAGTTCTTCGGATTGGTGGCCGAAGCCAGACTGAACCCGGCGCCGGGCGGAATCCCGAGCATCATGCGGATCAGCCCGTAGTTCATGACCTGCGACGACTTCGAGCTGTCCGGTTCCTGGGAAGGGCTCGTGGGCGGGCAATCCGACCCGTCGTTGGGCGTGAACAGGACATCCGCGGGATTCAGAGACTGCGCGTGTTCGGGCGTGAGGGTCCAGCTGTTGGCTTGCACGTGGCAGGTCCCACACCGGCGGCCGTTCGTTCCGAGGTTGGCGAAAAAACCGTTGGTGGTCCCGGTATTGAAGCCGTTGGTGGACGCGCTCGAAAGCACGCCGGAGCCATCGTTGTCTGTGTGGGACGCGACTCTGGCACTGTCATTGCCGGCAGCGGCTCCTATCAAGGCCACATCGAATGCAAGGGTGGAAATGACCGCAGCAATCGCTGGATGGATTCGTCTCATCGCTCCTCTCCTCGTTGGCGGGCCGCTTCTCGACCAGGGACTGCGCACCAACGAGTGACACAGTAGTAGCGAAGATGTGTGATGCAACTCAGGTGAAGCACTGAAAACGAGTCTGGAAGATCGTTGGGGAGCCACCCTTGCCTTGATCCGCTTAGTTGACGGGGCTTTGTGGCTACGCGCCGCGAATCGATCATGCGAAATCGCGCAACAGCGACGTCCCAACTCCAGGCACACACGGCTCTCGATGCCCTTCGGACGCTCCAGCTCGATCTTGCGCTGCTCCGGGTCCTTCGCGCCGGGGGCGGCTATCGTTCGGTCTGCTCTCCGTAACGTTCGGCGCGAATCGAAGCGGCCGCAACGCCTTCCAGGACCAGAGCGCCGGTGACCGCCTCGACGAAGCCGCTGGACCCGCACACGTAGGTGTGTCGTGGCCTCTGGCGCCAGCGGGCCAGGATGTCTCGCAGCAGCGTTCGATCCAGGCGCCGATCGAGGTCCCCCGGGCGGTGTCTGGCCTGGCGCGTCGTCACGAACACAAGGTCGAAGTTCGCCTCGAGTGCCTGGGCGCTCAGCAGCTCGTCGCGGTACACGAGCTCGTCCCAGGTGCGCGCCGAGTAAACGAGCAGGGCGACGGTTTGCGGCGCGACCGCGTCGCGATGGCGCGCCATCGCCATCAGCGGAACGACGCCTGAGCCGCCCGCGACCAGCAGAAGCGGACCGCCATCTTCGGCCCGCCAGATGAAATGACCGCCGATCGGCCCACGAACCTCGAACGTATCACCGGGTCGGGCGACCTCGTGGAAATAAGGCGAGACCTCGCCGTCATCCAGGCGCTCGATCGCCAGCTCGATCTGCGGCGCGCCGGGGGCGGACCCGATCGAGTAGCTGCGTTGCGCCTGGTAGCCATCGGGCGCCGTCAGCCGGATGTCGACATGCTGGCCCGCCTGATGCGGACCGAGCGCCGCTCGAAGAAAGACGCTGACGACGCGCGCGGTGCGCGGGACGATCCGCTCGATGACCGCCTGCTGCCAGCGCAAGGGCGCCGCGGACGCAGCGTCCATCGTCACGGGTCGTTGGTGTAGCGCTGCTCGCGCCAGGGATCGCCGATAAGGTGGTAGCCACGCTGTTCCCAGAAACCCGCCTCGTTGCGAGCCGTGAAGCGCAGGCCTTTGACCCACTTTGCGCTCTTCCAGAAATACAGATGGGGCACCAGCAACCGCGCCGGCCCGCCGTGCTCGCCGGGCAGCGGCCCGCTCGCGTAGCGGGTCGCGATCATCGCGCGCCCGCCGACCAGATCGGCCACAGAAAGGTTGGTGTCGTAGCCGTCATACGATTGCGCAAGCAGGTAGTCGGTGGGCGGGGTGACCCCGGCAGCCTCGAACAAGTCGTCGATGCTGACACCGTCCCAGGTCGTGTCGAACTTGGACCACTTGGTCACGCAATGGATGTCGCCACGCCAGCTGGTGCGTGGCAGCGTCTCGAATTGCGCCCACGACCAGCTCGCAAGCGGTTTGGCTCCATCGCTGATCGTGAACCGCCAGGAGGCAAGGTCGACGTGTGGTGTCGGACCCATCGACAGGACCGGGAACTCCTCCGTCTTGTACTGGCCGGGCGGAAGCCGCTCCGCCACGTCTTTGGGCGGCGGCCGTCCGGAAAATCCGCGGGTTGTCATCAAGCAATCCTCCCGGCACGTCTACTCGGACTCACCCCGCGGTAGCAATTAGAAGGGCTGCCGATCTGCGGAGTGCGGGCAGCCTAGGGTTTCAATGCCCGATACAGGAACGGCAGGCTGACATCCATCCGGTAGTCGATGTTGGAGTGGGTGTCGTCGAATTCCTCGTAGCGGTGTTCGATGCGGGCCTCCG
>DATBCD010000091.1:0-3866 GCA_036270655.1 Burkholderiaceae bacterium
AGATCGAGGCTCGCAAGCGCGAAGTCGTCCGCAGGGGTACGCCCGATCGCCCCTCGCCCGCGCAGCGGGAGATGGGTGGGGGAGAGGGCTCGCGAGCGCGAAGTCGTTTGCAGGGGTACGCCCGATCGCCCCTCGCCCGCGCAGCGGGAGAGGGGAGGGGGAGAGGGCGGGCAAGAGGCTGATTGGTTATTTGGGACAGCGATGGGCAAGACCACCGGATTTCTGGAATACGCGCGCCTCGAGGAAGCTGCCGAACAGCCCGAGAAGCGCCGCGGCCACTGGCGTGAATTCATCGCGCACCTGAGCGACGAGATGGCAGTCGTGCAGGCCGCACGCTGCATGGACTGCGGCATCCCGTTTTGCAGCACCGGTTGCCCGGTCAATAACGTGATTCCGGATTTCAACGACCTGGTTTACCGCAAGGACTGGCAGCGGGCGCTCGAGGTGCTGCATTCGACCAACAACTTTCCGGAGTTCACCGGCCGCGTCTGCCCGGCGCCGTGCGAGGCGGCCTGCACGCTGAACATCAACAGCGATCCGGTCGGCATCAAGTCGATCGAGCACGCGATCATCGACCGCGGCTGGGCCGAGGGCTGGGTCACTCCGGAACCGGCCGCGCACAAAACCGGGCGTCGTGTCGCGGTGGTGGGCAGCGGGCCGGCGGGCCTGGCCTGCGCTCAGCAGCTGGCGCGCGTGGGCCATGCGGTTACCGTGTTCGAGAAGAACGACCGCATCGGCGGGCTGCTGCGCTATGGGATACCCGATTTCAAGATGGAGAAATCGCACATCGACCGGCGCGTGCAGCAGATGACTGGCGAGGGCGTCGATTTCCGCACCGGGGTGTTGATCGGTGGCCCCGCGGCGGGCGCCGCCGAGTCGGATGCGGGCATCATGTGCCTGGCCAAGGACCGGATCCCGGCCGCCGAGCTGCTCGAAGGCTTCGATGCGGTGGTGCTGACCGCGGGGGCCGAGGCGCCACGCGATCTGCCGGTGCCGGGCCGGCAACTCGCCGGAATACATTACGCGATGGAGTTTCTGCCGCAGCAGAACCAGGTCGTGGCAGGCGACCGCGTGCAGGACCAATTGACGGCGACCGGCAGGCGCGTGGTCGTGATCGGGGGTGGCGACACCGGTTCCGACTGCGTCGGCACTTCGAACCGGCAAGGCGCACGCTCGGTGGCGCAGTTCGAGTTGCTGCCGCAGCCGCCGCAGGTCGAGGACAAGCCGATGACCTGGCCCTACTGGCCGGTGAAGCTGCGCACCTCCAGCTCCCACGAGGAGGGTTGCGAGCGGGACTGGTCGGTGGCGACCAAGTCGTTCCGGGACGACGGCCATGGCCGGGTCGGGGCGCTGGTCGCGGTACGCGTTGAGATGCGCAAGGATCCCAGTGGAAGCATGAAGTTCGCCGAGGTCGCCGGGTCGGAATTCGAAATCCCCGCTGAGCTGGTGCTGCTGGCGATGGGATTTGTCTCTCCGGTAGCCTCGTTGCTGCAATCGTTCGGCGTCGAGACGGACTCGCGCGGCAACGCGCGTGCTGCGGTCGACGACGGACCACGCGGTCAGCGCGCGTACGCGACCAGCGTGGCCAAGGTGTTCGCCGCCGGCGACATGCGGCGCGGGCAGTCGCTGGTGGTGTGGGCGATCCGCGAAGGGCGCCAGTGCGCGCGCGCGGTCGACGAATATCTGATGGGCGGCAGCGCGTTGCCGCGCTAGCAAGAAGCTTCAAGGCGGGACAGCCCGGTGAAATACCCGGGTTAAGTCTGTGCGACAATCGCGCCCGCAGTTGTTTGAGCGACTCCGCCCTGGTCACCTGCTCGGCGCCACTCCCCCGATTCCGCACCTTGACAACTGACAATCTGGTCCAGATCGACCACGTGAGCTTCGGCTACGACCGCAGCCGGGTCATCCTGAGCGACGTGTCGCTGGAGTTTCCGCGCGGCAGCGTGGTCGCGATCATGGGCAGCTCGGGCGGCGGCAAGACCACGCTGCTGCGCCTGATCGGCGGCGTGATCAGACCACAATCCGGAACGATACTGTTCGACCGCGAGCCGGTCGATCCGTCGGACGTCGACAAGCTGTTCGCGCTGCGCCGGCGCCTGGGGATGCTGTTTCAGTTCGGGGCTCTCTTCACGGACCTGAGCGTGTTCGAAAACGTGGCGTTTCCGCTACACGAGCATACGAACCTGCCCGAGTCGATGATCCGCGACATCGTGCTGATGAAATTGAATGCAGTCGGGCTGCGCGGGGCGGCGTCGCTGCGGATTGCCGAAGTCAGCGGTGGCATGGCCCGCCGGATTGCACTGGCGCGGGCGATGGCGCTGGACCCCGAGCTGATCATGTACGACGAGCCGTTTGCGGGCCTGGATCCGATCTCGCTGGGCGTTACGGCCAATCTGATCCGCCGCTTGAACGACGCAACCGGCGCCACCTCGATCATTGTCTCGCATGATGTCGACGAGTGCTTCCGGATCTGCGATTACGCCTACCTGATCTCGTCGGGCCGGGTCGCCGGCCACGGCACCGCGGAGCAGCTGCGCGCGTCGGAGGATCCGGAGGTGCGGCAGTTCATCCGCGGCGAGCCCGACGGTCCGGTCCGGTTCGACTACCCGGCCCAGCCGATCGAGAAAGAGCTGGGGCTTTCGCAATGAACCCGCTGAACCTGCTGGCTGTCATTTGCGCGCGTGCGCTGCGGACACTTGCATCGCTCGGCCATGCCT
This sequence comes from Burkholderiaceae bacterium, assembly GCA_036270655.1. Lineage (GTDB taxonomy): Bacteria > Pseudomonadota > Gammaproteobacteria > Burkholderiales > Burkholderiaceae_F > VBCK01. Next base: position 2,718 of record DATBCD010000091.1, read on the forward strand.
CGACCTTCTTCTGGCAGCTGATTCGCCACATGCCGGGGGCGCTGCGCCGCTTCGACCTCGTGGTCGTTCAGATCCACGCGATCGGCAATCTCTCGCTGGTCATCATTGTCACCTCCGGGGCGGCGGTCGGCGGCGTGCTGGCGCTGCAAGCCTACTATGCGCTCGATCGCTACGGCGCCGCCGGGTCGGTCGGGTTGCTGGTGGCACTGTCGCTGTTGCGCGAGCTCGGCCCGGTGCTGACCGGGCTGCTGTATGCCGGGCGCGCGGGCACCTCGTTGACGGCCGAGATCGGATTGATGAAAGCCGGCGAGCAGCTGGCGGCGATGGAAATGATGGCTGTGAATCCGCTCAGCCGGGTGCTGGCGCCGCGTTTCATCGCCGGGGTCATCGCGATGCCGCTGCTGAGCGCGATTTTTTCGGCGGTCGGTGTGGCCGGCGGCTACGTGATCGCGGTAAAACTGATCGGGATCGATTCGGCCTTGTTCTGGTCCCAGATGCAGGACGGGGTCGACGTCTTGAGGGACGTCGGCAACGGCGTGGTCAAGACGGTCGTGTTCGGTATCGCCGCGACCTACATCGCGTTGTACATGGGCTACGAATCGGACGCCACCCCGGAGGGGGTGGCACAGGCGACCACGCGCACAGTCGTGTTCTCGTCGGTGATGGTGCTGATCCTGGACTTTCTTTTGACGTCGCTGATGTTCAGCGTCAAGCCCTAGACGGAGCAGAGACAGGGGAGCAACGGATGGAGAAAAGAACTTTGGAGATCCTGGTGGGCCTGTTCGTCGTGCTGGGCGGGCTGGCCCTCGTATTCCTGTCGCTGAAGGCAGCCAACCTGGCGAGCTTCTCGTTCGATAAAACGTACTCCCTGACGGCCCGCTTCGACAACGTTGGCGGGCTGAAGGTCCGCGCGCCGGTCAAGAGCGCCGGTGTCACCGTGGGCCGGATCCGCTCGATCACCTTCGACGACAAGAACTTCCAGGGCGTGGTGACGGTGGATATCGACAACCGCTACCAGTTCCCGGCCGACACCTCGGCCAAGGTCCTGACCTCGGGGCTTCTGGGCGACCAGTACGTCGGCCTGGACCCTGGAGGGGATGACAAGAACCTGAAAGCGGGCGACTCGATCAAGCTGACGCAATCGGCGGT
>DATBCD010000092.1:0-13384 GCA_036270655.1 Burkholderiaceae bacterium
CCACCGACACCTCCTTGCGCCTCAAATAGCCGGCAAACAGCCCCGCCAGCGACGGCGGCTCGATGGCCGAATACTCGTCACCCAGCTCCTGGTAGACCGCCTGGCGGCTGCCAGGGTTCACCAGCACGACATCGATCTTCCCGCTGTTGGATGCCATCGCAGTTCCCGCTCAGGCTTGCAGAGCCGGCACCGCGCCGGCGGACTTGTCCGCCGTAGCGCCGGACGCGCCAGGGCCCGGCGCGAAGGCGGAGCAATCGTCCTCGATGCCGGGCCCGAAGTCCGCGCGCATCGTGCGTGCCGCCATCCGCTCCTGCATCGTGGTGGCCACCTTGCGCAACAGCACGCGCATGAATCCCGCGCGTTCGCGCTCGCAGGGGGCCAGCCGTTCGTCCAGATACTCGAAGTGGGCGATCGTGAAGCGATGGCTGAACCAGCCCAGGTACCAGAACCAGTCCGTGTAATAGATCCACGAGTTCTCGTTCATGGCGCGCACGTGGGTCGGATCCTGCCAGGCCGTTCTGGCCTGCTCGTACGGAACCTCGATCGCCAGGATCCCGTTGTCGGCCAGCAGCTCCAGCGCGTTGGTCATCAGGGTCGGCAGATCGCCCACGTGCTCGAGCACGTTGTTGGCATGGATCACGTCCAGGCATCCGGGCGCCAGCCCGACTTCGCCCAGCGTCGCCGATCGCAGCGTCATCGGCAGCGCGATCTTGCGCGACAGATCCAGAATGACGTCCGGTTGGGTGCGTTCGAGCAGATCGACGTTGATCCATCCGGCCATATAGTCCTTGCCGCTGCCCAGATTCATGCGTCGCACCGGCTCGACCCGCGCATCGCGCCGCGTGCGCGCGTGATCGCGCGCGACGGTGTTCAGGAAATCGACCAGTGGGCGCAACGACTCGACCGGGTCGGCGGCCCGAAACCGCGCCATCCTGCGTTCCGCCTCGGCAAAGAAATCCGGTGACGACAGGGTGCGCGCCACGGCCGAGGCGACGGCGTCGCTGGGCACCCAGAACACGGCCGATTCGAATTCGGCCGGAATCGCGGTCTCGAACTTGCGCTCCGAGATCACCGGCGTGCCGAGCGACAGGCAATGCGATATGCGCGCCTGCTCGAGGCGGCCGGTCTCGTAGAAGTGCAGATTCAGCGCCGCCTTGGCCTGGACGATGATCTCGTCGCGCTCGGGCCCGTACAGTGCCTGGTCGAACAGCGCCACGCGCAGGCCGGTGGCTTCGATCTGTTCGATCAGGCGGCGGCGGCGCTCATTGAGCGACCCGAAGAACAGCAGGTCGAGCGGGCGGTCGGGCAGGGGCATCGACGAACGCCCGCTGCGCAGGTACGGCGCATCGAAGAAGTGAACGCACGGGCCGGCAAGCGGCGTCGCATAGGCGCGTTGATTGGCCGGGTCGTAATCGAAGCTTGGAAGCGATCCGAGCAGTTCAAGGTACGCCGGGGGCAGACTGGCGCCCTCGCGCCCGATCTGCTCAAGATTCAGGATCACGCACGGGAACAGGTCCGCGAGCTTGCGATCGAATCCGTTGTGGGCCCCGAACACGATATTCAACCGGTCGTGGTACAGCCGGTTTTTCGAAAGCTGGCAGGCCACACCCAGCCGTGCCAGGTGATATCGCAGATAGCGGGCCTGGTCCAGGAAGCCCAGCGCATGGGCATGCCCTGGGCGCTGAATGATGCACAGATTGACCGCAAGAGTGTTCAATGAATCCCCCGGGATTCGTGCGGCGGTTTGGGTCTGTGAACGCCGCCAAGGCGGCGCTCAACGCCTGGTCTCGGGCCGCAGACCGAGCCAGTTGGGTCGATGCTAAGTCCGCGGGGCGCCGGGCGATTGGGCAAAATGTCGCCACAATGGCGGTCAATCAACGACTGCCGGCGCCCGCCCGGATCAGGCCGCGGCCCGGTCGGGCGGAATCGCTCCGATCAGCGCGTTGATCAGCTGTGCCTGGCTCTGGACCACCTGGCTGATCTGTGCGATGGCTTTGCCTTGATTGTCGATGCGGACCTTCTGCTCGGCGATCATCTGCAACAGGCCCTCGCGCGTGTGATCCAGGAAAGCGGCCAGATTCTCGCCCTCGTAGTCGTCGAACTGCTCCCCGTGGTCCATGCCGGTGAACGAACGGCTGTTCTGTCCGACGCGCCCGATGTGCTGCACGTAGGAGCGGGGCGTCACTCGAATCGGCACGCCGCGCCGGGTCAGATACGCGCTCCAGTCCCAGTCGAACTTGCGCGACGCCGGGACGTGGCGAAGCACGTCCGCCAGCAGGCCGTGTTCCCATAAGGTGCCCGCCGCTCCGACGCTGCGCTTGATCAGGAATTCGCCGTCTGTTCCGATCGTCGGGTGCGACGCTGCATTGAACAGGCTGACCAGCCGCGGACCGGGGCACGCCCGGCTCGCCTCGATGATCCGCAGGCAGCGGTCGACCAGGCGGCGCGAGGCCAGCAGGTCGGCGTCCAGATTCAGGAGGTATCCTGATCCGTTTTCGACGAAATGCCGGAACAGGCGATGCATCGCGTAGTCGGCGCCCCCCGAATTCTGGCCGGCCCTGAGCACGGTCGCCTGCGGGAACAGGCGCTGCAGGAAGGCGACGTCGAATTCCTGCGAGCAGTCGTCCAGCACCCACAGTTGCGCCTGCTCCAGCCGATCGACCTGCGCCAGGGACTTCGCGACGGCCTCCAGCATCGCCCGGCGGTTGAAAGTCGTGATGCCAATGGTCAGGGCGGGCTGGCTCATCGGTGCGATCCCCGGTTCCGGATGGTCAGGCATTGGGCGCCGCGGGCGCCGCCGGGAGGTGATCGGGCGGCAGGCCGCGCACATGCCGATCGTGCATTTGCGCGATCAGCGACTCGAAGTCGCGCGTGTAGCCGGCGCTGTCGAACAGGGCGCATTGCTCGCGACAATCCGCCACGCGCTGCTTGAGCGCATCGAGGCGGTCCGGCTCCCGGGCCAGGGCGTGCGCGGCCGATTCGTACCGTTGCAGATCAGGCACGATCAACTCCGGCAACTGCGCCGCCTGCAGGATGCTGGCGGCGACGCGCGATACGAAAGTCTCGCCCGGGCAGGTGATCAGCGGAACGCCGGCCCACAGCGCGTCACTGGCCGTGGTGTGGGCGCATACGGGAGCCGTGTCCAGCACCAGGTCGGCCAGCCGCAGTCGGGCCAGGTGGGCTGTCTGATCGACTGCAGACGCCCACACGAGGCGGTCGGCCGCGACGCCGCGCTGCTGCGCCTGCGCCACCAGGTTGCGGCGAGCCTGCGCGCTGGATTCATAAAGCCACAGAACGCTGCCCTCGACCCGCTGCAGCAGCCGGCACCAGATGTCGAACATCTCGGCGGTGATCTTGTACGGGTTGTTGAAGCTGCAAAAAACGAAACCCTGCTCCGGCAGCCCGCACTCGCTCCGGGCCGGACGAGCAGCGATCAGGCGGCTGCGGTCGTTCGGCTGATAGCAGGCCGGCATCTGGGCGATTGCCTCCGAGTAATCCGGCGCGTGCTCCAGGGGCGTGACGATGCGGTCGCCCACGATGTAGTCGTAGAACGGCGCGCCCAGTGTTCCGGGATAGCCCAGGTAGTTCACCTGGACGGGGCTGGGCCGCAACGCCAGCACCGCGTTGCGGGCGCCCAGCGTGTAGCCCTTCAGATCGAACAGGACGTCGATGCCGTCGGCGCGGATCCGCTCGGCCAGCGCCAGGTCCGGCATCTGGCGCGCGTCCACGAAGCGGTCGACCGCCCGCTGGATGCGCCGGCGCGCGGCCGAACCGTCGTCGATTCCGTACGAGTAGGCCACGACTTCGAAGCGCTCGCGATCGTGAAGCTCGAATATCTGGCTCAGCAGATAGGCGGTGGCGTGCGCGTGGAAGTCGCACGAAAGGTAGCCCAGGCGGATACGCCCGGGCGGGCCGCGCCGCACCGGATCTGCCAGCGGCTCGATCTCGCCGAAAATGCGCCGCGCGTAGCGTTGCGCGGCCGACAGCTGCTGGCGCCGCGTCGAGGGCATCGCCAGCAATTGAAACGGCTGGGGCGAACCGTCCCCGCGGTCGATCAGGCTCATCAACTGCGCCGCATCGGCCTGCACCTGGTCCCAGCGGCATGCGTGCAGCGCTTCGTACGCCATGGCGGACGTCATATCGACCACGTTGCCGCCGATCTGCGCGGCGGTCTTGAAGCATTCGCGCGCCTCCTCGTGCATCTTGAGGCGCTGAAACGCGTTGCCCAGCTGGACGTGCGCCGGCATATAGTCGGCTTTGCGCGAAAGCGCCGCCAGGTAACAGCCGCTTGCTTCCTGAAACCGCTCCAGGCTGTGCAAGGCCAGGCCGAGCTGGAAGTGCGGCTTGTGATCCTTCAGGCGGTCCAGGTCGCGCCCCTCGAACAGCGCGACCGTCTCGCCGTGGCGATTGGCCAGGTACAGGCACTCGGCCGCGACGCACAGGGCCAGCTCCGAATCGGGCGCGAGACTGGAGCCGCGCCGGGCTGCTTCGGCGCCGCGCTCGAATTCCCCGGACCGGACGCGCGCGTGTGCCAGATTCAACCAGTACACCGGATCGCCCGCGTTGCAGGCCAGAGCCCGCTCGAACGCGTCGGCCGCCGCTTTCCATTGCTCCAGGTCGGCCAGCGCCAGGCCGATCTGATAATCGGCCTGTCCGGGGGGCGCCGCGCGGCGCTGCGCCGATCGAGCTGCCGGCTGAGCGAGCCGTTGCATCGGGGGAAATCTCCTTAAGGACACCGCCCGATCGGCGCGGCGTGCGAGAACTTTAGGTCAGCCCGGCCGGGCCGAGGCTTGGAAAAGCACATCGATCCGGAAGCAATTGGGTGCGGCGCGCGCCGCTGGCGCCGCCGGGCGAATTGGTCCGCCATGACGGTCCAGTTTGCGGTTTAGCGCGCTGCAGGGGCGTGATCTACTGAGGGACCGATATCGCGTTCGCTCACCCATGGACACCACCCCGTTTCCGGAGCCCGCAGCGCCGGAGCTTGAGCGCTACTGGCTGTACTCCAAGTTCGAAATCGACGCGTTGATCGCACGCCTGTGCGATGAGCGCGTGCCGATGACCGTCTACTGGGGCCGCGACGGCGGGTTTGCGGTGACCCAGATCATGAAGGTGGACGCGGTACTCAACGAAGTGCATTTCGACCTGCCAAGCCAGCCTCTGCAGCAGTCGCAGTTGCTCGACGCCGTCGAGCTCGTATGCGTGGCCTTCATCGAAAGCGTCAAGCTGCAGTTCGCGATCGAGGCGCCGCGGCGCTCGTCCAACGCCGGTTTCCCGACGTTTGTTTCCGCCTTGCCCGACCGGGTCCTGCGCCTTCAGCGCCGCGAGTATTACCGCGTCCGCACCCCGGAAAGCCTGTCGGCCAGCTGCCTGGTTCCATACTCGGGCGACCAGGCCCAGTACGAGTCGCTGCGGGTGCTTGACGTGAGCGTCGGGGGCCTTGCCATGCTGGCCTATCCGCGCCACTTCGATCCCAGCGCCGTGAACGTCATCGACCGCTGCTACCTGGATCTGCCGGGAGTGGGCACGGTGACGGTGCGCATGCGGGTCGCGCATCTCGCAACGTCGGCGGACGGTGAATCACGCCGGTGCGGATGCGAGTTCGTCGATCTGTCGCCGCAGGCGCGGATGATGTTGCAGCGCTACGTGCACAAGCTCGATGTCGAGCAGCGGCATCGCCACGGCCCATACAAGGTCGCCTGACTGTCTGGCGGCCGGTACCGGCCGATTCGGGAGTGCCTTGACAGGCCGCGGCTAGCGGTCTGAAGGAGTTGTGCCGGGCGCAGGTTGCAGTGCGGCCGATTCCCCGGCCGGATACAGCTCGTTCCAGGCGCGTTCGTATTGCTCGCCGGTCCCGATCCACGCAACGGTCCCTACCGAAAGGGCTGCCGTGTACAGGGCGGCGATCCGCTCGCCCAGGCCATCGCGGGTGCGGATCCGCGCAGCCGCCAGCAGGTGAGGGTGGCCTTCCGCGTAGACGCGGGCCACTACCCGCATGCCGGAGGCGTAAGGAAGCAGTGATTCGGGCAGGCCGGCGACGCCGCGGCGGCCGTCGCGACGCCGCTCCGAGGTGTCCTCGAACCAGACGAACAGATCGGAACTGCCGGCGGGTGCGCTGCTGCTCGTGGTGGCCAGCCGGGTGTGTTCGGACAGAGGCCGCGTTGCATGTTCAGCCAGGCGGCGCACCAGTTCGGTTCGTGTCATGGTCGGGCTCAAAAAGTCGGTCTCCCTCGTTCGATCGGCCGGCGAAGGGCGTGTCTTGAGCGATGCCCGCAATCGCCGCACAATTCGCGTGATCCACGGGCCGGGGCCGGATCGCCTACAGGCCTAAAGTGCGGCGCGAGTCGGCCGATATTTGATCGTTAGGGGGCACTGTTCGCCCCGAATAATCAGCGCTGATCCCTTCGTTGCGCGCGGCCTGGGCTGCGCGCGCTTGGCGCGCTGATGGCCGATTCCGATCATTCGTCGCAGGACCGCACGCTGGAGCCATCGGCCAAGCGTCTGGCGGACGCTCGCCGCGAGGGCCAGGTCCCCCGCTCGCGCTACCTGTCCCATCTGATGGTGTTGGGCACGGCAGTGCTCGGATTGAGTCTGGTCGGCACGCGCCTGGCCCAGGCCTGTCACACCGTGCTGGTTCGCGGTTTGAGCTTCGACCTGGCGGCGGCGTCCGATCCGACCCGGATGGGCGCGCAGCTGGCGGAGCTGACCGTCGATGCGGCCTGGGCCACGCTGCCGTTGCTGGCCGCGCTGCTGGCGTCCTCGCTGGCCGCTCCGCTTCTGATCGGCGGCTGGAACTTTGCGCCGGGGACCGTGGCCCCGCGCTTCGACCGCCTCAATCCGGTCACCGGCATGCAGCGCTTCTTCTCGCTCTCGGCCCTGATGGACCTGGGCAAGGTGACGCTGGTGGCGATCCTGCTGGCGATTGTCGGCGGCTACACGATCATGAGCCACATGACCGACTTCGCGGCGCTGTCGCTGCAGAGCCTGCCCGCCGCCGTGTCCAGCCTGTCGTCGCTCCTGCTGGCGGCCTTCATGCTGCTGGCCGGCACGCTGGCCGTGTCGGCCGCGATCGACGTGCCCTACCAGATCACCAGCTATCGGTCCCGCCTGCGCATGACGGTCCAGGAGGCACGCCAGGAGGACAAGGAGAGCCAGGGCGATCCGCGCATCAAGCAGCACGTACGACGCGCCCAGCGGGAGATGGCCCGCAAGCGAATGATTGCGGCCGTGCCCAAGGCCGACGTGGTGGTGACGAACCCGACCCACTTCGCGGTCGCCCTGAAGTATCTGCAGGCGCGCCACCGCGCGCCGATCGTGGTCGCCAAGGGCATGGGCGCGGTGGCCGACCGCATTCGCGAGGTGGCGGCCGAAAACGGCGTTCCCAATCTGGAGGCTCCGCCGCTGGCACGAGCGCTGTACCGCCACGTCGAAATCGGCGCCGAGATTCCGGCCGCTTTGTACACGGCGGTGGCCCAGGTTCTCGCCTATGTCTATCAGTTGAAGCGTTATCGCGACGGCCAGGCCCAGCCTCCGCAGGAGCCCGGCGACATACCGATTCCGCGCGGGCTGGACCCGCTGGAGCCGAGGGCGACCGCGTGAGATCCCCCATACATCCCGGCTGCGGTCATCGGCCGCTTTCCGATTGGAGTGAGCGATGAACGCCCTGGCGTCGATCTTCGATCATCCGCTGCTGCGCGAGGTTCCGTGGCGCTCGCTGGCGGTTCCGCTGCTGATCTTCATGGTGCTGGCCATGATGATCGTTCCAATGCCCCCGTTCCTGCTGGATCTGCTGTTCACCTTCAACATCGCGCTGGCGCTGGTGGTGCTGATGGCCGCCGCCTACACGCGCCGCCCGCTGGACTTTGCCGCGTTCCCCACGGTGCTGTTACTGACGACCTTGATGCGCCTGTCGTTGAACGTGGCCTCGACCCGGGCCGTCCTGACGCAGGGACATACGGGGCCGGCAGCCGCAGGAAAGGTGATCGAATCGTTCGGGCACTTCGTGATCGGCGGCAATTTCGCGGTCGGCCTGATCGTGTTTGCGATCCTGGTTGTGATCAACTTCATGGTCGTGACCAAGGGCGCGGGGCGCATCGCCGAAGTGGCGGCGCGCTTCACGCTCGATGCGATGCCGGGCAAGCAGATGGCGATCGACGCGGACCTGAACACGGGTTCGATCGACGACAAGGAAGCGCGCCGGCGCCGCCAGGAGATCTCCCAGGAGGCCGATTTTTACGGCGCCATGGACGGCGCCAGCAAATTCGTGCGTGGCGACGCGGTGGCCGGCATCCTGATCATGTTCATCTGCGTGTTCGGCGGCCTGGCGATCGGCATGCTCCAGCACGACCTGTCGTTTGCGGCGGCGGCCGGCAACTACGTCCTGCTGACGATCGGCGATGGCCTGGTGGCGCAGATCCCGGCGCTGGTGATCTCGATCGCCGCCGCTTTGATCGTCGCACGCGTCGGACGCGAGGACACCGACGTCGGCATGCAGATGATCGAGCAGCTGGCCCGCACGCCGCGCACGCTGGGCATCACCTCGGCGATCCTTTTCATACTCGGCGTGATCCCGGGTATGCCGTGGCTGGTTTTCCTGCTGCTGGCATCGGCCTGCGGTTTCGGGGCGCGCTGGCTGTGGCTGCGGGAGCGCGGGCAGCTGCAGGCCAAGGCGGAGGCGGCCGCCGCCCCGCCCGAGCTGCCGTCGCAGGAAGCCAGCTGGGACGACATCGTGCCGGTCGACGTGCTGGGATTGGAGGTCGGCTACCGGTTGATTCCGATGGTCGATCAGAACGCGGACGGCGAGCTGCTCAAGCGCATCAAGGCCATCCGGAAGAAATTCGCCCAGGACATCGGATTTCTTCCGCCCCCGGTCCACATCCGGGACAACCTGGAGCTGAAGCCGAGCCAGTACCGGATGCTGCTCAAGGGCGTCGTGATCGGGGAAGGCGAGGCTTTCAACGGAATGTGGCTCGCGATCAACCCGGGCGGGGTGACCCAGACCGTGCCAGGCACTGCGACCCACGATCCGGCGTTCGGCCTGCCGGCGATCTGGATCGAAGGGCGCACGCGCGAATCGGCGCAGGTGCTCGGCTACACGGTGGTCGATTGCGCCACGGTCGTCGCCACGCATGTCAATCATCTGCTGCTGTCGCACGCCGGGCAGCTGATGGGCCGCGCCGAAGCGCAGTCGCTGATCGATCACATCGCCAAGCTTCAGCCCAAGCTGGTCGAGGATCTGGTGCCTAAGCTGATTCCGCTCGGCACGCTGCAGAAAGTGCTGTCGAACCTGCTCGATGAGGGGGTGCATATCCGCGACATCCGCACGATCATCGAGACGCTGGCCGATGCCTCGACGCGAAGCACCGATCCGGTCGAGCTCACGGCCCAGGTTCGCGCCGCGCTGCGAGCGACGATCGCCCAGTCGCTGTTCGGCAATACGCGCGAGCTGCCGGTGATCGCGCTGGACCCCGAGCTGGAAAAGGTGCTTTCGCAGTCGCTGGGCGCCGCCAACGAGGCGCCGGCGTTCGAGCCCGGGCTGGTCGATCTTCTGCAGCGCGGGGCGGCCATCGCAGCCAAGCGCCAGGAGGACGTCGGCTTGAATCCGACGCTGCTGGTGCCGGACCGGCTGCGCCTGCCGCTCACGCGCCTGCTGCGGCGCGCTGCGCCGCGCCTGCGGGTTCTGGGCCATGCAGAAATTCCGGACACCAGCACGATCCGGGTCAGCACCGTGCTGGGAGCGCCCGCTTGATCGGCCCGCATCCAGCAGGCCGGTTCCGGCGGAACGGTTGTAACGAAGGGAGAACACGATGAGCTTCAGACGATACATCGCGACTACGGTACGCGAGGGACTGGACCGGGTGCGACGCGAGCTCGGCGAAGACGCGGTGATCCTTTCGAACAAGCGGCTCGGCCCGGGCCGGATCGAAATCGTCGCTGCCGCGTCCGATTCGATGCAGGCGCTGGTCGAGGAGGTGGACCGACCGAGCGCGAGCGCGCGCCAGAACGCGGCGGCACGCGAGCGCACTCGCCCCGACGAGGCCGATCAGACTGAATCGTTCCAGGATTTCATCCGTCGCCAGGCTCCCGCCTCCGCGCCGCGCGCTACGGCGGGCGAGCCGGCCTCCGCGCCACGCGCCGCGGCCGGTTCACCCGCCGAAGCGCGCAGTGCGAAGGCGGGCCAGCCTTCCTCCGGGCGTCGTGCTCCGGCCGGTCAGCCCGCCGAAGCGCGCACGGCGAAGTCGGCCCTGCCCGCCGAAGCGCGAAACGCGAAGGCCGTCGCCGCGATGTACCACGAGGTGTCCCGGGCGAACTTCGAGACCGATGAGGCCGCGGCCGACGTGTTCGAGTCGGCACCGATGCCTGCGCAGCCCAGCCCGGCCGTTTTCCGCCAGCGCAATGCGCCCGACGCCCGGATAGCCTCGGGCGCGACGGTTGCCGGTGCGGCGTCGCCGGGTTCGATCGAAGGCGCGCCGGCACGGCCGGCACCCCCGGCCGCGATCGGCGCTTCGGCAGCGCGGCCGCCAGCAGCGGCTGCCATCAATGCCGTCCCGATCCAACGCGCCGCGCCACCGGCGCCGCCGCAGGTTGACGACCCGGTTGCGGCCTTGCCGCCGGCGCCGGCGCCCAAAGCCGTGCCCGCTGCAGCCCGGCCGCAGTCCGGTCCGCTGGCCGATGCCGGCAGAGACGATGCGCGCGTGATGGCCGAGCTGCGGTCGTTGCGCGCCGCGCTGTCCGATCGGATCGCGGCGCTCGAATCGAATATCGCCTTGACCCGCTCGCCCGCGGCGGTCGACCCGGGCGCTCAACGCAATCCGGCGGCGACCCGCGTGATGACGCGGATGCTGATGTCGGGCTTCTCGCCGGACCTGGCGCGGCGTGTTGCCGCCCATGCTCCGGCGACCGGCGACATCGAGGCCATGGACGCCTGGCTGCACGAAGTCGTTGCCGGCAATTTGCGTTGCGCGGGGGCGGCCGACGGGCTGCTGGAGAGCCAGGGGGCCATCGCGCTGGTCGGCCCGACCGGCGTAGGCAAGACCACGACCGTGGCCAAGCTGGCAGCGCGCTTCGCGGTGCGCTACGGCGCCAGCCAGCTCGGGCTGGTCACGCTCGACTCGTATCGGATCGGAGCCCACGAGCAGCTGCGCAGCTACGGCCGCATCCTCGGGGTGCCGATGCATATCGCGCAGGACGGGGCCACGCTGCGCGAGTTGCTGGCGTCGCTGCAAGGCAAGCGGCTGGTTCTGATCGACACCTGCGGCCTTTCGCAGCGGGACGAGCGGATGGAAGAGATGCTCGGCACGCTGAGCGCGGCTCGCTTCAACATGCAGCCGATCCGGCGGATCCTGCTGCTGAACGCGGCCTCGCATTCGGAGACGCTCGACGAGGTGGCGCGCGCATGGCACGCGTCGGACGCCGCCGGCGCAATCCTGACCAAGCTGGACGAAGCGGCCCGGATCGGCGGCCCGCTCGACTGCGTGCTGCGCCACCGGATGACGCTGTTCGGCCTGACCAACGGCCAGCGGGTGCCGGAGGACTGGCATCCGGCCAGCGCGCGCCTGATCGCTCACGTCGCCCTGAAGCCGTCGACCTCGCCGTTCGCTCTCGGGGACGAAGAGGCCCGCGCCTGGTCCGAGCAACCGCAAGGCAGCAGCCTGCATGCTTGATCGGTCGTGCGGCCGGCGCGGCCGCCCGGCGCGCGCGGCACAGGACCAGGCTGCCGGCTTGCGGCGCCTGTTCGCGCCGTCGGAGCCCCAATGGCTACCCATTTTGCTCGCGCCCGAACCGGACCTGGACAACGCGGGCTGGCTCGCCGACCTGGCTCGCGCGTGCGTCGAGCAGGGGGCCCGCACGCTGGTGGTGGACGCCGCCCGCGCCCGGGTGGCTGCCGCGTTCGGGCTGCGGGCGCGCTATGACCTGGCGCACGCGCTCGATGGCGACTGTGCGCCGCTGGATGCGTGCGTGCCGGCCGGCGCCAACCTCAGGATCCTTCCAGCAGCGCGCGCGCTCGAGCAGAACGGTCGAAGCACGGACCGCCTGAACCGCTTCGAGGCAGGCGTACGCGCGTTGGCGGCGACGGCCGATTGCGCGCTGCTGGTGCTGCCGGCCGCGAGCGGGGGCAAGCTGGCCGGTTTCTGCGGCACCGGCGGCATTTCCGACGCCATCGTGGCCGCCATCCCGGGTCCCGGCTGCGAGCGCCGCGTGATCGGCGCGATGCGCACGCTTCTGAGCGTCGCGGACATCGACACTTTTAGGCTTCTTTTCCAGGATACGGACCCGGAATGCGCCGGTAGGCTGTATTCGAAGCTCGCCGCACTCGGCGTGCACGAACTGGGCGCCAGAACGTCGGACGCCGGGAGCGTGCACGACGTTGCCGCAATCGAGCGCCTGGTGCGACTGGTGCGATGCCGCAGCATGCCGCGCGGCTATCGCGCGGATGGCACGGCCGTGGAGACCGTTTCTTGAAGAACGAGACTTTCATCTACAACGCGCGCGGCACGCTCGAGCGTCAGAACGACTTCGCGAAGCAGTACGCGCCGCTGGTGCGTCGCATCGCGCATCAGATGATCGCCAAGCTGCCGGCCAACGTAGAGCTGGACGACATGATCCAGGCCGGCATGATCGGTCTGATGGATGCTGTCAACCGGTTTGAGGAAACCCACGGCACTCAGTTCGAGGTCTACGCGGCCAGCCGGATTCGCGGATCGATGCTGGACGAGCTGCGGGCGGGCGATTGGCTGCCGAGGTCGGCGCGCAAGAGTCAGCGCGATATCGAGAACGCGATCCATCGCCTCGAGCAACGCCTCAAGCGCGTCCCGGCCGAGGCCGAGATCGCGTCGGAAATGGGGCTGTCTGTCGGCCAATACCAGGAAACGCTCAACGAGGCGCGCGGCGCGCAGTTGATGTATTTCGACGACCTGGGCGGCGGCGACGACGATGACGACTACCTGGAGCGGCATGTGGCCGTCGATGGCGCCGACCCCTCCGAAATCCTGCGCGACAAGCGGTTCCGCGGCGCTCTGGTCAGCGCGATCGAAGAGCTGCCCGAGCGCGAACGCCAGCTGATGAGCATGTATTACGAGCAGGACATGAACCTGCGCGAGATCGGCTCGGTAATGGGCGTGACCGAGTCTCGCGTATGCCAGCTGCACAGCCAGGCCGTGGCCCGCCTGCGCGCCAAACTGAAGGCCTGGTAAGGACGATGCCGTGGGCATGATGGAACGGATCGGCACGGGAATCGCCTCGGCGCCGCGAGTCAGCGAGTTTCTGACCTTCCGGCTGGGAGGCGAGGAGTACGGGATCGACATCCTGAAGGTGCAGGAGATCCGGGGCTACGAGGCGGTGACGCGGATCGCCAATGCGCCGGCCTTCATCAAGGGGGTGGTGAATC
>DATBCD010000093.1:0-11853 GCA_036270655.1 Burkholderiaceae bacterium
CCAGTGCCGTGCCCTTGAAGTCTGCGCTGCAGACGGCCAGTATCGGCGGACTGGCGGCCGCGGCCGCCTTCGCGCTGGCGCGCGCGATCAGCTGAACGGAAGAGGCTGTGGCTGGAGTGCTAGTTGATCGTAGGCGCGGGACATGAAACTGCTGCGCAATCCCGAGCGCGAGATCTTTTATTTTCGGACCCGGCTGCTGGTCGCCTCGGTCCTGATGCTCGGCGGCTTTACGCTGCTTCTGGCGCGGTTCATCTGGCTCCAGGTGGTCCGGCACGAGGACTTCTACGCGCGCGCCGAACAGAACCGGATATCGCTGGTCCCGGTCACCGGCAATCGCGGCCTGATCAAGGACCGCAATGGCGTCATCATCGCCAAGAACTACTCGGCCTACACGCTCGAAATTGCGATGGACAAGGTCAAGAGTGTCGATGCCACGATCGATCAGCTGTCCCAGGTCATCCCGATCGAAGGGCGCGACCGGCGCCGCTTCCACAAGCTGATCGAGGACTACAAACGGCTCGACTCGGTGCCGATCCGCACCCGGCTGACCGATGAGGAGGTGGCCCGCTTCGCCGCGCAGCGCTATCGCTTCCCGGGGGTGGAGCTGCGCGCGCGCCTGTTCCGCCAGTATCCGCTCGGTGATACCGCCGCGCACGTGCTGGGCTATATCGGCCGCGTCAGCGAGAACGACGAGCAGCGCATCGATCAATTCGCCAACCCGGCCGACTACAACGGCACCGAGTACATCGGCAAGATCGGCGTCGAATCCAGCTACGAGGAGGATCTGCACGGCAGCACGGGCTTCGAGCAGGTCGAGATCACGGCCGGCGGGCACCCGGTGCGCACGCTGTCGCGAACGCCGTCGGAGCCGGGGCACAACCTGGTCCTGTCAATCGATATCAAGCTGCAGGAATTGGCCGAGAAGGCGTTCGGCGACCGGCGAGGCGCGCTGATCGCGATCGAGCCCGAAACCGGCGACGTGCTGGCCTTCGTCTCCAAGCCGACCTTCGATCCGAATCTGTTTGTCGACGGGATCGATCCGCTCAATTGGGACGGGTTGAACAATTCGCCGGACAAGCCGCTGCTGAATCGCGCCCTGCGCGGCACCTATCCGATCGGGTCGACCTACAAGCCGTTTCTGGCACTGTGCGCGCTCGAGCTGGGCAAGCGCCATTTCGACAGCGTCACCTACGATCCGGGCTTCTTCTGGTATGCCGGCCACGAGTTCCGGGAAGGAGGCCACATCCCGAAGGGCGGTTACGGCAATGTGGATCTGCACAAGTCGATCGTCGTGTCGAGCGACGTGTACTACTACGTGCTGGCCAACGATCTGGGCGTCGATGCGATCCACGATTTCATGAAGCCGTTCGGATTCGGGCAGCTCACCGGGATCGACCTGGAGGGCGAGCTGTCCGGCGTGCTGCCTTCGTCCGAATGGAAGGAGCGGCGCTTCCACCAGAAGTGGTACGGCGGCGAGACCATTTCGATCGGCATCGGGCAAGGCTACAACAGCTTCACGCTGCTGCAGCTGGCGCATGCCACCGCCACGCTCGCCAACGGCGGCGTCGTGATGAAGCCGCACGTGGTGCGGGCGATCGAGGATCCGCATACGGGCGAGGTGCGCCCGACCGTTCCGGCCGAAGACGCGCGCATCCGGCTCAATCCCGGCAACCTGGAATTCGTGCGCAACGCGATGGTCGATGTCGACCTCAACGGAACCGGACGGGCGGCCTTCCTGGGCGCGCCCTACCGCGCCGCCGGCAAGACCGGCACCGCCCAGGTGATCGGCATCGCGCAGAACGAGAAGTACAACGAGCATCAGATCGAAGAGCGCCATCGCGACCATGCGCTGTTCATCGCATTCGCGCCGGCCGAGCCGGGCGCCAAGCCGAAGATCGCACTGGCCCTGCTGGTCGAGAACGGCGGCTGGGGGGCGAACGCGGCGGCACCGATCGCGCGCCAGCTGTTCGATTACTACCTGCTCGGCAAGATGCCGGCGCCGGCCGCGCCAGCCGCGCCCGAACGCGAGGTCGAACCGGTCGCTGCAGCGTCGGCTCCCGAGGCCAGGAGCCCGCGATGAATCAACCATCGCAAGCGAACCGGCTCGGCCTCTGGCTGCGGCGGCGCCTGGCGGAGCTCGATCCGGTGCTGCTGGCCGTACTGGGTGTATTGAGCCTGGTGGGGCTGGCGACGCTGTATTCGGCCGCTTCCGACCATCCGGGCCGGTTCTCCGAGCAGCTGCGCAATTTCGGGCTGGCGGCGGTCGCGATGGTCGCGATCGCCGGACTGTCGCCGCGCATGCTCAAACGGCTGGCGCTGCCCGTGTATTCGGTCGGGCTGGTGTTGCTGGTGGCCGTGCTGCTGGTCGGCGTTTCGGTCAAGGGCGCGCAGCGCTGGCTGGACCTGGGTGCGATGCGGATCCAGCCGGCCGAGATCATGAAGCTGGGCGTGCCGCTGATGCTGGCGTGGTACTTCGATCGGCGCGAAGGGGCCGTGCGCAGAGTCGATTTCGCGGTCGCCGGCCTGCTGGTGCTGGTGCCGGTCGCGCTGATCGCACGGCAGCCGGACCTCGGGACCGCGCTGCTGGTGCTGGCGGCTGGCTTCTTCGTGATCTTCTTCGCCGGCCTGCCGTGGCTCTGGCTGGCGGCGATGGGCGGCGGGGCGTTGGCGCTCGTGCCGGTCGCCTGGACGCTGATGCACGACTACCAGCGCAACCGGATCCTGACGCTGGTCGATCCGATGAGCGATCCGCTGGGCAAGGGCTTTCACACGCTGCAGGCGATGATCGCGATCGGCTCGGGCGGCGTGTTTGGCAAGGGCTGGATGCAGGGGACGCAGACGCACCTGGAATTCATTCCAGAGCGCACCAGCGATTTCATCTTCGCCGTCTACTCGGAGGAATTCGGGCTGGTCGGCAACCTGGTGCTGCTGGCCTTGTTCATGGTGCTGGTGGGCCGCGCGCTGGCGATCGCGTTGCAGGCGTCGAGCCCGTTCACCCGGCTGCTGGCCGGGGCGATCGCGATGATCCTGTTTACGTTCGCCTTCGTGAACATGGCGATGGTCAGCGGCATTTTGCCCGTGGTGGGCGTGCCGCTGCCGTTCATCAGCTACGGCGGCACGGCGCTGGTCACGCTGGGGATGGCGTGCGGAATGCTGATGTGCGTGCAGAGCCACCGCAAGCTGGTCCAGATGTGAGGGCGCGAGTCCGGCGGCCGGCGCTGCCCTGGCTGCCGGTCACGGCGGCGGCAGTGCTGCTGGTGGGCTGCGCCACGGCGCCCAGGCAAGGCGGCTTTTACCGCGAAGACGGCCCGCCCGAGCACGTGCCGGCGAACCTGCTGGCCACGCCCGACGCGGTCCCGCGCGATGAGCCGTTGAATCCTTACGCAAACCGGCCGTATGCTGCGCTGGGCCGCACCTACGTGCCGGACACCTCCGATGCGCCGTTTCACCAGCGTGGGATCGCGTCATGGTATGGGCGCCAGTTTCAGGGCAATCGAACCGCCAGCGGGGAGCCGTATGACATGTTCGGGATGACCGCGGCCCATCCAACGCTGCCGATCCCCAGTTATGCGCGCGTCACGAACGTGCGCGACGGCCGTGCGGTGATCGTGCGGATCAACGACCGCGGGCCGTTCGTGCGCGATCGAATCATCGACCTGTCGTACGCGGCGGCGGCGCGCCTCGGACTGGCTTCCCTCGGAAGCGGCGAGGTCGAGGTCGAGCGCATCGTGCCCGCGCAGAGCGCGCATGGCCTTACCTCTCCCACGCCAGCGGCCGATCCGATTGCGCGAATCGCGGTCGCCGCCGATCCGCCGCCGGCTCAACCGGCCCCGAGCGGGGCAGGTTGGTCGGTTCAGCTGGGAGCCTTCAAGGTCGCGGCGAACGCCGAGGCGCTACGCGACCGCCTTGCGCTGCTGCTGAGTTCGCCCGAAGCCTCGACTCTGCCGGCCGAGCTGCGCGCGCCGCGGATCGAGCTGCGCGACGGCCTGAGCCGCGTGCTGATCGGGCAGGCCGCGCAGCGGGCGGTTGCGCTGCAGTGGTCGCAGCTGCTCGAGCGCTACCTGGCCCGCCCCACCGCGCTGTTTGCGCGCTGAGAGGCGGCGATGCAGGACATCCGGGCGCTCCTGTTCGACGTATTCGGCACGCTGGTCGACTGGCGCGCCTCGATCGCGCGGCAAGCCGGCGAGCTGCTCTCCGCCCGGGGTGTCGCGATCGACTGGGAGGCGTTCGCCGATGCCTGGCGCGGTGAGTACCAGCCGGCCATGGAGCAGGTGCGCAGCGGACGGCTGCCGTTCAGCAAGCTCGATGCGCTGCACCGGCGCAATCTGGACGTCGTGCTGGATCGGTTCGGACTGGATCGCATCGACGAATCCACCCGGGTCGAGCTGAACCTGGCCTGGCACCGGCTCGACGCCTGGCCCGATGCCGCGGCAGGGCTGGCAAGGCTGCGGACCCGGTTTCGAGTGGCGCCCTGCTCGAACGGCAACATCTCGCTGATGGTCGACCTGGCGCGGCGCAACCGCTTCGTGTGGGACGCGATCGTCGGCGCCGAGCTGGCGCGCGACTACAAGCCCAAGCCGGTCGTCTATCTTTCAGCGGCATCGGCTTTCGACTGCGAGCCCGCGCAGGCGATGATGGTGGCCGCGCATTCGTCCGATCTGGCTGCCGCCGCGGCGGTCGGCCTGCGCACCGCGTTCGTCGCGCGGCCGGACGAACGCGGTCCCGGCCTGGGAGAAAGCCGCGCCAGCGTGGCCGTCGACATCTCGGTTCCGAGCCTGACGGCGTTGGCCGATCACCTCGGGTGTGCCTGAAAACCGCTGCAGCAGCGTCCGGTATTCTTGCAGCCCGCGCACAACCCTGCGGGTGGCCCGACCGTGTTTCCTTCCGCCGCACGTCAGTTCGTCGATGAGCGCTGGGATCAGGACATCGTCGCTCGCCTGAGCGACTACATCCGGATTCCGGCCAAGTCCCCGGCATTCGATCCCGGCTGGGCCGCCCATGGCCATCTGGAGCGCGTCGCGCGCGACGCGCTCGCCTGGGTCCTGCACCAGCCGGTGCGTGGCCTGCAGGCCGAAATCGTCGCGCTCGAGGGCCGCACCCCATGCCTGTTCTTCGACGCGCCATCGACCCGGGATGCGGCGGCGACGGGTGCGCCGGCCGGGGACCAGACCGTCCTGTTTTATGGGCACCTGGACAAGCAGCCCGAGATGTCGGGTTGGCGCACCGGGCTGGGTCCGTGGCAGCCGGTGATCCAGGACGGCCGGCTGTACGGTCGCGGCGCGGCCGACGATGGCTACGCCGTCTACGCCGCCCTGACCTCGATCGCCGCGCTCGATGCATCCGGCGTGCCTCGTCCTCGTTGCGTCGGCCTGATCGAGACCTGCGAGGAGAGCGGCAGCTTCGACCTGCCGGCCTACCTGGAACACCTGGCGCCGCGGCTGGGGCAGGTCGGCTTGCTGATCGGGTTGGACTCGGGATGTGGGGACTACGAGCGGCTGTGGGTCACCACGTCGCTGCGCGGCCTGGTGGGCGGCGTGTTGAGCGTGGAGGTGCTGCGCGAGGGCGTGCACTCGGGCAATGCCTCGGGCATCGTTCCCTCGTCCTTCCGGATCGCGCGCCTGCTGCTGGACCGGATCGACGACTCGCGCACCGGCAAGCTGCGCGACCCGGTGTTCCATGCTCCGATCCCGCCCGATCGCCTGGAGCAGGCCGGCACGGCCGGCGCCGTGTTGGGCGACCAGATCTGGCAGCAGTTCCCCTGGGCACGCCAGGGCGGTCCGGATGCGCCCCACGGCGAGCACGTGCACCCGATGACCACCGATCCGGTCGAGGCGATTCTGAACCGTTCCTGGAGGCCGACGCTTTCGGTGATCGGAGCCGCCGGCCTGCCGCCGCTCGAGCAGGCCGGCAACGTGCTGCGGCCGGGAACCGCGCTCAAACTGAGCGTGCGGCTGCCTCCGACCGTGGATGCTGAACGGGCGGCGCTGCGGATGAAGCAGCTGCTGGAGTCGGACCCGCCGTATGGCGCGCGCGTCCGCTTCGATCTGGAGAACGCCGGAACCGGCTGGAACGCGCCGCCCACGGCGCCCTGGTTGAAGGAGGCGCTGGAGCAGGCGTCGGTTGCCGCGTTCGGGCCGCCGCCGGTCTGGATGGGCGAGGGCGGCGGCATTCCGTTCATCTCGATGCTGGGCGAGCGATTTCCGCGCGCGCAGTTCGTGATCACCGGCGTGCTGGGGCCTCAGTCCAACGCCCACGGGCCGAACGAGTTCCTGCTGATCGATTACGCGAAAAAGCTGACCGGCGTGATCCTGCAGATCGTGGCGCAGGTCCCGTTCTGAATCAGGCTCGTTGAGCCAGCAGCGTTCGATAGACGGTCTCGCGCGTCAGCCCGGTCGCTTTGGCGGCGATCGCGGCCGCGCGCGCGGCGGGCATCTCCTCGGCCAGTGCCCGCAGCCAGCGTCGGGTGGTCTCGTCCAGCGTCGCCTGATCGTGGTCGGCCGGCGGGCCGGCATCGACCACCACGACGAACTCGCCGCGTTCGCCCTGCCCGTCGACCACCCGCGGCAGCTCGGCCGCCGTGGTCTGTACCACCGCCTCGAACAGCTTGGTCAGCTCGCGCGCCAGCACGACCCGGCGGTCGGGCTGCAGCACCGCGGCCAGCTCGCGCGCCGTGTGCGCGATCCGATGCGGGGCCTCGAACAGAACGAAACCCTCGTTGCGCGCAGCCGCCTCCTGCAGCAGCCGGCGGCGCGCTTGCGCGCGCGACGGCAGGAATCCGAGCAGGCACACCGAGGTCGCGTTCAGCCCGGCCGCCGACAGCGCCGCGGTCAGGCCGCTCGCACCCGGTATCGGGATCACGCGCTGGCCGGCCGACAGCGCTTCCCGGACCAGGACGGCACCCGGGTCGGATATGCCCGGCGTTCCCGCATCGCTGACCAGCGCGACCCGCTCGCCCAGCGACAGCCGCGCCAGGATTTTCCCGGTCGCGGTGCGCTCGTTGTGGCGGTGCAGCGCCACCAGGCGCGTCTTGATGCCATAGCGCGCAAGCAGCGGTGCGGTCACCCGCGTGTCTTCGGCCGCAACGCAATCGGCATTGCGGAGTACCCAAAGCGCGCGCAGCGTCACGTCGGCCGCGTTGCCGATCGGAGTGGCCACTACATACAATGCGCGCGGCAGTTGCTGCTGGTCCAGCCCCGAGGCGGTCCACAGCGGCTGCAGAGCCCACGGGTCGGGAGTATCCGGATCATCCATTTCGCATCGCTCCGCAGCGCGAAGTCCGGCGTCGGGTCGCACTGCCTGTCGCATTATTCACAATCCGGGAACCAAGGGCCGGTTGGCGGGTCTTGTGCGAGGGGACGGACCACCCGTGGCGAGGATTCAATGCGGGTTCGCGCGGCGCGCAGCGCGCGCCAGAGGCAGGGCGATGCGGTCGAGCAGGCGGCTTGCGCGATGCTGCAGCGGCACGGCCTGCGCATCGTGGCGCGCCAGGTCGGCTATCGTGTCGGCGAGCTCGACGTGATCGCGCGCGACGGGCCGACGCTGGTATTCGTCGAAGTGCGCAGCCGCGCGCGGCGCGGGCTGGCCGCGGCCAGCGTCGATCGCGGCAAGCGGCGCCGCCTGCGGCTGGCCGCGCAGCAATACCTGCAGCGGCAGTTCGGCGATCGCTGGCCGCCTTGCCGGTTCGACGTCGTGATCGCCGAAGCCGATCGGTTTGAATGGCTACGCGCCGCCTTTGGCGCCGAGGAGGAGACTTGATGAAGCGGACAATCGGATGGGTCGTCGCGGCAGGGTTGGCGGCCACGCTGCTGGACGGTTGCGTGGTGCCGGTCCTGGTCGGCGGGGCCGCGGTCGGCGGCGCAGTGGTCGCGACCGACCGGCGCGACGTCGGGGTCCAGCTGGAGGACGGCAGGATCGAATCGCGCGTCAATGCGGCGCTGGTCGACAACATTCCCAAGACCGCGATGAACATCAACGTGACCAGCTACAACGGCAGGGTGCTGCTGGCCGGCCAGGTGAAAACCGCCGAGCAGCGCGCGCTGGCCGAGCAGGTCGCCGCCAAGGTCGAGAACGTGCGCGAGGTGGTCAACGAACTGACGGTGGGCGAGCCCGCTTCGTTGGGCGATCGCACCGACGACACGCTGCTGGCCGGCAAGGTGAAGACCGCGCTGCTCAGCGCCGACGGCGTTCCGTCCGGCGTGGTCAAGACCACGGTGGAGGAGGGCGTCGTGTACCTGCTCGGCAAGGTCACCCCGGCCGAGGCCGACGCCGCCGCCAAGGCAGCCAGCCGGGTCGGCGGGGTGCGGCGCGTGGTCAAGCTGTTCGAACTGATCTCCGATCAGGACGTGGCCGCGATCAAGAAGAAACAGGCGGAGTCTCCCAACAGCGCCAAGGACGAGGCACATCGCTGACCGCCTTCGCGCCTTGCGGCGCGAAGGCGGGTCACCGGTGCGCGATTGCGCCGGACCGCCGATCGCGGGTAGGCTGTCGCCCGCCCCGCACCGTCGCGACGTACAAGGAAAAGGCGCAGGGGCGACGACCAACCGTGGGGGGACGGGCAAATGGGCTTGATCATCTTCTTCGCGCTGATTGCGGCGATCCTTTTCTGGGGGGTGGCCGCCTACAACCGCCTCGTTGCACAGCGTAACGAATTCAAGAACGCGTTCGCGCAGATCGACGTGCAGCTGAAGCGTCGCTACGACCTGATCCCCAACCTGGTCGAAGTCGCCAGGAAGTACATCGCCCACGAGCGCGAGACGCTGGAGGCGGTGGTCAAGGCGCGCAACTCGGCGGTGACGGCCAACACCGCCGCCGCGGCTGATCCGGCCAATCCCGAGGCGATGCGTCAGCTGGGCGCGGCCGAGGGCGGCCTGGCCGGCGCGCTGGGGCGCTTGTTCGCGGTGGCCGAGGCCTACCCGGACCTGAAGGCCAATCAGACGATGATGCAGCTGACCGAAGAGCTGACCAGCACCGAGAACCGGATCGCGTTCGCCCGCCAGGCTTTCAACGACTCGGTGATGACCTACAACAACGCGGTGCAGCAGTTTCCGTCCAATTTCATCGCCGGCGCATTCTCGTTCCAGCCGGCGGAGTTGCTGAAAGCGACCGAAAGCGACGAGGAGCGCAAGGCCGTCAAGGTCCAGTTCTGAGTGGCGCAGGGGGACGAACCCGAAGGCACGGGCGACCCTCCCCGAATCGACTGTGACAGGTCATTAGGCTTTGGCGACCGGCTTCTTCGAGCAACAGGAGGCGGCGCGTCGGACCAGCCGGCGCCTGATCTGGCTGTTCGCGGCCGCGGTGATCGCGATCGTGGTGGCGGTCAACGTGGTGCTCGGCGCCCTGTACTTGCAGGTGTCGGCGCCCCACGGCGCCTGGGCCCGCTACGGGCTGGATGCGCTGCCGCTTCATTTTGTCCCGGCGACGACGATCGTGGTGGTGCTGATGATCGCTGCCGGCACCACGCTGCAGATACTGGAGCTGCGCG
Organism: Burkholderiaceae bacterium; assembly: GCA_036270655.1. Classification (GTDB taxonomy): domain Bacteria; phylum Pseudomonadota; class Gammaproteobacteria; order Burkholderiales; family Burkholderiaceae_F; genus VBCK01. The sequence continues at coordinate 9,482 of DATBCD010000093.1, forward strand.
AAGGCGGCGAAGCCGTCGCCCGGATGGTGGGCGCCAGGCCGGTCGATCCGTCGAGCCGCGACCAGCTGGAACGCCGCTTGCTGAACGTGGTGGAGGAAATGGCCCTGGCCTCCGGCATCGCGGCGCCGCGCGTCTACGTGCTGGAGCGGCAGGACACGATCAACGCATTCGCGGCCGGGCTGCAACCGCGCGACGCCGTGATCACGGTGACGCATGGAGCGCTGACACGGCTGACGCGCGATGAGCTGCAGGGGGTGATCGGGCACGAGTTCAGCCACATCCTGAACGGAGACATGACGCTGAATGTGCAGCTGATCGGGCTGCTGCAGGGGCTGCTGATGCTGGCGCTGTTCGGCCGCTTTCTGGCCAACCTGGATTCGCCGCGTTTTTCGAGCGGCTCGCGGGAACGCGACACGCGCTCGGTGCTGTTCGTCGCCGGCATTGCGATTCTCGCGTTGGGGTATATCGGGGTCTTCTTCGGCCGGCTGATCAAGGCGGGCGTTTCGCGTCAGCGCGAATGCCTGGCCGACGCCAGCAGCGTGCAGTTCACGCGCAACCCTGACGGCATCGGCGGCGCGCTGCGCAAGATCGGCGGGCTGGGCGCAGGCGTGGGCGCAGGCGGGCAGATCGATCATCCGCATGCCGAGACACTGTCGCATATGTTCATGGCGCCCGTGCGGCTGAACTTCGCCAGCGGATGGCTGGCCACCCATCCGCCGCTGGAGGAACGCATCCAGCACATCTACGGGCGGCCGATGGATTTTCTGCCGGCCCCGGAGCTGGTGGTCTGGACGGGACACGAAAAGGAGCAACCGACGCCGGAATTGGCACCGCTGCCTTTCGCGACAGGGCAAGGCGCCGCGCCTGCGGCGGCGTTGGCCGGATCGCCGGCGCCATCGCCTGCCGCCGAAGCCGTCAGCCCCGTCACAGGCCTGGTCGGCGCAGCCGCCACCGGCATGCCGGCGGCGATCGGACGGCCGCAGCCGGCCTCGCGGCCGTTTGTCGAGCAGCTGCTGGAACGCGTCGAGGCGCTCGGCCTGCGCCCGGCCTTGTCCGACACGACTGGCGCACAGCTGCTGGTGCTGGGCTTGCTGATCGACCAGGAGCAGACCATCGCGGCGCGCCAGGAGCAGAGCGTGGTGGAGGCGTTCGGCCCGAACGCGGCGGCGCAGGTCGAGGCGGTGCGTGACGCGGCGGCTCGGATGCCGGCGGGCTGGCGCCTGCCGCTGGTCGATCTGGCGATGCCGGCGTTGCGAAAGCTTCCGCCGGCGGCGCGTGGGCGGCTGTTCGCGCTGGCGCGCACGCTGATCGCGGCCGACGGCCGCGTGACACTGCCCGAGTTCCTTCTGTACACGGTGCTGGAGGCGCGCCTCGGATCCGGGGCGCAACAACCGGCGCGCCCGCCCAGGTACGCGTCGCTGCGGGATCTGCTGCCCGAGGCGCGGCTGGTTCTTTCGCTGATCGCCGCGGTACGCATGCCGGAGGCGCCGGCGCACGCGTATGACGCCGGCGCCGGGCTCCTGGAAGGCATCGACCCGCAGCCGGTCGGCCGCGACGCGATCGCGCTGGACCAGGTATCGGCGGCATTCCACCGCCTGAACGGGCTGGCTCCGCTCGCCAAGCCCCAATTGATCAAGGCCTGTATGGCGGCTGCGTTCGTGGACGGATCGACCAACTGGAAGGCCGCCAGCTGCCTGCGCACGCTATGCGCTGCACTCGATTGTCCATTGCCTCCGCAGGTCGATTCCGACGCGCAGGCGCAGGACGCTCCGTAGTTCACCCGCATCCGTTCGGACGACGGGCAGCATGCCGCCAATCGGGGCCGCGATCGGCCGCCGGGTGGTGCCAGAATCCGAGGTCGGGGTCAGGTCGCTGGCCGGCCGCTGCCCACGTTCAGATGAACCCTATGGACTCCATTTCGACAGACCACGCTCGCCTGCGAGCGCACGCACTGACCGCTTTGGCGCTCCTGTTCGTCCTGTCGGGCTGCGGCGGCGGCTACACCAGCCCCAGCAGCAGCTCGTCGTCCGGCGGCTCGCCGGTGTCGGCCCAGGTGTCGGGCACCAGTCCGCTGTCCGCGACCTGCGGCAACACGGTGCCGACCGGCCTGACCGAGACCTTCACGCTCGGATCGGCCATCCAGCCGCAGGTTGCGGCGGTCCCGGGAGGCTCGGTGGTCGGCGTGTGGGAGCAGGACCGCTGGACCGGAATCGGCGCCCGCGCGATTCTGGCGGCCCATTCGACCGACAGCGGCGTAACGTGGAGCACGCCGGTGGTTCTGCCGTTTTCGGCGTGCGGCGGCGGCGCAGGGGCGGGCGCCACGTATGACCGCACGTCCGATCCTTGGATCACGTTCGCTGGGGGTGGGGTTG
>DATBCD010000094.1:0-29525 GCA_036270655.1 Burkholderiaceae bacterium
GGGCGCGGCTACCGGTTCACGGTGGTGCCTGAAGGCACGAGGGCGGCAGCCGTGGCGACGGCGCCTACGCTCGTGCAAGACCGGTCGCAGGGCAATCTGCCGGAATCGACATCCGCCCTGTATGGCCGCGACCAGGACCTAGCTGCCCTGCTGACCCTTCTAGGGTCCCACCGCCTGGTGACGCTCACGGGCGCTGGTGGAGTCGGCAAGAGCACGCTCGCGCTGGCGATCGACATCGACGTTTGTCTAATTTACAGCGGCAGAGAAGGGTGCAAGTATTTGGTTGGAGCCGTGTAAGCGCGTCGGAAAGTCATTGGGGTCGGATCCATAATATTGGGGGAACTATGAAGACCTACGGGCTAGGCGATCGGTTCGGCAGATGGGCGACCCTTGCCGTGGTCACGGTTTCCTGTGTTGCGTTGTCAAGCGGCGCTGCGAGCGGGCGCGAATCGGATGACGATGAAAGCGATGATGCGGGCAAGATTCCTCTCACCGTAACCAAAGCCGTGTGCGGCCCCGAGGATCATCCCGAGACCGCGCTGCAGGGCCAAGTGCCGGCGTCCTTGCGAGCGACCGGCTTCCAGGGCTTCAACTGCAACCTCAAGCTCGTTGGGCAGAGTCGGGGCGACGGAGCGAACTGGCAATCCGCGGAATTCAAGGACCGAATGGGACACACCTGCGGCTACCACGGCACAGCATTCACCACTGCCAATCGAACACACGTAGGTGTGCCCGCCGTCGACGTGACGGAGGCTGACCACCCGACCCCAACCGGTTACCTCACGAGCATCTCGATGCTCGATCCGTGGGAATCGCTGAAGGTCAACGCGCAGCGGCAGTTGCTGGCTGCAGACAATGGCCACAACGGCGCCGGTGGCCCCGAGGTCGACATATACGATTTGTCAGGTGACTGCCGGGAGCCGCAGCTACTAGCGTCGGTCGCAGTCGGCACGGGTACGGATGGCGGCGGTGTCGCGCCCGTGATTGGCCACGAGGGCAGCTGGGCACCGGACGGGCTGACCTATTATGGTGGTGACCTCTTTACAAAGGGCGGACAGTACTTCGCAGTCGACACGACCGATGTAACCGCACCGAAGCTAATCACCACATGGCAGACGGGCATTGGGCCTTGTTATGGGTTATTTGGCCTCGGGTGCACGACGACGCACGGGATGTCGATTAGTGACGACGGCAATCGCGGCTATTTCGTATCGCTGGCAGGGCTGAATTCAAACTTCGCTGACCTGACCGATCCCACGAAGCCAGGGCTTAACGGGCTGCTTATTTACGACCTTAGCGACATTCAGGCCCGCTTGCCCAATCCTCAGCCGCGCCTGATCAGCTCGCTCCTTTGGAAGGACGGCTCGACCGCACAGCACACGATCCCGGTGAAGATCGGCGGCAAGCCCTTCGTCATTTTCGTCGATGAAGGGGGTGCCGGCGGTATCAGCTTGGCCCAACGGCAAGCCGCGTGCGCTGCTGGTCTTCCGCCGTATCCAATGGCGCGAATCATCGACATCAGCGATGAGACAAAGCCAAAAATCGTATCGCGCCTGGGTCTTGAGGTGCACGACCCCGCCAACTGTGCAGCGGTCCTTCCTGACCTTGTGGGCCTGAGCGCCTTCACCTATGGCAGCCACTACTGTAGCGTCGACAACAAGCACCATGCGACGACGCTCGCGTGCGGTTACTTCAACTCCGGGATCCGCGTTTTCGACATCCGCCATCCGCGCCACCCGAGGGAAATCGCGTACTTCAACCCGGCCGGCACGACGACGCCAAGCCCTGGCTCCAACCACGTCACCTTCGGGCAGTGGCGCAAGGGCGGCCCCGACTGGTGCAACGCCCAAGTTCACCTTGACGCGGAGCGCGGGACCCTGTGGACAACCTGCCAGGACAATGGGGTGCTCATGCTGAAGTTTGAACACCATGTGTGGCCGTTCGAGGACAGCCGCACGCCGCCGGGTGAGCAAAACTAGAAGACCACCGGTAGCGATGAGAAGAGGCCGTGGAAGCTACCCGGACTCTACGAAAGTCCGATTTATCATGCAAGATCAAATGCTTAGCGCACTCACTCGCAATCAAGTGCACTTACGGAGAAGAGCATCTTGGCGGAGGAGCGTGGGAGTCGAACCCACCCGGCGGCGCGTGGCGCCACCCACCGGGTTTGAAGCCCGGCCGCCCCACCGGGGACGTTGCTCCTCCGTGGTTACAAGGAGGCGCGCTCCTGAAACAGGCGCGTTCCGGGACGCACCAGGTGCTCGTCGCGGACCCGGCGCAGCAGGCCGATTCGATCGAAGAACTCCAGCACCTGGATCGCGCGCTTGCGCCCAAGGCCGGTGGCGTCGCGAAACTGGGCCGCGCGCACCGCGCCGTCGCGCTGCGCGAGTTCGCGCGCGCTGGCAGCCAGCTTTTCGACGACGCTGCGGTGCAGGTACAGATCCTTCACGACTTGAAAAACCACGCCGCGCTGCGCCTGGCGCACCAGCGCGGTCCGCACCATGGCTTCGGACTGCTTCAGATCGCGCGCAAGGTCCCGCACCCAGGGCGGGTCCAGATCGCCGGCCTCCAGCAGCGGCAAAATGCGCTGAGCCAGCCGCTGGTCCTGCTCGGACAGCCTCACCGCGTGCTCCGGAAGCTGCAGGAAGGCACCCTGGCGGGCAAGCCGGCCTTGCGACACCAGGCTGTCGATGGCGCGATCGGCCAGGGCGGCATCGCCGCGTGGCAACGCGATCCGTTTCAGTCGCCCGGCCTCCACGCCGAATGAATCGGGCTCCTGCTCGTGCAGCCGGGCCAGCGCTTCCAGCAGCTGCTGCTCAAGCGCATTCCAGCGCGACGGAGCAATCAGCCAGGCCGCGTCGCCTTCTCCGATCACCCGCGCCGCGTCGGACAGGATCGGCTCGATCGCGGTCAGACCCCAGGCACGTCGCACGCCGCCCACCGCTACACCGAACGGGGCGGCCTGCAGTAACGCATCAAGGCGCCCGTTAGCGTCGGGCAGCCCGAGCGCCGACAGCTGCGCCAGCCGTTCGGCCGTCTTGCGGTAACGCGCCGGCGCCGCCGGATCCAGAACCTGCCCTCCGGCCAACGTTTGGGCGGCCGCCGCGTCCCGCAGCACGATCCGGTCGCCTCGCCATGCGCCGATCCGGCGTCGCAGAATCAACTGCACGCAGCCGCTCTGTCCAGGCGCCAGCGGGTCTGATTGCAGCGCGGCGACGCGGGCTGGCACCGCGGCCGCTCCCACGTGCAGGTGCACTTCGGCGCCGGAGCGCAGCGCCTGGGTCTGGCCGTGCCACACCGTCACCTGCGCGTCCAGCCGTTCGGTTGCCAGTGCCACGCGCGGATCGCAGATCCATTGGCCGCGCTCGATGTCCTCGCGGTCCACCGCGGCCAGGTTCAGGGCGCAGCGCTGGCCGGCGCGCGCGGCCGCTGAAGGCTGGTTCTGGGCATGGATGCCGCGCACCCTGACCTGCCGATCCCCCGGCACGATCTGAACCGGATCGCCGGCCGCGATCGTTCCGGAAAAAACGCTTCCGGTCACCACGGTGCCCACGCCCGCCAATGTGAACACCCGATCGACCGCCAGCCGGAAAGCGTGGCCGGTGTCGTCCGGCCGGGCGGTTCGCGCCGCCAGATCGATCAGCCATCGGCGCAGCGGCTCGATGCCCTCGCCGCCGGGGGCCGCCGTCCTGAACACCGGCGCCTGCGCCAGCGGCGTTGCGTGCACCAGCTCGGCGACCTGTACGCCAACCTCATCGACGCGGCCGGGCGCGACCAGGTCGCATTTGGTCAGCACCACCGCGCCGCACTGGATCCCGAGCAGCGATGCGATCGCCAGATGTTCGCGCGTCTGCGGCATCACGCCGTCGTCGGCCGCCACCAGCAGCAGCACCGCGTCGATTCCAGTTGCACCGGCGAGCATCGTGTGTACCAGCCGCTCGTGGCCCGGCACGTCGACCAGCCCGATCGGCAAGCCGTCCGGGGTCGGCACGAAGGCGTAACCCAGTTCGATCGAGATGCCGCGCCGCTTTTCCTCCGGCAGCCGATCCGTGTCGACACCGGTCAATGCGCGCACCAGCGTCGTCTTGCCGTGATCGATATGACCTGCGGTGCCGACGATCATTAAAACGTCACTTGCCGAGCGCCTCGCTCAACGCGGGCAACTGAGCCAGCAGCCGGGCGGGATCCTCCAGGCAGCGAAGGTCCAGCTGCAACGCATCTTCGCTGATGCGTCCGATCACCGGTTCGGGCAGCGCACGCAGAATCGCCGCCAGCTCGCTCAACGCGGTGCCCAGCCCTTTGCGCCGGATCCCGTTCGGGACGATCCGCAGGCCGGCCGAGGGCAGCCGATCCACCGGCAGCGAGCCCGACCCGATCTGGCTCGCCATGTCGATCACCTCGACCGAATACCGCGGCGCCAACGCCTTGCGCATCGGCTCGGACAGTCGCTCGGCCACCGCGCGGATCGCCTCCTGCGTGCGGCACAACAGCCTCAAGGTCGGCAGGCGCTGCGGCAGCTTTTCCGGCGTCAGATACAGGCGCAGGGTCGCCTCGAGCGCCGCCAGCGGCAGCTTGGAAATGCGCAGCGCGCGCTTGAGCGGATCGGCGCGGATACGCGCGATCGCCTTCCTGCTGCCGACAATCAGCCCCGCCTGCGGTCCGCCGAGCAGCTTGTCCGCCGAAAAGGTGACGACGTCGCAGCCTGCCTCCATCATGTCGCGCGGCATCGGTTCGCGCGGCAGACCGTAGCTCGAAAGGTCCACCAGCGAGCCGCTGCCCAGATCGCACGCGAGCGAAATATTCGACTCGCGCGCCAGCGCTGCAAGGTCCCGTTCGCCGACGCTCGAGGTGAAGCCCTCGATCGCGTAGTTGCTGGTATGCACCTTCATGATCAGCGCGGTGCGCTCGCCAATCGCGCGCCGGTAGTCGGCCAGGTGCGTCCCATTGGTGGTCCCCACTTCCACCAGGCGCGCGCCGGCGGCCCGCATCACGTCCGGCATCCGGAACGCCCCGCCGATTTCGACCAGCTCGCCGCGCGACACGATCACCTGTCTGGCGCGGGCCAGCGCCGCCAGCGTCAGCAGCACCGCGCCGGCGTTGTTGTTCACGACCGTAGCGGCGTCGGCGCCGGTCAGCCGGCACAGCAGCGGCTCGACCAGGCTGTCGCGATCGCCGCGCGCGCCACTCTCCAGGTCGAATTCCAGGTTGTTGGGGGCCGCCATCATCGCGACGATCTGCGCGACAGCCTCGTCGGCCAGCAGCGCCCGGCCCAGGTTCGTATGAATCACGGTGCCGGACAGATTGATCACGCATTTGAACTGCGAGGCCAGCGCTTGCCGGCAGCGCGAGTGCAGCGCGTTCAGCAGCGCCGCGTCGTGCACCTCGCCGGCATCCAGCCCCGCGCGAACCTGCTCGCGCAGCTGCCCGAGCAGCTGGCGACACTGGTGCGCGACCAGCGTGTGTCCGTGCTGCTCGACCAGCGCGCGTACCGCCGGCAGGCGCAGCAGCCGATCGACCGAAGGCAGTTGCTGCAACGTCGCCTTCGAGCCATGCACGATGGACTCGACGGGCGCCGTCATCAGCCGTCCCCGGGGTCGCCGTACAGCAGCATCAGGTTGACGCCCCCCGACGTCCTGCCGGCTTCCGACAGCAGCAGGTCGAGCGCGACGGTCGCCAGATCGTCCGCCACCGGATCGAGGTCAGGGTCTTTTTCCATCGACAGAATCTTCAAATAGTGGCCACATTCGTCACAACACTCGGCCCGCACGGCAACGATGGGCGCACGCGCGCGCGCAACCGTCGCCGCACCCGACTCGCCCGCTTCGAGCGCCTGATAGTGTATGCCCCTGGTGCTCAAACAGTGGCTGCACTTGATCCGCACCAGATGCCACTGCACGCTGCACAACGCGCAGTGCAGATAGCGATAGCCCGCCTCCATGCCTCCGATCCTGACGATGCTGGCGGTCGGCCGCGTGCCACAACACGGGCACACAGGCTCCGGCACGGGCCGATCGAAGATCGAAGCGCCGAAGCAATTGGCCGTCTCCGTCACCAGGCGTACCCAATAGACCTGCAAGGCAGCCCCGATCAACGGCGCCGTGGCCAGATCGAGGCCGACGGTGATTGCGCCGAGCAGTCGATCCGCCTGCGACTCGTAGAACGTGTCGGAAGCGGCCGCAAGGCGCCGGACAGGATCGCGCGCGGCAGGCTGCAGTTGCGGCGCGAGCGTCGCCAGAATATCGCGCAGCGCGGCGCGCCACTGCGGGCCGCGCTGCCAGTGCTGGGTCGGCAAAGGCACGCCGGCACGATCGACATTGGCCAGCAGATGCGACCGATCGGGCAGATCCAGGGACGGCAGGGCCTCGATCGCCTGCTGCTGGGCCGCCGCAATGGTGGCGACGAACAGCAGATAGTCGCGCATCGGATGGCCTTCGGCGAGCGATCGCAGGCGCGCCTCGCGCTGCGCGAATTCGCGGGTGGCCTCGGGCAGCCGCAGAAGCGGCGCCTGCTCGCCAGCGCGGAGCGCGATTTCCTCGGGAGTGGCTAATCGGCGGGCGTGTTCCAGCGTCAACGCTCCAGTCAGCGCTTTTGCTGCGTCACGTCCGCGACCCAGTGCGGATGGTGGCGCCTGGCCCAGCTTTCGGAAACAACGCCGCGCGTCATCGCGCGCGTGGTCCCCTTGACCCAGATCGCGGCATAGATGTGCCCGATGATGCCCAGGATCAGCCCGACCGCTGTCAGCGAGTGCACCAGCGTTGCCACCCGCACCAGCCCGATCGGAAAGTAGCCCACAAAATACGGGCGCCAGAAGACCAATCCGGTCACGAGCAGCACGGCCACGCACAGGGCCATCCACCAGAACAGGATCTTCTGGCCGGCGTTGTAACGCCCCGCCGGCGGCAACTCGTGCGTGCGGCCCCACAACGCGGCACCAATGCCAGCCATCCAGGCGCGGTCATCGGCGCCCCACACGTTGTCGCGCGCCAGCCGCAGGTACATGCCGCCGAAGGACAGGAATACCAGCACCCCGATGAATGGATGCAGGATGCGCGTCCATGGGCCGCCGCCGAACAGCGTCGACAGGAAGAACAGCGACGGGTGGAACATCGAGAGGCCCGACAGCGCGGCGCAGAAAAACAGGATCACCAGCGCCCAGTGATTCATCCGGTCCGCGTCCGAATAGCGCTGCACGTAGCGGGTTTCTTCCATCGGCTTCTCCTAAATTACATCCCCTCTCCCGCCTGCGGGAGAGGGGCGGGGGAGAGGGTCTCAAGCGAACCACCCTCATCCTGTCCTTCTCCCGCAAGCGGGAGAAGGGACCTGCTGCCTATGGCCGAATCATGCGTCGAGTATCAATGCTTCGCTTTCTCGTCTTCATCCTCGATCGGGCCGACCTTCATGTAATGGAAGAAGGCCCCCGCCACCGCACCGACCATCGCCAGAACGCTCAACGGCTTAAGGACGCCCTTCCACAGTGACACCAGCGGGCTGATCTTCGGGTCGGCGGGCAGGCCGTCGTACAAGTGCGGCTGGTCGGCGTGTTGCAACACGTACATCACGTGGGTGCCGCCCACGCCCGGCGGATCGTACAGGCCGGCCTTCTGGTAGCCGCGCTCGTTCAGGTCCACGATCCGGTCGGCCGCGAATTGCTTCATGTCGGTCTTGGTGCCGAAGCGAATCGCGCCCGTCGGGCAGGCTTTGACACACGCCGGCTCCAGGCCGACCGCGACCCGGTCCGCACACAGCGAGCATTTGTAGGCCTTGTTGTCCTTCTTGGAAATTCTCGGAATGTCGAACGGGCAACCGGTGACGCACGAGCCGCAGCCGATGCAGTTCTCGGAGATGAAGTCGACGATCCCGTTGGCGTACTTGACGATGGCCCCAGGTGCAGGGCACGCCTTCAGGCACCCCGGGTCCTCGCAATGCATGCAGCCGTCCTTGCGGATCAGCCACTCGAGCCGGTCCGGCTGCGTCTGCACCTCGGAAAAGCGCATCACGGTCCACGAGGCCGGCGTCAGGTCGCGTGGATTGTCGTAGGTCCCGTCGTTGTCGCCCACCGCGTCGCGCAGGTCGTTCCACTGCATGCAGGCGACCTGGCACGCCTTGCAGCCGATGCAGCTGGTCACGTCGATCAGCTTGGCGACCTCGGGCTCGCGGCGCACCGAGGGCGAAGGCAGGGTCGTGGCGGAGCGGGCCGCTATGTCGAGTGATTGAAGCGATGACATGGCAGCCCCCTCAGGCCTTCTCGAGGTTGACGATGAAGGCCTTGTACTCGGGCGTCTGGGTGTTCGCGTCGCCGACGAACGGCGTCAGCGTATTGACCAGATACCCCTGTTTGGCCAGTCCGATGAAACCCCAGTGGTTGGGCAGCCCGACCGTGTGCACTTTCTTGCCGTCGCAATCCAGCGAGGCGATCCGAGGCGTCACGATCGCCACCGCCTTCAGGTAGCCGCGCTTGCTGCTGACCTTGACCCAGTCGCCGTCGGCGATGCCCTTTTCCTTCGCGAGCTCGACGCCGATTTCGACGAACTGCTGCGGCTGGATGATCGCCGAGGTCAGCACGTGCTTGGTCCAATAGTGGAAATGCTCGGTCAGCCGGTAACTGGTCGCCGCGTACGGGAACTCCTTGGCCGTGCCGAACTGCTCGCGATCGGCCTTGAACACGCGCGCGGCCGGGTTGGAGCGGGCCTTGTCGTTGTTCGGGTGCAGCGGGTTGTTGTCCAGCGGCGACTCGAGAGGCTCGTAATGCTCGGGCAACGGCCCGTCGACCAGTCCGGTCGGGGCGAACAGCCGTGCCACACCCTCGGCGGTCATGATGAACGGCCCGACCTCCTCGTCGGGCGCCGCATCAGGCCGCATGTCGGGTACGTCGGCCCCGCCCCAGGACTTGCCGTTCCAGGCGACCAGGCGGCGGCGTGGATTCCACGGTTTGCCGGACGGATCCGACGAGGCGCGGTTGTACAGAATCCGGCGATTGGCCGGCCATGACCAGGCCCAGTTCAGCGTCTGCCCGATCCCGTACGGGTCGGAGTTGTCGCGACGGGCCATCTGATTGCCGGCCTGGGTCCAGGCGCCGGAGTAGATCCAGCAGCCGCACGCGGTCGTGCCGTCATCGCGCAACTGGCCGAAACCTGCCAGCTGCTCGCCGCCCTTGACCAGGACCTTCGTTTTGTCTTTCGGATCGGTCAGGTCGGCCAGCGCCTTGCCGTTGTATTCCATCGCCAGCTCATCGGCGGCCGGCTTGTGGGGGATCTTGTAGGGCCAGCTCAGCTTGACGATCGGATCCGGAAACGCGCCGCCTTCGGACACGTACGCGGCGCGCAATCGCGTGAACAATTCGCCGATGATTTCGAGGTCGCCCCTGCCCTCGCCCGGAGGCTCGGCCCCCTTCCAGTGCCACTGCAGCCAGCGGCCCGAATTGGTAAGCGAGCCGTCCTCTTCCGCGAAACAGGTACAGGGCAACCGGATTACGGTGGTCTGGATATCGGCCGTCGTCACATTGTTGAACTCGCCGTGGTTGGCCCAGAATTCCGAGGTCTCGGTCCTGAGCGGATCGATCACGATCAGGAACTTGAGCTTGGACAACCCGCCGACGATCTTGGCCTTGTTCGGGAACGACCCGACCGGGTTGAAGCCCTGGCAGATGTAGCCGTTCATTTTGCCCTGGAACATCAGCTCGAACGCCTGAAGGATGTCGTACAGCCTGTCCCGCTTCGGCAGGTAGTCGAACGCCCACTCGTTCTGCGCCGTCGCGGCATCACCCCACCACGCCTTTTGCATGCTGACGAAGAACTTCGGATAGTTCTGCCAGTAGCTCATCTGATCCGGACGCAACGGCTTGAGCGCGCGCGGCTTCAGATAGTCGTCCAGATGCTGCTCGGAATCGCGCGGCAGCGTCAGGTATCCCGGCAGGGCATCGGACAGCAGGCCCAGGTCGGTCAGGCCCTGGATGTTGCTGTGACCGCGCAGCGCGTTCATGCCGCCGCCTGGAATGCCGATATTGCCCAGCAGCAGCTGGACAATGGCGGCGGTACGGATCATTTCCGTTCCGGTGCTGTGCTGCGTCCAGCCGAGCGCGTACATGATCGTCATCGCGCGCTTCGGATCGGCGGTCGAGCCGATCATCTCGCAGACCTTCAGGAACTTGTCCTTCGGCGTTCCGCAGATCTTGGACACGACGTCCGGCGTGTAACGCGAATAGTGATACTTGAGAATCTGCAGCACGCAGCGCGGATGCTGCAGCGTCTCGTCGACCTTGGCATAGCCCTTGGGGTCGAGCTCGTAGCCCCAGCTCGAGGGGTCGTACCGGTGCTTTTCGGCGTCGTAGCCGGAGAACAGCCCGTCCTGGAACCCGTACTCCTCCCCGATGATGAACGAGGCGTTCGTGTAATGGCGGACGTAGTCGTGCTGCAGCTTGTCGTTGGACAGCAGGTAGTTGATCACGCCGCCCAGGAAGGCGATATCGCTGCCGGCGCGGACCGGGGCGTACATGTCGGACATCGCGGCCGAGCGCGTGAAGCGCGGGTCCACGACGATCAGCTTGGCCTTGTTGTGTTGCTTGGCCTCGATCACCCACTTGAAGCCGCACGGGTGAGCTTCGGCGGCATTGCCGCCCATGATCAGCACGACATCGGCGTTCTTGATGTCAACCCAGTGGTTGGTCATCGCGCCGCGGCCAAACGTCGGGGCCAGACTGGCCACCGTCGGGCCGTGTCAGACACGTGCCTGGTTATCGAATACCAGCATTCCCAGGCTACGCATCACCTTGTGGGTCAGGTAGCCGGTTTCGTTGGATGAGGCCGACGCGCACAGCATGCCGGTGGTGAGCCAGCGGTTGACGGTCTTGCCGTCGGCGTTGCGCGAGATGAAATTGGCGTCGCGGTCGGCCTTCATCAGCTTGGCGATCCGCGTCATCGCCTCGTCCCAGGACACGCGCTTCCACTCGCCGGTGCCGGGTTCGCGCACTTCCGGGTACTTCAAGCGGTCCGGACTGTGAACAAAATCCAACAGACCCGCGCCCTTCGGGCACAGCGTGCCGCGATTGACCGGGTGATCGGGATCGCCCTCGATGTGAATGATCGAGGTCGTGACGTTCTTGGCCTTGTCGCCCAGCCCGTACATGATCACGCCGCATCCGACCGCACAGTACGGACAGGTGTTGCGCGTCTCGGTGGTGCGCGCGAGCTTGAAAATGCGGGTCTCCGCCAGAACTTCGGTCGGAGAAAACCCCAGCATCGCCAGGCTTGAGCCGGCCAGTCCCGCCGCGCTCACCCTGAAAAACTGCCTTCGGTTCATGTCCATGGACGGCCCCTTGCCCTCATATGCTCCCTCGTCGATATTTGAATTGCCCGTGCGTGCACCACATTGCGCACCACGTTTGCTGCGTAGCTGTTTGAATTGGAATTCGTTTTGGCTAGTATCGTCCTGAAACGAATCAGGGTCCAGACACCGGGCGCGCGCATAGCCCGTTTTTGCTCGCGTTCCTCGGGAATTTGCCGTCCGGCGATGGGTCGAATAACGATGTTGCGTTGCAACGGCTAGCACCTGGCGTGGAGGACCCAATGCCGCAAGCCTTTGTCGAAACGAATTCAATGTCGCGCGGCGTGCGTGGGATTACCTCGCCAGCCGCCCTGTTCTGGCAACGGCAATTCGACCGCTTTGTCGCAAGGATGCGCCACCACGCAATACCGCTTCGCGTGCGCCTGTGGAACGGTATCGAGGCCGTGCTGGGCGACGAGCCGCGCGTGACCTTCACGGTACCCAGCGCCGCCTCGTTGCGGCAGTTGATCCGGCCATCGCTCGACCACCTCGGAACGGCCTACGTCGAGGGCAAGCTGGAAGTGGAAGGCAAGCTGGCCGACATCCTGCAGGTAGCGATCCGCCTCGCGACACACGGGGCGCCAAAAGCTCGCCGCGGGCCGCGGATGTTCCGGCATACGCGCCACGTCGACGCCGAAGCGATCCGCTACCACTACGACGTGTCGAACGAGTTCTACGGGCTGTGGCTGGACCGCAACATGGTCTATTCGTGCGCGTACTTCCGCTCGCCGCAGGACAGCCTGGACGATGCGCAGATCCAGAAGATCGACCATATCCTGGTCAAGCTGCGCGTGAAGCCGGGGGACCGTCTGCTCGACATCGGCTGCGGCTGGGGCGCGTTGGTCATGCGGGCCGCCGAAAAGTTCGGCGCCAAGGCGGTTGGGATCACGCTGTCGCAGAATCAGTACGACCTGGCGAGCGAACGCATCGCCGCGGCGGGCCTGGCGGACCGCTGCGAGGTGCGCCTGCAGGACTATCGGGACGTGAGCGGGAAGTTCGATCGAATCGCCAGCGTCGGGATGTTCGAGCATGTCGGTCTGAAGAACCTGCGCCTGTATTTCGCCAAGATACAGGACCTGCTGGAGGACGACGGCACGGTGATGAATCACGGAATTACGTCGGGCGACCCGGATTCGGCCGAATCGCCGCTCGGCGCCAGCGATTACATCGACCGCTATGTCTTTCCTCACGGCGAGTTGCCGCATATCAGCCGCACGCTGTATGAAATGTGCGCAGCCGGGCTGGAGCCGGTCGACGTGGAGAACCTGCGCCGCCACTATGCGTTGACGCTGACGCACTGGTCGGACCGCTTCGAGACCCACGAGCAGCAGTTGCGTGAAATCGGCGGGGACAAACGCTGGCGTATCTGGCGCATGTATCTGGCCGGGTGCGCCTACGCGTTCGCGCAGGAGTGGATGGCGCTGCACCAGATCCTGGCCGTGAAAGCCGGCTCGGGTGCCAAGGCGCTACCGCTGACCCGGGACTACATGTATGAAGCCAGGTCGCGGCGCTAGACCACGGTGCGCTTGAACAGGGCTGTCAGCTCCTTCCACGCACGCTCCGCCAGCGCCTCGTTGTAGCCGAGTTTTCCTGGCAGGCTTGGCACGTCCTTGACGCACCAGCCATGCAACGCGCCTTCATAGACCTCGATCTTCGCGGTCAGATGCGCAGCCCGGAACGCCTCGGCCAGCTTGGTCTTGGCCTCGGGCTCGCGCTGGTCGTCGCTTGCCGCGATCCCGAAGTAAAACTGCGCCTTCATTTTCGGCACCAGCAGATGCGGGCTGTCGGGCTTGTCGGTCGCCAGGCCGCCGCCATGAAAAGACGCGCCTGCGCCGATCCGATCGGGAACTCCGGCTGCCGCCTGCATCGTCATCTTGCCTCCCATGCAGTATCCGAAGGCGCCCATCCTGGCGCTCTTTTTCACGGCCGGATGGCGATCGAGAAACGCGGCGTATGCAACCGCATCCTGCATCACGCCATCGTTCGTCAAAGGCGCTTGCAACTCCTTGAGCTTGGCCAGGTCGGCCGGGTTCTGGAAATCGAAACCGGGCCCGGTGCCGGGCGCCTTGGTCTTGCGATAGAAAGGATTCGGCACCAGCACCGTGTACCCCTGCCGGGCCAGGCGCGCGGCCATCTCGCGCATCGTCGGCCGCAGCCCGAAGGCGTCCGAGAACAGGATCGCCGCGGGCCAGCTGCCCTGGCCCTGCGGGCGCACCAGCGCCGCGTCGCAGACCCCGGCGGGCGTGTGCACATCGACGTTCTCGTCGCTGATCTCAGCGGCCGCCTGCGCAACATCTAAAGGCCCGGCCGCCGCAACGCACGCGGCCAGCGACAGGGACGTAAATTCGCGGCGCGAGAGCGGGCGCCCATCGGTCACCTCGGTGGAACGCTTCTCAGGTTTCATTCTGTCTCCTCAAGACGAGTCGGTCGGATCCTGGTCAGCCAAGCAACGCGGCACGATTGGCCACCATCGCCTGCACGAGGGCTCGCGTGATCCGACTGATCATCGCCATTGTTTCATTCAGCTTCGGCCCTGCTAATTATCGCCGCCGCCGGAAGTGGAAAGGCGCGCCCCGCGATCCGGCCTTTCGCACCATCAGTCCACGCCGCGCACTGTGTTGACCCCGGGCCGCGCTCCAGATCGGTGCAACCTGCCGCGTCGGATTTTCAACGAGGCAGGCTCTGCCTGGCGCGCCAGCCGGCAGAGGCTCTCCTTGATCGTGGCACGCTGTTTGCGTGGCGTACTGAGACCCGCGCTGGATCGGTCGTTCGTCGCGCAACCCCACCGCGCCGAGTTCCAGCCGGATTCAGGCCTCTATTCCTTACAGACGGTGAGTCTATGGACTATCTAAAGCCCTCCGAGGTAGTCACCGCAATGGTCGAAGCTGGAGCGCGCAAGGCGACGCTGCCCGCATTGGACTTACTGGTTCGTGGCGCGCTCTCCGGTGCCATCCTTGGCATCGCGACGCAGCTGGCGATCACGGCAGCCGTGCAGACCGGCATTCCATTGACCGGCGCGCTGATTTTCCCAGTCGGCTTCGTGATGATCGTGCTGCTGAATCTGGAGCTGGTGACCGGCAGCTTCGCAGTGCTGCCTATGGCGCAAATGGACGATCGGATCCGTTTGGCCGATACGCTGCGCAACTGGGCCTACAGCTATGCCGGCAATCTGGCGGGCAGCCTCGCTTACGCGGCCTTGGCCTGGGGCGCCCTGACCACATTCGGCGAGACGTCGGCCGGCCCCGTCGGTGAGCGGATTGCTGCGATCGCCGACGCCAAGACGCTGGGCTACTCCGCACACGGAGGTGCCGGCTGGGCGGCCGCGTTTGCCAAGGCAATGCTGTGCAACTGGATGGTCTGCATGGGCGTCGTGATGAGCGTGGTCGCCCAATCGACGGTTTCCAAGATCGTCGCGGCCTGGCTGCCGATCTGCATATTTTTCGGCCTGGGTTACGAGCATGCGGTCGTGAACATGTTCCTGATACCGGCCGGGATTCTTCTCGGGGCAAAGACAACGGCCGACACCTGGTGGCTGTGGAATCAGATCCCGGTGACGCTTGGCAACCTGGTCGGCGGATTCCTGTTCACGGGTCTGGCGCTGTACTCGACCTATCGAACGCGTGCTGCCAAAGTCGCGCCGGTGGCTGACAAGGCGCACGCGATGCCTTGACGGTGCTTCGATGAACGCGCCCAGTTCAGCCGAGGCGGCGTTCTCTCAGGTACAAAAGGAGTACCTCCAGGGGTTTGCTGCCGGCCTTGCAGCAGCGAGCGTGTTGCCGGTCGCGGGCGTCGATCCGTCCGGCGCCGGGTCGGCTGCCGGACCGCCGGAGCCGGAGACGTGGTTCGGCTGGCCTGTCGACGAGATCTCGCGCGAAGAGCAACTCAAGCGCGAGCAGAACCCGCTCGATATATGGGACAAGCTGCTCGCGCACGCCCGGGACAACCAGCCTCCGCGGGGCGGCGACATCTACCGGTTCAAGTTCCACGGCCTTTTCTATGTTGCCCCGGCGCAGGATTCCCTGATGGTGCGCGTGCGCATTCCCGGCAACGCGATATCGAGCGCTCAGATGCGGGCGCTGGCGGGGATCGCGAGCGAGCTGGGCGGCGGCTACGGCGACGTCACAACGCGCGGCAACATTCAGATTCGCGAGATCGCGCCCCGGCACATCATCGATGTGCTGCAGAGGCTGTCGGACGCCGCGCTGACGTCGCGCGGCGCCGGTGCAGACAACGTGCGCAACATCACGTCGTCGCCGCTTTCGGGCATCGATGCGACGGAATTGATCGACACCCGCCCGCTGGCGTACGCGCTGCAGCTGTACCTGATCAACAGCCGCGATCTTTACGGGCTGCCGCGCAAGTTCAATATCAGCTTTGACGGCGCCGGCCGCGTCGGCATCGCCACGGACACCAACGACATCGGCTTCGTGGCCACCCGCATCGAGGGCGCCGGCGACGCACCGGCCGGCGTGTACTTTCGCGTCTTCCTCGGCGGCGTCACGGGTCATCAGCGTTTTGCAGACGACTGCGGCCTGCTTGTCGCCCCCTCGGAGTGCGTTGCGGTCGCGGCGGCGATCCTGCGGGTCTTCATCGAGCACGGTGACCGCACCGATCGCAAGAAGGCGCGCCTGTGCTATGTCCTCGATCGGCTGGGCACGTCCAGGTTTCTCGAGCTGGTCCAGGCCAGGCTCTCGTTCGCGCTGCGGTATCTGCCGGCCGAACAGTGCTCCGCGCGGCCGCGGGTCGACAAGCACGGACATATCGGCGTGCATCGGCAGGGTCAGCCTGGACTGTCTTCGATAGGAATCGCGATCCCCGTAGGCCGGATGCAGGGCGTGCAGATGCAGGCGCTCGCACATCTGGCCGAGCAGTTCGGCAGCGGACAGCTGCGGGTCACCGTGTGGCAGAACATCGTGCTGCCCGACGTGCGCGACGCTCGAGTTGCGGAGGCGATCTCCGCGATCAGGTCGGTGGGCTTCGCCGTGGAAGCTTCGGCGATCGCCGGCTGCCTGGTTGCGTGCACGGGAAACACGGGTTGCCGCTTTTCCGCCACCGACACCAAGGCCCAGGCGCTGCATCTTTCGCGTTACCTGGACGAGCGGGTCAGGCTCGATGCGCCGATCAACATTCACCTGACCGGCTGTCCCAATTCCTGCGCACAGCATTGCGTGGCGGACATAGGGCTGCTGGGAATGCAGGTGCCTCAAGCAGATCGCTCGGTGGAGGGCTATCACGTGTACGTCGGCGGCGGCCTGGAGCAGGAGCGCAGCCTGGGACGCGAGATCGCAAGAAGCGTCCCTTTCGCCGATCTGCCGCCGCTGATCGAGCGCCTGCTGCTGGCCTACCGCACTCAACGCAAACCGCGCGAGACGTTCGTCGATTTTTCGCGCCGGCACGATGTCGATGCCTTGCGCGCCATGGCAGGAGCTCCCGGCGCGTGACGCCCCTGCGCCAGCCTGACGGCCGGCCTGCGATCAAGCTGCTTCCGGACGACGCCCCTTTCAGCGCCGAGCAGCGCGCATGGCTGAACGGGTTCTTCGCCGGACTCTTGACCCGAGTCGGGCCCAGGCCCGCCGCGCAGGCGCCCGCCATCCCTGCACAGCTCGCCATCAAGGTGGTGTATGCATCGCAGACCGGTACCGCGGAAACACTGGCCAGAAAGCTGGCTAAGGAGGCCAGGGGCAGAGGCTTCGCGGCGGATTCGTGCGACCTCGCCTCGCTGTCCATCGACGCCGTCGCCCGCCTCGGGCAGGTGCTCGTGATCGCCAGCACGCACGGAGATGGCGACGCCCCCGATGCCGCTGCCGCGTTCGCAACGCAGCTTGCCTCGGCGCAGGGCACGCCCCTTGCGGGTCTCAACTATGCGGTGCTGGCGCTCGGCGACAGCAGCTACGCCAGGTTCTGCCGCTTTGGCCAGTTGATCGACGAACGCTTCGCGGCGCTGGGCGCAGTACGCCTGGCCGAGCGAATCGATGCCGATACCGAAGTCGACGGCCCGTTCAAGACCTTCCGTGAAAGACTCTGGCCGGTGCTTGAGGCGCAGGTGCCGGCTGGCGCCGCGGCCGCGCCCTGGCCCGCTTCGGCTGAAGCTTCGGTTGAGCCGGAGCGGGTCGAGGAGCGTTGGACCCGCGCGCGTCCATGGGCGGCTGAGCTGCGCAGCAAGGTGGTTCTGAATGGCGCCCAGTCCGACAAGGAAGTCCGGCATATCGCGTTGTCGCTGAAGGAATCGAATCTGACGTACGAGCCGGGCGACGCGCTGGGCGTATGGCCGCGGCAGTCGCCGGACCTGGTGCAGGCGATCGTCTCCCTGACCGGCTTTTCGCCTGATGCGGCGGTCACCGTCGACGGCCAGCAGCTTGCGCTCGGTGAGGCGCTGGCGACGCGGCGGGAGCTGACCGTTCTGACGCCGCCGACCGTCATCCAGCTCGCGGACCTGACGAAGGACGCGCAATTGCAGGCTCTGGTTCAACCCGACCAGAGCGCAGCGCTCCAGCAGTACCTCGAGGGCAAAGACGTCGCCGATGTGCTGCAGTCCTTTCCCGGCGTGGTCGCTGATGCGCAATCGCTGATCAGGCTGCTGCCACCCTTGAAGCCCCGGCTTTATTCGATTTCTTCGAGCCTGGCCGCTTTTCCGGACGAAGTGCATCTGACCGTCGCGACGGTGCGCTATGAGCGCGCCGGACGTCGGCGCGGCGGACTCGCGTCGACATGGTTTGCGGACCACCTCGACACCGGCCACGCGGTGCCGGTATTCGTCCAGAGAAACCCGAGGTTCCGCCTGCCGGCCGACCCGGGCACGCCGATCGTGATGATCGGACCCGGCACCGGGATCGCGCCGTTTCGCGCCTTCCTGCATCATCGAAGGTCGCGCGGCCTGACGGGGCGCACCTGGCTTTTCTTCGGCGAGCGGCACGCCCAATGCGATTTCCTGTACCGCTCCGAGCTCGAGTCTTTCCTGCACGGACAGCAGCTGAGCCGACTCGACACCGCGTTTTCACGCGATCAGCGCGAGAAAATCTACGTCCAGCATCGGATGCTCGAAGCCGGCAAGGAACTGTGGGCCTGGCTGCAGGACGGCGCGCATTTGTATGTGTGCGGAGACGCGTCGCGGATGGCCAAGGACGTCGACGCCGCGATACGGTCGATCATCGCGCAGCACGGCGGTCGATCCGCGGCACAGGCCCAGCTCGACCTGCACGCGTGGGCAGCCGCAGGGCGCTACGTCCGCGACGTGTACTAGCCGATCGGGCGGGCCGGCAGAAGGCCATGACGCCGGCTATCTGCCGAAAAGCCAGGCGCGGGCGGTCCAATTCCGTCCGTTCGGTTTGCGCCGGGCCTGACCGCCCGCTACAGCGCGCCGGGGCGTACTGACCGATCCGGCGATTTAGCCGGGCTTCCCGCCGGACGGCCCGGTTTGAAGCGGCAGGTGACTGTAAACCCCGTTTAACACATTGATTACATGAGTCTAATTTGAAAAGCCGGGATCGGTCTGGAGGACCGCACCACGGGCTCCGATGCTCAAGGTTGGGGCACTGCGGGCCGTTAATCATGGATGCGCCGTGCCCGGCTGTGCGGCGCGCGGCTTAACCCGTCGCTAGCTGCCTACCAAGGGGTCTGACGCAGCGGCCACTGGCAACCAGGCAGGAGACCAAAGAAAATGACTCGGGTCGAGTCTTTGCGCGCCAGGATCATCCTGCAGTTTCTGGCCGTCCTCGCCCCGCTCACCATCGTGCTGGCTGGTCAGACGTGGTTCGATCAGCAGCGCGCATCGATCGTCCAGCGTTCGCTTCACGTTCGCCAGCTGTCGCTCGAAGCACAGGCCGCTTACGGGGTTTTCGTGAACGGTGTCGTCGATTCCGTGGACACGAACTACCTGGGCCCGTCGGCGATCGCGGCGCTGGAGCAGACGCGCCACACATTGAGCGAGATCAAACGTGCGGACCCGGCCTTCGACCCGACCGCCACCTCCACGCTGCTGGACAGGATCTCCGACAGCCTGGACCGCGAATCCAGCCCGCGCGCCCTGTCGGCCGAGCGGGACGCCGTCTACGGCCTGGCCCAGGCGCTGCACGCTGTGCAGCTGCAGTACCAGAAACGGCACGAGGCCGCGATCAATCTGGCGCTGGAAACGGCCCGGGTCCAGTCGTGGGTCGTGCCAAGCGCGATGCTGGTCACGCTGCTGCTCACCGCGGTGTTCATTCGAGGAATGGTCGTCGGCCTGACCCGGCCGCTGAAGAAGGCCGTTTCGGTGGCTAACCGGGTCGCAGCGGGCGAATTCGTCCCATCCGCCGAGGTCGGCACCAAGCGCGACCTCGGCGGTCTGCTGCGCTCCCTCGGGCGCATGAACGAGAGCCTGTCGAGATACCGGCGCGAGGTCGAAGAACATCGAAGCGAGCTCGAGCGCCGCATTGCCGACCGCACGCGGGCCCTGGAACTCGCGACCGCCGAGGCGCAAGCGGCGGCACGGGCCAAAAGCGAGTTCGTCGCCAACATGAGCCACGAAATCCGCACGCCGATGAACGGAATCATCGGCATGACCGAGCTGGCGCTCGACACCCAGCTTAACGCCGAGCAGCGCGAATACCTGACGATGGTCAAGTATTCCGCGGACGCCCTGCTCTCGCTGCTGAACGACATCCTGGACTACTCGAAGATGGACGCCGGACGCCTGAGGTTCGAGGCGCTTCCCTTCTCCCTGCACGAGTGTGTCACGCGGGCCCTGAAGTCCGTTGCATCGCGGGCTCATGAGAAAGGCCTCGAGCTGATCGCCGCGGTGCTGCCGGATGTGCCGGATTTCGTGATAGGCGATCCGGTCCGGATCCGCCAGGTGATCCTGAATCTGGTCGGCAATGCGATCAAGTTCACCGACGCCGGCGAGGTCGAGCTGCGCATCGAAACCGCGTCGCAAACGGATACAACCGTGACGCTGCGCTGCTGCGTCCGGGACACCGGAATCGGCATCCCCCCGGAAAAGCATCGCCAGATCTTCGAGGCTTTCGCGCAGGCCGACTCGTCGACCACGCGCCAGTACGGCGGCACCGGGCTGGGCTTGACGATCTCGACCCGGCTGGTCGAGATGATGGGCGGCACCATCAGCGTCGACAGCGACGTGGGCCGCGGCAGCACGTTCAGCTTCACGATGTGCCTCGGCTTGCAACCGGACACCGCGGCTCGCCCACTGCGCCAGGATGCGGCCCGCTTGAAGACAATGCGGGCCCTGATTGTGGACGACAACGCCACCAATCGCAGGCTGCTCGAGGTGTGGCTCGCCAAATGGGGCCTGCAGGCGGTGGCGGTCGAAAACGGCCTGGCCGCGCTGACCGAGCTCGAGCGCTGCGCCAGGAGCGGCTCGCCCTATGGCCTGGCGCTGCTCGACGGCTGCATGCCCGTGATGGACGGCTTCGACGTGGCGCAGCGCATCAGGCGCTCGCCCGACCTCAGGGCCATGGCCCTGGTCATGTTGACCTCCTCGGGCGCCCGCCACGATCCGCAGCGCTGTCGAGCGCTCGGCGTCAACGAGTTCCTGTTGAAACCCGTTTCGGGAACGGACCTGCTCGATGCGATCATTGCCGCGACGGACCCGATCCTGGTCCCGCCTGCCGCCGTCTCGGAAAGCCACACGGCCCGTCTCGTTCGAGGATCCAGCCGGCTGTCGATCCTGGTCGCCGAAGACCACCCGGTCAACCAGAAATACGCGTTGCGGGTGCTCGAGAAGCTTGGACACGCGGTCACCCTGGCCAACGACGGCGCGGAAGTGCTGTCGATTCTGCGCGAGTCCCGCTTCGACGCCATCCTGATGGACGTGCAGATGCCGAACGTGAGCGGCCTGGAGGCTACCGCGGCGATCCGGGCTCGCGAGGCTGCGCACGGCGGCCACCTGCACATCATCGCGATGACCGCCAACGCGATGCAGGGCGACCGGGAGGCCTGCCTGGCCGGCGGAATGGACGATTACGTCTCCAAACCGATCCAGATCGGGAGCCTGATCGACGCGCTGAATCGGATTGCGGGCCCGGCCCAGCTGCAATCAGCGGCCACGCGGGCGTCGAATCGGGCCCACGCCGAGCCTGAAGCCGAACCGGTGGCCGGCGCCTTCAGCAAAGAAGCGGCGCTGATGAAGATGGGCGGTGACGAAGAGCTGCTGAAGGAAGTGGTGGTGGCCTTCCTCGATTCCTTCGAGAGCACCTTCGGAGCCGTAGAGGCCGCCGTGCAGGCGCACGACGCCCAGGCCCTGCGGCGTGCGGCCCACACCCTGAAAGGTTCGGTGGCGACCTTCTGTACGGGTCCGGTCTACGAGACAGCGCTCGAGCTCGAGTGGTGCGGCCGCGACGATCGCCTGGAGACGGTCCGCCAGTCCTATCAAAAGCTGCACCGCGAGCTCGAGCAGCTCCTGCCCGAGCTTCGCGCGCTGTGCGTGCAGACCACGGTCAGCTGAAGCGGAACCCGCCAGGCGCCATGTCAGAAGTTCTCCAAACCCGCGACGTCACCGGCGATCTGCCGTTGATCCTGATCGCCGACGATGACAAGGCGACCCGCGTACTGCTGCGGCGGGTGATGGAGCGCGAGGGGTACAAGGTCGTGGCGGCGGAGACGGGGGCCGAAGCCGTGCGCCTGTGTCAATCGGTCGCGGCGGACTTGATACTGCTCGACTACATCATGCCCGAGCTCGACGGCGTCGAGGCTTGCGCTCAGATCCGGACGCTCGATCGCTACAAGGCAACCCCGGTGCTGATGATCACCTCGCTGGACGACGATGCGTCGATCCAGCGCGCGCTGGTGTGCGGGGCCAGCGACTACGTCACCAAGCCGATCCTGCTGCCGGTGCTGCGGCAGCGGGTGCGCCATCTGCTCGCCAGCCGCCGCGCCGAGCGCTTCATGATGCATCTGGCGTATCACGACTCCCTCACCGCGCTGCCGAACCGGGAGTATTTCCATCAGCGCTTGAGCGAGGTGCTGGCCGATCCGGGCGTCCCCGCCGGTCAGCACGCCGTGATGTACATCGATCTGGATCAGTTCAAGATCGTCAACGACACCTGCGGCCATTCGGCCGGCGATCAGCTGCTGCGCCAGCTCGCGCACCTGCTGCAGGCGACGCTGCGCAAGGAAGACCTGGTGGCGCGCCTCGGAGGCGACGAATTCGGAGTGCTCCTGCTCGATTGCGACGTGGAGCAGGCCTGCCAGGTGGCGGAAAAGCTGCGCGAGACCGTGGCCGGCTTCCGCTTTTTCTGGGAATCGCGCATCTTCACGGTGGGTGCATCGATCGGAGTGGTCCCGATCAGCGGCGATTCGATCCCGCTGGCAACCGTGCTGTCCGCGGCCGACGCCGCCTGCTACGCGGCCAAGGACTCGGGCCGCAACCAGGTCCAGGTGTATCGCCCGGAAAACGAGGAGCTTCGCCAGCGCCGCACCGAGATGGGCTGGGTCAACCGCATCACGCGCGCCCTCGACGAGGGGCGTTTTCGCCTGCGCTACCAGCCGATCGTCGCGCTGTCCTCATGCGAACGCAAGACCGACCACTTCGAGATGCTGGTCTCGATGGTCGATGAAAATGGCGTGATCATCGGCCCCGATGCGTTCATACCGGCGGCCGAGCGCTACAACCTGATGCCTTCGATCGACCGCTGGGTCATCGACAGCGCATTTCGCTTCATCGGCAGCGTGCCCGATGGCGCCCATCATTTTCAGACCTGCTGCATCAATCTGTCCGGCGCCTCGCTGACCGATGAACACCTGCTGCAGTACATCCAGGGCAAACTGATCGAGTACGGCGTATCGCCCAGGCTGATCTGCTTCGAAATCACCGAGACCGCGACGATTGCGAACATGAACCGCGCGCTTCGGCTGATCAGCGAGCTGCGCGCCCGGGGGTGCCGCTTCGCCCTCGATGACTTTGGAACCGGCCTGGCCTCGTTCGCTTACCTGAAGCACCTGCCTGTCGACTATCTGAAGATCGACGGCACGTTCGTCAAGGACATCGTTCGCGATCCGGTCAACCTGGCGATCGTCAAGGCAACCAACGAGATCGGCCATGCGCTCGGCATCAAGACCATCGCGGAATACGTCGAGGACGCCGAAACGCTGCAGGCGCTGCGGGAGCTGGGAGTCGACTACGGACAGGGCTTCGGCATCGCCCGACCCAGGCCGCTCGAGAGCTTCGAGCTCCTCGCCCGCCCGGCCACGGCGACCGCCTGAGGCCCTCAGAGGCCCGGATCGCCCGGCGACTCCGGCTCGTAGCCGGGCGGTACGCTTGCCACTATCCTTGCTGACCGGATCGCCAAGCCCGCCGCTTCCGATGAGGACCCATGAATTCCCGCCGGCAGTTTCTGATTAAGGCCCCGTTGGGCCTGCTGGGCGCGGCCGCTGGTGCTGGCGCCGATCAAGCGCCGCCCGAAGCGCCGCAGCCTGGCGCGCCGCCGACCTTCAACACGGCTCCTGCCGTCGGCCCGGAGGTGTCCGCCACGACCTTTGTGGAAGCCGAAAAGCTGATGCGGGTCACGCTGAAACCGGCCGATCGCGAGATGGCGGCCAGCGCCTGGCGCACGTCGATGGCTGGATTGATGGAGCGCCGCACCGGCCCGCGCACCCTGCCGCTTGCGCAGCACCTCGCCCCGGCCACGCTGTGGAACCCGGCGCTGGATGGCGCCAGGGTCGGCCCCGCGCGTGATCGCTTCATACGAAGCCGCATCGACCCGGGGCCGCTTCCGGCACATGACGACGACATCGCCTTCGCGCCCGTCACCAGACTGTCCCGCTGGGTGCAGACCAGGGCGCTGACCTCCGAGCGGCTGACCCGGATCTATCTGGATCGCATCGAGCGGTTTGACCCGAAAGTGCGGGCCATCATCACGCTCACGCGCGATCACGCCCTTGCGCAGGCCCGCCAGGCCGATCGGGAAATCGCCGCAGGCAAATATCGCGGCCCGCTGCACGGCATTCCGTATGGCGTCAAGGATCTGCTCGATACCGCCCGTATCCCCACCACCTACGGCGCGGAGCCGTTCAGGAATCGAGTGCCCACAACCGATTCGGCCGTCGTCGCGCGCCTGAATGCGGCCGGCGCCGTGCTGATTGCCAAGCTGAGCCTGGGCGCACTGGCCTTGAACGACATCTGGTTCGGCGGCCAGACTATGAACCCCTGGCTGCTGGAGGAAGGCGCCTCCGGCTCCAGTGCAGGCCCCGGCGCGGCGACGGCTGCCGCCCTGGTGGCTTTTTCGGTCGGCAGCGAAACCGGTGGCAGCATCGTCAGCCCCAGCATGCGGTGCGGGATCACCGGCCTGCGCCCTACTTACGGTCGTGTCGCGCGCACCGGCGCGATGACGCTCTGCTGGTCGCTCGACAAGCTCGGCCCCATGACGCGCACCGTCGAGGACGCGATGCTGGTCCTCAAAGCGATCAGCGGCCCCGATCCCGGCGACGTCGCCAGCGTGCCAGGCAGGCTCGATTTCAACGCGAATGCACCGGTCAAGGGATTGAGGATCGGCTACGTGCCGTCGTGGATGAAAGAGGACCCGGCCACCGACGTCGACCGGGCCGCGCTGCAGACGGCAACCTCTCTGGGCATGATCGCCTCTGCGGTCGCTCTGCCGGATTGGCCGTACGACTCGCTGAATGTGATTCTCTTTGCCGAAGGCGCCGCGGCGTTCGAGGAACTTGTCCTGACCGGTGCGGTCGATCAATTGAAAGTACAGGTGCCCGATGCCTGGCCCAACACGTTCCGCCAGTCGCGCTTTCTTTCAGCGGTCGATCTCGTACAGGCCGACCGGATGCGCCGGATGGTGGCTCTGGAAATGGCGCGTGTGTTTTCGGATATCGATCTGCTGCTGGTGCCGTCCTTGCGCGACGAGATGCTGACCATTTCCAACCAGACCGGCCACCCGTCGCTCACGCTGCGCACGGGTACCATCGAAGTCACCGAGGCGCGCAGCGATTGGGCGCCCGACCCCGCCAATCCGCTGCCGAAATTCTCCCCTGCGCGCAAAGTGCCCCATGGGGTCACGCTGATCGGAAGGCTGTTCGACGAGGGCACGATCGCGCGGGCCGGGCTGGCACTGGAAAAGGCCGCCGGGTTGGCGGGCCAACGGCCACCCGGGTTCTGACAAGTCTCGTGCATTCGTGTGGGGCCTGCGCCCAGGTCAAGTGCACAAGGAGAGACCACGATGTCTGATCAGCGGTCCGAGCTGGTCGAAACTTTCCGCGCGATGAGCGATGGCGAGCTGGTCGAACGCTGGCGTTCCGGCAACCTGACCGAAATCGCGGCCGAAGTGGCGCGGGCCGAACTGGTCAGGCGGCACATGGCGGTCCCCGACGTCATTGCATCGGAGAGCGCCGACGACGACACGAGCGCGCAGGGCGCCGTTACCCTGGTGACCGTCGCTCGCTCGTTGGAACCACTCCAGATCGAGATGCTGCGCGCTCGGCTGGAGGCGGAAGGCATTCCAGCGTTTGCCGTGGACGCGGGCATCAACCGGATCAACCCGTTCTATTCGATCGCAGTCGGTGGCGTCCGACTGATGGTCCCGCGAGAATCGGCTGACGACGCCAGGCGGATTGTCGACCTTGTCAGGAGCGGCGGATTGGCCCTGCGCGAAGATGACGATCTGGGTTGAAACCGGCGGCTTCGCCGGTATGGGAAACAGCCAACACAAGGTGCCCAAAATCAGCGGATAGCCACCTGACCGGCGCTGCACAATCGCCGGTGGCACGGCATGGACGACCGGGCTTTCCGCGGTCCGGGCGCTTTACAAGGCAAAGTGCACGGGGCGAAACCAGGCGCGGACTTCACTGGCCAGCGCGGCTTGAGGCGCGCCTGCGCCCACACCAATAGACAGGGCGTGTTCGAGCGGAGGCGCGCCCCCCGGCTAAATATTCTTCCTGTACTGCAGCAACACGGTGAGCGGCTGCAGCGTGGCTACCTGAGGAATGAGATTCCCCGCGGCGTTGAACTGGGCATAGCCCACGTAGCCGATGTCGCCCAGGTTAGGCCTCGCGTTCGTCAGATTGCGAAAGTTGAGCGAGACTTCCGAGCTTCCGAAGTCGACACCGAACCGCATGTTCAGGAGCGAGTAGCTCGGACGCGTGGCCTCCGCACCAAAACCCGAGTTCAACAGGGACACGCTGTTGCCCGTGTAGCTGAAATCGGCGGACGCGAACCCGTCCAGGGTGCTGGTGATGGCCCGTGTGTACACGCCCCCGAGCGAGAAGGTCAGGCGGGGCGTGCCGAATATCCGCGAATCGCTCGGGACGCCGGCGAACGCGAGCGCACCGGGATCCGTGATCTTCGTATGCTCGTAGCCGACGCCCAAGCGCACCTGCAGCGCGCGCGACAGTTTCCCCGCGACCTCGAGTTCGCCGCCGTTAATGGTCGCCTTGTTGCCGTTGATCGTAAAGTAGTAGCCGCATGGCAGCGCAACCTGTTGCTGCAGGTCGCTCCAGTCGATGTGGAATGCCGCCGCCGAGATGAGCAGGCTGGGATGCGGCACCTGCACCTTGGTGCCCAGTTCGTACGTCCACAACGTGTCGGATTTCAGGTGAGTGATGTCGGTCGCGGACAAGCCCGGCGGAAGCGGGCAGAACGTTCCCAACGACTGCGCGCCGCCCGCGCGGAATCCCTTGGAGGCCGAAGCGTAGACCATTGCTTCGTCGGTCGCCCGGTACGCGAGAGCGAACTTCGGGTCGACGCCCGACTCGTTGTTGCTGGCCGGAGAGCTGGGTGTGGCGCCGAAATTCAAGAAGCCGTCGGCCGTGAAGTCTGCGGTCTGCTTGAGCCAGTACTGCCTCAGCCCGACCGTCGCCGTGAAGCGTTCGAGGAATTTGTAATAGAACTCGCCGAATAGCGACGTATCGTCCTGAGTGGCCGGGTTGTTCTGCGTCCAGATCTCCTCGTTTGGCCACGGCCCGACGACCGTGTTGTTCGCGGTCGCCGCCACCAGGCCGTGCGCATAGGTCGGGGGGATGTAGAAGCGCGTCATCGTGTGCGCGTAAAACGCCCCGACGGTACCGCTCAGGTTATGCCACGGGTCCCACGAGAAGCGAATCTCCTCGGCAACCTGGCCGTGGTAATGCTCGCCATCCCACAGGTACGGCTGCGGCGGCAGCCCGCTCACCTGGTAGAAGCCGCTCAGGATCTGCTGCGTGCCGTAGGTCGAGTCCTCGAGGTCGCGCGTGTGGCGATAGAAGTAGCTGGTCGATGATACGAGAGACCAGCCCTCGCCTCGATAATTGAGGTCGAGCGATGGCAGATTCCACACGTCGGATGCCTGTGGCTGCACGTTGAAGGCGCGATCGAGCGTGTAGTTCGGGGCGAAGTCGGGCAGCGGCGCGAACGCGGCCGGAAAGCCGTTGTCGGTGGTGATCTGCAGCATCCAGCGCAACCGGGCCTCGAAGTTGTCCGTCACCTTCAGAAGCGCAGCGATCGAGCCGCCGGTGGTGCTCTGTGCGCCCTGGTTGTCGACACCGGCGCGCGGCACCGTCAGGAACGGGTTGGTCGTCGCCGGACTCGTGGGGCTGGGATAGGTGCGCGTCAGGTAACCGGCGTCATGGTTGGCGAAGGCCACGATGCGCAGCGCGAGCTTGTCCGGCGACAGGACGATATTGCCGATCACGTTGCCGCCTCCGTCCGCACTGCCGGCGCCGTCGGTGGCGCCCACCTCGGCCATGTACCCGATTCCATTGTGCTTCAGATCGGGCTTCTTGGTGATCAGCCGCACGTTGCCTCCGAGCGAGCTCTCGCCGAACAGCGTGCCCTGGGGCCCCTTTAACACCTCGATGTTCGCTATGTCCAGTACCCGCGGGTCGACCGAGCCGGGAATCGGCGTGTCGTCGATGTAAAAGCCCGTGGCTCCGGCCGTCCCGTACAGATTCTGACCGGTGATGCCGCGGATCGCGACCGATCGCGCGTCCGCGATGCCCGTCGGCCCGCTGCCATAGGAAAAGGATATGTTGGGGGTCTTGGTGGCGTAGTCGTTGAATGACTGGATGTTGTAGTCCTCCAGCGTCTGCGCCGTGAACACGGTGATGCTGGAAGGCACGTCGGCGACCGACTCCTCGCGCTTGCGCGCCGAGACGGTGATCGTCTCCACTTCGGCGGCCGATTCTTCGGACGCGACCTCGGTCTTCGCCGTGGCCGCAGGAGCAGGCTCCGCGGCGTGCGGTTTCGCGTCCGTCGCCCCGCCCGCAGGCCCGGCACTCTGCGCATGCGACGACATCGGAACCAGAACGCCGGCAGCCACTGCGGCTAAAGCACGGCACAGCGCCGTCGAAAATCGACCATCGACGGATTTCGTCTCGAACGCGCTCATCAGGTCCCTCCCCCTTCTTGCCAGTTGACGCCCCAGTCGTTTGAGTAAGCCCCTTCGCGGGTTGTCTTGAGCCCCCTTGCGAAGGAATTTATTTTCGAATACGTGCCTCCGAAGCTTTTCTGCGGGCTACCGCTTCACGCGGGCGGCGCGCCGATCGAGCGCCCCGCTCCCTTGGGAATCGCAAGGCCAGCCTGCGCGCGCGTCAGGCGCTCGACGGCACCAAGCACTTCACCCTGGGCCGCCGACGCGCGCTTGGCCCGCGCGTCCACGTGCAGGAGCATCTGCTCGCCCGTTGCCAGCAGCGCCCCGTCCGAGGCGCGGATCAGCGTGTGGAACAGGTGAATCCGCTTGGGATCGCTGCCAAGAAGCTGGGTCGTGACGCGCAGGCCCTGACCCTCGCTGGCCTCTTCAAGGTGGCGGATATGCGTTTCGACCGTGAAATAGCTGTGCCCCCGGGCAACGTAGGACGGGCCGGCGCCGATGTACGCGAGCAGCGCGTCGGTGGCGTCGCCGAAGACCTGAAGGTAGCGGCTCTCGGTCATGTGGCCGTTGTAGTCGATCCAGTCCGCAAGCACGGTGGCCGCATGCAGGGCAAGCGGCTGCGACTCATCGACGGGCTGCCTCGCTTTCGGTGCGCGCGATGCCAGCTCTTCGCCGTACCGGCGCAATGTGGCCCCTGCCGCGAAGTCGCTGCGCCGCAGCGCGGACAGAATGGAGACGAGGCAGTCATCGCGCACGCGCTCCAGATCGCGGATGGACGCCCCGCCTGCCTGGTCATCGGACTGCAGCGCGATGCGGTCGGCCAGCTCGCCGGTCAGCTCCGGCGCCTCCAGCTTGGTCCAGGGTAGCTTGAGCGCGGGACCGAACTGGTTCAGGAAGTGCCGCATGCCCGCTTCGCCGCCTGCGACC
>DATBCD010000095.1:0-35048 GCA_036270655.1 Burkholderiaceae bacterium
CCTCCCTGAAGGGTCGTCCAAGACCAGGACGTTGATAGGCTGGATGTGGAAGGACCGTAAGGTCTTGAGCTAACCAGTACTAATTGCCCGTGCGGCTTGATCCTATAACCGTGCCGCCTCGTTCTCGAGGCTGAGGCTCGACAGCAATCACACCCCTTTGCTTGCCCTGCGTAGCGCGACAGCGCGAAGCAGGGTTCTTCCGAGTTGGATCTTTTGGCTGCGGCGCGCCAGGCGCGCCGTGCCCGAAGGGTCGTCCGTCTTCAGCCTGACGACCATAGCGAGGTGGAACCACCCCTTCCCATCCCGAACAGGACCGTGAAACGCCTCTGCGCCGATGATAGTGGGATGTATTTCCCGTGAAAGTAGGACATCGTCAGGCTAACCTATCCAAACGAAACGCCCCGCCGCGAACCGGCGGGGCGTTTTGCTTTTAAAGAAGCGATGAAGCGAGTCCTTTTTGTCTGCAGTCAGAACCTCCTGCGCAGCCCGACCGCGGAGCAGGTCTTCGCCGGTTATCCGGGAATCGAGTGCATGTCGGCCGGCACCAACCACGATGCAGAAAACCCGATAACGCCGGAACTGATCCAGTGGGCAGACGTCATCTTCGTGATGGAGCCCTCGCATCGAAGCAAACTCAAGGCCAGGTTCGGAAAATACCTCGCAAACAGACGGCTGATCTGCCTCGATATTCCGGACGACTATTCATTCATGGATGCCGAGCTGGTCCGGATTTTGAAGGCCAAGGTACCGCGCCTCCTGCCAACAACTGGCTAGTTGCGATATGCCGACATCCCCCGCGGAACTGCTTCACGACTGGCACGATTTTTACATTCTCGCCGGCACCGCGTCGGCCACCCTGGTCGGCTTGATGTTCGTCGCGGCGTCGATCGCCTCGAGCTTCATCACCGAGGAGCACGAACCCCAGTTGAAGGTATTTTTCACGCCGACCGTATCGCACTTCGCCACGGTGCTGCTCGCCTCGCTATGGGTCACGATACCGACCCATACCTGGCTGAGCCTTGCCTGTGCGATTGGAGCCGCAGGGTTCGCCGGCTCGATTCACTGCGGAATAATCGTGGTCCACCTGATCGTTCGGCGCAAATTCAAGCTGGAGTTGAGCGATCGGCTGTTCTACGCGCTGGTCCCGGTTCTGGGATACGTCCTGCTGTTGGTGTCCGCGGCCTTCTTGTTCATACGCCCCGCCGCAGGCGCCGACCTGATCGCTGCCGCCCTATTGACTTTGCTTCTCGCCGGCATCCGCAACGCCTGGGACATGATGATTTTCCTGACGATCAAGGTCCCGACCGCCGGGGGACCTCCGCCCCCGCCGAGTCCTGATACACCACCGGCAGCCGGCTGAAATCCGACTTGGAGCGCATAATGGTCGTGCACGGCGACCAACAGGCTTTTGTCGCAGCAGGATCCAGCAATGGGCTGAGATGTCAGCAGCCGGGCCTTGCTGG
This sequence comes from Burkholderiaceae bacterium, assembly GCA_036270655.1. Taxonomy (GTDB): domain Bacteria; phylum Pseudomonadota; class Gammaproteobacteria; order Burkholderiales; family Burkholderiaceae_F; genus VBCK01. The sequence goes on from DATBCD010000095.1 coordinate 1,464, forward strand.
ATGGACGCGCGTAAGTTGTTGATTTTTCAATCCTTGACGCGCGGCAGGCAAGAACTCCCACGCGGGCGTGCCCGTCGGCGGAACTTGAACCTCGCTGTGGCGGCCGCATCTAACATTCGCCTTCCATTTTTTCAACAGGTACCGAGATGAATCGATTCGTGTGGGCTGGTCGGGCCGCTTTGCTCAGCATGGTGTTGGCGGCTGGTGCGCCGGCGTTCGGAGCGGACCCGACGCTGAATCAGGTCTACGAGGCCGCGCGGGCCGGGCACCTGGACCAGGCCCAGAGGATGATGAACGAAGTGCTGCGCGACCATCCGAACAGCGCCAAGGCGCACTATACGGAGGCGGAAATTCTGGCCAAGCAAGGCCGCGCTGGCGAAGCGCGCAGCGAGCTGGAGAGAGCCGAGCAGCTGGCGCCGGGGCTGCCGTTCGTCTCGCCAACCTCAGTGCAGGAGCTGCGCCGGGTGATTGCATCTGAAGAGGCGCGGCGGCCGTCGATCGGGACCGGCGTGGCGCCGGCGATCGCACCGAGCACGCACGGATCGACCTTTCCCTGGGGTCTGCTGGCGGTGGTGCTGGTTGTCGGAGTGATCGTTTACACGATCATCCGCGCGCGCCGCAATGCAGCGGTGGCGCCGTATGGCGCAGGAGCCGGCGCGGGCGCGGCCGGCCTGTCCTCTGGCGCTCAGCCCGGGTACGGCGCGCCGCCGATGGCCCCGATGGGCGGCGGCATTGGGTCTGGAATCGTCGGCGGGCTGATGACCGGCGCTGCGGTCGGTGCCGGCGTGGTCGCGGGCGAAGCGCTGGCGCACGGTCTGATGGATCGCCACGGCTCGGGCCAGGATGTGCCGGCCTCTGCCTCTGACAGGCCCGCCGTGGCCGACGACGATCTGGGCGGGCAGGACTTTGGCATGAAGGACGATGGGTCGTGGGACGACGGTGGCGGCGGCAACTTCGGTATGGGTGGCGGTGGCGGGGACGACTGGAGCTGAGTTGCGCTCACGTCAGCCGGCGCTCGCGGCGCCGGTAGGACTTCGCTTCGCGTAAACCGAGGTCCTACGGGCCGATCTGCCACTTCTGCAACCGCGCCGCACCCGTGTTCGGGTGCGGCCGCCAAGTGATTCGCTACGGTCTTTCGGCGACCGGATAAGCTGACGGTCGGCCAGCTCTCTGCCCGGCCAGGAGCGCGAGTACTGCGAGCGACCTTTCAGGGGAGAGGACGCTTGTTGTCTTGTTGTGGCCAATCGCTTAACCGCATGCATTCCGGCTATCACAACGCAATGGGGGTGACCATGAATCCCGCCACGACCCTTCGCCGCTGTCTGCTCACCGGCACCGCCGCCGCGTTCCTTCTTCCATCATTGCAGGCGCACGCGGCCGACGGTCCCGCAGCGCCCGCGAAGCCTGCAGCCGGCGCGGCTGGCCCGCGCGACGGGCAACACGATTTTGACTTCAATATCGGCACTTGGAAGACTCACCAGTCGCGCCTGGTGCATCCGCTCACGGGATCCCATACCTGGGTCGAATACAACGGCACCGACGTGATTCGAAAAATCTGGGGCGGGCGCGCGAATTTCGGAGAAATCGAGGCCGACGGCCCAGCAGGCCACCTCGAACTGCTGTCGCTGCGCCTCTACAATCCCCAGACTCATCAGTGGAGTTTCATCGTCGCCAACAGCGCGACTGGTACCATGAGCCCGCCTGCGGTCGGTGAGTTCAAGAATGGGCGCGGCGAATTCATCGATCAGGAAGAATATAACGGCAGAACCATTTTGGTTCGATTTGCGGTTTCAGACATCACAGCCGATTCGTGTCGCTTCGAGCAGGCATTCTCCGATGACGGCGGCAAGACCTGGGAAGTGAACTTCGTCGTCACGGAGACACGGGCGAAGGACCGATCTGAAGGATCGGACGGATGACGCTGCATGCCCGGCATTGCAGGCCGCACGCGGACACTGAGATTTCCAGAGAACCACGCCACCGGCCACCTCACAATTGAATGTATACATTGCACATCGCTAACAAGAACTACTCCTCCTGGTCCTTGCGTCCCTGGGCGCTGCTGCGTTCACTCGCAATCCCGTTCCGCGAGGAGATGCATTTCTTCGAAGGCCGGAGCAGCAGCGTTCAGTTCTCGCAATTTTCGCCCACGGCCCGCGTGCCGTGCCTGCACGACGGTGCAACGGTAGTCTGGGATTCGCTGGCCATCGCGGAATACCTTGCTGAACGGCATGCCGGTGTGTGGCCCGCCGATGTGCTGGCTCGCGCCTGGTCTCGCTGCGCGTGCGCGGAAATGCATTCCGGCTTCGGCGAGCTTCGCAACCAGTGCTCGATGAACGTGGGCGTAAGGATCCGGTTGCACGCTCCGACGCCGGAGTTGAAAGCGGACCTGCGTAGGCTCGAGGAGCTTTGGGCCGATGGCCTTCGGCGCTTCGGCGGACCTTGGCTCGCCGGCGCGGATTTCAGCGCCGTCGACGCCTACTTCGCTCCGGTCGCCTTCCGCTTTCAGACCTACGACTTGGAACTGCAGGAAACGTGTCGCTCCTATGTGCCGCGCTTGCTGGCGCACCCGGCGTTGCGGGCCTGGGAGGCCGAGGCGCTCGCCGAAACCCGGCGTGACGAGGATCACGAGTCCGCGATCCCGACGTCGGGAGCGTTGTTGGCCGACTTTCGGGCCAGGTAAGCTGACCGGCGGCCGGGGCCAGGAGCGCAGACCTGGCGCGGCGTGTCATCCGCTCAGGTCAGCCAGCGCTTGCGGCGCCGGTAGAACTTCGCTTCGCGGAAGCTTCGGCGCCCCTGGCGTGACACGCCGAGGTAGAACTCCTTGACGTCCTCGTTGTCCGCCAGCCTGGCGGAGTCGCCGTCCATCACGACCCGGCCGTTTTCCAGGATATAACCGAAGTTCGCGTGGCGCAGCGCGATGTGCGCGTTCTGCTCGGCCAGCAGGAAGGAGACGCGCTCGCGCGCATTCAGGTCGTGAACGATGCCGAAGATCTCCTCGACGACCTGCGGCGCCAGACCCATCGACGGCTCGTCGAGCAGGACCAGGGACGGCCTGGCCATCAGCGCGCGACCGATGGCGCACATCTGCTGCTCGCCGCCTGAGGTATAGCCGGCCTGCCCCGCGCGCCGTCTCTTGAGCGCTGGAAAGTAGGCGTAGACCCGCTCCAGGTCGGCTGCGATCGCGCCGCGCGACGCGCGGCGGGCGTGCGCTCCGGTGAGCAGGTTTTCCTCGATCGTCAGGTGGGTGAAGCAGCGCCGCCCCTCCATCACCTGGACCACGCCGCGACGCACCAGCTCGTAGGTGGTCAGGCGCTCGATGCGCTTGCCGCGGAATTCGATCGCCCCCTTGGTGACTTCGCCCCGCTCGCCACGCAGCAGGCCGGACACCGCGCGCAGCGTGGTGGTTTTGCCGGCGCCGTTGGCGCCGAGCAGCGCGACGATGCCGCCTTCCGGAACTTCGAGCGAGACGCCCTTCAGCACCAGCATCACATGGTTGTAGATCACCTCGATGCCGTTGACGGCCAGCGCCAGCGCCCGCGGCGTGGCGGCGGACGCATGGTCCTCGAGCGCCCCCGGCAATGCGTTCATGGCGCAGTGGTTGCGGCCGCCAGAGTCAGCTCCGGCAATCCTCGGGCGAGCGCGGCGTGACTTTCTTCTCGGCCGCGTAGGCTTCGGCGGCCGCCTTGACCATCGGCTTGATCAGCTGCTGATCGGCCTCGTACCAGTCGCCCGCCACCCACTTGGCGCCGTCCCAGGTCTGGATGCGCGCCCACGAGGCGCCCAGGTGGTCGAAGCACGACATCTTCAGGGGCCGCAGCATGCCGGCAAAACCGAGCGCGTCGAGTTGCTTCTGGTCCAGCGTCAGATTCTCCAGGCCCCAGCGGACCTGCTCGCCCGTCATCGGCTTGCCTTTGCCGAAGCGCTCCTGCGCCTGCCGCACTGCCTCGACCGCCAGCATGGAGATCACCACGCCGCGCGTGTAAAGCACGGTGCCGACTTCCTCGCGCGGCCCGCTGCCCTGGCCCTTGTCGTGCACGTACTTCAAGATGTCCTCGTGCACCTTCGCCAGCCCGGGTCCGTGCTGGATTGTCAGCGCGCTGTATCCCTTGGCACCCTCGCCGACGTCCTTGACGTCCGGTTCGGCGCCGGCCCACCAGACGCCAACCATGTGATCACGGGGATAGCCGCTCGCCTGCGCTTCCTTCAGCGCGGTCGAATTCATCACGCCCCAACCCCACAGGAAGACGTAGTCGGGGCGCTGCTGGCGGACCAGCAGCCAGACCGACTTCTGTTCCACGCCGGGGGCAGTGACCGGTATCTTGGTCAGCTCGAAGCCGTGCAGCGCGGCGAGCTTTTCCAGCATCGGAATCGGTTCCTTGCCATAGGGTGAATCGTGGTAGACGAGCGCGATTTTCCTGCCCTTCAGGCGATCCGCGCCGCCTTCCTTCTTAGCCACGTGCTGGATCAGTATGTCGGCGGCAGTCCAGTAGGTGCCGAGCACCGGGAAGTTCCATTTGAAAATCTGGCCGTCCTGCGATTCCGAGCGCCCGTATCCGACCGTGATCAGCGGGATCCTGTCGGCCGGCGCGCGCTCGGTCAGCGCGAACGTGATGCCGGTGGACTGCGGGTCGAACACCGTCGCACCGGTCGGCCCCAGGCCTTTGAGGCGTTCGTAGCACTCGACGCCCCGGTCGGCGGCGTACCCGGTCTCGCACTCCTCGAATGTCAGCCTGACTCCATTGATGCCGCCATCGCGGGCGTTGATCATCTTCAGGTAATCCAGCTTGCCGTTGGCCCATGGGGTGCCGTTGGGCGAGTACGGCCCCGTGCGATAGACGAGCAGCGGAAAGAACTGCTCCCTGGCCTGCGCGCCGGCGTCTGTCGGCACCGCACCCGCCATCAGCGCGGCCACGCACGCCGCTGCCACCGCTCCAACCCTGGATTGCCCGCTCATGATGGTCTCCTTGTGAATGACGCGCTTTGCATCACGCTTTCAAAACACCCCTCGCCTGGGACCGCACGGCGGCGCCTCAGTGCGGAAATGGCCAAAGCCGCAACTTCGTCTTGCCGATCTCCCACAAGCGGGCCAGCCCGTGCGGCTCCAGCACGAGAAACACGACGATCAGCGCCCCGAATATCATCGATTCCAGATGCGACTGCAGCGCGGTCGACAGTTCGAATCCGAGCCAGCGCGGCAACTGATTCACCGCAATCGGCAGCAGCACGATGAACGCGGCTCCGAAGTACGCGCCCAGCACGGAGCCCAGGCCGCCGATGATGATCATGAACAGCAGGTCCAGCGACAGCGTCAGGCCGAAGGCGGCGGGCTCCCACGCGCCCAGGTGGACGAAGCCCCACAGCGCGCCGGCCACGCCCGCGTAAAAGGAGCCGACCGCGAACGCGCTGAGCTTCGCGTACAGGGGCGGGATGCCGATCACTTCGGCGGCGACGTCCATATCGCGCGTTGCCATCCAGGCACGCCCGATGTGGGCGCGTACGAGGTTCTTGGCCGCCAGCGTCAGCACCGACAGGATCCCGAGCACCAGCAGGTACTTGTCGACTGACCGCTCGACGCGCCATCCGACCAGCTCGATCGCGCTGGTGGACACGGAACCCGACGGTGAACCGTGGGTGAACCAGGGCACGCGGGCGAACACCCAGTCGAGCAGGAACTGGGCCGCCAGGGTCGCCACCGCCAGATACATGCCCTTGATTCTCAGACTGGGCGCGCCGAAAGCGATGCCGACCAGCGCCGCCGCGATGCCGGCGACGATCAGCACTACGACGAAATCGAGCCACGGCACGCGCACCACCAGGTTGTAGGCGACGTAGGCCCCGACACCCATGAATCCGGCCGAGCCCAGCGAAATCTGACCACAGTAGCCGACGAGGATATTGAGCCCGATCGCCGCGATCGTCAGGATCAGGAACGGGATCAGCAACGCGCGCATCGCATAGTCGCTGGCCAGCAGCGGAACGCCGACGAATGCGAAAGTCAGCAGGCCCAGCATCAACCACCGGTCCTGGGCGATCGGCAGCAGCTGCTGGTCTGCCCGGTAGCTCGTCTTGAACTGGCCGTTCTCGCGATACAGCATCGTTCAGACCCGATCGATACGCCGTTCGCCGAACAGCCCTTCGGGCCGGACCAGCAGAAACAGCAACGCCAGCACATAGGCGAACCAGTTCTCGATGCCGGCTCCGGCCAGTGAAAACGTCCTGACCAGCGCAGGGCCGAGGAAGACTTCGGCCATCTTTTCGCCCACGCCGATGATCAGGCCGCCCACCACGGCTCCGGGCACCGAATCGAGCCCGCCGAGGATTACGACCGGCAGCGCTTTCAACGCGACCTGTTCGAGCGAGAACTGGACACCGAGTTTCGAACCCCAGACCATCCCCGCGACCAGCGCCACGAAGCCGGCCACGGACCAGACGATCACCCAGATCCGGTTCAGCGCAATCCCGATCGACTGGGCGGCCTGGTGGTCGTCGGCCACGGCCCGCAGCGCCCGCCCGGTGGACGTCTTCTGGAAGAACACCGCCAGCAGCAGCACCAGCAGCGCGACCACCGCCGCCGCCACAAGGTCCTCCCGGTTGAGCAGGACGCCGCCGTCGAACACCTTTTCCAGCACGATGATCGGGTCCTTCGGCAGACCCAGATCGATCTTGTAGACGTCCGCGCCCCACAGGGTCTGCCCGAAGCCGTCGATGAAATAGGTGACGCCGAGGGTCGCCATCAACAGCACGACCGGATCCTGATTGACCAGCGGCCGCAGCACCAGGCGCTCGATCAGCCAGGCCAGCACGACCATCCCTGCGAGGGCGATAAGAAATGCCAGTGGCAGCGGCATCCGTTCGGCCAGGCGCGCGGTGGTCAGCGCTGCGAACAGCACCATGGCGCCCTGCGCGAAGTTGAATACCCCGGAGGATTTGTAGATCAGCACGAAGCCGAGCGCAACGAGCGCGTACAGCACGCCCGACATCAGGCCTCCGAGCAGCACCTCGAGAAAAAAGCCGGGAACGGCTGCTCCGGCGGCCAGGGGAGCGGCGAGGGCCGCTGCCAGCGCAACCAGCAGCGCCAGCACAGGCCAGCGATCAAGAAGGCGCCTGGATTTCGTCCGTGCAGGAACCACGGCACCTGCGGACGGGGTCGCAAGCTCCATCAGTGCGCGACCCCCAGATACGCATTGATCACCTGCTGGCTCGCGCGCACCTCCTGCGGCGATCCGTCCGCGATCTTGCGCCCGTAGTCGAGCACGACGATCCGGTCCGACAGGTCCATCACAACGCCCATGTCATGCTCGATCAGCACGATGGCCGTGCCGAATTCGTCGTTGACGTCGAGGATGAACCGGCTCATGTCCTGCTTTTCCTCGCGGTTCATGCCGGCCATCGGCTCGTCGAGCAGCAGCAGCGCCGGCTCGAGCGCCAGCGCACGGCCGAGGTCGACCCGCTTCTGCAGTCCGTAAGGCAGGCGGCCCACGGGGTGGCGGCGCCAGGGCTGGATCTCGAGGAAGTCGATGATGCGCTCGACGAAAGCGCGGTGCTCGATTTCCTCGCGCTCGGCCGGGCCGATGCGCACCGCCTGCGCGAGCAAGCCGGCGTGCATCCGCAGATTGCGCCCCGCCATCAGGTTGTCCAGCACGCTCATGCCCTTGAACAGCGCCAGATTCTGGAACGTGCGGGCGATCCCCATCCGGGCGGCACGCCGCGGGCTCATCTGTTCGAAGGCTTCGCCACGATAGGTGATCTTGCCGTGCTGCGGGATATAGATGCCGTTGATCACATTGAGCATCGAGCTTTTTCCGGCACCGTTGGGGCCGATCACCGCGCAGATCTCCCGCTCGTGGACGTCGAAGGACACATCGCTCAACGCGTTGACGCCACCGAAGCTGAGCCAGATGCCGTCGACGCGCAGCAGCATGCTGTCGGGCGCGCTCATGCGGCCCTCGCCTGGCGCGGCACAACGCGCGCATCGCGAATCGCCAGCGTCGCGCTCACGACGCCGCGGCGTCCGTCCTCGAACTTGACTTCGGTGTCCACATGCTGGGAAGCGCGGTCCGAATACAGCGCCTCCACCAGCACGGCGTACTTCTCGGCGATGAAGCTCCGGCGCACCTTGCGCGTGCGGGTCAGCTCGTCGTCGTCCGGATCCAGTTCCTTGTGCAGCACGAGAAAACGGTGGATTTGCGAACCGGCCAGCTTCGAATCGGCCGCCAGGCCGGCGTTGGCCTTGTCGACACAGCCAGCCACCAGGTCCAGAACCGCGGGCTTGCCGGCCAGATCGACATAGCCGGTGTAGGCAAGGCCGCGGCGCTCCGCCCAATCCCCGACGCTTTCGAAGTCGATGTTGACCAGGACGCAGACCCGGTCACGCCCGTGACCGAAAGCGACCGCCTCCTTGACGTAGGGAAAGAATTTGAGCTTGTTCTCGATGTACTTCGGGGCGAACAGCGACCCGTCCAGCAGGCGACCGACATCGGCCGCGCGGTCGATGATGCGCAGATGGCCGTCCGGATCGACAATGCCGGCGTCCCCGGTGTGGAACCACCCCTGCGCATCCTTGACTGCGGCGGTCGCCTGCGGATTGCGGTGGTACTCCTTCAGCAGCCCGGGGCTGCGCACCAGCACCTCGCCATCTTCGGTCATCCGCAGTTCGACGCCTTGGACCGGCGGCCCGACCGACTCCGCGCGCACCTGGCCATCCGGCTGCATGCAGACGAACACCGCCGTCTCGGTCGAGCCGTACAGCTGCTTCAGGTTCACGCCGATCGAACGAAAAAACGTGAACAGGTCGGGCCCGATCGCCTCGCCGGCCGTGTAGGCGACACGCACGCGGCTGAAGCCGAGCTGGTTGCGCAGTGGCCCGAACACCAGCAACCCGGCCAGGGCGTGGCGCAACCGATCGACCGCGCCGACCCGCCTGCCGTCGAGCAGCGCCGTCCCGACCCGTGCGCCGAACGCCATCGCCCGGTGAAACAGCCACTGCTTGGCGCGCGCCGCGTCCTGCATCCGGATCAACACCTGCGTCAGCATCCCCTGGAATACGCGCGGCGGAGCGAAAAAGTAGGTCGGGCCGATTTCGCGCAGATCGTTTGCAACCGTCGAGGCGGACTCCGGGCAGCTCACCGTATAACCGACCACCAGCGCCTGGGCGTAGGAAAAGATGTTCTGGCCGATCCAGGCCAATGGCATGTACGCCAGCACTTCCTCGTCGGCGGTCAGGCGATCGAACTCGGCGGCGGCGCGCGCCCGATCGATCAGGGCCGCGTGGGTCTGCACCACGCCCTTGGGGCGGCCGGTCGTGCCCGAGGTGTAGAACAGCGCGGCGGTGTCGCCGGCAGCGCCCAGCGCGATCTGCGCCTCGACAAAGCCCGGATCCTGCCGGCGCAGCCCGGCCCCGCGCAGCAGCAGCGCGCCGAGCGCCCACAGGCCCGGGGCGTCGTAGTGGTGCAGGCCGCGAGGATCCTCGTAGACGACATGCGCGGGGCGCGACGCGTGCGCTCGCACCTCGAGCATCTTGTCGAGCTGCTCCTGGTCCTCGACGACGGCCACATCGATCTCGGCGTCCTCGAAGACCTGGACCATCTCGGTCGCCAGCGCGTCCTGGTACAGCGGGACAGGAATCGCACCCAGAATCTGAGCGGCCATCATCGCGCAGTACAGGCGCGGCCGGTTCTCGCCGACGATCGCCATGTGCTGGCCGCGCCGCAGGCCGAGCTCGTGAAACGCGTGCGCCAGCGCGCCCGATTCGTCGGCGACCCGCCGCCAGTCCCAGGTCTGCCAGATGCCCAGGTCTTTCTCGCGCAGCGCCGGACTGTCGGGGCGCAAGCGCGCGTGGACCATCAGCAGTCGCGGAAAGGTGTCGGCGCTCGTGGTCACCTGCAGAGTCTCCTCGGCGAATTCTTCTTCACCGCGCCGGCGTGGGCGCCGGTCTGAGTGCGCACGTTAGACGCATTGCGGCGATACGGCACGCAAGGCGGTCACATCAGCCTCGTTATTATGACCCTCAATTAAGATCCGGCTGTGATAAACGCAATCCCGTTGAGCAAGCAGGAACCCCGGGCCACATGACAGTCAACCGCGACCTGGTCGCCCGCACGCTGCGCTCGGTCTGGCACCCGTGCACGCAGATGAAGCTGCACGAACGGCTGCCGATGGTGCCGGTATCGCACGGGCAGGGCGCGTGGCTGTACGACTTCGAAGGCCGCCGCTACCTGGACGCGATCAGCTCCTGGTGGGTGAACCTGTTCGGGCACGCCAACGCGCGCATCAATGCGGCGGTCGTCGCCCAGCTCGAGCGCCTCGAGCACGTGATCCTGGCCGGCTTCACGCACGAGCCCGCCGTGCTGCTGTCCGAGCGCCTGTCGGCCGTGACTGGAGGGCGGCTCGGACACTGCTTCTTCGCCTCCGACGGCTCCTCGTCGGTCGAGATCGCGCTCAAAATGAGCCACCATGTCTGGCGCAATCGCGGCCAGCCGGAAAAATCGCGCTTCGCCCACCTGACGGGCGCCTACCACGGCGAAACCACCGGTGCGCTGTCGGTCGGCGATGTGGCGCTGTTTCGCGACGCCTACGCCCCGCTGCTGCGGAGCGCAATCGCGGTACCCAGCCCGGACTGGCGCAACGCCAGGCCGGGCGAATCGCCCCTGCAGGTCGCAAGGCGTTGTGCCGACGCGCTCGACCGGACGCTGCAGCAGCGTCATCGCGAGGTCGCCGCGCTGATCGTCGAGCCGCTGGTGCAGTGTGCCAACGGGATGGGCATGTACGACCCCGAGTACCTGCGGCTGGCGCGCGCGCTGTGCGATCGCCACCAGGTGCATCTGATCGCCGACGAGATCGCGGTCGGCTTCGGCCGTACCGGCACTTTTCTGGCCTGCGAACAGGCGGGCATCCTGCCGGACCTGCTGTGCCTTTCCAAGGGCATTACCGCAGGCTATCTGCCGCTGTCGGTGGTGCTGTCGACCGACGCGATCTACGAGGCGTTCTACCACGACGAGGTCGCGCGCGGCTTTCTTCACTCCCATTCGTACACCGGCAATCCGCTCGCCTGCGCCGCGGCGCTCGCCACCCTGTCGATCTTCGACCAGGACGCCGTGATCGAAGCCAACCGGCAGCGCGCCGCGCATATCGACGAGCTCGCGCGCCCGATCGCCGCGCATCCGCGCGTGCGCGACTTCAGGCGCACCGGCATGATCTGGGCGTTCGAAGTCGACGCCGCCGAGCCGCTGTTCGCGCGGCGCTTTGCGGCCGCCGCGCTCGAACGCGAGCTGCTGCTGCGTCCGATCGGCAATACGGTCTACTTCATGCCACCGTACGTGATCGATGAGGCGCAGTCCGCCTTGCTCGCCGAGCGCGCGCTGGAACTGATCGACCAGGTGGCGTGATGGTTGCCGAGGGCTCCTGCCCGAGCCTGTTCGTCACCGGAACCGACACCGGTGTGGGCAAGACGCTGGCCAGCTGCGCACTGCTGAAGCGGTTGCGCGCCGGCGGATTGCGCGCGCTCGGAATGAAGCCGGTCGCGGCTGGCGTCGAGGCGACGCCCGAAGGCCCGGTCAACGCCGACGTGGTGGCGCTGCGCCGGGCCAGCTCCTGGCCGGCGCCGCTGAGCGAGGTCAATCCGTACCTGTTCGAGCCGGCGATTGCGCCACACCTGGCTGCTGCGTCCGCGGGCGTGCGCATCGAAATCGAGCCGATCCGGCAGGCCTTCGAGTCGCTGCGGCGCAGCGCCGACGCCGTCGTGGTGGAAGGCGTCGGTGGATTCCTCGTACCGCTGAACGAGCGTGACGATGCGGGCGACCTGGCCGTTGCGCTGGCACTGCCGGTCGTGCTGGTGGTGGGAATGCGGCTGGGGTGCCTGAATCACGCACTGCTGACCCAGCAGGCGATCGTCGCGCGCTCGCTCACGCTGGCCGGATGGATCGCCAACTCGATCGATCCAGGCATGGCGCGCTTCGACCAGAACCTGCAGGCGTTGCGCGAGCGGATCGCGGCGCCGCTGCTCGGGGTGATGCCGTACCGCCCGGCGCCCGATCCGGCGTCGTTCGAGTTGCTCCTGCCGTCGGATTTCTGACGACCCTCACCCCGACCCTCTCCCACTTCGTGGGAGAGGGGGAACAGCCCTGACGACCCTTACCCCAGCCTCTCCCACTGCGCTTGAAAGGGCGTGCAGGACTCCGCCTGAGCAGCGGAGTTCCCCTCTCCCGCTTGCGGGAGAGGGGCGGGGGAGAGGGGGGTCAGCCCGAGCCGCTCGAACAGCGCCCGGTCCGAATCGGTGCTCGGGTTTCCAGTCGTCAGCAACCGCTCGCCATAGAAGATCGAATTGGCGCCCGCCAGGAAGCACAGCGCCTGAACCGAGTCAGGCATCTGCGCCCGCCCCGCCGAGAGGCGAACCATGCTGATGGGCAGCGCGATGCGCGCCACGGCGATCGTGCGAACGAACTCGAGCGGGTCCAGTCGTTCGACGTCCGCCAGCGGCGTGCCGGCGATCGGCACCAGCATGTTGATCGGCACCGATTCGGGCGGCGGGTCCAGCGCCGCCAGCTCGGCAATCAGACCAGCGCGTTGCAGCCGGGATTCGCCCATACCCACGATTCCGCCGCAGCACACCTTGATTCCGGCCTTGCGGACCCGATCCAGCGTGTCCAGCCGGTCACGGTAACCGTGGGTCGTCACGATCGAGTCATAGAAATCCGGCGCGGTGTCCAGGTTATGGTTGTAATAATCCAGGCCCGCTTCCTTCAGCTGCTCGGCCTGCCCAGGGCGCAACATGCCCAGCGTCACGCAGGTCTCCATCCCGAGCTCGCGCACGCCCTTGACCAGCTCGACCACATCGGCCAGTTCCTTGGAATTGGGTCCGCGCCAGGCAGCGCCCATGCAAAAGCGGGTCGCGCCAGCCCGCTTCGCCTTGGCCGCGGCTTCGAGCACGCGCTCGCGCGACATCAGCGCTTCCCGGGCAACGCCGGTGTGGTGGTGCGCCGACTGCGAACAGTAGCCGCAGTTTTCGGGGCAACCACCGGTCTTGATCGACAGCAGCGTGCTGACCTGGACCGCGTTTGGGTCGAAATGACGCCGGTGCACCGACTGCGCCCGGTACAGAAGGTCGTTAAATGGCAACTCGAACAGCGTGGCGACCTGCTCGAGGCTCCAGCGCGCCGGAGCGCTTGATGCGGTGGGATCGTTCATCGGCACTGTCAGGCGTCGTGCGGCGGGCCCGACGCCGGCCGCAGCGCAGCATACTGCATCTGCGGGTCGACCGAGCCTTCGGGAAAGTTTTCCGGGCGAGGGCCGGGGCGGGGATCAGGGTTGGCTGTAATAATCGCGCCCATTGCCCGGGCGGGTCCTGAAGTCGGACACACCATGCGCGTCCTACGCTGGTTGTTGGCCACCGTGTCGATCGTGCTGATCGCGATGATCGGCCTTTGGTTCTGGTATCGGCAGGCGAGCCTGCCGGAACACGAAGGCACGCTGGCGGTCGGCGCCCTGTCGCGTCCAGTCAAGATCGTCCGCGACGACGCCGGCCTTCCGACCATCTCCGCGCAAACCGAATCAGACGCCCTGTTCGCGCTCGGCTACGTCCACGCCCAGGACCGGCTGTGGCAGATCGAATTCAATCGCCGCATCGGGCAGGGCCGGATCGCCGAAATCGTCGGACCGGCTGGAGTCGACACGGACCGGTTTCTGCGGACTTTGGGCGTGTACCGACAGGCGCAGGCGATGGCGCACGACCTCGATCCGGAGTCCCGAACCCTGGCCGAGGCGTACTGCGCCGGCATCAACGCATACCTGGACGGACACGATGGCCTTCCGCAAGCCGAATTCGTGCTGCTGCGCGCGCCGCATCCGGAGCACTGGGTGCCCGCCGACGTGCTTGCCTGGACCCTGATGATGTCGTGGGACCTGTCCGCCGACGCAATGCGCAGCGAGCTGGAGCGCCTGCGACTGTCGGAGCGCTTGAGCAAGGCCGAGATCGACGACTTCCTGCCCGGGTGGGACGAATCGGCTCCGGCCACTGCCGATTACGTCGACTTGTATCATCGCCTGGGCCTGCCCGGGCATGAGTTGGCAGACCAGGCGCATCAGCTTGCGCAGCAGCTGCCCGACTTCGGTTTCGGCGTAGCCCAGGCCGAGGGCTCCAACAGCTGGGTGGTCGGTGGATCGCGAACCGTCAGCGGCCGCCCGCTGCTGGCCAACGATCCGCATCTGGCGCTGTCGACGCCGTCGGTCTGGTACTTCGCGCGGGTCAAGGCCCCGGGACTGGACGTGTTTGGCGCCACCCTGCCCGGCGTGCCCTTCGTCGTGCTGGGGCGCAACGCCCATGTCGCCTGGGGATTCACGACGACCTACGCAGACACCCAGGACCTGTACCTCGAGCGGATCGATCCGGATCACCCCGACCAGTACCAGACGCCTGGCGGCTACGCCCCGTTCGAAACCCGTGTGGAGTCGATCCGGGTACGCGGCGCCGACCCGGTTTTGCTGACCGTGCGCAGTACACGCCATGGCCCCGTGATCACCGGGGCCCTTGCCTCGGCCGACGCGGCGTTGAAAGCCGGACCGCGCTCGAGCTACGTGCTGGCGTTGCGCTGGGCCTCGCTGGAGCCGGGAGCCGGCGCGCTGCACGCGTTTCGCGCGATGAATCGGGCCGCGGACACGCAACAGTTCGACCGCGCGCTGCGAGGTGTGACGCTGGTGGTGCAGAACGTGGTGTTCGCCGGCGACGATGGTCACATCGGGTTCCGGGTCATCGGCCGGGTGCCGGTGCGCCGCCCCGACAACGATCTGCATGGGCTGGTGCCGTCGCCCGGTTGGGACGCGCGCTACGACTGGCAGGGCTGGATCGACCCCGACGACCTGCCGCGCAGCTTGGATCCGCCGCAAGCGGTCATCGTCACGGCAAACCAGAAGATCACGCCGCCCGGCTACCCGAGATACATCACGATGGAGTGGAGGGCGCCGTATCGCGCCGACCGGATCGAGCAACTGCTGCAATCAGTGCCACGGCACGATGTGGCGTCTTTCGAACAGATCCAGGCCGATGTGACGTCGCTGGCGGCCCGCGAGATGATGCGGGCGCTGGCGGGAACCGAACCGGCCACGCCGGTGGGACGCGCTGCACTGCAGCGGCTGCGCGCCTGGGACGGCGCCATGCGGGCCGATGCTCCCGAGCCGTTGCTCTACCAGGCCTGGATGCGCCGGCTCAAACACTTGATCTTCGACGACAAGCTGGGTGCACTGGCGCAGGATCTGGTCGAACCGGTGCCCTTGACCACGGCAATGCTGCGCGTGCTGACCGGTCGGGCCCACGCGCGCAGCTGGTGCGACGACGCCGCGGTCCCCGAACGGCACGTCGACTGTGCCGTCCTGGCTGCTCGAGCGCTGGATGAGGCAGCAGGCGAGTTGGCGCGCGAGCCGCGCGACCTGGAGCGGCTCCAATGGGGCCGCTCGCACGCTGCCGTGTTCGAACATCGGCCGTTTTCGAGCGTGGCGCCGCTGCGCCGCTGGTTCGAGCAGCGCGTGCGCGACGCTGGCGACGACGACACGATCAACCGAGCGGTGCTGCGCCTGAGAGGCGAGCACCCCTTCGAAGCGCGCGCCGCGCCCAGCATGCGGGCCATTTACGACCTGTCCGGCAGCTCGGCCGGCGTGTGGATGGTCGCGCCCGGCCAGTCGGGCAACCCGTTTTCGCCGCAGTTCGGAGATCTGCTCGAAGCGTGGAGCAAAGTGCGATATCGTCCCATCGGTCCGCCAGTGGGCGGGGTCCTGACCCTGACACTCAAACCGTCTCCTTTGGGACGCTAAATGGCCTCGCACTCGCCCCCGCGAGATCCGATCGATGCGATCGTGGCGCTCAACCGCGGACGCGACCCGCACTTGCTGGTGCGCAAATTCCAGGCGATGGCGGCCGACCGGTTCGCTTTTCTGCGGGCGTCGGCGGGACTGGCGCACGTGGAGCTGGACCTGACGGCGCTGCCGTTTTCGCCCACCGCCTGGCTGTGCGGGGACCTGCATCTGAACAACTTCGGCTGCTTTCGCGGCCTGAATCGCCTGGTCTACTTCGACCTGAACGATTTCGACGAAGCGGCCCGCCTGCCGATTGCGTTCGATCTGCTGCGGTTTCTGGGCAGCATCCTGACCGCGGCGCCCGGGTTCGGACTGATACGCGAGGAGGCCGAAACGCTTGCCGCCGAGGCGTTGGTGCGCTATTGCGAGGCGATGGCGCGCGGCAAGGCATTCTGGCTCGAGCCCGAAACCGCGCGGGGGCCGATCCAAGCACTGCTCGAGCAGGTTTCGACCCGGCGGCGGCGCGACCTTCTGGAGCGCCGTACCGAGCTGCGGCGCGGCCGCCGCAGGCTGCTGATCGACAACCAACGCATCCTGCCGCTGCCGCCGGACGGGGACTTGCGCGAACAGCTCGCGGAGGCACTCCGGTCGCTGGGACACCTGTACGAAAGCGCCGAATTCTTCCTGCCGCGCGATTTTGCGCGGCGCGTTGCCGGAATGGGCAGCCTGGGCGTGCCGCGTTACGTGGCGCTGGTGCGCGGTCGGGGCGATCCGGATCGCAACGCCCTGATCGACTTCAAGCTGGCCGCCCCCTCGTCGGCGTCGGCGGCGCTGTCCGGCCTGCCACAGGGACCCTGGGCCGACGAGGCGCAGCGGGTGGTTACGGTGCAGGACATCTGCCAGGCTGCCTGCCCGGCCTATCTGACTGCGATGCCGATCGGCGGCCGGCCCTTCGTGGTGCGTGAGCTGCAGCCGGTCGAGGACCGCGTTGCACTGGAGCGTCTGGCGCGTCAGCCGAAGCGATTGGCCGACACCGTGGGCACGATGGCCGAGGTGGCTGCCTACGCGCAGTTGCGCGGAGCCGGGCGCATGGGCACAGCGAGCCCCGAGGCGTTGATCGAATTCGGTTTCGAAGTGATGGCGCAGCCTCGGCCGTGGCTCGACGCCGCGCGGCAAGTCGATTCGAAGAACGCGCAAGCGCATCGCGCGTTCCGGACCGCCTGGCATCAGCGCGATCCGCGCCTGCTCGCGTTGTGCAAAGTCGAGGCGAGCCCGCCCAAGCCTGCTCCACGTAAAAAGTGAGCGGGTGAGGGCGGACGTGAAGGTCGGGTCGGCGCGTGCCGGCGCAGGGGTGTGCGGCATCGCTGCGTTGCTCGTCGCATGTTCCGACTCGGACCAACAGGCCGACCGCGAGCACCCGATCGTGACCGCCCCGCGCATTGCGCTGCAGAACGGACGCAGCGTGGTTCGTTTGAACGCCGACGCGTTGCAACGGGCCGCGATCCGGACAGAGACGGTGCGGCGGGGTGCACAGCCCGAGACGGTGCGCGCCTTCGCGACGGTGTTGGACCTGCAGCCGCTGGCGCAGCTCTCGGCTCTGTCGCAGGCGGCGGGCGCTCAGCTGAAGGCCGCGCAGGCCAGACTCGACGCGTCGCACGCCGAATACGAGCGCGAGCGCCAGCTGTTCGAAGATCAGCAAAACGTCTCGGCCGCCCACGTCCAGGCGGCGCAGGCGGCATTCCTGGCCGACCAGGCCGCGCGGGAAGCCGCCCAAGCCCAGGTCGGGGCCATTTTGACGAGCGCGCGCCTTGGCTGGGGCCCGGTGGTGGCCGGCGCGCTGGCGGGGTCCGACCCGCAGCAACGCACCCTGGCCGACGACCTGGTATCGCGCCGCCAGTTGCTGCTGCAGGTCACGTTGCCGTCGGAGTGGAGCGATGCCCGTGCGCCGCCGCAGGGGCGCGTGGGGGTGGATGGACGCGAAGGACCTTCGATTCAGCTCGTATCGCCGGCGGCGCATGCCGATCCGCGCGTGGCGGGACGCAGCTTTCTTTACCGGGCCCCGCCCGACGCGGCGCTGCTGCCAGGGGCGAGCGTTACGGTGCTGCTGCCGACCGGCCGCACGCTGGAGGCGGCGGTGATTCCGGGCTCCGCGCTGGTGTGGTGGCAGGGCCGCGCCTGGGTCTTCGTCCGCACCGGCACCGGTGATTTCGAGCGGCGCGAGATCGCCCTGGACCGCGCCAGCGGCGCCACCTCGCTGCAGGTGGATCTGGAGTCGGGCGCCGACGTGGTGGTCCAGGGCGCACAGATGCTGCTTTCCGAGGAGTTGCGCGCGGAGAACTTCTCGACCGACGTCGGAGGGCGATGAGCTCCGGCAGCCACGGTCCGCAGGCTGCGCTGATCGCCTTCTCGCTGCAGTTTCGTGGCGTGGTGATCGCGCTCGCTGCGCTGGTGATCGCTGCGGGCGCGTACTCGCTGGGGCATGCCACTTACGACGTGTTTCCGGAATTTGCGCCGCCGCAGGCCGTGATCCACACCGAGGCGCCTGGCCTGTCGCCCGATCAGGTCGAGGTGCTGGTCACGCAGCCGCTGGAAAACGCGCTGACCGGGGCACCGGGCCTGGCGTCGCTCAGATCGAGCTCCATTCAAGGGTTGTCGATCATCACCGCCAACTTCGACCCGGCGAGCGACGTGTTGCGCGACCGTCAGTTGGTTTCGGAACGGCTTGCATCGAGTGCCGGCCAGCTGCCTCGTCAGGCGGAGACACCCTCGCTGACGCCCCTCACCTCGTCGACCAGCACGGTGCTGGTGGCGGGGCTGACCTCGTCGCGCGCTTCGCTGATGGATCTGCGCACGACCGCCGAGTGGCTGATCAGGCCAACGCTGATGGCGGTGCCGGGCGTGGCCAAGGTGGCGGTCTTCGGCAGCGGACGGCGCTCGTTGCAGGTCCAGGTCCATCCGGACCGCCTGATTCGCCTGAACTTCGGCCTGAACGACGTGACGGAGGCGGCGGCTCGCGCAGCCGGAGTGCGCGGAGCCGGTTTTATCGACAGCCCCAATCAGCGCATCGAGCTGAAAACCGAATATCCGCCGCTCGGCGTCGACGATTTGAAACGGGCCGTGCTCGGCCCGGACGCGGCCCCGTTCGCGACGCTGGGCGATGTGGCGAGCGTGCGCTTCGCCCCGGAGCCCGCGACCGGGGGCGCCACGATCGACGGCCGACCGGGCATACAACTGGTCGTGTCGCAGCAGTACGGTGCCAGCACGGTCGAAGTGACGCGCCGCATCCAGGCGGCGCTGGAAGGCCTGCGCCCGCTGCTGGCGCGCGACGGCGTCGAGCTGGATGCGACGCTGTTTCGCCCGGCCGACTTCATCGACCTCGCCACCGGCAACGTCTGGTCGGCGCTGCTGCTGGGCGCCGCACTGGTGGTCGGTGTCCTGCTGCTGTTCATGTCGGACTGGCGCAACGCCGCGGTCTCGTGTGCCGCGATCCCGTTGTCGCTGCTGGCTACGCTGAGGCTGCTGCAGGCGTTCGGCGTCAGCGTGAACACGATGACACTCGGCGGACTGGCCGTAGCGATCGGCGTCGTGGTCGATGACGCGGTGATCGACGTGGAGAACATCATGAGGCGGATGCGCGCCAACCGCCTGCTGCCGCAGCCGCGCGACACGGCCAGCGTGATCCTGGATGCCTGCCTGGAAGTGCGCAGCGGCGTGGTCTACGCGACGTTCGCGGTGCTGCTGGTCGTGCTGCCGATCGTCTCGTTGTCGGGCGTCGCCGGGCGCCTGTTCGCGCCGCTCGGCTACGCGTACGCGCTGGCGGTGGTCGCGTCGCTGCTGGTCAGCCTGACGGTGATCCCGGCCCTGTCGTCATTGCTGTTCCGGCCCGAACAGATGCGTGCCGGCGAGCCGCCGGTGCTGCAGTGGTGCCGCACCCGCTACGAGCGGATGCTGGCACGGGTCAGCGGCTATCCCCGGACGGTGATGGCAGCCGCGGTGCTGCTGGCGGCCCTGGGTGGCGCCGCCGCGGCCGGCTTCGGCGTGAATTTCATTCCGGAGCTGAAGGAAGGTCACCTGATCGTTCACATGTCGGCCGCGCCGGGTACCTCGATCGAGGAGTCGATGCGGATCGGATCCCGCGTGTCGTCCGCGCTGCATGAGTTGCCCGCGGTTCGCGCGGTGGCGCAGCGGGTCGGCCGCGCCGACAAGTCCGACGACATCCTGGGGTCGCACTACAGCGAGTTCGATGTGGACTTGAAGCCCGCCGGCGGAGCGCAGCTCCAGGCCGCTCAGTCTGCAATCCGCTCCGTGTTGACGCAGTTTCCAGGCGTCAATTTTGCGATGCAGTCCTTCCTGACCGAGCGCATCGAGGAGACGCTGTCCGGCTATACGGCCGCGGTCGCCGTCAACGTGATCGGCCCGGATCTGGACGCGCTCGACCGCACGGCGCGCGACGTCGTGCGCATGCTGCACCGGATCCGCGGCGCGGCCGACGTGCAGCTGCAGGCGCTGCCCGGCACGCCGCAGATGTCGATCCGGCTGATTCCGCCCGAGCTTCAGCGCTGGGGCCTGCGCCAGCTGGATGTCCTGGATCTGATCAGGACCGCGTACGAAGGGGCCGCGGTCGGTCAGAGCTACGAAGGCAACCGTACCGTCAGCGTGATCGTCGTGCTGGACCAGGAGCACCGCAATGCGGTCACGCAAATCGGCGCGCTGCCGCTGCGCACGCCGGACGGCCGCTTCGTGCGGCTGGCACAGGTCGCCGAGATCCACCCTTCGGCGGGCCGCTATGAGGTGCCGCACCAGGGCGGCCAACGAATGCAGACCGTGACCGCCAATGTGCGGGGACGCGACGTCGGCGGTTTTGTCGACGACCTGCGCCGGCAGGTCGCCACGCTCGGCCTGCCGCCCGGAACGCACCTGGAATTCGCGGGCGAGGCCCAGGAGCAGGCACGCTCGCAGCGCGATCTGCTCGCCTATTCTGCAGTGGCGGCGCTCGGCATCGTGCTGCTGGTCTCCATCATCGCGCGCAACGCACGCAACCTGGCGCTCGTGCTGGCGAACCTGCCATTCGCATTCGTCGGGGGTGTGTTCGCGGTTGCAGACAGCGGTGGCGTGCTGTCGCTCGGGTCGATGGTGGGGCTGGTCGCGTTGTTCGGGATCACGCTTCGCAACTCGATCCTGATCGTCGCGCACTACGACCGTCTGGTGCGCATCGACGGGCGGGCGTGGGGTTTGGATCTGGCCGTCGAAGGTGCCGCCGACCGGCTGGCCCCGATCCTGATGACGACACTGGTGACCGCGCTGGGCCTGCTGCCGCTGGCGCTCGGAATCGAAGAGCCGGGCCGCGAGATCGAGGGCTCGATGGCCGTGGTGATCCTGGGCGGCTTGCTGACCTCGATGGCGTTGAATCTGCTGGTGCTGCCGACGCTGGCGCTGCGCTTCGGCCGCTTCGAGTCTGTATCGCAGGCTTGAGAGAAGCGGCCCTCTCGCCCAGCCGATGTGTGAAGGCCCGGGCGAGGGGCGACACCGCGTGCCCGGTGAACGACTGCGCGCTTGCGACGCTCGATCGCCCCTCGCCCGCGAAGAGGGAGAGGGGAGGGGGAGAGGGTGCCTACCAGTTCGCCGGCGCCGCGCGCACCGCGGTGACATGCGCCACAGTGACCGCTGGGGCCGCGGGCGCGCGCTTGCTCGCTGCGGTGGAGACGCTGGCGGTCTTGATCGGCTTGGCAGCGGCCCGGTCCGCTTTGGCCCCTGGCACCGCGGCTTTCTGCGGCGCAGCTCCTGCGGGCACCCTGGCGGGAACCGCCGCCACGACGGCCGCAT
This sequence comes from Burkholderiaceae bacterium, assembly GCA_036270655.1. Lineage (GTDB taxonomy): Bacteria > Pseudomonadota > Gammaproteobacteria > Burkholderiales > Burkholderiaceae_F > VBCK01. Next base: position 23,070 of record DATBCD010000095.1, read on the forward strand.
CGACGCGGGCCACTTCGAGGCGGTTGGCTGCAACACGCGCTGGTTCGCCCGCAATCGGAATCGGCTCCGATTTCGCGACCTGCGCCTCTGCGCCGTGCTCGAGCACCACGTGCTGACCGACGCGCAGGTGCAGCTTGGTCGGGTACCCATACAGCGCGCCGCTGAAATGGTCGATGAATACGCCCGCCGATCCGAACGGCAGCAGCGCCTCTTCCATCCGCTCGCGCCGCGGCTTCACGGTGGCGGTCGCGACCAGATTGTCGCGGCGGCACTCGACTTCCAGCGACATCGCGGAGCGGTGGACCCGAACCTCGGTCACAGGCGTCACGGCGATCTTGGCCGAGGAGCCGCTGCCGACCTGGCACCGCATCCCGTCGACCGGATGATTCTGGGCATCGACCGCGTCGATCTGCAGTGTCTGGTGAAAGTCGCCCTGCAGCGTCGAGCAGCCGCACAGGCACAGCGCCAGGCAGGCGCCGGCGAGCACATTTCGCTTCATCGATTGGCCCCGAACAGAGTCCCCCATCTCCAATACTTCGGAGACAGGGCCGGCAACTAGAGCCGGCTGCCCTGGACGGGTGACTAGTCCGAACGGACGAGAACGCGCTCTGCGCCCGGTCTGGCGACCGGAGCCGGGTGCTCGGGCTCCTGCCGGGCCGCGGGCGCCGGCTTGCCGTCGACGTCGTCGCCGGCGTCGAACACCAGCTTCTGGCCGATCTGCAGCTGCAGCCACGTCGGATAGGTGTACCGATAACCGGTCAGGTGGTCGATCACCATGTAGGCCGATCCGCCCGGTACCAGCAGATTGGCGACGCCCGTGACGCCGCCGCGCACTCCGCTTCGGGAAACGGCGGTGCCCTCGGCGACGCGATTACCCAGGTGGCAGGCGATCTTCAAATCGGACGACGACCGGTGCACCTCGAGGTTGAACAGCGGCGAGTCGCCGAAGTATTCGGACGAGGCGTTGCTCAGGCGGCACCGCATGCCGTGGATCGGCTGACCCCGTTCGTCCAGCGTCTCGACATGCACGACCTGTGTGGGCTCGCCGATGATCGTGGCACAACCGCTCGACAGCGCGACTTGAACGGCAACCACAGCGAAGATCAATCGACGATGGGCCACGGGGTTTGCTCGAGAAGGGCGCTCAGCGCGAGGAGCCCATCGTACGATCAACGGTCGAGACGCCGCAGTCACCTCCATAGGCGCTCAAATGGATGATCGGGCCGTCCCTTACGAAACGGTGTGCCTTAAGCGGGATTCGCGGGTTCGGGTCATGTGCGCGCGCAACGCGGCACCGGTCGGTGAATCGCAACGGGCGATCCGGTCGGGAATGTCCTGCGCGATCAATCGCCCGCCGCCGCTTCCACCCTCCGGGCCAAGGTCGATGATCCAATCGGCGTCGACGATGATGTCCAGATTGTGCTCAATGATGACTACCGTGTGACCGGCATCGACCAACCGGTGGAGCACGGCCAGCAACTGCTCGATGTCGGCCATCGAGAGGCCGACCGTCGGCTCGTCGAGCACGTAGAGCGTGGAGCCGGCGATGTCGGCGGTGCGGGCGCGCGCCAGCTCGGTCACCAGTTTGATCCGCTGGGCTTCGCCGCCGGAAAGCGTGGGCGAAGCCTGACCCAGCGTCAGATAACCCAGGCCGACGTCGCGCAACAGTCCCAGAGGGTGAGCGATGGCCGGCGTCGATGCGAAGAATTCCACCGCCTCGTCCACCTGCATCGCCAGTACGTCGCCGATGGTCCGGTCCCGCCAGCGCACCTCCAGCGTGGCTCGATCGAACCGGCTTCCGCCGCAGACATCGCAGACGACTTTCACGTCGGGCAGGAAATTCATCTCGATCGTGCGCAGACCCTGTCCCTCGCAGGCCGCGCAGCGCCCGCCCGCGGTGTTGAATGAGAAGCGGCCGGGACCGTAACCGCGTATCCGCGCTTCACCGGTGTCGGCGAAGCGTTTGCGGATCGCATCCCAGAACCCGACGTACGTGGCCGGGCACGAGCGCGGCGTTTTTCCGATCGGCGTCTGATCCACCTCGAGCACCCGTGCCACCTGCGCCCAGCCGTCGATTCGCGCGCAACCTTTCCATTCGAGCTCGACTACCCTCTCCCCCGCCCCCTCTCCCACTGGCGTGGGAGAGGAGAGCCTCTGAGAGAGGAGCCTCTTTCTCCCCTTGACGCCTGCTGCCGGGCGGTCCTTCTCCCCTCTCCCGCTTGCGGGAGAGGGGCCGGGGGAGAGGGCGCGCGGCCGTGATCCGCGCTCGGACAGCACCGCCCGCAAATTGCTCAGCAACACATCGCGCGCCAACGTCGACTTGCCGCTTCCCGACACGCCAGTCACTACGCTCAGCCGCGCCAGCGGGATGTCGGCATCGATGGCGCGCAGGTTATGCAGGTTCGCGGCCCGGATCGTCAGGCGCGCTGCGTCGTCCGTTATCGGGTGGCGCGGCGGGCCATTGCGGCGCCGCGGCTCGCGCAGGTAGCGGCCGGTGACCGATTGCGGGTTACCGATGATGTCCTCGATCGTTCCCTGCGCCACCACGCGGCCTCCGCGGCTGCCGGCACCGGGGCCCATGTCGATCAGGTGATCGGCCGCGCGGATCGTCTCCTCGTCGTGCTCCACGACCACCAGCGAGTTGCCGCGCTCGCGCAGCTTCGACAGCGCCGACAGCAGGATCCGGTTGTCGCGCGCGTGCAGCCCGATGGTCGGCTCGTCCAGCACGTAGCACACGCCCTGCAGATTGGATCCCAGTTGCGCGGCCAGCCGGATCCGCTGCGCTTCGCCGCCCGACAGCGTGGGTGCGGCGCGGTCCAGCGCGAGATAGCCCAAGCCAACCTCGAGCAGGAAGTCGAGGCGCCCGCGGATCTCGGTCACGATGTCCCGCGCGATCGCCAGCTGCCGGCCCGACAGCTGCATCCCGTCCAGCCAGGACCGCGCGTCGGCCACCGTCATTGCGCCGACCTGCGCGATGCTGCGCGCCTCGAAGCGCACTGCCAGCGCGACCCGGTTCAGTCGCTGTCCGACGCAGGTCGGGCAGGGCGACTCTTCGCCTTCATACCAGTCGTTCCAGCCGATCTCCTCGCCGCTGTCCTCGGCGCTGAAGCCGGCCAGTCGAAGGCCGGTGCCGAAGCAGTCCGGGCACCAGCCGTGCTTGGAGTTGTACGAGAACAGGCGCGGGTCCGGCTCGGGAAAAGCCTGGCCGCAGGACGGGCAGGTGCGATGAATCGAGAACAGCCGATGCTCCAGGTCAGTGACCTGCCGGCCCTGCAGCGCGCTCCTGAGCCGATCCAGCGGCCACAGGACCTGCACCACGCCGTGCCCGAGCTCGAGCGCGCGCTCCACCAGCGCCCTCAGCTGCGGCTCGCTGTCCGGCCCGACCTGCAAGTCACCGAGGGGCAGCTCGATCGTGTGTTCGCGGAACCGGTCCAGGCGCGCCCACGGCGAGGTTGGGACGAACTGGCCGTCCACGCGCAGATGGGAGTGCCCCCGGCTGGCTGCCCACTTGGCGAGCTCGGTGTAGTAGCCCTTGCGGTGGATGACCAGCGGCGCCAGCACGCCGATGTGCATGCCGCGCAGGCTTTGCCCGATCTGCGCCACGATCGAGTCGAATGACAGCGGAGTGACCGGTATATTGCAGTCGGGGCAGTGCTGCACGCCGAGCTTGACGAACAGCAGCCGAAGGAAATGGTGTACTTCGGTCTGCGTGGCCACCGTGCTCTTGCGGCCGCCGCGGCTGACCCGCTGCTCGATCGCCACGGTTGGCGCGATGCCGTAGATGGCATCGACATCGGGCCGTCCGGCCGGCTGCACGATCGATCGGGCGTACGCGTTCAGCGATTCCAGGTACCGGCGCTGGCCTTCGTTGAACAGAATATCGAACGCCAGCGTCGACTTGCCGCTGCCCGAGACGCCCGTGATCACCGTGAAAGCGTCGCGCGGAATGGCCACGTCGATGCCTTTCAGGTTGTGCTCGCGGGCGTTGCGGATCTCGATCAGACCGTTGGTTGGCGCGCGCGGCTCTTCTGCATGCACCCTCTCCCCCGGCCCCTCTCCCGCGAGCGGGAGAGGGGAGTACAAGTCCCTCTCTCCCACCGGCGTCGCAGGCGCCACCCGCGGCGCCTCCCTCCCTCTCTCGCTTCCCGGAGATAGGCTCAGCACTTCCTCCCCATTCTCGCTTGCCGGAGAAACGGTCAGCGCTTCCTCCCCTCTCCCGCTCTCGTTGCCTTGGCTGGGGGAGAGGGTGGCCTCATACTCGCGCAGTGCCTTTCCGGTGTGCGAGGTCGGATGGGCTGCGATCGAGGTCGGATTGCCTTCGGCCACGATCATGCCGCCGCCTTCGCCGCCTTCCGGTCCCAGGTCGATGATCCAGTCGGCCGCCCGGATCACGTCCAGGTTGTGCTCGATCAGGATCAGCGAGTGGCCGCAATCGATCAGCCGGCGCAGCGCCCGCATCAGCCTGGCGATGTCGTCGAAGTGCAATCCGGTGGTCGGCTCGTCGAACAGCATCAGCGAGCCCTTGACGGCCAGCCGCGCGCCATGGGCCGGCACCGGCTCCGCGCGCGCCAGGAAGCCGGCGATCTTCAGCCGCTGCGCCTCGCCACCCGACAGCGTCGGAACCGGCTGACCCAGCCGAACGTACTCGAGGCCGACCTCGGCCAGCGGCGCGAGAGCCCGCACGACCTCCGCGTCGTCGTCGAACCGCTGCAGCGCCTCCGAGACGGTCAGATCGAGCGTGTCGGCGATCGACAGCGCCCGGCCGTGGCGCGTCAGCGTCACCTCGAGTACTTCCGGACGAAAGCGCCGGCCGTCGCAATCGGGGCAGCGCAGGTAGACGTCGGACAGGAACTGCATTTCGACATGCTCATAGCCGTTGCCCCCGCAGGTCGGACAGCGGCCGGTGCCGGCGTTGAAGCTGAACGTGCCGGCCGAGTAACCGCGCTCGAGCGCCATCGGCGAGCGCGCGAACAGGCGGCGGATCGCATCGAATGCACCGACGTAACTGGCCGGGTTGGAGCGCGTGGTCTTGCCGATCGGCGACTGGTCCACCAGCGCCACGTCCGCAATCCAGTCGGCTCCTAGGCAGCGGTCGTGCAGGCCGGGCGCCTCGGCCGGCTTGCCCTTGGCCTTGCGCAGCGCCGGGTACAGCACGTTCTGCACGAGCGTCGACTTGCCCGACCCCGATACACCGGTGACCACCACCAGCCGATTCAGCGGGAACTGCACGTCAATGCCCTTCAGGTTGTGTTCGCGCACTGCCTGCAGCACGACCCTGGCTGCGCCCGGTTCCATCGCACGCGCGCTCGGAACTTCGACCTGGCGCCTGCCCGACACGTACTGTCCGGTCAGCGTCGAAGACCGGCACAGCGCCGCTGGCGGGCCTTCGAAGACGACCTGGCCGCCGCGTTCCCCCGGACCTGGCCCCATGTCCAGCACGCGATCGGCCGCCAGCATCACCTGGGGATCGTGTTCGACCACCACCAGCGAATTGCCGGCGCTGCGAAGACGCCGCATCACGCCGATCACGCGGTGCATGTCGCGCGGGTGCAGCCCGATCGAGGGCTCGTCGAGCACGAACAGCGTGTTCACCAGCGAAGTGCCCAACGCTGTGGTCAGATTGATCCGTTGAACTTCGCCGCCGGACAGGGTGCGGCTTTGCCGGTCCAGCGTCAGATAACCCAGGCCCACCTCGCAGAGGAAACGCAGCCGCGCGCGAATCTCCTTCAGCAGTAGCTCGATCGCCTGGCCAAGCGCTCCGCTGGCGCGCGCCCGATCGAAGAATTCCCGCAGACGGTCCAGCGGCAGCAGCATCAGCTGCTGGATCGTCTGCCCCTCGAATCGCCATAGCAGCGCGTCCGGTTGCAGCCGGCTGCCGCCGCAGGCGGTGCACGGCGTGTAGCTGCGGTAGCGCGACAGCAGCACCCGGATGTGCATCTTGTACGCCTTGGACTCGAGCCACTCGAAGTAACGGCGGATGCCGTACCACTGGGTCTGCCACTTGCCGCGCCAGGCCGGATCGCCGTCGATCACCCAGAGCCGCTCGCGCTCGCTCAGCGACTTCCAGGCCACGTCCAGCGCGACATCGAAGCGAGGCGCGTACTTTTCCAGATCGCGCTGGCACTCCTTGAAGCTCTCGGTCTGCCAGGGCTTGACGGCGCCGCCGCGCAGCGTCTTGCCCGGGTCCGGGATCACCAGGTCCAGGTCGATGCCGATCACGCGCCCGAACCCGCGGCAGGTCGGACAGGCCCCCAGCGGCGAATTGAACGAAAACGCGCTGGGCACCGGATCCGAATAGTGGATGTCGCAGTCGGGGCAGTGCAGGTCCGATGAAAAACGCCACAGCGCCTCGTCGGAATCTCTGCTTCGAGCTTGCACCCTCTCCCCTGTCCCCTCTCCCCCTGGCGTGGGCGAGGAGAACCCTTGCTCTCTTGTCCCGCTTGCGGCAGAGGGGAACTCTTGCTCCCCTCTCCCGCTTGTGGCAGAGGGGAAGTCTTGCTCCCCTCTCCCGCTTGCGGGAGAGGGGCCGAGGGAGAGGGTCACTGCTATCTCCGGTGTTGTTGGTCAGCACGACCCGGATCGACGATCGCGGCACGACGCGGACGGCGATCGGTATGCGATCAAGGTCACTACAGCAGTTCGCGCGCACACTGCGCGCCGAGTCGACCGACGCCGAGAGACGCCTCTGGTATCACCTAAGGGCCCATCGCACGACTGGGATGAAGTTTCGTCGGCAACACCCGATTGGGCGCTATGTTGTCGACTTCGTCTGCATGGAACGCCGCCTGATCATCGAAGTCGACGGCGGGCAGCATCAGGCAAACGTCGAGCATGACCAACTACGCGACCAGATGCTGCAGTCACGAGGCTTTCTGGTGCTCCGCTTCTGGGACGACGACGTACTGCGGAGGACGAAGGACGTACTCGAGAAGATTTACGAGGTTGCGCAGCAGCGAAGACCCTCTCCCCCGGCCCCTCTCCCGCAAGCGGGAGAGGGGAGCAAGACCTGATCGGGCTGAAGGTCCCCTCTCCCGCAAGCGACAGAGGGGAGCCAAGACCTGATCTGGCTGAAGGTCCTCTCTCCCGCAAGCGACAGAGGGGAGCCAAGACCTGATCTGGCTGAGGGTCCTCTCTCCCGCAAGCGACAGAGGGGAGCCAAGACCTGATCTGTCCCGCAAGCGGCAGAGAGGGAAGCAACACCTGATCTGTGGCTGGGGGTCCCTTCTCCCGCTTGCGGGAGAAGGACAGGATGAGGGTGCCAGCGCACTGCCCTCTCCCCCGACCCCTCTCCTGCGAGCGGGGAGAGAAGTGCCCGGCCCCCCTCCCGCGTGCGGGGGAGAGAGAGAGAAGTGATTACTCGGTGGCGAAGAAGCCCTTCATCCGCTCCATGAACGAGCGTGCCTGGGGCGAGTGCTTGGCGCCGCCGTCCTTCAGCGACTGATCCAGATCGCGCAGCAGCTTCTTCTGTTTTTCCGTCAGGCGCACCGGGATCTCCACCTTGATGTGGCAGAACAGGTCGCCCGGATAGCTCGAGCGCACCCCCTTGATCCCCTTGCCGCGCAGCCGGAACGTCTTGCCGCTCTGGGTTCCCTCCGGAATCGCGATGCTGACTTTCTCGCTCAGCGTCGCCACTTCCAGCTCGCCGCCCAGGGCGGCGGTCGCCACCGAGACCGGCACCTCGCAGTGCAGGTCGTCGCCGTCGCGCTGGAACACGTCGTGCTGCTTGAGCCGGATTTCGACATACAGGTCGCCCGCCGGGCCGCCGTTCATTCCAGGCTCGCCCTTGCCGGCCAGGCGAATCCGCTGACCCTCGTCGATTCCGGCCGGGATGCTGACTTCGAGCACCTTGTTGCGCTTCACGCGCCCGTCCCCGTGGCAGGTCGTGCACGGATCGGGAATCACGCGCCCGCTGCCGTGGCAGGTCGGGCAGGTCTGCTGGATCGAGAAGAAACCCTGAGTCATCCGCACCGCGCCGGAGCCGCCGCAGGTGCCGCAGGTTTTCGGCTTGGTTCCCGGCCGGGCGCCGCTGCCTGCGCACGCCTCGCAGGGCTCCCAGGCCGGAATGCGGATGTCGGTGTTGAAGCCGCGGGCCGCGTGCTCCAGGGAGATTTCCATGTTGTAGCGCAGGTCCGCTCCGCGGAACGCGCCGCCGGGGCGCCCGCCGCGCGTGGTGCCACCGAAGATGTCGCCGAAGATGTCGCCGAAGGCCTCGGCGAAGCCACCCATGCCGGCACCGGCCGCGGCGCCGGCGTTCGGGTCGACCCCGGCGTGTCCGAAGCGGTCATAGGCCGCGCGCTTCTGGGGGTCCGACAGGGCCTCGTAGGCCTCCTTGGCCTCCTTGAACTTGTCTTCGCTCTTGTGCTTGTCGTCCGGATTACGGTCCGGATGGTGCTTCATCGCCAGCTTGCGATATGCCTTCTTGATCTCTTCCTCGGAGGCGTTCTTGGCGACGCCCAGGATTTCGTAGAAGTCTCGTTTCGGCATATTCCGTCAGACAAACCAAAGCGGTCCGCGGCGAGGCGGAATCGAAACCGCGCCGCGGACCGCCAGACCCGGCATGGCGATACTCAGCCCCGCTTGACCTCACGGTAATCGGCGTCCACCACGTCGTCGGCCGGCTTCTCGGGTTCGGCCGACTGCGAACCCGAATGGGGCGCACCCGCGCCCTGGGCTTGCGTTTCGGCGTACATCTTCTCTCCGAGCTTCTGCGAAGCGGCCATCAGCGCCTTGGTCCTGGACTCGATCGCGTCCTTGTCGTCGCCCTTCAAGACATCCTCGAGCTCCTTGACCGCTGCCTCGATTCCGCTCTTCTCGGCCGCATCGAGCTTGTCGCCGTGCTCGCTCAACGCCTTGCGGATCTGGTGCACCGTGGCGTCGCCGGAGTTGCGTGCCTGCGCCAGCTCGAAGCGGCGATGGTCCTCGGCCTTGTTGGCCTCGGCATCGCGCACCATCCGCTTGATCTCGTCCTCGGTCAGACCCGAGTTGGCCTTGATCGTGATCTTGTTTTCCTTGCCGGTCGCCTTGTCCTTGGCGCTGACGTGCAGGATCCCGTTGGCATCGATGTCGAACGTGACCTCGATCTGCGGCAATCCGCGCGGGGCGGGCGCGATGCCTTCCAGATTGAATTCACCGAGCAGCTTGTTGCCGCTTGCCATCTCGCGCTCGCCCTGGAACACCTTGATCGTGACCGCCGGCTGGCTGTCCTCCGCAGTCGAGAAGACCTGCGAGAACTTGGTCGGGATCGTGGTGTTCTTCTGGATCATCTTGGTCATCACGCCACCGAGCGTTTCGATGCCCAGCGACAGCGGCGTCACGTCCAGCAGCAGCACGTCCTTGCGCTCGCCCGTGAGCACCGAGCCCTGGATCGCCGCACCGACGGCGACCGCCTCGTCCGGATTGACGTCCTTGCGCGGCTCGCGCCCGAAGAATTCGCGCACCGTGTCCTGCACTTTCGGCATCCGCGTCATGCCGCCGACCAGGATCACGTCGTTGATCTCGGACGTCTTAAGGCCCGCGTCCTTCATCGCGATCCGGCACGGCTCGACCGTCTTCTGGATCAGATCCTCGACCAGCGCCTCGAGCTTGGCGCGCGTCAGCTTCATGTTCAAGTGCCTGGGACCGCTCTGGTCGGCCGTGATGTACGGCAGATTGATCTCGGTCTGCTGCGAGGAGGACAGCTCGATCTTGGCCTTCTCCGCCGCCTCCTTCAGGCGCTGCAGGGCCAGCACGTCCTTGCCCAGGTCGACGCCCTGATCCTTCTTGAACTCGCCGATCACGTAGTCGATGATCCGCTGGTCGAAGTCCTCGCCGCCCAGGAACGTGTCCCCGTTGGTCGACAGCACTTCGAACTGCTTCTCGCCCTCCACGTCGGCGATCTCGATGATCGAGATGTCGAACGTGCCGCCGCCCAGGTCGTAGACGGCGATCTTGCGGTCACCCCGCTCGTCCTTCTTGTCCAGGCCGAAGGCCAGCGCCGCGGCGGTCGGCTCGTTGATGATCCGCTTGACGTCCAGGCCCGCGATGCGCCCGGCGTCCTTGGTGGCCTGCCGCTGCGAGTCGTTGAAATACGCCGGCACCGTGATCACGGCGTCGGTGACGGGCTCGCCCAGATAGTCCTCGGCCGTCTTCTTCATCTTGCGAAGCACTTCGGCCGAAACCTGAGGCGGGGCGATCTTCTTGCCGCGTATCTCGATCCAGGCGTCCCCGTTGTCGGCTTTCACGATCTTGTAGGGCATCAGGCTGATGTCCTTCTGGACTTCCTTGTCCTCGAAGCGGCGGCCGATCAGGCGCTTGACCGCGTAGATCGTGTTCCTCGGATTGGTCACCGCCTGCCGCTTGGCCGGCGCGCCGACCAGGATCTCGTCGTTGTCCATGTAGGCGACGACCGAGGGCGTGGTACGAGCCCCCTCCGAGTTCTCGATAACCTTGACCTGCCCCCCTTCGGAGATGGCGACGCATGAATTGGTCGTTCCCAGGTCGATTCCGATGATTTTGCCCATCTGGCGTTCCTCAGTTCAGTGTGCAGCGCGTGTCGTTGTCTTGCATCGTCATAACTGGAGTTTGGCTGCCGTCTTTCAAGTGCCCTGGCTGACCGTCACGAGCGCCGGCCGCAGCACCCGATCGGCGATCATCCAGCCCTTCTGCAGCACCTCGACCACCTGGTTGGGCCCCGCCCCTCCGGCCTGGTCAAGCGGGACCGTCGAGACGGCCTGATGCCGATACGGATCGAATTTCTGCCCCACCGGATTGATTTCGGTCAGCCGGGCCTTCTCGAAGGCGGCCAGCAACTGGCGCAGCGTGATCTGCACGCCCTCGCGCAGCTTGACCGGATCGGCCGCGTTCGCCTCCAGTGCGCGTTCCAGGCTGTCGGCCACCGGAACCAGCGCCTCGGCGAACGACTCGATCGCATACTTCTCGACCTTCGCGATCTCTTCCTGCGAGCGCCGGCGCGCGTTTTCGAGCTCGGCTCGCGCCCGCAAGTACAGGTCGTAGTTTTCCGCCGCCTTCCGGCGCGCTGCTTCCAGCTCGGCCTTCAGGTCCGCCCCGGCTTCGCCAGCCGGTGCGTGCCCGGATCCGTCGTTGGCAGCTTCCGGCGGTTGTCCCTGAGGTCCGATTTCGGGCTCCAAGGTCTTGCCTCCCCTTATCCAAATCTATGAAATCAAACAGCTTTTCGCGATGTTGGGGCGGGCGGCCGGATTTCAAGGCCACCGCCAGCACGACGGCATCACGGGAAAAAAACAATCCGTTACATAAGCGGGGTCGGCCGCACCGCCGATGCCGCCGTTAAGCAGACAAATTTAACCTACCGCCGTCACGGAGGACTCGTATGGACCCACTCCCGTCAGCTCCGAGAAAATTGCACCCGCTGGTCGCCACTGCCGCGATCGCCGTCATCGTCGTCAGCGTGCTGGGTGCCATCGTACTGATAACCGACCAGGTCGCGGCGCACCGCGGCCCCGACGCGGCTGTCGCGGCCGCCGATAGCAGCGCCAGCCCTGCCGCGGCGCCGTCCGCCCCCGATACAGGCGCTCCGGCCGAGAAAGCCATCGCTCCCCTGCCAAAACCAGCCCATAAGACAATCCATACGGCGCCGGGCTCGAAGGCATCCGCAGTGGCCGGGACGTCCAGCCCGCCTCCGCCCCCGGCCGGGGTGCCGGCGGTGCCGCCCGACGTGGCGGTCGCCGCGCCTCCTCTGCCGCCGGTTTGCAACGACTGCGGGATCGTCGCCGGGGTCAGAGCCGTGAAGACACCCGGCCAGGGGACCGGGGTAGGCGCCGTGGCCGGTGGGGTCGTCGGCGGAGTGGTGGGACATCAGTTCGGCAGCGGCCACGGCAAAGACGCGTTGAGCATCCTGGGCGTGATCGGCGGCGCGGTGGCTGGACACGAGGTCGAAAAGGAAGTGAAGTCCACCACCCGTTATGAGGTCGATGTGCGGCTGGACAACGGCCAGTTGCGGACCGTCAGCGTGCCGGGCAACCC
>DATBCD010000096.1:0-1929 GCA_036270655.1 Burkholderiaceae bacterium
GCCTGGTCATCGGACTGCAGCGCGATGCGGTCGGCCAGCTCGCCGGTCAGCTCCGGCGCCTCCAGCTTGGTCCAGGGTAGCTTGAGCGCGGGACCGAACTGGTTCAGGAAGTGCCGCATGCCCGCTTCGCCGCCTGCGACCCGGTAGATCAGGAAGGTTCCCATGAACGACCAGCGCAGGCCCGCGCCGTAGCGGATGGCGTCGTCGATCTCGGCGGTGGTGGCCACGTCGTCCCGGACCAGCCAGAGCGCCTCGCGCCACAACGCTTCGAGAAGCCGGTCGGCGATGAAGCCGTCGATCTCCTTGCGCACTTGCAACGGCTGCATGCCGATCGAGCGGTAGAACGCCTCGGCCCAGGTCCGGGTCGCCTCGGCGGTCGCGTTGCCGCCGCAGATCTCCACCAGCGGAAGCAGGTAAACGGGGTTGAACGGATGTCCGACCACGAACCGGCCGGGATGGCGCATGCGGCCCTGCAGCCGCGAAGGCAGCAACCCGGAGGTCGACGAGCCGATGATCACGTCGGGGCCGGTCGCGGCTTCGATCTGTTCGAGGGTGTCTTGCTTAATATCCTCGCGCTCGGGCAGGCTCTCCTGGACGAAGTCGGCCGAGCGCACGGCCTGTGCGACCGACTCGGCGATGACCAGCCTTCCCTCGGGCGGCAGCGCGCCAGGCAGCAGGCGCGCCATCGCAAGGCGCGCATTGTCAAGCACCGCCGCGAGCTTGCGCTCCAGCTCGGGATCGGGGTCGTAGACGCTGACGTCGATGCCGTTCAGCAGGAACCGGGCTGCCCATCCCGATCCGATCACTCCGGCTCCGATGACCGCCGCCCTGCGCACCTGCGTGGTCGCGATCGCGGTCACCGCTGCTTCCTGAGCTGCAGGCGCTCGCGCACTTCGGCCGGTCCCAGCACGCGGGCATTCATGCCTCGCAGGATCGTGACCGCCCGTTCGACCAGTTCGGCGTTGGTCGCGAGGCGGCCTCGCTCAAGGTACAGGTTGTCTTCCAGACCCACGCGGACGTTGCCGCCCGCCAGGGCCGCCATCGCGACATAGGGCAGCTGCATGCGGCCAAGCGAAAAAGCACTGAACACGGCGCGCGGGGGCATCTGGTTGACCAGGGCCATCAGGGTCAAGGGATCGTCCGGGGCGCCGTAAGAAACACCCATGCAAAGCTGGATCATCAGCGGATCGTCCAACAGCCCTTCGGAAAGCAGCTGCTTGACAAAAACCAGGTGCCCCGAGTCGAAGACTTCCAGCTCAGGCCGCACGCCCAACTGCTTGACGCGCGCGGCCATCGTCCGCAGCATCGAAGGCGTGTTGGTCATCACGTAGTCGCCGGCCAGGAAGTTCATCGTGCCGCAATCGAGCGTGCAGATTTCCGGCAGCAATTCCTCCACGTGGACCAGGCGCTGAAGGGGACCGACCATGTCGGTGCCGCCCGGGTCCAGCGGCAGAGGCTTTTCCCCCGGTCCGAAGACCACGTCGCCGCCCATCCCCGCCGTCAGGTTGATCACCACATCGACGCCCGAGGCGCGGATGCGCTGCACGACCTCCCGGTACAGCGACGGATCACGCGAGCCTTTTCCCGTTCCGGGGTCGCGTACGTGAATGTGTGCGATGGCCGCCCCAGCGCGCGCCGCCTCGACCGCGGCATTGGCGATCTGCTCGGGTGTGACGGGCACTCCCGCATGCCTGGCCAGCGTCTCGCCGGCTCCAGTCACCGCACAGGTGATGAAGACATCGTGGTTCATCCACCGCTCCGCCGAGGGAGATGGCACTCAAGTGGTCGCGATGATGCGGACAATCCGTCGACGTTGAGCTACATTTTCCGACGGAAACTTTGCATAATGCGACGGCGCCGCCAAAGCGTCGGATTTTGCGGCGCAAACGTGTTGACTCACAGGGGCCCGGAGCCAGGCCAAGGCTGCCC
>DATBCD010000097.1:0-6410 GCA_036270655.1 Burkholderiaceae bacterium
CCATGTTCACCCACCGGTTGGCGCTGGCGAACTCGTAGGCGAACAGGATGCCCCGGGGCGACTGGACGATCTGGAACGGAAACGGCATGTAGTTCGCACGCGGGACGCCCGGCATGTAACATTTGGCTTCCGGGTCGGCCGTGCGCCGGTTGATGAAGTTGGCTTTCCTCTGTTCGAGCGCCGCCGAAAGGTAAGGAATCGCGCCGCCTTCGACGACGCCCAATCCGGCGGGCTCGGCACCGATGGCGCCGGTCTGCCACATCGGCCCGGCTTGCGCCGAGTGGTCCTGCAGGTCCCAGTTGGCGGTATTCAGGGCCTGCCAGATGCCGCTGAGGTCGGCGTGGCGATCGGCGGCGCGGGCCGGGCCCTGCGCGAGAGGCGCGACCAGGACGAGCAACGCGGCCACTGCAGTCAAAAACCTGGACCCGGTTCTCATCGATGGCCTCTCCCATCGGATTCTGCCACTGGCTGGAAGGCACGCAAGGAAGCATCGCGCTTCACGAATCGATCTGGGTCTATCCGATCGTCGAGTCGCTGCACGTTCTGACGCTGTTCGTCTTCCTGGGGATGACCGCGATGCTCGACCTGCGCCTGCTGGGATGGACCATGGCGGCCTCGCCCGTGTCGCAGCTGATCCGGCGCTTCATGCCGTGGATGGTCGGCGGATTTTTCGTGATCATGGCAACCGGCGTGCTGCTGTTTTACGCCGACCCGGTCAAGACCTACCTGAACATCTTCTTCCGCCTGAAGCTGCTTTTCATGATGGCGGCCGGCCTGAACGCCGCGCTCTTCCACCGGATGGCGTCGCGCACCCTGCCGCGCTGGGACCGCGAGCCGCGGCCCCCGCTGCGCGCGCGCCTGGCCGGCGGCCTGTCGCTGGCGCTGTGGGCGGCCACCGTGATCTGCGGGCGCATGATGGCCTACAACTGGTTCAACGAGGACTCCGCGTCGCTCGCGCGGTGAAGGCCGATGGAGGTTGCCGCGTTCTTCACCTGGTGCGAAACCTCCTGGATCGGCGAAGGCATCCGCAACTCGCGCTGGCTGTTTCCGGTGATCGAGTGCGTGCACCTGCTGGGACTGGCAATGATCGGCGGTTCGGTGCTGGTGGTGAACCTGAGCCTGCTCGGTCTGGGCCTGGGGCGGCAGTCTTCAGCGCAACTGTGGCGCGACAGCTCGCCCTGGTTGGTCGGGAGCCTGGCGGTGATGCTCGGCACCGGCCTGCTGCTGTTCACGTCGGAGGCGCAGAAGCTTTACTACCACGACGCCTTCTGGGTGAAGATCAGCGCGCTGCTGCTGTCGCTCGGTTTCACCGCCACGGTGCTGCGCCGCACTGCGCTGGCCGATCCGACCCGCATCTCGATGCTGCGCAGTCGCGCGGTCGCCCTGGTGTCGCTGTCGTTGTGGTCCCTGGTGGCCGCCGGCGGAAGGTGGATCGGTTTTTCCTGACTATTTCTTGTCGTACGGCGCACCGGTGCCGGAAGAGCCCAGGAACAGCTTGCGCCCGTCGGGCAAGGTGATGTCGCGGCCATTGGCGCTCATCGAGGCATCCTTGGACTGGTAGCCATCGACCACCACCTTGGTGCCGGGCGTCACGGTGGATTTGGTGATTCCGCGCCTCAACAGCACGTTCGGGCTGCCGGCTTCGATCTTCCAGGTGGTCACTTTGCCATCCTGCCCGGTGACGTCCACGTGGATCCACGTGTGCGGATTGATGAGCTCGACCTTGCTGATGACGCCCTCCAGGTGAACCGGCTTGTTGGCGTCGAACTCGGCCGAGAACGCGTGATGCGCCATGCCCGGCGTTGCGGCCAGCATCGCGGCCAAGGCGGTCGCAAGACGTGAGCGGATCTTCGCCATCCTCGAAGGATGCCTTGTGCGTCTTCGTGACCTCGCACTTAGAACGACGCCTTGTAAAGGGCGGCACTGCCGTCCATGGCGCCCGTCTCAGCGTAGCTCATCGGGGCCGCATCCGGGTCGAGAATGCGCCCGCCGACGACACGGGCGACGGCGAGCTGATGGTCGCCGGCCGGTACGCACTGGATCAGCTCGCACTCGAAACAGGCCAGCGCCTTTTCCAGCACCGGCGCCCCCTTGTGCCCCGGCCGCCAATCGATGCCGGCGAGCTTGTCCTGCTCCCGCCCCGATCGGGTGCCGAAGTGGCGCGCCAGCTCCAGCTGCCCCTGTTTCAGGACGTTGACCACGAAGGCACCGCTGGCCACCACCAGTGGATAGGAGGCATTGCGCGGGTTGATGCTCACCGCCAGCATCGGCGGATCGTACGAGGCCTGCGTGATCCAGGCCGCGGTGAAGGCATCGCGGCGCTCCAGGTGCGCGGCGCCCACCACGTACACGCCCAGCGTGAGCCGATCAAAGAGCGAGGCGACCGCCTCCATGCTGCAACCCCCATCGAGCCGCAAGGGTCACTGGGCGCGCTCGAAAACCCAAACGATGGAATACCCCGACGGCTTGCAACTGGGAGGCCCGTAAAGATATTCGCGAGTGGCGGTGATCATCCGGCGATCTGAACTGAGGTCGAAATCGACCTGGTTCCAGTCATACGCCGTGGGGCACGTGTAGGTATCCCGAGCCCCGAACAGCTCCATCACCAGCTGCCCCGAGGGGTCGTACGACACACGGAACGAATTTTCGACCCTGATTTCGGAATCCAGGTAGCCCCCGCCCCGGTAGTCGTGCGCCAGCGTATTGGCCAGGACTTTGAGCGTCACGTGATCGCCCTCGATGTTGCCTCGGGTTGCCACGGGATCGGCTTGAACGACCGCATACCCGCTCTGGTCGAGAACCTTCTTCGTCACTGTCCAGCCGCCACTCAACCAGCCAAACCTGGAATCGTTCTCGTTTTTCGTTCTATCGGCCCGCTCCTGCTTGTCTTCCAGTGCATACAGGTAGTCCTGGGCCTTGCGCGCATCGTCCGGCGAGACGATGGTCAGCATGTAGAGCTTCAAGTTGCGCTGCGCGGATCGATAATCAAGCGCCAGCTCCTGCGCCCTGGCCAGATCCAGGTACGCCGCCCCCCACCAGGGCGCCAGGGTGGCGGCTTCCTCGTAGATCTTCGCGGCCCGGGCGTAGTCGTCCGGGGCCGTTGCTTCCTCGAGCGCGGTGTTGCCGCGCACCAGCGCGCGCCGGGCCTCCTCCGGGATCGGCGGCGCGGGCTTCAGTTCCCTGGCAAGTCTGGCGATGTTCTCGCGCAGCGAGTCGTCCTTCGGTGTCTTCTGCAGCACCTCGAGCATTTGCGCGAATTGTTCGGCCGGCGTAGCAGCCGACACGCCGATGCACATCGCGAGCAACTGAACCAGCAATAACCCGAGGACTTTTCGCATGTCAGTGCGCGCCTTTGCAATACCGAACTCCAAACCGCAAGCCGGACTCGCTCACCTCTGCCAGTTGGACTTCTCTATTACAGCGGAAAAATGTTCGTCGCGTAAGCATTCTCGCTGCGCCGCAGCAATGACGGACGGCCCGGAGCGCGTAGGGCGTTTACGTCCCGCCGAACGATCAGAACGTCACTCGCGCGCCTTGATGGACCGACTGAACCACAGTGCCGCGTGCGTGCAGACGGCGCCCGACAGCAGGTACAGGCTGACGTATCCGAGCCCGAAGTGGGCTGACAGGCCAAGGGCGACCAGCGGCGCGAATCCGGCACCGAACAGCCAGGCCAGGTCCGCGGTCAGTGCGGCACCGGTGTAGCGGAATCGTGGTTCGAACATCGTATTCATGGCTCCGGCCGCCTGGCCGTACGAGAGCCCCAGCAGCACGAACCCCACCAGGACGAAGACGTCCTCCCCGAGGGCGCCCCCGCCGAGCAGCGTCGGGGCAAACCCGCTGAAGACGGCGATCAGGGTCGCGAGCAGCCCGAGCGTTGCGCGCCGGCCGATGAGGTCGGCGATCAGGCCGGAGGCGACAATGCCCCCGGCTCCGACAAACGCGCCGATGATCTCGACGATCAGAAACTGGCTGATCGACTGCTTCGAATAGAGCAGGATCCAGGACAGCGGAAACACGGTCACGAGGTGGAACAGCGCGTAGCTCGCCAGCGCTCCGAACGCGCCCAGCAGGACGACATAGCCCTGCGACCTGAAGAATTCGCGGTTGTCGGCCGGCATCAGTTCGCGCTCGTTGAACAGCCCGTCGAACTCGTCCGTCACGACCAGCCTGAGGCGTGCGAATAGCGCCACCACGTTGATCGCGAGCGCCACGAAGAACGGGTAGCGCCAGCCCCAGGACAGGAAATCCTCGTGCGACAGGTTCGAGTACAGGAAGGAAAAGAGCGCGGCGGCCATGATGAAGCCCACCGGCGCGCCGAGCTGGCCCATCATCGCGTACCAGCCGCGCCGATTCTTCGGAGCGGTGAGCGCCAGCAGCGAAGGCATCCCGTCCCACGCGCCTCCGAGCGCGATGCCCTGCAGGATGCGGAAGAACGACAGCAGCACGATGGACAGGAATCCCATATCGGCATAGCCGGGCAGAAAAGCGATTCCTGCCGTCGAAGTGCCCAGCAGGAACAGCGCCGCCGTCAGCTTGGTGCCTCGCCCGTAGCGGCGCTGCAGTCCCAGAAAGAGGATCGATCCGAACGGGCGCGCGATGAAGGCGAAGGAGAAGATCACGAACGCATACAGCGTTCCTTCCAGGTGCGCCTTGAACGGGAAGAACTCCGAGGGAAACACCAGCACCGACGCGATCGCGTAGACGAAGTAGTCGAAGTATTCGGAGGTCCGCCCGATGACGACGCCCACCGCGATGTCGCCGGGGGCAACCCCCGGATGCTCGGCGCCGGCGCCTTGCGCGCGCTCGTCCGCGGAGGGAACGTCGGGATCAGCAATGCTGGACATCGGTTGCGTTTCTGGCTACCAAATATGAGTAGCCGTGCATGCCCGGGAAGATCCGCACTAGTAAGATAGCCCGCTCCATACGAGCCATTGCGTCGCCTGGCCCGATCGGCGCAGGTGGATTATGGCCCTTCCGCGCACGAAACGTACCTTCTGCGGCTGCATGCGCCTGCCGAGGATCATCGGCACGGTGCCGGCCATTTGTTCCGGCACCTTGCTCGCCGGGTGCGACATGGTGCTGCTGAACCCGTCGGGCGACGTGGCTGCGCAGCAAGGCCACCTGATCGTCGTTGCCACCGTGCTGATGCTGCTGATCGTCGTGCCGGTGATCGCGGCGACCCTGCTGTTCGCGTGGCGGTATCGGCAATCCAACCGGGAGGCGACCTACGCCCCCGACTGGGACCATTCGCTGCAGCTGGAGCTGCTGATCTGGTCCGCGCCGCTGCTGATCATCATCGCGCTGGGAGCGGTGGCCTGGATCACCACGCACACGCTCGACCCGTTCCGGCCGCTGGAACGAATCGCCGCCGGACGGACCGTGCCGGCGCAGAGCCGGCCGCTCGAGGTCGAAGTCGTCGCGCTCGACTGGAAGTGGCTTTTCATCTATCCCGAGCAGGGTATCGCCGCGGTCAACGAGCTGGCCGCGCCGGTGGATGTGCCGATCCACTTCGACATCACCTCGGAATCGGTGATGAACTCCTTCTTCATCCCTGCCCTGGCGGGGCAGATCTACGCCATGCCCGGCATGCAGACCCAGCTCAATGCGGTCATCAACCGCCCGGGGCAGTACGAAGGCTTCTCCGCCAATTACAGCGGCGAGGGCTTTTCCGGAATGCACTTCACGTTCAGCGGCATGAGCTGGGCCGACTTCGACCGCTGGGTGCAGGCGACCAAGGCCGCGAGCGCCGAGTTGAACCGCGACGCCTACCTGGCGCTGGCGCGCCCGAGCGAAAACGAGCCGGTGCGGCACTACGGCGCCGTCGCGCCGGACCTGTACGACGCCATCGTGAATCGCTGCGTGCAGCCCGGCCGCCCGTGCATGCGCGACATGCGCGCGATGGGCGCGCAGGCCGCTCGTAACTGAAGCCGTCCATCGTCCCCCGAGCCGAAATGTCCCCCCAAGCCGATCTGCAGCAGCTGCTGCTGGGCCGCCTGACCTGGGACGCGATTCCGCTGCACGAACCGATCCTGGTCTGGACCTTCGTCGGGGTCGCGGCCCTTGGGCTGGCGCTGGTGGCCGCGATCACCTGGTTCCGCGGCTGGGGCCCGTTGTGGCGGGACTGGATCACCAGCATCGACCACAAGAGGATCGGCGTGATGTACATGGTCCTGGGCATCGTGATGCTGCTCAGGGGGTTCAGCGACGCCGCCATGATGCGGCTGCAGCAGGCGATCTCGTTCGGGGGCGACCTGGGGTACCTGCCCCCGCACCATTACGACCAGATCTTCACCGCGCACGGCGTCATCATGATCTTCTTCGTCGCGATGCCGCTGGTGATCGGGCTGATCAATATCGTCGTGCCGCTGCAGATCGGCGCGCGCGACGTGGCCTTTCCCTTCCTGAAC
>DATBCD010000098.1:0-8950 GCA_036270655.1 Burkholderiaceae bacterium
CCGTGGCAGGATCGGAGGCGCGCGCAATGATCGAAATTCTGTTGGCCCAGCCACGCGGTTTCTGTGCCGGCGTGGACCGGGCGATCGAGATCGTCGAACGCGCGCTCGAGCGGCACGGCGCGCCCATCTATGTGCGTCACGAAATCGTCCACAACACCCATGTGGTGGCGCAGCTGAAGGCCAAAGGCGCGATCTTTGTCGAAGAGCTGGATGAGGTGCCGATCGGAGCCACGCTGGTGTTCTCGGCGCACGGCGTCTCGCGTGCAGTGCGGGAAGCGGCGCGGCGACGCGGTCTGAACGTATTCGATGCGACCTGCCCGCTGGTCACCAAGGTGCACGTCGAGGTGGCCAAGATGCGCGCGCAGGGGCGGGAGATCGTGATGATCGGGCACGCCGGGCACCCGGAAGTGGAGGGCACGATGGGGCAGGCCGACAGCGGCATCTACCTGGTCGGCGCACCCGAGGATGTGGAGCACCTGCAGGTGCGCGATCCCGAGCGCCTGGCCTATGTGACGCAGACCACGCTGTCGGTGGACGATGCGGCGCAGGTGGTGCTGGCGCTGAAGCGGCGCTTCCCTGCCATTGCAGAGCCGAAAAAGGCCGACATCTGCTACGCGACCCAGAACCGCCAGGACGCGGTCAAGGTGCTGGCTTCGCAGGTCGATCTGGTGATCGTGGTAGGCAGCCGCAACAGCTCGAACTCCAACCGGCTGCGCGAAGTGGCGGAGCGGGTCGGCGTGTCGGCCTATCTGGTCGAGGATGCCGACGGCGTCGATCCGCAGTGGCTGGTCGGGCACGCGCGGATCGGGCTGACCGCGGGCGCCTCGGCGCCGGAGCTGCTGGTGCGCCAGGTCGTCGAACGGCTGCGCCAGGTCGGGGCTCGCGAAGTGCGCTCGCTCGACGGCGTGATCGAGGAAGTCGTGTTCCCGTTGCCCAAGGGGCTGGGCGGAACCCCCGGTATGGAGAGCGAAGCGCACTACGCGGTCGCCGATGGTCCGACCTGACGTTCGGCCTGCCGCCAAGGCGGCATCCGATCCGCAGATCGACCAGTTCATCGATGCAGTCTGGCTGGAAGACGGCCTGGCCGAAAACTCCCTGGCCGCTTATCGGCGCGACCTGCTCGATCTGGCGGGTTGGCTGCGGCCGCGCCGGCTCATCGAGGCCGACGAAGGCGCGCTGACGAGTTATCTGGCCGCGCGCCACCCGGCCACACGCGCCTCCACGGCGAACCGGCGTCTGGCCAGCCTGCGGCGCTTCTATCGATGGGCCCTGCGCGAAGGAACGATCAGCTCGGATCCGACGCTGCGGCTGTCCGGGGCGCGGCGGCCGGCGCGCTTTCCAAAGGCGATCAGCGAGGCGCAGGTCGAAGCGCTGCTGGCCGCCCCGCAGGGCGAATCGCCCCTCGCGCTGCGCGACCGCGCGATGCTGGAGACGCTGTACGCGACTGGCCTGCGAGTGTCGGAGCTGACGGCGCTGCGCATGGTCGAGCTGTCTCTGGCCGACGGCCTGGTGCGCGTGGTCGGCAAGGGCTCCAAGGAGCGGGTCGTGCCGATCGGCGAAGCCGCGCGCGCGGCGCTGATGCGCCACTTGAAGATCGCGCGCCCGGCCCTGCTGGCCGGACGCTCCTGCGATGCCGTGTTTCCGACCGTGCGCGGCGCCGCGATGAGCCGGCAGATGTTCTGGAAGCTGATTCGCCGCTACGCGCAGCAGGCCGGCATCACGGCGCCGTTGTCGCCGCACGGGCTGCGGCACGCGTTCGCGACCCATCTGTTGAACCATGGCGCCGATCTGCGCGTGGTGCAGCTGCTGCTCGGGCATGCCGATATTTCGACCACGCAGATTTACACGCACGTGGCCCAGCAGCGCCTGAAGGAAATGCATGCGCGCCACCATCCACGCGGGTGACACGCTGTTCGGCGCAGACGGTCTCGTGGCCTGCCTCTCCGAGGGTGAAGGACCCACATGATCTTTTCGACCTGACTTTGTGAACGCGCTGGTCGTTCTCGTCGGCTACCTGCTCGGATCGGTGCCATTCGCGGTCCTGGTGACCCGGGCGCTGCGGCTGGCCGATCCGCGCAGCTACGGGTCGGGCAACCCTGGCGCGACCAACGTGCTTCGAAGCGGAAGCCGGACGGCCGCTGCGCTCACGCTGGTCGGCGATGCAGGCAAGGGCGCGCTGGCGGTCTGGATCGGACGAAGCATCGGCGATCCGAGCGAAACCCTGGCCATTGTCTGTGGCGCCGCTGCCTTCCTCGGGCACGTATTCCCGGTGTTCCTGCGATTTCGTGGCGGCAAGGGAGTGGCGACGTTCTGCGGCGTGCTGCTCGCATTTGCGCCCTGGATCGGCCTGGCCTGTTGCGGCGTGTGGCTCGCGGTCGCCCTGATCAGCCGCTATTCGTCGCTGGCTTCCCTGGCCGCGGCATTGGCAGCGCCGGCGCTGGTCGGCCTGATCGATGGTCCAGACCTCAGGCTGGGCGTGGTGCTGGCGGTGAGCGCGCTGCTGGTCTGGCGGCATCGATCCAACATCGCGAAGCTGCGCGCGGGGACCGAAGCGCGCATCGGCGCGGCCGGCAATTCGTCGACAAGCAATTGACCGTCGCTGGCGCAGCAACCCTCGGTCCGAGTTAGGCGAATCTGAAGGCGACGCTTCAGCCGTCAGTGCCTTTGGTCACAAGATCTTGCTCGCCCCTGAACTCGTCGCACGCTGCGTCGGTCCAGGCATGCCGCCAATGACAAAAGACACTACCGGGTCGGCCCGCGCTGCCACACAGTAGGGCCATCGCGCGGCCAGTGTCTGTCGCTTGTAGAAAAGACGCCATGGACTCGAAGCCGATCGAGACGCTGCCCACCCATGAGTGCGACCATGATGCGGATTCGGTCATTCTGGAGTTGTCTGGAGACGAACTCTCGTTTGTCGCAGGCGGCTGCGCCGGCAATCAGCGCCGGCACCAGCCGCACCAGGCGAGTCGCGGTGACATTCCTGAGCCTGAGCCTGGATCTGTGGATTTTGATGGTGACCAATCGCGTGGCGCTGCACCTGGATCTCGCACGACTGGTGTCCGGTCCCGGCTTGGTTGGAATATTCCGCGCAATAACAAGGCTGTGGATCTGGGCTCACTGATACAGATTCCCGCCGAGAGGTCTCTCGGTCGCTGGGTCCTGCGGCTTTGTTCCGCCCAAGCGCTGCCGTTCGCGGTGACACCGGCGTACTCTTAGATTTGCGTATTCCTGTCCGAAGAGGTTGTCCAGTATTCATCAGACTGGAGGAAGCCGTGAAAACGATTCTCGGAACGATCGTGATCGCGTGCGGCTTGACGCTGGCGGCCGCGAGCTACGGCAAGGTTCCCGCTGGAGCGCCAGCGGGCTCGACCGGCGTTTGCAAGGACGGCTCGTACGACACCGGCGCGGCGAAGGACGGCGCTTGCAAAGGGCACAAAGGCGTCAGGCAATGGTGGGGGAGCAAGGACCCGAAAGCGGCCAAGGACGCGGGTAAACAAACCAAGAGCGTCACGAAGCAAGCCAGGTCCACGAAGAGTCAACAAGCCGCCGCGCGTCCTGTCATGCCACCGAAAACGATCGTTGCCAACGGCGGACCGGGCAAGGTCCGGACCAACACCGAGTCGAAGGTCTACCACTGCGAGGGGGTAAAGTCCTACGGCAAGGTCAGGGTAGGCGATTGCACGACTCAGGCCGACGCTACCGCGAAGGGCTCTGGCGCCAGCCGCGGCAAAGCCGGCAAGTAGGGCAGGTACCGGTCATCGGTCAGATCGACTCCAGCGGCCAGCGTGGGCGCACCTCGATGGCCGGAACCGGGGCCGGCACCACGCCGCGCTCCAGGCTGGCCCAGCCGGCCAGCGCGATCATGGCCCCGTTGTCGGTACACAGGTCGGGCGGGGGAAAATAGACCTCGGCGCCGATGCGCGCTGCCTCCTGCGTCAGGCGCGCACGCAGCTGGCTGTTGGCGCTGACGCCGCCGCTGACGACCAGGCGCGTGTAGCCGCACTGCTGCAGGGCCTGGACCGATTTGGCCGTCAGAACATCGACCGCCGCTTCGACGAAACCCAATGCGAGGTCCGCGCGCACCTGGTCGCACAGATCGGTGGCTCGCCGCACCGCGGTCAGGACCGCCGTCTTCAGGCCGCTGAAACTGAAATCCAGATCGCCGCTGTGGATCATCGGGCGCGGCAGCTGCACGGCCCCGGGCGTGCCGAATTGCGCCAGGCGCGACAGCGCCGGCCCGCCCGGATAACCCAGGCCGAGCAGTTGCGCGGCCTTGTCGAACGCCTCGCCGGCCGCGTCGTCCAGCGTCTCGCCCAGCAGCCGATAGCTTCCAATCCGCTCGACCTGCAGCAGCTGCGTGTGGCCGCCCGACACCAGCAGCGCGACAAAGGGAAACCGCGGAGCCGGCTGCGCGAGCAGCGGCGACAGCAGGTGCCCCTCCAGGTGGTGAACGCCGATCACCGGCTTGCCCAGCGCGTAGCCAAGCGCCGATCCGATGCTGCATCCGACCAGCAGCGCCCCGATCAGCCCCGGGCCGGCCGTTACGGCGATCGCATCGATGTCGTGCCGGTCCAGGCCCGCACGCGCCAGCACATCCTCGATCAGCGGCAACACGCGCCGGATGTGGTCGCGCGAGGCCAGCTCCGGCACCACGCCGCCATAGTCGCGGTGCAGATCGACCTGGCTGTGCACGGCATGGACGACCGAACGGGTTGCGCTGTCAAATAGAGCGATGCCCGTCTCATCGCACGATGTTTCGATACCCAGGACCCTCACGGGCGCATCGGCTTTCCGGCCGGCGCGCGCTTCGCACACTGGCCCATTTCGGTTAAACTGATAAGTTCGCAATTTAACGCCGGCCGGGAGCGTCGGGGAAACTTCGGGGGACAGTTCGAGCACATGCCGACCATTCGCGTCAAGGAGAACGAGCCTTTCGAGGTGGCGCTGCGCCGCTTCAAGCGGACGATCGAAAAAAGCGGGCTGCTGACCGAGCTGCGTGCCCGCGAGTTCTACGAGAAGCCGACCGCCGAGCGCAAGCGCAAGAAGTCGGCGGCCATCAAGCGGCACTTCAAGCGGCTGCGCAGCCAGATGCTGCCGAAGAAGATGTACTGAAGGCCAGAGCCGGACGCTGCTGCAGGCATTTGCGGCTGAAGCCGGGCGAGGCGCCCCCCGCGCGCCAATCCGATGAGCCTGAAGGAACGCATTAACGAGGACATGAAGGCGGCGCTGAAAGCGCGCCAGAGCGAGCGGCTGTCCGCCATCCGATTGCTGATGGCCGCGGTCAAGCAAAAGGAAATCGACGAGCGCACGACGCTCGACGATGCGGCAGTGATCTCGGTGGTCGAACGGCTGATCAAACAGCGTCGCGATTCGATCGAGCAGTTCCAGGCGGCCGGCCGCACCGACCTGGCGGACAAGGAGTCCGCCGAGCTGGAGCTGCTGCAGCAATACCTGCCGCAGCCGCTGTCGGAAAAGGACCTGGCCGCCGCGATCGAGGCGGCGGTTGCCGAAGCGAACGCCTCCGGACCGCAGGCGATGGGCAAGGTGATGGCCATTTTGAAGCCGCGCCTGGCCGGTCGCGCCGACATGGGGCGGGTCTCGTCGCTGGTCAAGGCGAAGCTGAATCCATAGCCGCGCACGCAGGCGATTGGCGATAATTGCCGGGTGATCGCGCAGGGCTTCATCCAGGATCTACTGGGCCGCATCGACATCGTCGACGTGGTCGGCCGCGCGGTGGCGCTGAAAAAGGCCGGGCAGAACTACCTCGGCCTGTGCCCATTTCACGGCGAGAAGACACCCTCGTTCACGGTCAGCCCGTCCAAGCAGTTCTTCCATTGTTTCGGCTGCGGAGCGCACGGCAGCGCGATTGGCTTCCTGATGGACCACCGGGGCCTGGGCTACGTGGAAGCGGTGCAGGAGCTGGCCCAGCTGGCCGGGGTGCAGGTGCCGCGCGATGCGTCACGAGACGGCGGCCCCGGCGCAGGCCAGCGCCGGGCGCTGCTTGAGGCCAATGAGCTCGCATGCGCGTTCTATCGGCGCCAGCTAAAGAGCAGTCCAGTGGCGATCGAGTACTTGAAGGCGCGCGGTTTGACCGGCGCGACCGCCGCCCGCTTTGCGCTCGGCTACGCGCCGGACGAGTGGCAGGCGTTGAAGTCGGCGTTCGATTCGTACGAGGAGGCGCGACTGGTCGAAGCGGGCCTGGTGATCGACGGCGATGGCAAGCGCTACGACCGTTTCCGCGGCCGCGTGATGTTCCCGATCCGGGATCGGCGCGGCGCCGTGATCGGCTTCGGCGCCCGGGTGCTGGATGCGGGGTTACCCAAATACTTGAACTCGCCCGAGACGCCGCTGTTTCGCAAGGGGCAGGAGCTGTACGGGCTGTTCGAGGCTGCCGAGGCAATCCGCCGCAAAGGCCGGGTGCTCGTGTGCGAGGGCTATCTGGACGTGATCCAGCTCGCGCAGGCCGGTTTTGCCGAGTCGGTGGCGGCCCTGGGCACCGCAATCACCTCGCAGCACGTGGGTACGCTGCTGCGCCTGACCGACCGGGTGGTTTTCGCGTTCGACGGCGACGCCGCGGGCCGCAACGCCGCGCGGCGGGCGCTGCACGCGACGCTGGCCGTGATCCCGGATACCAAACGCGTCAGCTTCGCGCTGCTGCCGCAGGGCGAGGATCCCGACAGCTTGATTCGCGCCTCCGGCCCCGAGGCGATCGAGACCGAGCTGGCGCGTGCGTTGTCCCTGTCGCAGTGGTTTTTGAGGTCGCTGTGCGAAGACGTCGACGTCGCGCAGCCGGAAGGGCGGGCCGCGGTGACGGCTGCGGCGCGTCCGCTTCTGGAGTCGATGCCGGCCGGTGCGCTGCGAATGCAGCTGGTGCGGGCCCTGGCCGAGGTCGTCGGCGCTGCCGCCAGCGACCTGGAGGCGCTGTACGGCCTCTCACCGATGCGCAGACTGCCGGAGGCGGCCAAGCCGGCTGCGCGCGCCCGCGGCTCGACCCGGCCGGTGGAAAGCCTGAAGTCGCAGCTGCTGCGCAGACTTCTGGCCTACCCGCAACTGGCGAGGGAATTTGAACCGATCCTGACCGATCTGCTGGGCCAGGGCGCAGAGTCGGTGGATCGGCAGATCGCGGAGGTGCTGGCCGTGGCGACGTCTCATGCGCATGCGAGCTGCGCGGCGCTGCTGGAGGCGCTGGGCGACAGCGAGTTCGCCGACCAGTATCGGGCGCTGTGCGCGCACGACGTCGAGCTGGACGACGAGGTGGAGGTGGTTCGGGACGAAATGAGGGACGGACTCCTGGCCATCGAAGAGGCCCGGGTCCACAGGGAGCTGGATGCGATGAAGCCCTTGTTGCAGAACGAACTTTCGGACGAGCTGCGCGAGCGCAATCGCCGCTTGATGAACCGGCTCAGTGAATTAAAACAACAGCGAGTAGCCGCGGGGCTGGCAAGGTCTTGATCGGTGTGATAATATCGCGGGCTACTCCGCGTACGCGCGGAATTTCGGGGGCAACAGGCCCTCGTGTTGCGGGCTCGCCCGAGGGGCGCTTGCTTCGCACGCAAATCGAGGCATTCCGGACGCCTCGCCAGTTGGAATTGTTGGAATACGCCTGCATGTTGGGTGTGAATGACTTGCGGCTTACCGCCGGACAGGAACACCAGGGGAACACCAGGCGTTGGACCGGAATTTTCCGGGTGCCCGGCAATTGCGATCGATTCGGGTTTCTGTGCGGTTACCGCGACGTCGGCGTTCCGGTTGGTCGGCCGGCGTGGTCCCGTCCATACAAAGGCAGGTGATAAATGACTCAGAAAAAGGCTCCCGTACAGCTCAAAAGGGCGTCTGAGGAAAGGTCGTCCTCGGCGGCCGGCAAGGCCGGCATCAAGCATAAGAAGATCGAGCTGAAGCTGCACGCCGGCAAGCTGCACGCGCTCAAGGTCGAACCGAAGAGGACGATCGGCGCGGTCAAGCCTGCCCCGGCCGTGCATCCTGTCGCTGAAAACGCGGCGGCGCGAGCCACCCGGCGTCTGAAAGGCGCCGACAACGAACGGGCCACGATGGGCGGCGAAGCTGGCGACGGCGTGCCGGAGGCTCGCGACGATGCGGTCGATCCGGGCGTGCAGGTCGCCGACCGGATGAATCCGAAGCAGCGCGCCAAGGACCGGCGCGCCAAGGAACGGGCCCTGAAGGAAGCGCTGGAGCGCAGCTACCAGGGCTCGCAGGAAGACCTGGAGGCGCGCCGCAACAAGCTGAAGGCGCTGATCAAGCTCGGCAAGGAGCGCGGGTTCCTCACGTACGCCGAGATCAACGACCACCTGCCCGACAACCTGGTCGACGCGGAAGCGATCGACTCGATCATCAGCACGTTCGGCGATATGGGCATCCAGGTCTTCGACCAGGCCCCGGACGCCGAAACCCTGCTGATGAACGAGAACGTTCCGGCCGCGACCACCGACGACGACGCCGAAGAGGAAGCCGAAGCGGCCCTGTCGACGGTCGACGCCGAGTTCGGCCGCACCACCGATCCGGTGCGCATGTACATGCGCGAGATGGGTTCGGTCGAGCTGCTCACGCGCGAGGGCGAGATCGAGATCGCCAAGCGGATCGAAGACGGCCTGAAGCACATGGTGATGGCCATTTCGGCGTGCCCGACCACGATCGCCGAGATCCTGGCGCATTCCGAGCGCATCCGCGGCGCCCAGCTGCCGATCGACGAAGTGGTCGACGGACTGGTCGACCCGAACGCCGAGGAGTTTCCGGCGCAGGCCGGGGACGAGGCCGAGGAGGACGACGAGGCCGAAGAGAACACCGACATCGGCGCCAGCGGCATGACGGCCGCTCAGCTGGACGATTTGAAGGCGCGCGCGCTGGAGCGCTTCGACCATGTGACCAAGCTTTTCGAGAAGATGCGCGTGGCCTTCGAGAAGGAAGGCTACAAGTCGCGCTCCTACACGCGGGC
>DATBCD010000099.1:0-3199 GCA_036270655.1 Burkholderiaceae bacterium
CAAGAGGAGCTTTACGGCGATGAGCAAGGCGTTGGACGGAGTTCGCATCCTGGATTTCACCCACGTGCAATCGGGGCCGACCTGCACGCAGCTGCTGGCCTGGTTTGGCGCCGAGGTGATCAAAGTGGAGCGGCCGGGCGAGGGCGATCCGACGCGCGGCCAGTTGCGCGACATCCCGGACGTGGACTCGCTGTACTTCACGATGCTGAACCACAACAAGCGCTCGATCACGATCGACGCCAAGAAACCGCACGGCAAGGAGCTGCTGGAGCGGCTGATCAAGCACTGCGACGTGCTGGTGGAGAACTTCGCGCCCGGCGCCCTGGACCGGATGGGGTTCACCTGGGAGCGCATCCAGAGTCTGAATCCGCGCATGGTCGTGGCCTCGGTCAAGGGGTTCGGTCCCGGGCCGTACGAGCACTGCAAGGTCTACGAGAACGTGGCGCAGTGCGCGGGCGGGTCGGCCTCCACCACCGGCTTTGACGACGGGCCGCCGCTGGTGACCGGGGCGCAGATCGGCGACAGCGGCACCGGGCTGCACCTGGCGCTGGGGATCGTGGCGGCGCTGTACCAGAGGAACCGCACCGGGCGCGGCCAGAAAGTGCTGGCGGCGATGCAAGATGGGGTGCTCAATCTGTGCCGGGTCAAGCTGCGCGACCAGCAGCGGCTGGCGCGCACCGGGGTGATGCAGGAGTATCCGCAGTATCCGAACGGCACGTTCGGCACGGCGGTGCCGCGCGCCGGCAACGCCTCCGGCGGCGGCCAGCCGGGCTGGATCCTGAAATGCAAGGGCTGGCAGACCGACCCGAACGCCTACATCTACTTCATCACGCAGGCGGCCGTGTGGGAGCCGATCTGCCGGATCATCGGCAAGCCGGAGTGGATCACCGATCCGGACTACGCCACGCTTGGCGCGCGGCTGCCCCGGCTCAAGCAGATCTTCGAGACCATCGAGCAGTGGACCCAGACCAAGACCAAGTTCGAGGCGATGGACATCCTGAACGAATACGACATTCCGTGCGGGCCGATCCTGTCGATGGAGGAGATCGCCGCCGAGCCGTCGCTGCGTGCCACCGGCACCATCGTGGAGGTCAATCACCCCACGCGCGGCAAGTACCTGACGGTGGGCAACCCGATCAAGATGTCCGACAGCCCCAGCGAAGTGACCCGCTCGCCGCTGCTGGGCGAGCACACCGGCGAAATCCTGGCCGAGCTGGGCTACTCCGAGGACGAAATCGCCACCCTGCGCGCGCAGCGCGCAATTTAGACCGTTGCCCGACACCTCTCCCATGCCCGACGCCGGCAGAATGCCGGATGCCGATGGCCAGCTGCCCGCCGACGGGCCGTGGAACCCGGGAGTCAGATCCCGCCTGCCCGGCCGGCTGCTCCCGTTGTCGACAATCTTCAATTCGCAGAATGTCTTCGCCGGCGTCGAGCGGGTCAGGGAGTTGCGCGATCTGACCGGGCTGGATTTCAGCGAGCTCGTCTGCTTCCGCCCGGAGCGCCTGGCGCTGCATGAGCTGCTGATCCGGGTTACCGCCGATCTGTGGGTATCGGACGGCTCTCGCTACGAGGACCTCGGGATCAACTTCCGCTCGATGATCGCTACGATCCTGGCAGGCTACGTGGGGCCGGACATGGACCGGATCGTCTCCACCTACCAGGAGTCGCGCAACGCGTTGAGCGCGATCGTCTCGCAGGCGCTGGCGAGCACGACGGAGCCGGCTGCGGCGCCGCCGGGCGCGGAACGCCGGCCGCGCCTGCGCTCGCTGTTCGGAAGGCAGGCCAGCCGGCGCACCATGGTCCCGCGCGAAGACGACGGGATGTCGTATCTTCGACTGGCCGATGAATGGGAAAAGATGGCCGCTGAAGCCGACGCCGCCGACCATCAAACCGAGTTGCGAGGGGGAGTTGGCGGCCCTCGGGCGGCGGCGCTGCGCGCGCTGGTCAAGATTTTCCGCGCGCTGTACGGAAAAGTCGGCAGCTCGCGCACCGCTTCGGAGCTGGCCGGTTCGGTGGCCGTCGACATGGCCTGCAACGAATTCTGCGCGAAGCAGATCGGTCACCTGATCGATCAACACGTGCTCGAGGCGGCGCGTCGCGAAGGCTACCGGCTGCTGTCGCACCGGGATCCTGCCATCGTGATGAACACCAAGGGCCCGTCGGCATCGGGCAAGAGCACATTGCGGCCGCTGCAGCATGCGTTGGCGGATCGGATCGGCGCCAACTGGAGCGACTTCGCACTGATCAGTCCGGACATCTGGCGCAAGCAACTGATCGACTACGCGTCGCTCGGACCTGACCACCGCTACGGCGGCATGCTGACGGCGGAGGAGCTGGCCATCATCGATCGCAAGCTGGATCGTTACGTGGAGGCCAAAGCGGAGCGGGGACGCACGACGCACCTGTTGATCGACCGGTTCCGGTTTGGAAGCTTCCTGTTCCAGTCCGAGCGGACCGCCGACCAGCTGCTCAGCCGGTTCGGACAGGTAATCTACTTCTTCTTCATGATCACGCCGCCCGACGCCCTGGTGGAACGCGCGTGGAAGCGCGGGCTGGAATTCGGCCGCTACAAGGCGGTGGACGACATCCTGGCCCACAGCATCGAGGCCTATTCGGGGATGCCTCACCTGTTTCTGACCTGGGCGCGCCGCACCGACAAGAGGGTCCATTTCGAATTCCTGGACAACAGCGTCGAGCTGGGTCAGCCCCCGCGCACCGTGGCGTTCGGGTGGAACAGCGAAGTGTTCGTGCTCGACGTCAAGTGCATGATGGACGTGGAGCGATATCGCAAGGTCAACGTGGACGCCACCTCGCCCGCCCAGTTGTTCAGCGACGCCGGGGAGCAGGCGTTGAAGCCGGAGCACAACACGGACTTCCTGCTGCAATGCGTGCGCCAGTTGCACCAGGTGACCTTTGCCGAGCAGGCCAGCGGGCGCATCTATCTGCGCATCGAGGAAGGCCGCCCGGTCTGGGTCGACCCTGAGGTGATGACGGCGGCGGCGCGCGATCCACACATCCGCGCCGGCTTACTGGCGGTCGCCCCGGGCGTTCTGGACCGCACCGCAGCGCCCCCTCAGACGCCGCTGCATGTGTTCGACGTGCTGCCGCCCGATCGCACCTCCACACTGGGCAGCTGGGGTCGGCCCGAAAAAAGAGCGGCGGTATGAAGCGAATCGAATACGGTCCGGACGCGGGG
>DATBCD010000100.1:0-14733 GCA_036270655.1 Burkholderiaceae bacterium
GTCGTACAGTAATTCGACCAGTTGGCCATGCGGCCAGCCGCCGCCGGGCAACTCGGCGTCCAAGGTGTCGAAGCCGCTGGACGCACATTCGGCAGCCGTGGCTGCCAGTGCCGGATCATCGGCGTGCCAGACCTCGGGAACAGCCGTCATACCGGCTGCGCGCAGCATAGGAACCAGGTGGGCAGCCCGCATCAGCATTACAGTGACGCCCGGATCACGCCGACCACCAATCCTTCGATCGCAAGCGCTTCGCGCTTCAAATCCACGATGATCGGTGCGTAATCGGGGTTCTCGGCGATGAGCTCGGCCCGCGTGCCTTTGAGCCGGAAGCGCTTGACGGTGACTTCGTCGCCCAGTCGCGCGACGACGACCTGCCCGTTCAATGCCTGCTCCTGCCGATGCACCGCCAGCCAATCGCCATCCAGGATGCCGGCGTCGCGCATGCTCATGCCGCGCACCTCGAGCAGGTAGTCGGCGCGCGGTTTGAACAGGGCTGCGTCGACGACCGGATGCCTGAGCACGTTTTCCTGGGCCAGGATCGGGCTGCCGGCTGCCACCTTGCCGATCAGTGGCAGGCCGAATTCTCGAGCCGCCGCTCCGATCGAATCCTGCGTGCCGCCCTTGAGCCGGATGCCGCGCGAAGTGCCTGCCAGCAGCTCGATCAGTCCTTTTCTCTGCAGCGCCTGCAGATGCTGTTCGGAGGCGTTCAGCGACCGGAACCCGAAGGCGCGCGCAATCTCTTCCCGTGTCGGCGGCACTCCGCGAGTGCTCAGCGCGTGGCGGATGAACTCGAGGATTTCGTTTTGACGGGCGGTCAGGGACAGTGTGGTGTCGGTGCTCATGGGTTTGAAGGCTCGGCCAATGACGGATACTGTAAATATATACAGTGTCGATCGGCGGCGCAAGTCAATCTGGCCTGGCCATGTCCTGCATTTACTTCGGGCCGCGCCGGCATTTCCCTGACATCCGTTCCCCATTGCCTGTTTGTACGCGCGAGGTCGCGTGATACACTGCCCAGTCATCGGAAGCCGCTGACGCTGCTTATTGATGCAGCCACTTACGGAGCGCGCCGTTATTGGGGTAAAGCGCGCGGACCCCCGGATGCTTCCGGATCGACCCGTTTTCTGATCGTACGTCTCGGCCCGGCGCGGGCAGTCTGCCATGACCGTCCCCGTGCGGCGGGTGGCATTGATCACTGGATCCGGGATTGGTTTGGGGAACTTGCATCGCGAACGCGATCCGCGCGATGGCCAGCCCGAACCGACTTGAACGGAGAACATGAACGCGCGTGAGGCGATGATCGTCCTGGAGGCAGCGCTTCTGACGGCTCAGCAGCCGCTCCCACTGACCGACATCGACAAGCTGTTCGGCGGCGAATTAGACAGTGGAACGCTGCAGGCGCTGCTGGATGAGTTGCGCCGCAACTGGCAAGGTCGAGGAGTTGAACTGGTCTGCCTGGCTTCGGGTTGGCGCTTCCAGAGCACGCCGGCCATGCGGACGTATCTGGAACGGCTCAATCCGGATAAACCGGCGCGCTATTCGAGAGCAGTGCTCGAGACCCTGGCAATCATTGCGTACCGACAGCCGGTGACACGGGGTGACATCGAGGAGATCCGGGGCGTGACCGTCTCAACGCAGGTGATAAGGACGCTCGAGGAGCGGGGCTGGATCGAAACGGTGGGCCATCGCGAGGTGCCCGGCCGGCCGGCGCTGCTGGCGACCACGCGCGCCTTCCTCGACGATCTGGGACTGCGGTCGCTGCAGGAGCTGCCGCCGCTTGCAAATGGCGATGCGGCACCACAACCATTGGAGTTGGAGCTGCCGATGACACATGCTGCATTGATCCCCGAGGCCGATGTGGGCGCTGTGGCGCCAGCGGCCGAACCGGTCCAATCCTCTTCCTCATGGGTGTCGCCCGTATCATGAGTCAGCCGTCGGCAATCGAGGTTGCGTCGACCGAATCGCCGCAAGGCGCCGAGGCCTCACCCGAGACATCGGCCGAGCCCGCGCCGCAGGCACCGGATCAGGCTGCGGCCGAGGCGTCGACATCGCCCGCATCACAGCCGCAGGCTGGCGAGGCGCCTGCGGACGCCGACCGCGATGCGGACGGCAATGCAGACGGCGACGAGCCGCAGCGGCCCGGCCCTGCTTCTGGTGGCGGGGACGGGGAACGCCGGCTGCGAGGCCCGCTTGGGCGGCGCCGTCGCGGCCGTGGCGACCGCCCCAGCCGCGAGGCCAACCGTGAGGCCGGGGCCGGTGGCCCCAGCCGCGAGGCCAACCGTGAGGCCGGGACCGGTGAGACGCGCGAGGCGGAGCCCTCGCTGCCGCTGGCCGATGGCGAGGAGCTGAGCGCGTCGGCGATGCCGGAGCAGCCGTTGCCGCGCGAGTTGCTCGAGCGGGGACGTCGCGCCGCGCAGTCGGCCCTGAACGCCCAATCCGACAAGCTGCACAAGGTGCTGGCCGACGCCGGAATCGGCTCGCGCCGCGAAATGGAAGAGCTGATCGTGGCCGGCCGGGTCTCGGTGAACGGTCAGCCCGCGCACGTGGGCCAGCGCGTGCTGCCGACCGACCAGGTTCGAATCAACGGCAAGCCGTTGCAGCGCCGCCAGCCCGGCAAGCCGCCCCGGGTGCTGATCTATCACAAGCCGACCGGGGAGATCGTTTCGCACGACGACCCGCAAGCCAGGCCCTCCGTGTTCGAGCGTTTCCCCAAGGTCTCGGGCGGTCGCTGGCTCTCGGTGGGGCGCCTGGATCTGAACACCGAGGGTCTGCTGGTGGTGACCACATCGGGAGACGTGGCCAATCGCCTGTCGCATCCGCGCTTCGAAGTGGAGCGGGAGTACGCGGTGCGCGTGGTCGGGCAGCTCACCGATGAGCAGCGCCAGCGCCTGCTCGAAGGAATCGAGCTGGACGACGGGCCGGCGCGCTTTACCCGCCTGGAAGACGCCGGCGGGCAGGGCGTGAACCACTGGTACCGATGCGTGATCAAAGAGGGTCGCAACCGCGAGATCCGGCGCATATTCGAGGCGATCGGGCTGCAGGTGAGCCGGCTGATTCGAATCCGCTTCGGCTCGATCGCGCTTCCTCGGTCGCTCGCGCGCGGCCGCTTCATGGAGCTGGCGCCGGGCTGGGTCGAGGCATGGCTGCACGATCTGGGTATCGGGTCCGAAGCGACGCGCAGCCGGCCGGGCGGACCGCGGCGCGGCGACGGACCGCGGCGTGGCAAGCCGTCTGGTGGACGCCCCGGAGGCGGGCCAATGCGCCAACCCGATCCGATGACCAGCACGGTGAGCTATATCGCCAACGGGACCCACCCCCACAGCCCGCGGGCCAGTCCGGGTTTGCAGAACCGCTTCCGGCGGCCCAAGCCGGGCCGCGGGCTTGGTTAGACCGGCCTGCACCCTGGCCGCGCCACTGACGCGGGACGGTTTTCCCCCGGCGGCCGAGCCTATATAATCTCCAATTGCCCGGAAAAGGGCACCCCGGCCCAGGCCGGGTGGGTTGGATCGACATTCGATCGCCTGCGCAGCAGGCCACCGGGTGTGGTGGATCCAGCCGATTCAAGCGTTAGTGGCGGCTGCATTCGGTAGGGGAATCCGGGGAGGGTTCTGCGGTCCGGATACGCGGCGCCAGCCTGTTAGGACCAGAAAAAATGGGCAGCTGGCCCATTTTTTTTTACGGGGGATGGATAACGGATGCGAAGTGGCGCTGGGGGTGCGGTGCGCGATCTGATCGAACCGACCGTTCGCGGCCTTGGCTACGAGCTGGTCGACGTGCAGCGCGCGGCCAACGGCCTGCTGCGTGTGACGGTCGACACGACGTCGCCGGCCGGCGCAATCGGCCTGGCTGACTGCGAGCGGATCAGTCGACAGCTGACCCATCTGATGGCGGTCGAGCAGGTCGACTACGAACGGCTCGAGGTCAGCTCTCCGGGACTGGACCGGCCGCTGATCGGGCCGCGGGACTTCGTCCGCTTCGCCGGCTCGCCGGTTGCGTTGCAGCTGAAGGAGCCGTTGCAGGGGCGTCGCCGCTTTCAGGGCAGACTGCTGGGCCTTGACGGGCAGGCCGGCGCCGAGACGGTGCGGCTGCAGGTGGCTGCCGAGGGCGGCAGCGCGCAAACCGGCCCGGTTCGCGGCCGCAAATCGGCCTCGCGACGCGCGCCCGTGGCGCAAGAGACGCTCGAGCTTCCGCTGGCCGCTATTGAAAAAGCCCGTCTGGTGCCCAAGTTCGATTTCGGGGGCGGATCGCCGGGCTCAAGAGGACATCAGGAAGGACAGCGATGAGCAGAGAAATCCTGCTGCTGGTTGACGCGCTGGCACGCGAGAAGAACGTTCCGAAGGAGACGGTATTCGGTGCGCTGGAATCGGCGCTCGCGTCGGCGACCAAGCGGCTGTTTGCCGAAGAAGACGTCGACGTGCGCGTGTCGGTGGACCGCGAGAGCGGCGAGTACGACGCGTTCAGGCGCTGGCTGGTCGTGCCCGACGAGGCAGGACTGCAGGAGCCGGGGCATCAGATCATCCTGTCGGACGCGCGCGACCAGATACCCGACATCGAGGTCGACGAGTACATCGAGGAGCAGCTGCCGCGGCAGGATCTGGGGCGCCGCTTCGCCCAGGACACCAAGCAGGTGATCCTGCAGAAGATCCGCGACGCCGAACGCGAGCAGTTGCTCAGCGAGTTCCTGGCCCGCAACGATGCGATCGTGAACGGCACGGTCAAGCGGATGGATAAGGGCGACGCGATCATCGAGATCGGCAAGGTCGAGGCGAGGCTGCCGCGCTCGGAGATGATTCCGAAGGAAAACCTTCGGGTCGGCGACCGGGTGCGCGCCCTCGTGGCCAAGGTCGACCGCGCGTTGCGGGGCCCGCAGATCATCCTTTCGCGCACCTCGCCCGAGTTCCTGATGAAGCTGTTCGAGCTGGAGGTTCCGGAAATCGAACAGGGCCTGCTTCAGATCAAGTCAGCCGCGCGCGACCCGGGCGTTCGCGCCAAGATCGCCGTCTGGACCAACGACCGCCGGATCGACCCCATCGGAACGTGCGTGGGAATGCGCGGTTCGCGCGTGCAGGCGGTGACCAACGAGCTGGCCGGCGAGCGCGTCGACATCGTTTTGTGGTCGGACGATCCGGCCCAGTTCGTGATCGGCGCGCTGGCCCCGGCCAACGTGTCGTCGATCCTGGTCGACGAGGACAAGCACGCGATGGACGTTGTGGTCGACGAGGACAATCTGGCGATCGCGATCGGGCGCAGCGGTCAGAACGTCAGGCTGGCCTCGGAGCTGACCGGCTGGCAGATCAACATCATGACCGCCGAGGAGTCGACGCAGAAGCAGGAAAGCGAGCAGACCGGGATCCGCGCCATGTTCATGAAGCGGCTGGACGTCGACGAGGAAATCGCGAACATCCTGATCGGCGAAGGCTTCTCAAGCCTGGAGGAGATCGCTTACGTGCCGGTGGCCGAGCTGCTCGAGATCGAGGCATTCGATCAGGAGACGGTCGAGGAGTTGCGCACGCGCGCGCGCAACGCGCTGCTCACCGAGGCGATCGCGCGCGAGGAAGACCTGGACCAGACCGACCGTTCGCTGCTGGACCTGGACGGCATGGAAACCGAGTTGGCGATCAAGCTGTCGTCCAACGGCGTGCGTTCACGCGACGAGTTGGCCGACCTGGGCGTCGACGAGCTGACCGAGATGACCGGCATCGACGCCGAACGGGCCGGCCGTCTGATCATGGCGGCGCGAGCCCATTGGTTTGAGAGCAAGACCTAGGAACCCGAGCGAGCATGCAACCGAATACAGTCGCGCAATTTGCAACGGAGCTGAAACTGGCGCCGCAGGTGCTGCTGGAGCAGCTGCGCGCGGCGGGCGTGGAAAAGCGCGCCGAAACGGACTCGCTCAGTGAGGATGACAAGGCACGCCTGCTCGAGGCGCTTCGCAAGGCACACGGCGGCCTGGAGATCGAGAAGCGCAAGATCACGCTGACGCGGCGGCAGACGTCGGCCATCAAGCAGGCCGACTCGAGCGGCAAGGCGCGCACGATCCAGGTCGAAGTGCGCAAGAAGCGCGTGTTCGTCAAGCGCGACGTCGAGTCGGAGGCCGAAGCGGCACCAACCGTCCCGGTGATCGACCCCGTGGAGCTGGCGCGGCGCGAGGAAGAGGAACGGCATCAAGCCGAACTGGTGGCCCGGCAGGTTGCGGAGGCGCGCGAGCGGGCCGAGCGCGCGCAGCGCGAGCTCGAGGAAGCCGAGCGGCGCAAGCGCGAAGCGAGCGAAAAATCGCGCACCGTGGAGGAAGACGCGCTGGCCGAGCAGCAGCGGTCGCAGGCCGAGCAGGAGACCGCGCGCCGCGCGGCCGAGACTACAGCGGCACAGCAGCAGGCTGCCAGCCAGGCGCAGGAGCGCGCCCGCCGGGCCGTCGACGAGGAAGTGGCTGCCATCAAGACGATGATGGCCGCGCCCAAGAAGGTGCTGAAAGTGCCTGCGCCGGAAGGCACGCTGCACCGGCCGGCGGTCAAGGCCGACGGCAAGCCCGCCGAGGAGAAAAAGGACGAGAAGAAGCCCGGAGCGAAGGAAGTCAAGTCGGTCAAGCTCGCCTCCAGCTGGTCCGAGGACGCGGCCAAGCGCCGCACGATCAAAACGCGCGGGGACGCCGGCGCCGGCACTGCCGCCTGGCGCGGGCCAAAGGGTCACCGGCGCACCGACGAACGGGAAAAATCCGCGATGGCGGCGCCGGCCGAAAGCGTGGTGCGGGAGGTTTCGGTGCCGGAAACGATCACGGTGGCCGACCTGGCGCACAAGATGTCGGTCAAGGCTTCCGAGGTGATCAAGATCCTGATGAAGCTGGGCCAGATGGTGACGATCAACCAGGTCCTGGATCAGGAAACGGCGATCATCGTGGCCGAGGAGATGGGCCACAAGGCCTTCGCCGCCAAGCTCGACGACCCCGAGGCTTTTCTGCTCGAGCCCGGTCTGGCGACCGTGTCCAACGGCGAGCCGGTGCCCCGTCCGCCGGTCGTGACCGTGATGGGCCACGTCGACCACGGCAAGACATCGCTGCTCGACTACATCCGGCGCGCCAAGGTGGCGGCCGGCGAGGCGGGCGGCATCACCCAGCACATCGGGGCCTATCACGTCGACACGCCGCGCGGCGTGATCACGTTCCTGGACACGCCCGGCCACGAGGCGTTTACCGCGATGCGCGCCCGCGGCGCGCGTGCCACCGACCTGGTGATCCTGGTGGTGGCGGCCGACGACGGCGTCATGCCGCAGACGATCGAGGCGATCCACCACGCGAAGGCCGCCAAGGTGCCGATCGTGGTTGCGCTGAACAAGATCGACAAGCCGGAAGCCAATCCGGACCGCGTCAAGCAGGAGCTGGTGGCGCAGGAGGTCGTGCCCGAGGAATACGGCGGCGATTCGCCGTTCGTTCCGGTGTCGGCCAAGACCGGCGAGGGCATCGACGAGCTGCTTGAAAACGTGCTGCTGCAGGCCGAGGTGCTGGAGCTCAAAGCCGTGCGCGACGGCCCGGCCAAGGGGCTGATCATCGAATCGCAGCTCGACAAGGGGCGCGGTCCGGTGGCCACGGTGCTGGTGCAGTCGGGAACGCTGAAGCGTGGCGACGTCGTGCTGGCCGGCAGCAGCTTCGGGCGCGTGCGCGCGATGCTGGACGAGTCCGGCAAGGCGATCCAGAGCGCCGGCCCGTCGATCCCGGTCGAGATCCAGGGGCTGTCGGACGTTCCGGCCGCCGGCGACGATTTGATGGTGCTGGGCGACGAGCGCAAGGCGCGCGAGATCGCCCTGTTCCGCCAGGGCAAGTTCCGCGACACCAAGCTGGCCAAGCAGCAGGCGGCCAAGCTCGAGAACATTTTCGACGACATGACGCGAGAAGGCGCCAAGACGCTGGCGCTGATCATCAAGGCCGATGTGCAGGGCTCGCAGGAGGCGCTGGCGCATGCGCTCACCAAGCTTTCGACCGATGAAGTCAAGGTCAACATCGTCCACGCCCAGGTCGGCGGCATCACCGAAAGCGACGTGAACCTGGCGCTCGCGTCCAGGGCCGTGATCGTGGGCTTCAACGTGCGCGCCGAGCAGACCGCGCGCAAGCTGGCCGAGTCCAACGGGATCGACATCCGCTACTACAACATCATCTACGACGCGGTCGACGACGTGAAGGCTGCGCTGTCGGGCATGCTGGCTCCGGAGCAGCGCGAGCAGGTGCTCGGGCTGGTCGAGGTGCGCCAGGTGTTCCGGATCCCCAAGGTCGGCACCGTGGCCGGCTGCATGGTGCTCGACGGGCTGGTCAGGCGCACGTCGCGCGCGCGGCTGCTGCGCGACAACGTGGTGATCTGGACCGGAGAGCTCGATTCGCTCAAGCGCTTCAAGGACGACGCGCGCGAGGTCAAGGCCGGATTCGAATGCGGTCTGTCGTTGAAGGGCTACGAGGACCTGAAGGAAGGCGATCAGCTCGAGATCTTCGAGGTACAGGAAGTCGCCCGAACGCTCTGACGAGGGTTCGTAAAGCGACTGGCCTCCCCTCTCCCGCTTGCGGGAGAGGGGCCAGGGGAGAGGGTCGCTGCGTGATCTTCCGTGACTGACTTTGCCCCGCTCGGCCGCGGGCCGCTCGCTACGTTTTCCGGCCGCCCTTGCGCCGTAGGCACAGAGTGATGAAGACGAACCGAACTCAACGGATTGGCGAGCAGATCCAGCGCGAGCTGGCGGACCTGATCGTGCGCGATTTGCGCGACCCGCGCATCGGCCTGGTGACCATCAGCGAAGTGGATGTGTCGCCGGATCTGGCGTATGCCAAGGTCTTTTTCACCGTGATCGGAACGCCTGCCGTGCAGGCCGAAGAGGGCTTGAATGCCGCCGCCGGGCATCTGCACAACCTGCTGTTCAAACGCCTGCATATCCGCACCGTGCCACGCTTGCATTTTGTTCATGATGCGTCGGTCGAAGAAGGCTTTCGGATCGACCGCCTGATCAACGAAGCGGTCGGCCGCGGCGGATCCGGCTGAATGCGGCCCTGCGATGCGAAACGCGCGCTTCGAAACCGTCGACGGGGTCCTGCTGCTGGACAAGCCGGTCGGGGCCAGCTCCAACGCTGCCCTGCAGCGCGCCCGCCGCCTGCTCAATGCCCGCAAGGGCGGCCACACCGGCACGCTCGATCCGCTGGCGAGCGGGCTGATGGCGCTGACGTTCGGGGAGGCGACCAAGTTCTCGGCTGATCTGCTCGATGCCGACAAGCGCTACGAGGCGCGGCTGGTGCTGGGAGCGACCACCACCACCGGCGACTCGGAGGGGGAAGTCACCGGCAGGCGGCTGGTCGAGGTGACCGAAGCGGACTTCGAATCGGTTCTGTCCCGCTTCACCGGAAGCCTCGAGCAGGTGCCGCCGATGCATTCGGCGCTCAAGCGCAACGGCCAGCCGCTGTACCGGCTGGCGCGCCAGGGCGTCGAGGTCGAGCGCAGCGCGCGCGCCGTGACGATCCGCCGGCTGTGGACGATCGCCTGGGACGGGCTCGAGCCGACCATCGGGGTCGAGTGCGGCAAGGGCGTGTATGTGCGCACGCTGGGCGAGGACATCGGCGCGGCGCTGGGCTGCGGCGCGCACCTGGGGGCGCTGCGCCGCACCCGCGTCGGGCCGTTCGACATCGGCGATGCGATCGGGCTGGATCAGCTCGAGCAGCTGCCGCCCGCGTTGCGGCGCGAACGGCTGCTCCCGGTCGATGCGATGCTGCAGACCTTGCCCAGGGTCGACCTGGACCCGCAGGCCTGCGAGCAGTTGAGGTGCGGCAGGCAGGTTGCGTGCGGCGCGCCCAGCGCCCAGCGCGCGCGCGTGTACGGCCCGCAGGGGCGCCTGCTCGGTGTGGCCACGGTGGACCACGGCACGTTGATCGCCCGCCGCTTGTTGAGCCAGGTGCCGGTGCAGGAGTTGCAACAATGAACGGCAGGGCACTTCGCAACATCGCAATCATCGCGCACGTCGATCACGGCAAGACCACGCTGGTGGACAAGCTGCTCAGGCAGTCCGGCACGTTCCGGGACAACCAGGTGGTCGCCGAGCGGGTGATGGACAGCAACGACCTGGAGCGCGAGCGCGGCATCACGATTCTGGCGAAAAACTGCGCGGTCGAATACGAGGGAACCCACATCAACATCGTCGACACGCCGGGCCACGCCGACTTCGGAGGCGAGGTCGAGCGGGTGCTGTCGATGGTCGACGGGGTGTTGCTGCTGGTCGATGCGGTCGAAGGGCCGATGCCGCAGACGCGCTTCGTCACGCGCAAGGCGCTGGCGCTGGGACTGAAGCCCATCGTCGTGGTCAACAAGATCGACCGACCGGGCGCGCGGCCTGTTTTCGTCGTGAACGCGACCTTTGACCTGTTCGACAAGCTCGGCGCGACCGAAGATCAGCTGGACTTCCCGGTGATCTACGCCTCGGCGCTGAGCGGCTATGCGGTCGAGCACCTCGAGGAGCTGCCGGGAGCGGACGGCGGCGGTTCGATGCGGCCGCTGTTCGAGGCGATCCTGCGCCACGTTCCAGTGCGCGACGAGGATCCGGACGGCACGCTGCAGCTGCAGATCTGCTCGCTCGACTACTCCAGCTACGTCGGCAAGATCGGAATCGGACGGGTGCGCCGCGGCCGCATCCGCTCGGCGCAGGACGTGATCGCGATCGACGGCCCCGGGGGCACGCCGGTGCGGGGCCGTATCAACCAGGTGCTGATGTTCAAGGGCCTGGAGCGGCAGCCGGTTGCGGAGGCGCTCGCGGGCGACATCGTGCTGGTCAACGGGATCGAGGAGCTGAACGTCGGCACCACGATCTGCCAGCTCGACGCGCCCGATCCGCTGCCGATGCTTCGGATCGACGAGCCGACGCTGCTGATGAATTTCTGCGTCAACACCAGTCCGCTGGCCGGCCGCGAGGGGCGCTTCGTGACCAGCCGCCAGCTGCGCGAGCGGTTGCAGCGCGAGCTCAAGTCGAACGTCGCGATGCGGATGCGGGAAACCGACGACGAGACCGTGTTCGAGGTGGCCGGACGCGGGGAGCTGCACCTGACGATCCTGGTGGAGAACATGCGCCGCGAGGGCTTCGAGCTGGCGGTTTCCCGTCCGCGCGTCGTATACCGCGACATCGACGCAGTGCGCTCCGAGCCCTTCGAGCTGCTGACCCTGGACGTGGAGGAAACGCACCAGGGGGCGGTGATGGAGGAGATGGGACGGCGGCGCGGCAGCCTGATCGAGTTCCACCCGGATGGCCGAGGGCGGGTGCGCCTCGAGTATCGGATCGCGGCGCGCGCGCTGATCGGCTTTCAGGGCGACTTCATGACGATGACGCGCGGCACCGGCCTGATGAGCCACGTCTTCGACGACTACGCGCCGGCCCAGCCGGGCGAGCTGGGCGAGCGGCGCAACGGCGTGCTGGTGTCCCAGGAGGACGGCGAGGCGGTGGCCTACGCGCTATGGAAGCTGCAGGAGCGCGGCCGCATGTTCGTCTCGCCGGGCGATCCCCTATACGAGGGCATGATCATCGGCATTCACTCGCGCGACAACGACCTGGTGGTCAATCCGAGCCGGGAAAAGAAGCTCACCAACGTGCGTGCCGCCGGCAAGGACGAGCACATCGACCTGACGCCGCCGATCCGGCTGAGCCTGGAGCTGGCGGTGGAGTTCATCGCCGACGACGAGCTGGTCGAGGTCACTCCCACCAGCATCCGCCTGCGCAAGCGCTACCTGAAGGAGCACGAGCGCAAACGCGCCCAGCGCGCGGTCGCTTGACGCACATCCGGTCATCCGTTGTTTAGCAGGTCCCTTCCCACGCCAGTGGGAGCAGGTCGCTGCAGGGCCCCTTCTCCCGCGCCAGCGGGAGAAGGACAGGATGAGGGCGGGCGCGAAGACGACTTCGGTCATTCGGACGTAGCGTCGACCCGCGGGTGCGGGTCCCTCGGAGCGTGGGATACGTGGCAGGGAGTGAATCCCTGCCAACCATTGCGCGACCTAAAACACCGAAGCCGTGAGCTTCACGTCGGACAGGATCCACGCCCGCTTGAAGCGGGCCTGGACAGCGTCCGCCTCGGCGGTTTTGCCCTGCGCGCGCAGGCTCACCGCCAGACCATAGAGCGACCATCCGTTTTCCGGAAAACGCGCCAGGTCCTCGCGGTACGCTGCCTCGGCGTCGCCCGCCCGGCCATTCGCCAACAGGAATGCGCCGAACTGTTGACGCACCGGAATCGGCGAACTCGGGGGTTCCACATAGGCGAGCTGGTCCTCCGTTTCGACAGCCTGCGTGAAGTAGCTCACAGCGGCTTCGGTGGCACCGCGTTTGGACGCAATTTGGCCAGAGAGGACACGGCAGGCAATTTGCAACAACGGCGCGGCGGCGTTGCCGCTGTCAACCATAAACGTCCTCAATGCCGGGTCCGCCGCCATCTTCTGCAGCTCTGCGAGCTCGGCGTCCGCGTTGTTGAGATTACCCTGCATCGCGTAAGCAACGCCACGGGCGTAGTGCCACATGCC
Organism: Burkholderiaceae bacterium; assembly: GCA_036270655.1. Lineage (GTDB taxonomy): Bacteria > Pseudomonadota > Gammaproteobacteria > Burkholderiales > Burkholderiaceae_F > VBCK01. The sequence continues at coordinate 12,513 of DATBCD010000100.1, forward strand.
CATGGGGTAGTGCAACGTGGCGGGTGGCGCTGGTTCGGCAAGAATCTCCTGCCAGTGGCCGAAACGGATTTCAGCCTGCTGCGGCGTGACTATCATGGTCTGCAACAGGCCGATCTGCGTCACCATTCCGGGATCGACCTTGCCCGCGAGCTTATGCGCTGACTCGAGTGCCATGCTGCTGTTGCCGGCCATGGTCGCAGCAAACTCAAGGAAGTGAATGTTGTGCGGGTAGTAGCCCATGGAATACATGCCCGCCGACGGATGCTGATCAATGATGTACGTCTCGTCCGTGTGAATAGCGTGCTGATTGGCCTTGATGGCATCGGCCCAGCGCCCCACGCGAACGTAGATATGCGCCGGCATGTGTACAAGATGGCCGGCGCCCGGCATGAGCGATGCCAGTCGGTCTGCACAAGGTACGGCCTTTTCCGGGTAAGCCGCCTCGACCGCATGGATGTAGTAGTGGCAAGCTCCCGCGTGGTTGGGACTGCGCTGGATCACGTTCTCCAAGGTGGTCGTGATGATCGACGTGCTCGGCTGCGGCTTGCCGTCGTGCGTCCAGTAATCCCACGGCCGCAGATCCATCAGTGATTCGGCATATAGCGTCTGCGCGTCGAGATCATCCGGATACTTGGCGGCCAGCTTCCCCATGGCATGGGCGTAGGCACGGTCCAGTGCCGTTCGATCCGCCTCCGGCTTCGCGACGTAGCGCGTCGCCACTGCATGGATATAGCCCTGCTCTTCCGCGCTCGCATAAGGCAGTAGCGCCAGTGCTTGCTGGACGGCGGCGTACGCTTTCACGCCGCCGTCGGCGTCCATCGGCGCGTTGATGTTGGGACCGTAGTCGAGTGCGATGCCCCAATAGCACATGGCACAGTGCGGATCGAGTCGCGCCGCTTCGGCGTACGCGCGAATCGCTTCGGCGTGGTTGAAGCCGTAAGTAAGCCTCAAACCCTGGTCGAAGTACTTCTGGGCCAGAGCATTCTTTGTGCTGATGGCGTAATGCAGGTTACCCAGATTGTCGTAGAGAGGCACACTAGGCTGCGCGGTCTGCCCGCCAGCGGCGGCTGCTTGGACAGCCTGCTCAAGGGTAAGGCAAGGTAGAAAAGCACAAAGAACAATAAACAAACCGGAACGGCCGTGGAGCGGTCTCATGTTTGACACCCCCGTGAAGAGGCGCAGGGAAAAGCAACCTCCGCGTAAATCTTACGCTTCCGTCCAGGCGCTGCCCGAGGCTTCCACTTCCTGTGCCGACGTGAACTACCGTGTCTCGCGCTGCAACAACTGGTGCCTGAGGCAATTGCGTTCAAGCCTGAGCGGACCGGCCATCGGCCCGAAGTAACCAAAGACGCGGTAATTGGTCTCACGGTCGTCTCCTTTTCAAGGAGCGTGCAATTGCGACGATCGGTTTGATACCGACGAGCGGCCCTGGTGTCCGCCGATGCGTCTCGATGTCAATGGGGAGCCCGCCCCGGGGCAAAACGCCATCCGCGGTGAACGCATCCATGCAGTCGAATTAACATTCAGACGTTTGGCACATCCGATTGAATCAAACCGAGTCGCGCGCGAATAAACCGGCTTGCGCTCGCGCGGGGTGACTTGAACGTTCAACGCGAGCTTGACGCCCTCGCGCAGCAACAAGCACGGCTTGCCAGATTTCGATTTATCCGAACGAGATTGTCGGCAAAACGCGGTGTATTCCCGCCAAACTCTTTCCGGTTCAACAACGTCGTAAAACTTTTTTTGTTTGCACGCGAGAGCGCAGTCGTCGGGTCACACCCCATTGACGGAGCAGCTTGGAGCGACTAACAAGCTCGGAAGCATGACATCCGATCCGAGTATCAGGGATCCATCGAGTGCGACTCACGTTACAGGTCGATCGCCGAGATACCGTTACCCCACGCGTCACCAAAGATGAAGGATATCTCTATGAAAACTACGCACAACCTGACGACGCTCGTGCGTGCAGGCGCTTTGCTGGCCACCGCCATCGCTTGGGGCAGCTTGGCGCAGGCACAGACGTGTACCGCCACCTGGACCGGGAATGCGAATGACGGCCTGTGGAGCAACCCCGCGAACTGGAGCCCGCGCAAGGTGCCGGGCGCGACGAGCGACGCCTGCATCCCGGCCTACGCGTCGGCCGACGCAATAACGCCGGTTTCGGTCCACTCGCTTCAAATAGGCACGTACGGGGGGCTCCTCATCGAATCGAAGAACTCCA
>DATBCD010000101.1:0-16970 GCA_036270655.1 Burkholderiaceae bacterium
GCGGGAGAGCAACTGTGATTGATGTCAAGGATTTTTGACGTGGAGCTGGGCATTCCATGGAGTTCCATCGCGGACCATGGCGTTCAGGATGGTCAGCAGCTTGCGCATACTGGCGACCATGGCGACTTTGAAGGGCTTGCCCTTGGCCAGCAGGCGCTCGTAGAAGGCGCGGATGACCGGGTTGTACCGAGTCGCTGTCAGGGTCGCCATGTAAAGGGCGTGGCGTACCTCGGCCCGCCCGCCCCAGATGTGACGACTGCCGCGTCGTTTGCCCGAGTCGCAAGCCAGCGGGGCGACCCCCACCAGGGTGGCGATGGCGCGGCGGTCCAGGCGCCCCAGCTCAGGCAGTGTTGCCGCCAGTGCCTGGCTCGTGACCGGACCGACGCCCTTGACGCTTCGCAGCAGGTCGGCCAGGGGCTTGAAGTGCTCGCGGATGTGCCGCTCCAGGTCCTGATCGATTTCCGACAGCTGCTTGTCCAAGGCCCGGATGATCACCGCCAAGCTCTTACGCGCGGCCTTGTGGGCCATGGCCAGGCGGTTGGACTCGGCGGTGCGCATCTCCAGCAACTGCCGGCGACGGGTCACCAGAGCGGCCAGATGCGCCCGCTGCTCATCGGGTACCGCGTGCAAGAACCGGCTACGCTTCTCGTGACGGGCGATCACATCGGCAAAGGCGCGCAGCACGCCGGCATCGACCTTGTCGGTTTTGGCCAGCACTCCCATGGACTTGGCAAAGTCGCGCGCTTGGCGTGGGTTGACCACCGCCAGCGCGATCCCCGCCGCGTGCAGCGCCGCCGCTGCAGCCGCCTCGTAGCCGCCGGAGGCTTCCAGCACCACCAGGTCGATGTCCTCCTGGCGCAGCAGCACCGTGAGCGACTCCATCCCCGCAGCGTCGTTGGCAAATCGCTCCGATCGACTGCCAAAGACCACGTCCAGCCAATCCTTGGATACGTCGATTCCAGCGTTAGCGCGCGCCGCTGTTACCGCTTCCCTGCCTTGTAAATTCACGTTCATGACGTCTTCAACTGTTCGGGTTACACGGTCGGAAGAAAGAGTCCGCTGCGCGTTGACCATAGGCTCTCCCACGAGCTCTCGGCTCCAGGGCCATACAGGTTTGGCGCGCACCACGGACAGACTGTTTTCGGCAAGATCGCCGGCAGGCGCCGCCGGCCGCTTACGGCCGCGGCCGGCGGCGCCAGATACAAGCTTACGATTCATGACTGCCCTTGCATTGAACATACAAGGGCCAGCGGGCTAGCGGCCGTAGCGTGCGGTGATCGTCGCCTTGCCGATCTGATTGGCGTTGATCGAGTAGCCGACCAGGGCGGCACTGGCGTCGAGCGGCACATCCAGCTTGCCGACTTTCAGCGCGTAGATCGTGAAGATATAGCGGTGCGGCTTGTCGCCCGGCGGCGGGCAGGCTCCGCCGAAGCTGCGCGCCCCGTAGTCATTGCGCGCTTCCACGGCACCCGATGGCAGCGGCGCCGCCTGTCCGATTCCCCGTGGGAGCGACGTCGTGGTGGGCGGAAGGTCGTACACGATCCAGTGCCACCAGCCGCTTCCGGTCGGCGCGTCGGGGTCATACACGGTCAGCGCGAAGCTCTGCGTGGCGGCCGGCGCGCCGGTCCAGCTCAGGGCCGGCGACAGGTTATCCCCGGTGCAGCCGAATCCCGAGTACACCTGAGCCTTGGGGAGCGCGGCACCCTCGCCTACGTCGGTGCTGCGCAGTTCGAACGATGCCGCAGTCGCCACAGCTCCCGGCAGCATCGACAAGACGGCCAGCAGCGCAAACCTTGGAATCATGTTGATCTCCGATAGATGAGTTCCGCTATTTCAGCGGCTTGAATCGAAGCCGGTGCGGCCGGGCCTGCTCTTCGCCCAGCCTGCGCTTTTTGTCTTCTTCGTACTCGTGGTAGTTGCCCGGGTAAAACACCCACTGCGAATCGCCCTCGCAGGCCAGGATGTGGGTTGCGATCCGGTCCAGGAACCATCGGTCGTGCGAGATCACCAGCACGCTGCCGGCGAACTCGAGCAATGCATCTTCGAGCGCGCGCAGCGTCTCCACGTCCAGGTCATTGGACGGCTCGTCCAGCAGCAGCACGTTGCCGCCCGCGATCAGCGTCTTGGCCAGGTACAGCCGGCCGCGCTCGCCGCCCGAAAGCTGGCCGACTCGCTTCTGCTGGTCGGCTCCCTTGAAGTTGAAGCGCCCGATGTAGGCGCGCGACGGCATCTCGAACTTGCCCACCGTCAACAGGTCCTGGCCGCCGGATACCTCCTCCCAGACCGTTTTGTCCGAAGCCAGCGACTCGCGCGACTGATCGACAAAAGCGGCCCTCACCGTCGGCCCGATCGTGACCTTGCCCTGATCGGGCTGCTCGCGCCCGTTGATCATGCGGAACAGCGTCGACTTGCCCGCGCCGTTGGGCCCGATGATGCCGACGATCGCTCCCGCCGGTACGTTGAACGACAGCCGATCGATCAGCAGGCGATCTCCATACCCCTTGCTGACGTCTTCGAAGCCGATCACCTCGTTGCCGAGGCGCTCGGCCACCGGAATGAAGATTTCCTGGGTCTCGTTGCGCTTCTGGTATTCGACCGAGTTGAGCTCGTCGAAGCGGGCCAGCCGTGCCTTGCTCTTGGCCTGGCGGCCCTTGGGGTTCTGCCGGACCCATTCGAGCTCCTGCTTCATCGCGCGGATGCGGCCAGCCTCCTGCTTGGCTTCGACCTCCAGACGCTGCTCCTTCTGCTCCAGCCACGAGCTGTAGTTGCCCTGCCAGGGAATTCCGTAGCCGCGATCCAGCTCCAGGATCCATTGGCAGGCGTTGTCCAGAAAATAGCGATCGTGGGTAATCCCCACCACCGTGCCCGGGAAGCGCTGCAGATACTGCTCCAGCCATTCGACGCTTTCCGCATCCAGGTGGTTGGTGGGCTCGTCCAGCAGCAGCATGTCGGGTTTGGACAGCAGCAGGCGGCACAGTGCAACACGCCGCTTCTCGCCGCCGGACAGCGACTGGATCACGGCCTCCCAGGGCGGCAGCCGCAGCGCGTCGGCGGCGATCTCGAGCTGGTGCTCCAGATCCTCGCCGCCAGCGGCCAGGATCGCCTCGTAGCGAGCCTGGTCGGCTGCCAGCTTGTCGAAGTCGGCGTCCGGTTCCGCATAGGCCGCGTAAACCTCATCCAGGCGCGTGCGCGCCTCGATGAGCTCACCCAGGCCTTCCTCGACGCACTGGCGTACGGTGCGGCTCGGGTCGAGCTGCGGCTCCTGCGGCAGATAGCCGATCTTCAGATTCGGCATCGGAACCGCTTCGCCGTCGAAGTTGCTGTCCTCGCCGGCCATGATCCGCATCAGGCTCGATTTGCCCGATCCGTTCAGCCCCAGCATGCCGATCTTGGCGCCCGGATAGAACGACAGCGAAATGTTCTTCAGGATCTGGCGCTTGGGCGGCACGGTCTTGCTGACCCGCCGCATGGTGTAGACGTATTGCATCGACCCTCACCCTGCCCTCTCCCGCAAGCGGCAGAGGGGTTCATGTCTCGGTTTCGAGGCGCGAAGCTTACCTAACGTCGGCCGTTTCGTAGGCCGATAGCGGCGGGCAGGTGCACATCAGGTTGCGGTCGCCGTAGACGTTGTCGATCCGGGCCACCGCGGGCCATACCTTGGCAACCGGGTCGACACCGGCCGGGTAGGCTGCCTGGCGCCTGGTGTACGGATGCGGCCAGGAGTCGGCCGCAATCATCGCCGCCGTGTGCGGCGCGTTTTTCAAGGGGTTATCCGCCCGATCCATCCGGCCCTGCTCGATGTCGCGGATCTCGGCGCGGATCGAGATCATCGCCTCGATGAAGCGATCGAGCTCGGCCTTCGGCTCCGATTCGGTGGGCTCGATCATCAACGTGCCGGCGACCGGGAACGACACCGTCGGCGCGTGCAGCCCGTAATCCATCAGCCGCTTGGCCACATCCTCGGCGGTCACGCCGCTCGTGTCCTTGAGCGCGCGCAGGTCGATGATGCATTCGTGCGCGACGAATCCGTTGCGGCCCGAATACAGGATCGGGTAGTGCGGCGCCAGACGCCTGGCAACGTAGTTGGCGCTGAGCAGCGCCACGGTCGTGGCCCGCGTCAGCCCGCTGCCTCCCATCATCGTCACATACATCCAGACGATCGGCAGGATGCCGGCCGAGCCGTACGGCGCCGCGCTGATCGGGCCGACCGGAGCGGACGATCCGATCCGCCCCGGCAGGAAGGGCGCCAGGTGCGATTTGACCGCGACCGGGCCGATGCCCGGGCCGCCTCCACCATGCGGAATGCAAAATGTCTTGTGCAGGTTCAGGTGCGACACGTCGCCGCCGAACCGGCCCGGCGCCGCCAGCCCGACCAGCGCGTTCAAATTGGCGCCGTCGACGTACACCTGCCCGCCGTGGCGATGCACCAGGTCGCAGATCGGGCCGATCGCCTCCTCGAACACGCCGTGGGTGGACGGGTAGGTGACCATCAGCGCGGCCAGCCGGTCCGAATAGCGGGTGGCCTTGGCCTCGAGGTCGGCCAGATCGACGTTGCCGCCGGCGTCGCACGCCACCGCAACGACCTGCAACCCGGCCAGGTGGGCCGACGCCGGGTTGGTGCCGTGCGCGCTTTCCGGAATCAGGCATATGTCGCGCTGGGCCTGGCCGCGCGCGCGCTGCCAGGCCCGAATCGCCAGCAACCCGGCCAGCTCGCCTTGCGAGCCGGCGTTGGGCTGCAGGCTCACCGCGTCATAGCCCGCGCACTCGGCCAGCCAGCGCTCCAGCGAATCGATCAGCTGCCGGTAGCCCTGGGCCTGGTCCTCGGGCGCGTACGGATGCACATCGGCGAACTGCGGCCAGCTGATCGGGACCATTTCCGAGGTCGCGTTCAGCTTCATCGTGCAGGAGCCCAGCGGAATCATCGTGCGGTCCAGCGCCAGGTCGCGATCGGCCAGCCGGCGCAGGTAGCGCAGCATCGCCGTTTCCGAGTGGTAACTGTTAAACACCGGGTGCGACAGCATTGGCGAGCGGCGCGCCAGGTCCGGCGGAATCGCATCGGGGGTCGCGGCATCCAGCGCATCGATTCGTGCGGCAACCCCGAACAGCGACCACAGGGTCGCGAGATCGGAGCGCTCGACCGTCTCGTCCAGCGCGATGCCCACGGCGTCGGAGCCCAGCTCGCGCAGGTTGATCGACTGGGCGCGCGCCGCCGCGTGGATCACGCCCGCATCGATGCCCCTGACGACGATCGTGTCAAAAAAGCTCGAGCTCACCTGCAGGCCGGCCGAGCGCAGCCCTGCTGCCAGCACGGCCGCCATCCGGTGGACCCGCCGCGCGATCCGGCGCAGCCCTTCGGGGCCGTGATAGATCGCATAAAACGCGGCGATCACCGCCAGCAGCGCCTGCGACGTGCAGATATTGGAGGTGGCCTTTTCGCGGCGTATGTGCTGCTCGCGCGTCTGCAGCGACAGCCGCAGCGCCGGCGCTGCCTGGCTGTCGACCGACACGCCCACCACGCGCCCGGGCAGCGCGCGTTTCAGGCCATCCCGGCACGACATGAAGGCGGCGTGGGGCCCGCCGAAGCCGAGCGGCAGCCCGAAGCGCTGGGCCGATCCGATCACCACATCGGCGCCCCATTCCCCGGGTGGCGTCAGCAGCACCAGCGCCAGCGGATCGGCCGCCACCGTGACCACCGCCTCTCTGGCATGCGCGGCGTCGGCCAGCCGGGACAGCTCCGCTCGATGCTTCCAGGGTATCTCGCCGGTCGAGGCGGGATACTGGAGGAGGTATCCGAACGCGTCGATCTGCGGGGCGCTCGAGTCCTCGGCCACCCGCAGCTCGATGCCGACCGCCTGCGCGCGCGTCTGCAGGACCGCGATCGTCTGCGGGTGGCAGTGGCGCGAGGCGAAGAACGTGGACGACGGGTTGCTGCTGCTGCGCCGGCTCATCATCATGGCCTCGGCCGCCGCGCTGGCTTCGTCCAGCAGCGACGCGTTGGCCACCGGCAGGCCGGTCAGGTCGCACACCAGCGTCTGGAAATTCAGCATCCCTTCCAGGCGCCCCTGCGCGATCTCGGCCTGGTACGGCGTGTAGGCGGTGTACCAGGCCGGGTTTTGCAGCACGTTGCGCGCGATCACCTGAGGCAGCCGCGCCGCCTGATAGCCCATGCCGATGTAGCTGCGGAAAACACGGTTAGCGGCCGCCAGCCGGCCCAGACGCGCCAATGCCTGCGCTTCGCCCACCGGCGGATCGAGCGCCAGCGGCGCCTTCAGCCGGATCGAGTCCGGCACGATCGCATCCACCAGGGCGGCCAGGCTCGGCTGCTCCAGGCTGGCCAGCATCGAGGCGATCTCGTCTTCCGACGGCCCGATGTGCCGTCCGATGAACTCCTGATCGCACTCCAGCTCGGTCAGCCGAGCCGCCACCGCCCCGGCAGCCTCGGAAGAGAACGAGGGGGCCGGGCTGGCCCCCTCGCGCTCCCCCAGCCGATGTGGGTTCATGTCACTTGTGCTGCGCGACGTCGTTCGCATACCGGGTCGCATCGAGCAGCCGGGAATTGGTGCCCGCATCGATCGGCCGCAGGCGGAACAGCCAGGCGGCGTACGCGTCGGCATTGATCGACTCGGGCTTGTCGGCCACCGGCTGGTTGACCGCCAGCACCTCGCCCGAGATCGGCGCGTACACATCGGATGCCGCCTTCACCGATTCGACCACCGCGCACGGCTCGCCCGCTTTCACGGAGCGTCCGACCTGCGGCAGCTCGACGAACACCAGATCGCCGAGCGATTCCTGCGCGAAGTCCGTGATGCCGACGGTCGCGCTGCCGTCCTGTTCCCAGCGCACCCATTCGTGCGAGTCCGTGTACTTCAGTTCCGGCGGCACTTTCATGTCCCGAGGTTCCTTTCCACAGCAAATTACACGAGCGGGCGCCCGTGACGTACGAAACGCGGCTTCACAACCTGCGCCGACGCGGCCCCGCTGCGCAGCTGCGCCGTCACCGTGTCGCCCACCCGGACCCTGGCGGGCAGGCGCGCCAGGCCGATCGAAACCTGCAACGTGGGCGAAAAGGTTCCGCTGGTGACCTGGCCGTCTCCGTGCGGCGTTCGCACGGTCTGATGCGCGCGCAGCACGCCCTTGGCGAGCAGCTTCAAGCCCAGCAGCTGGCGCGACGGCCCGGACGCCCTCTGACGCTCCAGCGCCGGGCGGCCGACAAAAGCGCGGTCCGACTCCAGGTCGACGGTCCAGGCCAGCCCCGACTCCAGCGGCGTGACGCTTTCATCGATGTCCTGGCCGTACAGGGCCATGCCGGCCTCGAGCCTGAGCGTGTCGCGCGCTGCCAGTCCGCAGGCGACCGCACCCGCATCGAGCAGGCTGCGCCACAAGGCCGGCGCCTGCCCGCCCGGCACGACGATCTCGAAGCCGTCTTCCCCGGTGTAGCCGGTGCGCCCGACGAACGCCCCGTCGGCCTGGACCGCATGAAACCCGGCCAGCGGCACGGCGCGCGCGGCCAGCGCGGGTTGGGCGCGTGACAGCACCGCCGCGGAATCCGGTCCCTGCAGCGCCACAATGGCCAGGTCGGAGCGGGAGCGGCAATCGACCTGAAGGGCACGCTCGGCGGCCAGCGTCTGCATCCACTGCAGGTCGCGGTCCGCGGTGGCCGCGTTCAGGACCGTGCGAAAGCGCGACGACTCGTCGCCCCACGAATAGACGATCAGATCGTCGAGCACGCCACCGCGCTCGTTGAGCATGCACGAGTACATCGCCTGACCCGGTGCGCGCCGTTCGATGTCGGCGGTCAGCAGCTGGCGCAGAAAAGCCCGCGCATCGAGGCCGGACAGGTCGACCACGCGCATATGGGAGACATCGAACACGCCGGCGTGGCGCCGCACCGCCTGGTGCTCCTCGATCTGCGAGCCGTAATGCAGGGGCATCTCCCATCCGCCGAAGTCGACCATCCGAGCACCCGCAGCGACGTGGGTCTGGTACAGCGCGGTGCGTTTGAGCATCCGGGGCGGACGTCCAGAATATGGGAAGGCGAATTATCGACCATTCGGAGACCCGCCCCACGGCCGGGGGAGAGGGAGCGAACCGTGGGCGCTATCAGCCGATCATTTCGGCCGTTGCGCGGTCGATCTGCTGGCGGACCGCGCGCCACTCGCCTTCCAGCGATGCGATCACCGCTTCGGCCCGGCCAAGGTCAGCCGCGCGGGCGTCGGACTCCAGCGCGGCACACATCGCCGACAGGCGCATCGCGCCGGTATGCGCACTGGACGACTTCAGAGCATGCGCCGACGCCGCGATCAACGGCGCGTCGCGCCGCTGCCATGCCTGCTGGATCGCAGCCAGGTGGCGAGGAACATCGAGGCGGAACAGGTCGAGCACTCTGGAGAGCAGGTCGGGCCTGTCGGCGCCTCCGAGCTCGCGGATCCGTTGCAACACGGCCCGATCCAGCACCGCGGCTTCGAACAGCCGGCGCTCGCCGGGAGCGACGAAATCGCGCGATCGGGATCCGCTACGGGTCGCGCTTTCCTCGTCCGCCTGGCCGGGCGCCACCGGGCGCAGCCAGCGCGCCAGCACCTGGTGCAGTTGAGGCGAGGAAAACGGCTTCGGAAGAAAGTCATCCATGCCGGCGGCCAGGCACAGCTCGCGCTCCTCCTGCATCGCGTTGGCGGTCAGCGCGACGATCGGCGTGTGCGCGCCCTCGGAGGCCTGCCGGGCGCGGATGGCGCGGGTCGCATCCAGGCCGTCCATCACCGGCATCTGCACGTCCATCAGGACCAGGTCGTAGGCGTCGTCGAGCGCCGCGGCAACGGCTGCGCGTCCGTCGGTCGCCAGAGCGACTTCCAGTCCGACCCGCTGCAACATGCGCTCGGCCACTGCCTGGTTGACCGGGTTGTCCTCGACCAGCAGCACGCGGCCGGCGAAGCGCGGCAGCGGGGCCGGCTTGTGCGGCGCGCGGCGCCGCCAGCTGTAGTTTCCCGTGACGCACTCTTCGATCACGCGCGACAGCTGCGACAGCCGCGGCGGCTTGTTCAACGAGACGATCCGGTCGGAGTTCGACTTCCAGCCGTTTTCCAGGCGCGCGGTCACCGGCGCCAGCAGCGCCAGGACCAGGTCCTTCAGGCTGGAATCGCCGCGCAGCGCGCTCACCAGGCGCTGGCTCGCGACGCAGGCAAAGTCGAAATCGGCCAGCAGCATCCGGTAGCGCTCACCGCGTTGCGCGGCGGCGCGCACCGTATCGAGCGCCTCGGCCACCATGACCTGGTGCACGTGCTGCAACCCGAGGCGGGCCAGCTGCTGGCCGACGACGGCGCGCAGCACCGGATGGTCGCTCGCCACCAGCACGCGGAAGTCGGCCTGCCGCGCAATCGCCGGCGCGGCCATCGAGGCCACGCCGAGCTCAAGCGTCGACCAGAACCTGGAGCCCTGGCCCGGCTCAGAGGCCATACCGACCTCGCCGCCCATCAATTCGGTCAACTGCTGGCAGATCACCAGGCCCAGGCCGGTTCCGCCGAAGCGCCGCGTGGTCGAGTCATCGGCTTGAGAGAATGCCGCGAACAGACGCCCGCGCTGGCCGTCCTCGATGCCGATGCCAGTGTCCGACACGGCCAGCGTCAGAAGGCATCGGGATTGCGGGCGATCCTGACAGCACGGCTGGGCCGGCCGCTCGAGCGCGAGCGCCGTGCCGAGCGGGCGCAGGTGGTCGCCCGCCTCGGCTGGCGATACCTCGATCAGCACGCTTCCCTGTTCGGTGAATTTGATGGCATTGGATACGAAATTGGTCAGGATCTGGCGCAAGCGGGTCGGATCGCCGATCAGCCGGTCTGGCAGCTCCGGTGCCGTCCAGGCCATGATCTCCACACCCTTGCGCTGGGCGCGCTCGGCGAACGCGGCTGCCACCTCCTCGACCAGCTCGCGCAGATCGAACTCGATTGCTTCCAACTGCAGCTTGCCGGCCTCGATCTTCGAGAAATCCAGGATGTCGTTCATCAGCGACAGCAGCGCGGTGGCCGAACCCTGGATGGTCTGCGCGAAATTGCGCTGCTGCTCGTCCAGGTCAGAGTCCAACAGCAACTCGGTCATCCCCAGCACCCCGTTCATCGGAGTGCGGATTTCATGGCTCATGTTGGCCAGGAACGCCGATTTGGCCTGCGCGGCCGACTCGGCCACCTGTTTCGCATCGACCAGTGCCTGCGTGCGGCGGCTGACCGTTTCCTCCAGCTCGGCCCGGTAGCGGGTCAGCTGCTCGATCGCGCTTTCCTGCCTGCGCCAGGCGCGCCGCAGCAGAGTCAGCGACAGCCATCCGCCGGCGCAGATCGCGCCCAGGAACAGCGCATCGATCAGCGCCTCCTTGATCCATGGACCCAGAAAGTCGCCCGGCGACAGGCCCACCACGACGTAGAGCGGATAGCTGCCAATCTGGTGAAATGCGAAGGTGCGCGAGCGGCCATCGATCGGACTGCGGGCCTGGTACGAGCCGTACCCGAGTTTCCTGTCCAGCAGCGCCCGCAGCTGGGGCGATCCGACCCGGGCGGGGGCGTGCTCCGTGGACTCCAGTTGCGGGTACCGCACCAGCACGTTGCGGTCGGCGTCGAACAACGCGATCGCGCCCAGACGACCCACGTTGGTCGAAGCCAGCACGTCGTACAGCTTCTCGGTGCTGATCAGGGCCCGCACGACCCCTGCAAACGATCCGGTCGGCCACACGAGGCGGCGCGCCAGCGGCAACTCCCACCGTCCGGTGGTGCGCGCCAGGACCGGCGGCGCGAACACCAGACCGGACTGGTCTCTTGCACGCTGGAAATACAGCCGGTCGGAGATATCGACCGGGTGGCGCGGGTCCACGCCGGATCCGAACCGGATCAGGCCGGCGGCATCGGCTGCCCTCAGGTTGGACACCTGGCCCAGGCGATCCTGCTGCCTGGCCAGGTACTCGCTGAAACTGCGATTCGAGCGGTGCATGTCGGCCGCCTCCAGGCGGAACTCGTCGGCCGCGTCGGCCAGCACCAGGTCGGTCTCGTGGATCGTCGCAAACAGGTATTGCTCGAGCACCCGCGTCAGGCTGTCGGCCTGCGCGGTCGCCTCGCGCTCCAGGCGCTGGTGCGTCTGCCAGAGCGAGTAGCCCAGAAATACGGCAACCACCGCCACCCCCGTTACGAAGGCAGCGACCGTGGCCGCAAGCGGGCGTCGAAGGTCCATCGGAGTGCCCCAACCCGTCGTGTGCGGTCCCCCGACGGAAAGCGGGACCTTGCCGTGGTAACGACGCGATTCTGAGGAAACTGAAGTTTCGGGCGCAAAACGGGGGCAATTTCGGCGCTCCAGCGGCCTTGCCCGACCGGTACGGCACGAACGCCCCGCCGCGGGGCCTGCAGCAGCCCCCAGAGGGCCTGGGCGCCAGGCGGCGCCCGGCTTCGATGCCCTTCAAGTCCGGGGCAATGTGACCCAGGTCTGCCCCTGGTACTTGCCCCCGCGGTCGCGATACGAGGTCTCGCAGACCTCGTCGGACTCGATGAAGATCACCTGCGCGCACCCCTCGTGGGCGTAGATGCGCGCCGGCAGGGGCGTCGTATTGGAAAACTCCAGCGTCACGTGGCCTTCCCACTCCGGCTCGAGCGGCGTCACGTTCACGATGATGCCGCAGCGCGCGTAGGTGCTCTTGCCCAGGCAGATCGTCAGCACATTGCGCGGAATCCGGAAATACTCGAGGCTGCGTGCCAGCGCGAACGAATTGGGCGGGATGATGCACACATCGCCGCGCAGGTCGACGAACGAGCTCGGATCGAAGGCCTTCGGATCGACGATGGTCGAATTGATGTTGGTGAAGATCTTGAACTCGGGCGCGCAGCGGAGGTCGTAGCCGTAGCTCGACGTTCCGTAGGAAACGACCCGGCGGCCGTCGACGCTGCGGACCTGGGACGGCTCGAAAGGCTCGATCATGCCCTGGGCAGCCATGCGCCGGATCCAGCGGTCGCTCTTGACGGTCATGTAGGGGACGATACGCGAAGCGGCAGGACTTGCGTTGCCGGCCCGGCTGCGATAAAAGGCTGGGTCGACGCTTCGTTGCCCCCCGTGGGACCGCTTCCTGGAATCGGAAAATGCCGTTGGACCGGAGCCGTTCCCGTCGTCAGGGACCACCGCATGACCCGAGTCTGCGGCGCCCGGCGCCCATGGACTGGATACCGGCGCAGCCCGGCGACGCGATCCATGAGATCGACACCCCCGCGTTGATCCTGGACCTGGACAAGTTCGAGGCCAATCTGAAGCGCATGACGGATTTCGCGGCCCGGGCGCGGGTGCGGATCCGGCCTCACGCGAAGACCCACAAGTGCGCGGAGATCGCGCGCCGCCAGATGGACGCGGGCTGCGCCGGCATCTGCTGCCAGAAGCTGGGCGAGGCCGAAGCGATGCTCGCCGGCGACATCACCGACATACTGATCACCAACCAGATCGTCGGCGAGCGCAAGATGCGGCGCCTGGCGCGGCTGGCGCGCGCGTACGCCCCGGCGCGGCTGGGCGTGTGTGTCGACAACGCCGACGTGGCGCGCCAGCTGGCCTCCGTGTGCGAGGCCGAAGAGGCCCGCGTCGAGGTCTACGTCGACGTCGACCTCGGGCAGAACCGCTGCGGCGTGGGCACTGCCGAGCAGGCGATCGAGCTGGCGCGGATTCTGGTCTCCAGCCCCACCCTCGAGTTCATGGGGCTGCATGCGTTCTCGGGCCTGATTCAGCATCGGCGCGGCGTTCCGGAACGGCGCGAGGCGGCCGACCGCGCCGCCGTGCGGGCCTCGTCGATGCGCGATGCGCTGCTGTCGGCCAACCTGCCGTGCGACGTGGTGTGCGGCGGCGGCACCGGATCGTTCTTGTACGAGGCGGCCAGCGGCGTGTTCAACGAGCTGCACGCGGGCTCCTTCGCGCTGATGGACGTCAATTACGCGCGCAATGAGCAGGATCCGGCCGGACCCGCCTTCGAATTCGCGCTGTTCGTCCTGAGCTGCGTGATGAGCCTCGGCATCGAGCGGGCCACGCTGGATGCCGGACTGAAGGCATTTTCGACCGATTCGGGGCCGCCCCGGCCGACTTTCGCCGGATGGCGCGTGCGCGCCGTCACCGATGAGCACACGGTGATGATGCGGGCCGAGGACGGGGTGCCGGTCAAGCTGGGCGACAAGGCGCTGCTGATTCCCGGCCGCTGCGACCTGACCGTCAACCTGCACGACTGGATCGTCGCGATCCGCAAGAACACGGTCGAGGCCGTCTGGCCGATCGACGCGCGCGGCGCGCTGTACTGAGCTCCGCTCAGGTCTTCGAGACCTTGATGGTCGGCATCTTGGCCGACAGATCCTTGGCTCGCTCGGAGATCCTGATCGCGACGGTGCGCGCAATCTGCCGGTACTGCACGGCCAGTGGGCTGTCGGGCTCCGCCACCACGGTCGGCCGGCCCGAGTCGGTCTGCTCCCGGATCCGGATGTCCAGCGGCAGCGAGCCGAGCACGTCGATCTCGTACTGGCGCGCCATCCGCTCGGCGCCGCCCGACCCGAAGATATGTTCGGCATGGCCGCAGTGGGAGCACACGTGCACCGCCATGTTCTCGATGATGCCCAGGATCGGCACCCCTACCTTCTCGAACATCTTCAGCCCCTTGCTCGCATCCAGCAGCGCGATGTCCTGCGGCGTGGTCACGATCACCGCGCCCGTCACCGGAACCTGCTGGGCCAGCGTGAGCTGGATGTCGCCGGTGCCCGGCGGCATGTCCACCACCAGGTAGTCCAGATCCTTCCAGTTGGTCTGCGTCAGCAGCTGTTGCAGCGCGTTGGTCACCATCGGACCGCGCCAGACCATCGGCGTGTCGGCATCGACCAGGAATCCGATCGAGTTCACCTGCACGCCGTAGTTCTCCAGCGGCTCCATCGTCTTGCCGTCCAGGCTCTCGGGCCGTCCCGAAACGCCCAGCATCGTGGGCTGGCTGGGTCCGTAGATATCGGCGTCCAGAACGCCGACGCGCGCCCCCTCGGCCGCCAGCGCCAGCGCCAGGTTGACAGCGACCGTGCTCTTGCCCACGCCGCCCTTGCCGGATGCGACCGCGACGATGTTGCGGACGTTCGGCATCACTTTCAGGCCGCGCTGGACCGTGTGAGGCACGATCCTGGAGCTGACGGTCACGTCGACCTGGGCGGCGCCGGCGTCTTTGAGCGCGCCGCCGATCAGCTCGCGAATCGCCGCAAACTGGCTGGCCCCCGGATAGCCCAGCTCCACGTCGAGGCTGACGCGCACGGCGCCATCCGGGCCGTCGACCCGGACGTTGCGAGCGGCGCGCGAAGAGACGAAATCGCGCCCGGTGTTCGGATCGATCAGCGACGAAAGCACCTGGTTGACTGCGGCAAGGTCCAGCACCCGTTTCACCCGTAAAATGGCCAATCGGGAAGCATACTTCAGGTGCGGCACCCCGGCCGCCCACACCCGTCTGCCTGATGAATCTGCGCAAACTGTTCGTCACGACCGCGCTGCCGTACGCCAACGGGCCGCTGCACATCGGCCACATCATGGAGTACATCCAGGCCGACATCTGGGTCCGGTTCCAGAGGATGCAGGGCCACACGGTTCATTTCGTCGGCGCCGACGACGCCCACGGCGCGCCGATCATGATCGCGGCCGAGAAAGCCGGGGTCCGCCCGAGCGAGTTCGTCGCGCGGATCGGGGCCGGCCGCGCCCCGACGCTGCAGGGCTTCGGGATCGGGTTCGACCACTGGCACTCGACCGAATCGCCGGAGAACACCGAGCTGTGCCAGCGGATCTACCTGCGCCTGCGCGAAAACGAGCTGATCGCGATCCGGCCGGTCGAGCAGCTGTTCGATCCGGTCAAGGGCATGTTCCTGGCGGACCGCTACGTCAGGGGCACGTGCCCGGTGTGCGGCGCGCCGGACCAGTACGGCGACTCCTGCGAAGTGTGCGGATCGGTGTATGCGCCGACCGAACTGAAGAACCCGTATTCGGTGCTGTCCGGCGCGAAGCCGGAGTTGAGGAGCTCGGAGCATTACTTCTTCATGCTCTCCGATCCGCGCTGCACCGAGTTCCTGCGCCAGTGGACCCAGAGCGGGCGGCTGCAGCCGGAGGTTGCCAACAAGGCCCGCGAGTGGCTGGACGGCGAGCGCGGGCTGTCGGACTGGGACATCTCGCGCGACGCGCCGTATTTCGGCATTCCGATTCCCGACGCGCCGGGCAAGTTCTTCTACGTCTGGCTCGATGCGCCGGTCGGCTATCTGGCAAGCCTGAAGGCGTACTGCGCGCGCCGCGGTCTGGACTTCGAGGCGCTGCTGGCCGATCCGGCCACCGAGCAGATTCACTTCATCGGCAAGGACATCATCTACTTTCACACGCTGTTCTGGCCGGCGATGCTGAAGTTCGCCGGGCCTCCGTTCAAGGTTCCGGACCGGGTCTACGTGCACGGGTTCATCACGGTGAGCGGAGAGAAGATGTCCAAGAGCCGCGGCACCGGCATCGATCCGCTGCGCTACCTGGAATTGGGTCTTAATCCGGAATGGCTGCGCTACTACATCGCGGCCAAGCTGAATTCGCACGTGGAGGACATCGACTTCAACGCCGAGGACTTCGTCGCGCGCGTCAACAGCGACCTGGTCGGCAAGTTCGTCAATATCGCCAGCCGCGCTTCCAATTTCATCCTGAAAAACTTCGCCGGCGCGCTGGGCGAGCCGGGTGCGGCCGGCGGCGGCAGCGCGGATGCGATCGTGCGGACGTTCCAGGCCCGCGCCGCCGAGCTGGCCCAACTGTACGAGGCACGCGAGTTCGGCAAAGTGATGCGCGAGGTGATGGCGCTGGCCGATTCGGCCAACGAATGGTTCGACGCGCGCCGACCGTGGGAGCTCGCCAAGGGCGGCGGGGCCGATCGCAACCAGCAATTGCACGGGGTGTGCAGCGTGGCGATCAACCTGTTCCGCCTGCTGACGATTTACCTGGCGCCGGTGCTGCCGGCGCTGGCGCGCCAGGCCGAAGCCTTTCTGCAGATCGAGCCGCTGCAGTGGGCGCACGCGCAGCGGCTGCTGCCCGCCGGCCACCGGATCGCCGCCTATCAGCACCTGATGGTCCGGGTCGATCCCAAGCGGGTCGATGCGCTGTTCGAACCCTCCGAAGCCGCGAGCGCGGCGAAGGGGGGCGAGCCGGCAAAGGTGGCTGCGGCGTCCGAGGCCGCCACGGTCGGGATCGACGAGTTTTCGAAGATCGACTTGCGGGTTGCGCGAATCCTCGCGGCCGAGGTGGTCGACGGCAGCGACAAGCTGCTGAAGCTGACGCTCGACCTGGGCGACGGGCGGCCGCGCCAGGTGTTCTCGGGCATCAAATCGGCGTATCAGCCGGCCGACCTGGTCGGAAGGCTGACGGTGGTGGTGGCCAATCTGGCGCCGCGCAAGATGAAGTTCGGACTGAGCGAAGGCATGGTGCTGGCCGCCAGCGACAAGCAGGGCGGCCACCCGGGGCTGTTCCTGCTGGATCCCGACCCGGGCGCCCAACCAGGGATGCGCGTGACGTGAGGAGACCATGAAGGAGTACGAATCCGATATCACGCGCTTTCTGCGTGAAATGAAACAGCGCAAACCGGACCTGGAGCGCAAGCAGCGCGAAGCGCGAGAGATCTGGTGGGACAAGTCGCTCGATCCGGACGAGCAGGCGCGCTTCGCGCAGTCGACCGTGAAGATGCCGGGGTACGTGTATCAGCCCAAGCCGAAGCTTCTGCCCTGAGCTACAACCCTCTCCCCCGCCCCTCTCCCGCAAGCGGGAGAGGGGAGAGCCAAGCGCCTTCGTCCAGCTCCCCTCTCCCACGCCAGTGGGAGAGGGGTCGGGGGAGAGGGTCGCGGGAGAAGGACGGGATGAGGGCGGGCAACAGGGACTCAGTCCAGCGTCAGCAGGGTCGTGTTGCCGCCGGCGGCGGCGGTGTTGGTGCTGACCACGCGCTCGGCGACCAT
>DATBCD010000102.1:0-52576 GCA_036270655.1 Burkholderiaceae bacterium
GTTCGGCAGGCTGACGATGCTCGAACACTGGTCGACCGGCTTGTCGGATATGCGGGCGACGATGCAGCACCGCGACTGGCTCGCCAAGCCGCCCGAAGGGCAGCCCTTCGTCACGCACGACCTGCATCGCGAACGGCGGGCTTGAGGGCAAGAACCCTCTCCCCCGACCCCTCTCCCGCAAGCGGGAGAGGGGAGCTGGAGGCTTGTTACCAGATCCGGATGCGCTCCTCGGGCGCCACGTACATGCCGTCGCCCGGCTTGGTTGCGAACGCTTCGTGAAACGCGTCGTGGTTCACGGCGGCGCCGTTGGCGCGGAAGCGCCGCGGCGAGTGCGGATCGATGGTCAGCAGCTCGATCTGGCGGGCCTCGCGAGTCTTGCCGCGCCAGACCTGTGCCCAGGCGAGAAAGAACCGCTGCTCGCCGGTCAGCCCGTCAATCACCGGCGCCGGCTTGCCACCGAGCGAACGCCGGTACGCCTTGAAAGCGATCTGCAGTCCCGACAGATCGGCGATGTTCTCACCCAGCGTCAGGCGTCCGTTGACCTTGTGGCCCGGGATCGGCTCGTACTGGCTGAATTGCTGGACCAGTTTGCCGGTCAACGCATCGAAGGCGGCACGGTCCTGCGCGCCCCACCAGCTGTGCAGCACCCCGTCGCCGTCGAATTTGCTGCCCTGGTCGTCGAAGCCATGGCTGATCTCGTGGCCGATCACGGCGCCGATCGCTCCGTAGTTGGTCGCGTCATCGACTCGCGGATCGAAGAACGGCGGCTGAAGGATCGCGGCCGGAAAGACGATCTCGTTGCGGGTCTTCTCGTAATAGGCATTGACCGTTTGCGGCGTGATCTCCCACTCGGCGCGGTCGACCGCCTGTCCGACTCGGGCCGCTTCGCGCTCGTACTCGAAGCGGCCGGCGCGCAGCTCGTTGCCCACCGGATCGCTCTGGAGTATCTGGAGCCTGGAATAATCCCGCCACTTGTCCGGGTAACCGATCTTCAGCGTGTACTTGGCGAGCTTCTCGCGCGCTTTCTGCCGGGTCGCCTCCGTCATCCAGGTCAAGCCGTCGATCGACTCGCGGTAGGCCGCCATCAGGTTTTCGACCAGGCCCAGCGCGCGCGTCTTGTAGTCGGACGGGAAGTAATGTTCGACGTACGCCTGCCCGACCGCCTCGCCCAGCGCTGCGTCGACACCCATGACCGCCCTTTGCCAGCGGGGCAGGTCCTGCTCCATGCCGCGCAGCGCGCGCCCGCGGTATTCGAAGCGCGCATCGCGAAAGTCCTTGGGCAGCACATCGGCCAGCGCGTCGATCATGCGCACCTTCAGGTAGCGCTTCAGAACCGGCAGCGGGGTCTCGCCCAGCGCCCTGGCCGCCGCCGTCGCGTAGCTCGGCTGGCCGACCACTACGGTCGAAACCTTTTCAAGGCGAGCCGCTTTCAGGAATTCATCCCAGGCGAAGCCGGGCGACTGCTGCGCCAGCTGCTTCAATTCGGTCGGGTTGTAGGTTTTGTCCGGGTCGCGGTTGACTTCGGGCTCCCAGTGCGCCTGCGCCAGCTGCTTCTCGAAGTCGAATACCTCGTTGGCGCCGGCAGCCGGGTCCGGGTCACCGACGGCACGCAGCAGCGTCTGAACGTACGAGCGATAGGCCGTGCGTGCCGAGGCAAAGCGGGCATCGTCCTTCAGGTAGTAGTCGCGGCTGGGCATCCCGAGTCCGCCCTGCCAGATCGTCAGCACGTAGCGATCCGGATGCTTGTAGTCCGCGCCGATGCGCAGCGAAAATGGCGAGCCAAAATTACCCTGAGCGTGCCCCACCCACTGGGCGACCTTCAGCGGGTCCGCGGTCGCGTCGATCTGGCGCATATAGGCATTGAACCCGCGAAGCCCCTGATGATCGATGCCGTCCGTGTCCATATAGGCCTGATAGAAGGCCGCCACTTTGGCAAGCGTCGGGTCGCCGGGGAGCGTGCCCGGGGCCGCCATCTGCTCGATCAGCGTCCTGACGTGCTCGTCCGATTTGTCGCGCAACTGGTTGAACACGCCATATTCCGCCTTGTCCGGCGGGATCGGCGTCTGGTCGACCCACTTGCCGTTCATGGCCCCGAACAGATCATCCTGCGGCCGGATCGCGGGGTTCATGCCGTCGCGGTCCAAGCCGGTCGCAGGCTCGGCCTGCGCTGTGCGTGCGGCGGGCACCATCGATAGCGCGATCAGTCCCGAAATGCTGAACCGAATCCAATCGGTCATGTCGAACACTCCACTTGAAGCCGGAGCCGCGTATGGTATTCGAACCGGTTGCCGGACGCTGGCCACCATGATTCAATTAGACACGCCGAATTAGCAGGCGATCCGATAAGCCCGATGTCTGCCCAGCTGAGCGACGAATTCCTGCGCGACTCGATGGCGATCCATCGACTGGCGATGCAATCGCTGTTCGAGCGGCTCGACAGCCTGTGTGAAGGCGCCGTTGCGGTGGACCGGCACGCGCGCATCGTCTGGATCAACGAAAAATACCTCGCCACGCTGGGACTGGCCAGCGTCCGCGACGCGCTCGGTCGCGATATCGAGGACGTGATTCCGAACAGCCTGATGCGCGAGGTGGTCAACAGCGGCCAGCCGATCCTGCTCGACATTCTGGAGCTGGGTGGACAGTCGCTGGTGGTCACGCGGATGCCGTTGCAGGACGAGCAGGGACAGGTGATCGGCGCGATCGGGTTCGTGCTGTATGACCAGCTCAACGCGCTCAAGCCGCTGGTGGTGAAATTCGCGAAGCTGCAGGCCGAGCTGGCCGAGGCGCGCCGCCGGCTCGCCGAGCATCGTCGTCCCAAATACACGTTCGCAAGCTTCGTCGGCGGCAGCGCGCCCGCTCTGGAGGCAAAGCGGCAGGCCCGGCGCGCGGCCCAGCAGGACAGCACCGTCCTGCTGCTCGGCGAGACCGGCACCGGCAAGGAAGTTCTGGCGCACGCGATCCACGCCGCCTCGGCGCGCGCCGACGGGCCGTTCATCGGCATCAATATGCCCGCCGTGCCCGATGCGCTGCTCGAAGCCGAGTTCTTCGGGGTCGCACCGGGCGCTTTCACCGGCGCCGAGCGCAAGGCGCGCGACGGCAAGTTCAAGCTGGCTGACGGCGGCACGCTGTTTCTGGACGAGATCGGCGACCTGCCGCTGCCACTGCAATCCAAGCTGTTGCGCGTGCTGCAAGACCAGGAGATCGAGCCGCTCGGATCGAACCGGGTCTTCAAGGTCGATCTGCGCGTGATCGCCGCCACCAGCGTCGATCTGGACGAGCTGGTGGCGCAGGGTCGTTTTCGCTCGGACCTGTACTACCGCCTCAGCGTGCTTCCGATCCGGCTGCCGCCGCTGCGCGAGCGCCTGGCCGACCTGAACGAGCTGGCGCAGTACCTGCTCGAAGAACTGTCGGCCCGCTGCGGGGCACAGGTGCGCGATATCGATGGCGCCGCCATTTCGCTGCTGGCGAGCTACAACTGGCCCGGCAACGTGCGCGAGCTGCGCAACGTGCTGGAACGCGCCACCGCGTTGACCGACAACGCCTGTCTGACCACCCACGATATCGCCGCCGTGCTGCCGCCGCGGCACCGCATGCCGTCAGGGACCCGGGGCGTGCCCAGTTACGCCGACGCGATGGCGGGGTTCGAGCGCACGCTGATCCAGTCGGCCCTGGCTGCGGCCGGCGGCAAAGTGCCGGCTGCAGCCAAGCTGCTCGGGCTTTCGCGCGCGACCGTCTACAACAAAATGGGCCAGCTGGGACTGGCGTCCGGAACGCTGGACGCCCGTCCAGTTCGCCAGACAACGCTGAAAACCCCGTAAAAACAGAGCCTTGGCGCGGCTCTTCGGCGACCACCGTCCACCCGAGTGGACGAGCGGCCCGGCGCCGGCAGCAGCGACATCGCACCCGCGTCCCTGCTCCAAGTGCCCGATTTCGCAGGGAATTTCGACGCGTTCGCGGCGCCCGTGCGTTCGTGACCACACGCTGGCACGCCCGTTGCACAATCCCTGTCGCACGCACCCGCGCCAAAACATCGAATAAGACTTGGAGGAGACGCGATGACGGCCGTCGCCATACTCGGAATCTGCCTGTCCCTTGGGCTGTTGATGTATCTCGCGTACCGCGGCATCAACGTGCTGCTGCTTGCCCCGCTGATGGCGCTGCTCGCAGTCGTCTTCAACGGAGGAATGGGGGCGCAGCTGTTGGGCACCTACACGCAGCTGTTCATGGTCGAGCTGGGCAAGTACCTGGCCAAGTTCTTCCCGCTGTTCATGCTGGGTGCGCTGTTCGGCAAGGTGATGGACGACTCGGGCTCGGCCAAGGTGATCGCACAGCAGATCGCGCGCTGGGCCGGCAGCAGGCAGGCGATCCTGGCCATCGTGCTGGCGTGCGGCGTGCTGACCTACGGCGGGGTGTCGCTCTTCGTGGTGGCGTTCGCCGTGTACCCGATCGCCAAGTCGCTGTTCCGCGAACAGGACATCCCGAAACGACTGATTCCGGGCGCCATCGCGCTGGGCTCGTTCACCTTCACGATGACGGCCTTGCCCGGTACCCCGGCCATCCAGAACGCGATCCCGACGGCGTATTTCGGTACGACGCCGTTCGCCGCGCCGGGACTCGGAACGATCGGGGGCCTGATCATGTTCCTGGGCGGCATGCTGTGGCTGAACCGGCGCGCCCACCGCGCGCATGAAGCGGGCGAAGGCTATGGGCAGCACAGTGACCAGTCGGAGGTGGCGGCAGCGGCGCCAGGCACCGCCAATCCGGGCTTCACGGTCGCCCTGATCCCGATCGTGCTGGTGATCGGGTTGAACTTCGTATTCACCCGCTGGTTGATCCCTTCGATCGATACGAGCTTCCTGTCTCAGCCCAAGTATGGCGGTATCAAGGTCGGGGCGGTGGCCGGAATCTGGTCGATCGTGCTGGCGGTGGCCTGTGCGACGGTGGTCGCGTTCATCGCCAACCGCCGGCGCCTGGCCAACATCGCGGACACCATCAACAAGGGGACGCTCGGCTCGATGCTGCCGGTGATGAACACCGCCTCCGAGGTGGGTTATGGCGGCGTGGTCGCGTCGTTGCCAGCCTTCGCAGCGGTGCGCGACAGCATGACCAGCCTGACCTCAGACCCGGTGGTGTCGATCGCGATCACCGTCAACGTGCTGGCGGCGGTCACCGGTTCGGCCTCGGGCGGGCTGAGTATCGCGATGGCATCGCTTGGCGACTACTACCTGAAGCTGGCACAGGCCGCCCATGTCAGTCCCGAGATCATGCACCGGATCGCCAGCATGTCGTCCGGCGGCTTCGACTGCATGCCGCACAACGGCGCGGTGATCACGCTGCTGGCCATCTGCGGCCTGACGCACCGTGAGTCTTACTTCGACATCTTCGTGGTCGCATCGGGGATCACGGTGATCGCGGGCATCTGCGTGATCATCGTGAACGCCATGTTCGGGACGTTCTGAGTGACGGAGCGATGCGATGAAACGGATGATTCTGTTCGCCGCCCTCGCCTCGGCCGTGTGGATGGCGCGGGCCGAATCCGTGCGGTTCGTCACGGCCGAGCTGCCGCCCTACACGTTCCAGGTGCCGCCGGCCACTGTCTCGGAGGAGCCCGGGCCGGGGCAGGGCCTGGTGCACGAAGCCGTGGTCGAAATGACGCGGCGCCTGCGCGAGCCGATTGCGATCGAGTACATGGACTGGGACAGCGCGCAGAAGCTGGCTTTGAGCCAGCCCAATATCGGCATCCTGTCGATCACGCGCACGCCCGAGCGCGAAGAGCATTACCAGTGGTGCTGCCGGATCGTGACCGACGATCTGATCCTGGTGGGCGGACAGGGCATCGACGTATCGAACCTGGAGAAGATCAGGGATCGGCCGATCGGCGTGCTGTTTCACAGCGGGGCCGAAGCGCTGGTGCGGTCGCTCGGGTTTACCAGGGTCCAGGCCGCGCCGGAGGAATGGCTGAACGCGACCAAGATGAAGGAGCGGCGCATCGACGCGTGGCTGGCGCCGCGCCTGATGGTGATTCACGCCTACAAGGAGATCGGGGCCGATGCCTCGACGCTGAACTTCGGGCAGATCGTTCGCCCCAGCGAAATCTACCTGGCGTTCTCCAAGGGCACGCCCGAAGCCGAAGTCGCGCGCTGGGCCGGTGCGATGAAGGCCATCGAGGGTGACGGCACGCTCGATCAGATCCTGGCCCGCTACAGCCGGTTGAAAGTCGAGCCGATCCCGGACGACCGGCGGCGGTTCACGCGTGGCTCGATCCTGTGGAATAACTGAGCGTAGATTGCTAAGACCCTCTCCCCCGTGGCGCGATCAAACTCTCCTCTCCGCTCGCGGGAAAGAGGTGATCGGGCGGCGTTCGAACTCCCCTCTCCCACACGAGTGGGAGAGGGGTGGGGGAGAGGGTGCGGGACAGAGGAGACAGACATGAGCAGCCATCCGCTTCTGGCCGAGCTGCGTGCCACGCACCGCGGCAAGGTCGTCAGCGCCGCCGACGCCGTCAGGCTGATCCGCGATGGCAACACGGTGGCCACCGGCGGGTTCGTCGGCATCGGGTTCGCCGAGTCGATCGCAGTTGCGCTCGAAGAGTTGTACCTGTCGACAGAGAGCCACCATTCCCAGGCCGGCAAGCCACGCAACCTGACGCTGGTGTATGCCGCCGGCCAGGGCGACGGCAAGCATCGCGGCCTGAATCACCTCGGACATGAGGGGCTGGTGCGGCGTGTCATCGGCGGACATTGGGGCCTGGTACCGGCGCTGCAACAGCTTGCGATCGCCAATCAAATCGAGGCCTATAACCTTCCGCAGGGCGTGATCTCGCATCTGTACCGCGACATCGCGGCCCACCGGCCAGCGCACCTTTCGCGGGTCGGGCTGGGCACCTTCGTCGACCCGCGCTTCGGCGGGGGAAAGCTCAATGCGCGCACCACCGAAGAGCTGGTCGAGCTGATTACGATCCACGGCGAGGAATGCCTGCTGTACCGGACCTTCCCGATCGACGTGGGCATCATCCGCGGCACCACCGCCGATCCGGACGGCAACGTGACGATGGAAAAAGAGGCGCTGACGCTGGAGGCGCTGTCGATCGCAACCGCGGTGCGAAATTCCGGCGGGGTCGTGATCGTGCAGGTCGAACGGGTCGCCGAGCAAGGCTCGCTGAACCCGCGCCAGGTCAAGATCCCTGGCGTGCTGGTCGACTGCGTCGTGCTGGCCCGGCCGGAACACCACTGGCAAACGTACGCGGTCGCCTATGACCCGGCCTTTTCCGGCGAAATCCGCGTGCCACACGCCTCGATCGGCACCATGCAAATGAGCGAGCGCAAGATCATCGCGCGCCGCGCCGCGCTCGAATTGCGGCCCAATAGCGTGGTGAACCTGGGCATCGGGATGCCCGAGGGCATCGCCGAGGTCGCAGCCGAGGAGCGGATCGTCGATCTGATCACGCTGACCGCCGAACCCGGAGTAATCGGAGGAATCCCGGCTGGTGGGCTGAACTTCGGCGCGGCGACCAATACCCAGGCGGTGATCGACCAGCCGTACCAGTTCGACCTGTACGACGGCGGCGGACTGGATCTGGCGTTCCTGGGGCTGGCGCAGGCCGACCGCGAGGGAAACGTCAACGTCAGCCGGTTCGGAACCAAGCTGGCCGGCGCCGGCGGCTTCATCAATATCAGCCAGAATGCGAAGAAGGTCGTGTTCGTCGGCACGTTCAGCACGGGCCGCCTGTGCGTCGAAGTGGGCGACGGGCAGCTTCGAATCCTGGACCAGGCGGCGATGACCAAGTTCGTGCGCGAAGTCGAGCACCGGACCTTCAGCGGACGGCATGCCGCCGCACGAGGCCAACCGGTGCTGTACGTGACCGAGCGCTGCGTGTTCGCCCTGACCGCGCAAGGGCTGGAGCTGGCCGAAGTGGCGCCGGGCGTGGACGTGGCGCGCGACATCCTGGCGCGCATGGAGTTCGATCCGATCGTCCACGGCACCCCGCGCACGATGGACACGCGCATCTTCCGGCCGAGCGCGATGGGGCTGCGCGACGACCTGCTGCACGTTCCGCTGCCGCAGCGCCTGCATTTCGATGCACAGCAAAACATCCTGTTCATCAATTTCGAAGGCTACTCGGTCCGCACCCGCGAGGACGTCGACGCGATCCGCGCCGCCGTCGAGCAGCGCATCGGTCCGCTGAACCAGAAGGTCTTCGCGATCGTCAACTACGAAAACTTTTCGCTCTGGCCCGAGGTGACCGATGCCTATTCGGACATGGTGCGCGACCTGACGCAGCGCTTCTACCTCGGTGTCACGCGGTATACGACCAGCGCCTTCCTGCGGATGAAGCTCGGCCAGGCGCTGCACCAGCGCGGCGTAGCCCCGCATATCTTCGAAAGAGCCGACGAGGCTCACGTGCAGCTGCACAACATCGAGCACCGCTTGAAGGGTTAGAGCCGCGTCCGGCATGCCGGGAATCGAAAGCGAGGCGCTGCAGTTCGACCAGGACGGGGCGCCCTACTCACGCCGCTACGCGGATGTCTACGCAAGCCGCAGCGGCGCTCTGGGCCAGGCCCACCACGTATTCCTAAGCGGCAACGGCCTGCCGTCGCGCTGGGCCGGACGCGAGCAATTCGTAATCGTCGAGACAGGCTTCGGGCTCGCAACGAATTTCCTGGCGACCTGGCAGGCCTGGCGCTCCGATCCGCGACGGCCGCGCCGGCTGCATTTCGTTTCGGTCGAACGCCACCCGCTGTCCGCGGCCGACCTGACCCGTTGCTGTCCACCCCCTGTGGCGGCGCTGGCCGCGCAGCTGGCACGCGCCTGGCCGCTGCCGCTGAGCGGCCTGCACCGGCTCGTGTTCGAGGCGGGCGCGGTCACGCTGACGCTCGGATTGGGCGATGCGCGCGCGCTGATCCCCGACTTGATGCTGGGCGCCGACGCGTTCTACCTGGACGGCTTCGCCCCCGATCGCAATCCGCAGCTGTGGGATCCTGCGCTGCTCAAGGCGCTGGCCAGGCTGGCGCGGCCGGATGCGACGCTGGCCAGCTGGACCGTGGCCCGCGCTGTGCGCGAGGCGCTGTCGGCCGCAGGCTTCGAAGTCGGGCTGCGCGAGGGCTTCGGCGCCAAGCGCGACATGCTGGTCGCCCGCTACGCGCCGCGTTTCAGAACCCGGCGCCACGACCCGCCGTCGCCGTACGCGGGCGCACGCGAGGCGGTCGTCATCGGGGCCGGCCTGGCCGGCTGCGCCAGCGCGCTGGCGCTGGCCCGCCGCGGCTGGCGGGTCGAGGTGCTGGAGCAAGGCGCACACGAGGCCTGCGGCGCCTCCGCGCTGCCGGCAGGCGTGCTGCATCCGAGCCTGGCCGTCGACGACAGCCACGCCGCGCGCCTGTCGCGCGCCGGCTTTTCGTTCGGGCGCCACCAGCTCGACTGCCTGCGAGGCGAGCGGCCGTTGATGGTCGCAAGCGGGGTTTTGCAGCTCGCCGCCGACGCACTCGCCGAAGAACGATGGCCCGCGTTGCTGCAACAGCAGCGATGGCCTGAGGCCCTGGTGCGCTGGTGTCGAGCGTCGGAAGCGGGCCAGGCCGTGGGACTTGCGCCGAGGCGCGGCGGCCTGTGGTTCGCCGACGGCGCGGTGGTCTCGGCCGCCGCCTGGTGCCGCGCAATGCTTGCCGCCGAACCAGGGATCCGGCTGCGCAGCGGCCAGCCTGCGATCCGGATCGCCCGGCAATCCGGTTCGTGGCTGATCGAAGGTCGCGCGGCGCCCATCGCCCGCGCGCCGGTGGTCGTGATCGCATCGGCGTTGGACGCGCCGCGCCTGCTGGACTCAAACTTTTCGCCGGTGCGGCCGATCCGCGGCCGGATCACGCAACTGGCGGCAGGCGAGCTCGCCGGCCTGCGCGCCGCAATCACCGGGCAGGGTACCTTGGTTCGCGGCCTGGATGGCCGAGTCGCGGTCGGTGCCACGTACGAGCCCATGGGCCCGGACCACGAGCCCGGCATCTCGGATCAGACGGCGCACGAAGGCAACCTGGAGCGCCTGTCACAGCTGCTCGCGCAGCCCGTGCCGGTGCGGATCGAGGCAGGTTTCGACGCGGTGCGCTGCGTGGCCACCGACCGCACGCCGCTCGCGGGCGCGGCGGCCGACGAGCGCGCAGCGCTCGAGGCGCAATCAAGCCTGCAGGGCGCGCACCTGGCCGATCTGCCTCGCCACGCCGGCCTTTACTGCAGCTTCGCGTTCGGCTCGCGCGGCCTGACCCTGGCGCCGCTGCTGGGCGAGCTGGTCGCCTGCCTGATCGAGGGCGAACCGGCGCCGATCGAGCGATCGCTGGCAGCGACCGTCGATCCGGCCAGGTTCCTGCTGCGGAGGTTACGCTCGGGTCGGATACGCGGCGACTGAAGTCACTCGCCGCTGTCGCGTTTGAGCGCGATAAACCCGTCACCGGCGAATCTGGAGTCGCCGAAAAGGCGCCGGAGGATAGGCCGCGCCGCGTGTTGCGTCTATCAAATTTCGCCCAATTTTTATCGAATTCCTCTGACGGTACGACAAGCGATTGGTGAAGGTAAAAAAATCGACATCGCCGGTGTTGATGTTGTGCGGCACAGATTGACGCCGCCATTTGCCAGCGTAGTCTCACAACGCTTCGCAACACGAAGCAGAAGTGACCGCCCTCGGGAACGGTCGAGCCTATCGAACAAACGCTCAAGTCTTTGCGTCTCCAGGGCCAACCACTGTCAGCTCACGAGGAGATCGCCATGAGTAAAGACCGAACACCCCGCGCGGCAGCTGCAGCGCTGGCGATGGCCCTGGTCGGCGGCCTGTGGAGTGCTCCGACGAACGCCGATCCGCCCAAGGCTCCTACGTTCGAGGTCGATCCGTTCTGGCCGAAGCCGCTGCCTCACAATTGGGTCACCGGCGAGGTCGGCGGCACCTGTATCGACTCTCAAGATCACGTGTTCGTAGTAACGCGCGGCTTCCAGACGGGCGGGCTGGTGTCGCCCGAGGGAGTGGCGGGCAGGCCGGAGAAATCGACCGCTTCTCCCCCGGTCATCGAGTTCGACCCGGATGGAAACGTCGTCAATTCATGGGGCGATCCATCGATCGTGCAGACCGGCCCGAACACAGGCAAGAACGCAGTCATGCCGAATGGCACCCACGGCTGCTTCGTGGATTTCGAAGACAACGTCTGGGTCGCGGGCAACGGCGATGGCATCGTCCAGAAATACTCGCACGACGGCAGCATGCTGCTGCTGCAGATCGGAACCAAGTTTCTGTGCGACAACGGGTCTGCAACTGGAGGCGCCTGCGGAAACATCGGCCTGCAGGGTTCCAGCAAAACGCTCCTGAACGATCCGGCGGATATGGCGGTGGATCCTGCCAACGGAGACGTCTACATCGCCGATGGGTACGGCAACCACCGGGTGGTCGTTTTCGACAAGAACGGGACGTACTTGCGCCAGATGGGCGGAGTCGGCACGGGGATGGGGCAGTTCACCGCCGGCGATGGCGGCCATCCGCATTGCGTCGTACTTGGAAAGGACGGGCTCGTCTACGCGTGCGATCGAGGCAATGATCGGATCAACGTCTACCGGAAGGATGGCACTGCGGTGAAGGAAATCCCGGTGATCCCTGGTACCGCGGCACTCGGTACGGCGGGCTCTGCATGGGACGTGGATTTCTCGCCCGGCAAGCAGCAGACCTTCATGTACGAGTCGGACGGAGGCAACGAGGTCCTGTGGATCTTCAATCATGCCGCCGCTCTGGCCGGCCTTCCGAGCGCGTTGCTCGACGGCTTCGGGCGGCCGGGGCATATGGCCGGCGAGTTCACGTTCCTGCATATGATCGCCGTTGACTCGCGCGGCAATCTGTACGCGGGCGAGACGATCGGCGGCCGGCGCATTCAGAAGTTCACCCCGAGACCCTAGCAGCAACGAGAAACCTGAAACAACAAACAGCAACTGCGACGATCGATTCGTCGTACCGTACCGCGGCGGCGGCCGGGGTCGCTCGGGCTCCCAGCCGCCGCTTTTCGCGCCATCGGCTTCGAGCGAGGACATCTTTGTGCGTTTGACCTTCTGGTCGATCGCCCTGATTGCGGTCCTGGCAGTGCCTCGATGGGCTGTCGCAAACGGGGCCGATCTACCCCCACAGGTCCTGCTGCAAGGATTCGTCAAGCCAGAGGAGGGGCGCTTGCACCTGCTGGTCCGTGTCCCGCTGGTCCTGCTTGGCAGCTTCGCGCTGCCAAAGCGCGGCCCGGGGTACCTGGATCTGGCCAATATCGACGATCAGCTGCAACAAGCCGGCGCCTCTACGGGCCGACAGATCGAGCTGCAGGAGGACGGCGTCTTGCTCGCCCCCATCGCAGTCAAGGAGCGGATCTCGCTTCTGTCCGATCGGTCGTTTGAGGGCTATGCAGCCGCCCTTGCCCACCTCGACGGCACGCCGCTGCCGGTGGACACGAACCTGTACTGGAACCAGGGCTTCTTCGACGCCCACCTGGAATACCCGATCCGATCCGCGCGCGGCCGTTTTTCCATCAACCTGAACGTGGCGCCCGAGCTCGGGCGACGCCTGAAGCTGCAGCTGCAGTTCCTGCCCGTCGACAAGCCTGCCCTGAGTTACAAACTGCCTGGCAACTCCGGTTGGATCGCGCTCGATCCGCGCTGGTACGAGGCGGCCTGGCTGTTCGTCAAGCTCGGCTTCATCGAGGCATTTGCTTTCGACCGCTTCGCGTTCCTCGTCTGTTTGATCGCTCCTTTCACGCAGTTCCGAAGCCTGCTGGCGGTGGTCCTCGTCCTGAGCGGGCTGCAGGTGCTGACGTCAACGGCGGTCGCGCAGGCAACGGTGATCGACAGCCCGCTGCTCACGGCGCTGTTCAGCACCACCCTGGCCGCCGCGATCGTGCTGCTCGCCATCGGGAACCTGGCGGCGCCGAGCCTGCGGCGCCGCTGGTTCATCAGCGCGCTGATCGGTGCCGTCGGCGGCTTCGGCCTGGGCCATCCGCTGGCCGAGGCGATGCAATTGGCCGGCAGGCAAACCCTGGCTTCGCTGGTTGGATTCAACCTCGGGATGGTGGCGGCGCAGATCGCCGGCCTGGCGCTCGCGCTGGCGGGGCTGCGATTTGTTTTTGCTCGCGTGCTCGGGCCGCTGCTGGGACTGCTGGTTCTGTCCGCCATTTTGGGACACATGGCGTGGCACTGGATGCTCGACCAGGGCCATGAGCTGGCGCACCAGATCGAGCACGCGGGGCTGTCTTCCGCTCTGGTCATCGCCGCGCCGTGGCTGCTCGCCGCGCTCGGGGTCGGTGCGGTGGCGCTTTTTCTTCCGAAACAGTTTGGTGGGGCACCTGTGCCGTCCCTGCGGCTTGCGCTGCTCGGCAAAGGCGCGAACGCAGCCTCGACGCGCGGTCCGGCATGAGGCGGCCCCGCGCCGCTTCAGCTACATCGGAGGTATCTGCCCGTTGAGCCCGACGTTGACGCGAGGCGCCGTCAGTGTGCCGTCGGGCTGACGTTGCGAATTGACGAACACCGGTGCGCCGGGTTTGACTGCGCTGCGATCGGCCGGCGTGAACGAAACGATGACCGCGGTTTGCGGCACCAGGACCTTCTTCTCGCCACCCTTGTACTGCACCTCCAGGACGTGGTCCTGGCCGATCCTGGTCACCGTGGCCACGTTTGCATTGGTCATCTTGCTGCTCGGCCGAAGGTCCCAGTCATAGTGGCCCTCGCCGGTGCCGCGCATGTTGTCGGGAAAAATGTGCACCTCCAGCGCAACCAGCGCGCCGTTGCGCTCGCCCACCGTCGTGGTGCCGATGAACTTGCCGCTGCCGATGTCGTCAACGCTCGCCCGGCTGATTCCCATCACAACGAAATTGTCGGCCAGCTTGACCGTCTGGATCTGGCCATCGTTGCCCTTGACGGTCAGCACCTGGCCATCGAGTTTTTCCACCGTACCGCGGATGCGCACGGGGGTCTGGGCAAGAGCGACGGTCGAAGCAACTGCGACCAGGAACGCGGCGACGGTACGGACCATGGGACACCTCGGGCAGTGGGGAGGGGTTGCAACCGCGCGGGACAATGATCTCGTCGAGGCCGGCCATTGTAGACCGTGCCCAGGGAGGAAACGCAGGGCGCGGCTTGATGTTCTGGATTTGCGCCCCTATGCCTCGACCAGCTTGCCTTCCCCCTCGGTCAGATGGCCACGCCGCCGGGTATCGGGCATATAGATGGAAGCGGCCAGGGCCACGCCGCACAGCGCGGTCACGTACCAGAAAAAACTCGATTCGTACCCGATCTTCTTGAACCAGAGCGCGACATATTCCGCGCTGCCGCCAAAAATCGCGTTGGCAATCGCGTAGGACAGCCCGACGCCGAGCGCGCGCACATGCATCGGGAAAAGCTCCGCCTTGACCAGCCCGCTGATCGATGTGTAGAAGCTCACGCCGACCAGAGCCAGAATGACCAGCCCGAAAGCGGAGTAGGGATCCGTGACACGCGCGAGCGCGCTCAGTATCGGCACGGTCGCGAGCACCATGTACACGCCGAAGCAGATCATCGAGTTGCGCCGGCCCAACCGGTCCGAGATCGCCCCGAACACCGGTTGCAGCAGCATGTAGCAGAACAGCGCCGCCGTCATCACGCCGCTCGAGGTCCGAGGGCTCATGCCCGCCGTGTTGACCAGATACTTCTGCATGTAGGTCGTGAACGTGTAAAAGACGAGCGACCCGCCGGCCGTGAACGCCAGCACGGTCAAGAACGAGCGCGGGTAGCGGAACACGCCCTTGATCGTTCCCGCGTCCTGCTTTTGCCGGACCGCGGAAGATGTCGTCTCGGCCAGCGAACGGCGCAGGAAGAACGCCACCACCGCGGCCGCTGCGCCAATCGCGAACGGGATTCGCCAACCCCAGGTTTTGAGCTCGGCGTCGGAGAGAAACTGCTGGATGATCACCAGCACCAGCACGGCCAGCAACTGTCCGCCGATCAGCGTGACGTACTGAAACGACGCGAAGAAACCGCGATGGCCGTGGAGCGCGACCTCGCTCATGTACGTTGCGCTCGTTCCGTACTCGCCGCCCACCGACAGCCCCTGCAGCAGCCGGGCGAACAGCAGCAGCGCGGGCGCGGCAATGCCTACGGTGGCATAAGTCGGCAACAGCGCCACCAGCAGCGATCCGCCGCACATCATCATCACGGCGATCATCATCGACATGCGCCGGCCGCGCTTGTCGGCAATGCGGCCGAACAACCAGCTGCCGACCGGACGCATCAGAAAGCCGGCTGCAAAGAATGCGGCGGTGTTCAGCAGCTGGGTGGTCCGATCGGCTTTCGGAAAGAATTCGGAGGCGAAGTAAATCGAGGTGAACGAATAGACGTAGAAGTCGTACCACTCGACCAGGTTTCCCGAGGAGCCGCCGACGATCGCCCAGATGCGGCGGCCCGTATCGGTGGCGCCCAGGCCGGGTGCGGGATTCAGGGCGTGAGCGGTCATCGCATTGCTCCCCGATCTTCAGTGACAGCCGTCTTCTCGCTGACGACGGATGGCCGGAGCCGTCACCGCCATTGTCGCCGTCATTCGTCATTCTTGAATAGCACGATCCATGCTGCAGCGCCGAACGCAATCGCCTGCGCTAGCCAATGACGTCCGTGTCCTTTCTCAGGCGCGAGCGAACCAGCTCGATGTGGCTCTTGAGCGAATACAGCTGGTCCGTGTATGAAAGGGGCACGGGAATCGTCTCGACCCGCGCCTCCAGCGCGTTCAAATCGGCCGCAAGCTTCTCGGGCGGCGTGCTGCCCTGCGCGGACTGCGCCTCGATTTCACGCAGCTGCCGGTACCAGCGAAACACGCGTGAGCGGATGCGGAACGCGTACACCGGGGGCACCATGCGCACCAGCGGGATCAGCACGACCAGGATCGAGGCGAATGCGACCCACATGCGGTCGATCACGTTCGCGATCCAAAATGGCAGGTAACGCTGCAGCAGGGGCGGGCCGCTGCGGTAGATACGCGCCGCCTCGGGCGCCAGCGGCCAGCCGGTGTCGGTAGCGCGCGGGAACTGTCCGGCGTGCTCGAACCACCCGGTCGAGCCGTGGATCTTCTGGGCCGCCTGCACGAACAGCTGGACCAGGGCCGGATGCGTCCCCTCGCGCGCGATCAGCTCGGCCGTGGGGGCGATCAGGTGCACGTCCTGCGGCGGAACGTCGTGGGCCAGATCGGCCACGCCGCGCGGCAGCACGAGGGCCGTCAGGAACGGCAGCCGCCGGGTGTAGGCGTCGGACTGCGCAAAATCGGCCAGTTTGACGCCGGGGGTCAACAGGAGCATCTGGATCAGCGGCGATTCGGGCGCCGACACGAATACGACCGCGTCGAGCTCGCCCGCAAGAAACGCCGTCACGGCCGGGGTCGGGTCAAGGCGGCTTTCCTGGATCGCGCTGCGCTCGATCCGATTGGCAAACAGCAGCTTGCTGAACAGGTTCGGCGCGCCGCTGCCGCGCGAACCGGTATTCACGCGCAGTCCTTGCAATTGCGCCAGCTCGGTCAAGGGCACGGGGCGTCCCGCCTTGTTCCGGATCGCGGCCTCGCGATAGAAGAGCCAGACCGGCTCGTAGAACAGCCCTCCCAGCGATTCCAGAGCGTGCCCGCTGGTGTCTTCGTCCACCGCGCGCACCGCCTCGCCGGAGCCGCCCTGTACGAACCCGATGTCGCCCGCTTGCGCCGGATCGCGCAGCATTCGCAGGTTTTCGGCGGCCCCGCGCGTCTCGCGTAACTGGACCTCGATGCCGTAACGGCGAAGCTCCTGCGCGTAGCGCCGGCCGAACTCCGCGTAGGCTCCCTGCTCGGTTCCGGTCAGCAATACGACCCGCTTGGGTGGCGTGGGCCGCAACAGCACGAATGCGCCCCACAGCGCCAGCGCGATCAGCAGCGCGATCGGCGCGAGCGCGATCAGCAGCTCGCGCGTGATCGGCGGCGGGGAAAGCTTGAAGGAAGCCATGGCCTGGGCAAGAGGTCAGGCAGGGATTATCGCTGGCCCTCTCCCCCGCCCCTCTCCCGCAAGCGGGAGAGGGGAGTGAAGGCAGTCTCCTCTCGCAAGCCCGTGAGAAGGGAGATCAGCAGGCCCCTTCTCCCGCGGCAGCGGGAGAAGCACAGGACAAGGGTGGCGGCGCTTGGACCCTTACCTCTTGTCCGGGCTGCCCTTCAGATAGGCGGCCAGCTCGGCGTCTTCGGTACATGCGTGGATTCGGAGCCAGTCCAGCAGATCAGCGCGGAAGCGGCGCGTGTTTTCGCTATCGCCAGAGTCGAAGCGTCGGCGCGCGTCGGCCACCGATTCGAGAAGGCGCTGATGGGCCCGCCGGTGCCGGTCGATGTGCGGGTAGTCCTCCTGCCGCATGAACTCTTCCTCGATCGCACAGTGCCGCAGCAGATGCTTGTGAAGCGCCAGCAGATCCTGGCCGTAGTCGGCCTCGGCCGGATCGATCGGCGCATCCAGGATATCCTGCAATTCGCGGTGCAGATCGTCGATCGGCTTGAAGCCGATCAGGAGCTGATCGTGGCGAAATCGGGAATCGACGGCGGGGCACATCAAGCGTCTCCTGCTGCTGCCACCCGCTGCGAGGGCCATCCGCCGCAGACGGCTGCAAGCGCAACCTGGGGCCAAGGTTAGAAGCTCGCCGCGATCCGGACTTGATCGAGCGCAAGCCGGGCTGCACTTAAGTTACATTCCGACACGGTGATACAGTGCCGACTTTTTGTCGGCGACCCAGTCGAGCCCGATCGTGAAATTGCGCTTCCTGTTCCCTGTTATTGCCGTCGGCGCGGCGCTGTCCGGCTGCCTCAGCAACAACGGCAATTCACTGCCCCCGCCCAATGGGGTGCAAGCGGCGGCGGGCGACAGCATCGCCGGTGTCACCTGGATTTCGCAGATTGACGCGGTCTACTTCGTCTTCGGGTCCAACAGCCCGAATCTGACGGCGTTTAACTGGACGGACCCGGGCATCGGGGGCTTCCCGCTGAACAATCAAGGCACCAAAGCGCAGCCCCCGGCTCTGCTGTGCAGCGTTCCCAACGGCCTTGCCTACTACTTCACGGTCAACGCGCGCACCGGCACGGCCCCCGGCGGCACGGGAAGTCCGCTGGTGACCTCCACGGGCCGCCCGGCCGGCGGGCAAGCCACATGGCGCGTCGGAAGCCCGATTCCGGCCAGCGTCAACGGCGTCGGCTACGCAACCATAACCACCTGCCTGGCGACGGGCCCGGGGACCGGCATTTTCGCGGCGGTCGGGCCGGCCGGCGCCATTTTCTCGAGCTACGACGCAGTCAGCTGGGTCAGGCGGTCTCCGGCCAACTATACGACCGATCTGTACGCCGTCACCGCGATCAGCAGCCCGAACAACGTGAACGGACCTGCGCTGCTGTTCGTTGCAGTGGGCGCCGGAGGCGCGGCGATCACGAGCACGGACGGGGCGACCTGGACCCCGACCGTGACCAGCAGCGGTCTGGCCCCGACGCTGCGGGCCATCTCGCTTGCAGGCAACACCTTTGTCGCCGTCGGAGACGGCGGGCGCATCCTGACCACTGTCGATGGTACGAACTGGGCCGCGCAGGCGTCGAACACCACCGTCAACCTGCACGCGGTCCAGTGCGAGAGCACGACCTGTGTGGCGGTCGGCGACGCGGGCGTCATCGACGTGTCGTTCGACGGGGGCGCCAGCTGGGCGGTGGATACGGTCGGCGGCGGCACCACTGCACTGCGCGCAGTGGCTTACGGCAATGACGACGACAACATGGACGCCAGCGGCGTGATCGGCGAAAACTGGGTCGTCGCGATCGACACCTGGGTGGTGGTCGGCGACAACGGGTCCGCGTTCAAGGCCTCCACTCTGAGCACGGGCGTGACGTCGGGGTCGTGGACGCCCGTGCCCATCGCCGGGGCCGCCAGCCTCATCGGGATCGGCTATTCGACGCGATTCGTTGCGATCGATGCGGTTGGCAATGTGTTCGGCAGCCTGACCGGGGCGGCCGGAAGCTGGTCGGCCGCCGTCCCCTCCGGCGTGGTAAATGCGGCTGCGATGACCGGCAACGGCCATGGGTCGACCTCACCGATACAGTTGTCTCCGACCTTCTGGCTGACGACGTCGGTGCTGGACAACAGCCACGGATTCGTCGTGGTTGGCAGCGCCGGCGACAACGCTTCCTCGTTCTGAGCCGGTTCGAACGTCTCTGGCAGCACGGCCAGCTAGCCGTTGACCAGCCGGTAGCCGACCGCCGTTTCCGTCAGCAGATAGCGCGGCTGGGCCGGATCGGCTTCCAGCTTGCGCCGCAAGTGGCCCATGTAGATCCGGGTGTAGTGCTCGTGCTCGACGTGCGCCGGCCCCCACACTTCGCGCAAGATCTGCCGGTGGGTCAGCACACGGCCCGCGTTGGTCGCCAGCAGCGTCAGCAGCCGGTACTCGATCGGCGTGAGACGAACCAGCTGGCCGGCCCGCTTGACGCGACGATTGGCAAAGTCGACTTCGATGTCGCCGACCTGAAAGACCGGCTCGCCTGCCTCGTTGCGCGCGTGTCGTCGCGCCAGCGCGCGCACGCGCGCAAGCAGCTCGCCGATTCCGAACGGCTTGGTCAGGTAGTCGTCGGCCCCTGCATCCAAAGCGCGGATCTTGTCCCTCTCGTCCCCGCGCGCCGACAGAACCAGGATCGGAGAGCCGGACCAGCCCCGCATCGAACGGACCAGATCGATGCCGTCACCGTCGGGCAGCGCCAGATCCAGCACGACCAGGTCCGGACGGCGGGTCGCGGTCTCCGACAGTCCATCTTTCAGCGTGCCCGCCTCGAACACACGCCACTGCTCGGATTCGAGCGCAGTCCGTACAAAGCGCCGGATCTGCGGCTCGTCCTCGACCACGATCGCCACTGCGGCCGCGCTCATCCGGTCCCGGTTCCGTGACCGCCGGCAGGTGCCGCGGCAGACCTCATAGTCGGTGTGCTGGCTCGGATTCGGGCGACGCCGGCAGCTCTTCCGGAGTCTCCGGCGGGTCGCGGCGCGGCAGCGTGATCCGGAAGCAGGCCCCGCCCCCCGGCGCCGGCTCAGCGACCAAAATGCCATGATGGGCCTGCACGATGGCGCGGGCCAGCGCGAGGCCTAGCCCGACGCCCGGACGCGCATCCTCCTTGCTGCCGCGTTCGAAGGCTTCGAACACGGCCTGCTCGCGGCCAGCCGGAAGTCCCGGACCGTTGTCGCACACCTGCACCGTCAGCTGCTGGGGTTGCGCCCGCGCCTCGATCCGGATACGGCTGCCCGGCGGCGTGTACTTGGCCGCGTTCTCCAGCAGATTGGCGAACACCCGCTCCATCAAAAGCGCGTCGTATTCGACCAGCGGCAGATCGGCGGGCAGATCGATCTGGACCGTGTGCCGGTTCAGCGTGCCCTCCAAGCCGGCCAGCGCCGTGCCGAACGTTTCTTCCAGCGCGTTCCAGCCGAGGTGCAGGCGCGTGGCACCCGCGCTCAGGCGCGCCATCTCGAGCAGATTCTCCAGCATCCGTGAGATGCGGCGGGCCTGCTCGACCAGCGCCCGGGCTGTCTCCGTCTGCTCCGCCGACAGCGGGGGCGGGTGCAGCAGCAGCGACTCGGCCAGACCGATCAGCGCAGCCACCGGCGTGCGAAGATCGTGCGACAGCGATGACAGCACCGTGTTGCGCAGCCGTTCGGTTTCGATCGTCATCGCCGCCTGGCGCGCCACCTCGACATAGTGAACCCGCTCCAGCGAGATCCCGATCAGCGAAGCGAACGTGTCGAGCTGCTGGCGCAGCTCGGGAATCTGCAGCAGACGGCGCGAGCGCGGTTTGAGCACCAGAACGCCACGGACCCGCATCGGCGCCCGCAGCGGCAGGTACAGGCACTTGGAGCCGGACAGGGTGTCGGTGTCGAGCCCGGCCGGCGAGAACCGATCGAAACTCCACTGTGCGGCCCCAATATCGACCTCCTCCAGCGGCTGAGCCGGCTCGTGCAGCCTGCCGTTGTCATCCGGCAGCAGTATCACGACCTGGGACTGAAAAGTGGCCGCGACGGCGGCCTGCGCGCGCTGGACGATCGGCTCCAGCTCCAACTGCGAGGACAGGTCGCGCGCGAACTCGAACAGCACACGCGCCCGCTCCTCGCGGTGCTGCGACACGCGGGCCGAATAGCGCAGGCCGGCCGTCAACTGGCCCACCAGCAGCCCGGCTGCCAGCATCACGCTGAACGTCACCAGGTGCTTCGAATCGATGACCGCCAGCGAGTAATACGGCGGGATAAAGAAGAAATCGAACAGGCCCACTCCCAGCACTGCCGCCAGCACGGCCGGCCCCCGTCCCCACTTCAAGGCGGACGTCACGGTCGCAAGAAGGTAGACCATCACCACGTTGGCCAGGTCCAGGCGCGAGCGCAACGGAGCCATCAGCAGCGTGAGAATTCCGCACAACACCGTCGCCCAGCCGTAATCGAGCCAGTCGATGGGCCGCTCGGCTTGCGCGTCCGACGTCACCGGGCGCGCACCACGTGCGCTCTTGCCGGGCACGTCGGTGCGCGCGACGAAAAAGATATCGGCATCAGGCAGCTTGCGCGCCAGCCGCAGGCTGAGCGCTGCCAGGACAGGCCAACGTCGGAATTCCCGGCGGCCGATCACGACGCGCGAGACGTTGTTGCGGCGCGCGAACTGCGCCAGGCCCTCGGCGGCGTCGGTGCAGGCCACCACCGCCGAGCGCCCGCCCAGCGACTCGGCCAGCCGCAACCGGTCCATGATGCGCTGGCGTTCGCGTTCGGGCAGCCGCTGCAGCGCCGGCGTTTCCGCGTATACGGCAAACCACTCGGCGTTCAGCTGCTGGGCCAGGCGGGCTCCGCTGCGCACGACCTGGTCGCCCCCTTCGTGCGGGCCGACGGTGACCATCAGGGAGGCGGCCGTCTTCCAGACCGGGACGATCGCCTTGGCCTGGCGGTAGGCCTGGACGTCCTCTTCGACCCGCTCGGCAGTGCGCCGCAACGCCAGTTCGCGCAGCGCGATCAGGTTGCCCTTGCGGAAGAAGTTCTGGCGGGCCCGTTCGGCCTGTTCCGGCAGGTAAACCTTGCCGGCCTGCAGCCGGGCCAGCAGTTCCTCAGCCGACAGGTCGACCAGCACCACTTCGTCGGCCCGATCGAAAAACCGGTCCGGCACCGTTTCGGCGACGGGGATCCCGGTAATGGCCGCCACCACGTCGTTCAGCGATTCCAAGTGCTGGACGTTCAGCGTGGAGAAGACGTCGATGCCGGCCTCCAGCAGCTCTTCGACGTCCTGCCAGCGCTTCGGGTGGCGCGAGCCGGGTGCGTTGGTATGGGCCAGCTCGTCGACCAGCAGCAGGCGCGGCGCACGGGCCAGCGCCGCATCCAGGTCGAATTCCTGCAACACGACTGCGCGCAACTCGACGCGGCGGCGCGGCAGCACAGTCAGGCCGGCGAGCAGCGACTCGGTCTCGCTGCGGCCATGCGTTTCAACCACGCCGACCACGACATCGAGGCCGTCCTCGGCCAGCCGGCGCGCGGCCGACAGCATCGCATAGGTCTTGCCGACGCCGGCCGACGCTCCGAAATAGACGCGCAACCGCCCCCGCCGCGCCTCGCCGGCCGAGGCCTCGGAAGCCTCCTCGGCCTGAATCGCGGCCAGCAACGCGTCCGGATCGGGACGTTCGTCCTCAGTGCCGGTCAAGGTTTCATCGCATCCAATGCGAGGTTCAGTTCAAGCACGTTGATGCGCGGCTCCCCGAGAAATCCCAGCAGCGGGCCCTGCGTGTGATCGGCAACGAGCGCACGCACCCGCGCTTCGTCCAGCCCCCGCGCATGCGCCACCCGCGCAACCTGCAGCAGCGCCGATTGTGGCCGGATATCGGGATCCAGGCCGCTGCCCGAAGCGGTTGCGAGGTCGGCTGGAACGGCCGCGCTGGAGGCGGGATCGGCCGCGCGCAGCGCCTCGACGCGCCCTTTGGCCTGATCGACCAGGGCCGGGTTGGTCGCCGCCAGGTTCGAGCCGCCGGAGCCCTGGCCGTTGTAGGGCATCGGCGAGGTGGCGGACAGGCGCCCCCAGAAGTACTTCGGGTCCGAGAAGTTCTGTCCGATCAGGCGCGAGCCGACCGGCTTGCCGTCGCGCTCGATCAGGCTGCCGCCGGCCTGGTACGGGAACAGGACCTGGGCGGCGCCGGTTATCAACAGCGGATAGGCCAGCCCGGTCAGGACGGTGAGCGCGATGAACAGGCTCAATGCAGGTCTGAGAACTTGATTCATGAGTCCCTCGTCAGGCCAGTCCTGCTGCAGCCAGCAGCAGGTCGATCGCCTTGATCCCGATGAACGGCACGATGATCCCGCCCACTCCGTAGATCAGCAGGTTACGCCGAAGCAGCGGTGCCGCGCCCAGCGCCCGATACCGCACCCCGCGCAGCGCCAGCGGGATCAGCGCGACGATGATCAGGGCATTGAAGATCACCGCCGACAGCACGGCCGAGTTCGGCGTGGTCAGGTGCATGATGTCGAGCACCTTCAACTGCGGGTAAGTGGTGGCGAAAGCCGCCGGGATGATCGCGAAGTACTTGGCCACGTCGTTGGCGATCGAGAACGTTGTCAACGCACCGCGCGTAATCAGCATCTGCTTGCCGATCTCGACGATCTCGATCAGCTTGGTCGGATTGCTGTCCAGATCGACCAGGTTGCCGGCTTCCTTCGCGGCCTGGGTTCCGGAGTTCATTGCCACGGCCACGTCGGCCTGAGCGAGCGCAGGCGCGTCGTTGGTGCCATCGCCGGTCATCGCCACCATCTTGGCCTGGGCCTGGTGCTCGCGGATCAGCTTCAGCTTGGCTTCGGGCGTTGCCTCGGCCAGGAAATCGTCGACGCCGGCCTCGGCCGCGATCGCCGCGGCGGTCAGGCGGTTGTCGCCGGTGATCATCACGGTGCGGATGCCCATCCGCCGGAGCTCGGCAAACCGTTCCTTGATGCCCCCTTTGATGATGTCCTTCAGCTCGATGACGCCCAGAACCCTGGCCGATCCGCCGCGCCGTTCGGCCACGGCCAGCGGGGTCGAGCCGCGCCGCGCGATGTCGTCGGCCAGCCGGCTCGCGGTTTCGTCGAATCGCCCGCCGCCGGCTTCGACATAGGAGCGCACCGCGTCCACCGCGCCCTTGCGCAACTCGCGTCCAGGCAGATCGACTCCGCTCATCCGGGTCTGGGCAGAGAACGGAACGAAGGTCGCGTTCAGCGCTTCCAGATCGTGCTCGCGCAGGTTCAGGCGCTGCTTGGCGAGCACGACGATGCTGCGGCCTTCGGGCGTCTCGTCGGCCAGCGAGGCCATCTGGGCGGCCTGCCCGAGGTCCAGTTCGGACACGCCGGGAACCGCAGACATGGCCGTAGCCTGCCGGTTGCCCAGCGTGATGGTGCCGGTCTTGTCCAGCAGCAGCACGTCGACATCGCCGGCGGCCTCGACCGCACGCCCGGAGGTGGCGATCACGTTGGCCTGCAGCATCCGACCCATGCCGGCCACGCCAATCGCGGAAAGCAGGCCTCCGATCGTGGTCGGAATCAGGCACACCAACAGGGCGATCAGCACGGTGATCGTGACCGCCGATCCTGCACCTGCGGTCTGCACGCTGAACACCGACATCGGGTACAACGTGACGCACACCAGCAGGAACACCAGCGTCAAGGCCACCAGCAGGATCGTCAGCGCGATCTCGTTGGGCGTCTTGCGCCGCTTGGCGTTTTCGACCATCGCGATCATCCGGTCCAGGAACGTGTCGCCGGGATCCGCCGTCACGCGCACGACCAGCCAGTCCGACAGCAAGCGGGTGCCCCCGGTGACTGCGCAAAAGTCCGAGCCCGCCGCTCGGATCACCGGGGCCGACTCGCCGGTGATCGCACTCTCGTCCACCGAGGCGATGCCGGCGACCACCTCGCCATCGGCCGCGACGATCTGGCCGGCTTCGACCCGGTACAGGTCGCCCTTGCGCAGCGCCGTCGCCGGCACCTGGTCGAACGGGGCGTCGGGGTCGGAGCCGCGCAGGCGGCGCGCCGGCGTGGCGGT
Source organism: Burkholderiaceae bacterium (assembly GCA_036270655.1). Lineage (GTDB taxonomy): Bacteria > Pseudomonadota > Gammaproteobacteria > Burkholderiales > Burkholderiaceae_F > VBCK01. The sequence goes on from DATBCD010000102.1 coordinate 25,051, forward strand.
CTTCAGGCCGCGCAGCGAGGCCGCCTGGGCCTTGCTGCGGCCTTCGGCCAGCGCCTCGGCGAAGTTGGCGAACACGACCGTGAACCACAGCCACGCGCTGATCGCCAGGATAAAGCCCGCCGGAGCCTCGCCGTGGCCCATCAATGCCTGCAGCCACAGCAACAGCGTCAAGGCGCTGCCGACATAGCAGACGAACATCACCGGATTGCGCCACTGGACACGTGGGTCGAGCTTGACCAGTGAATCGATCAGCGCCGGCCGCAGCAGCGACGCATCGAACATCGGCAGACGAGGATGGGTCATGATCCAGCTTTCGAAAATAATTGCAGGTGCTCGGCCGCCGGCCCGAGGGCGAGCGCCGGCACGTAGGTCAGCGCCCCAACCAGGAACACCGTGCCGATGACCAGCGCGACGAACAGCGGTCCATGGGTCGGCATCTTGCCGAGCACGGATTCCGATCGCTTCTTCAAGGCCATGTTGCCTGCCAGCGCCAGGACCGGAATGATGGTGCCGAAGCGGCCCAGCCACATCGCAACCGCCAGCCCCAGGTTGTAGAAGCGCGTATTGGCGTTCAGGCCGGCAAAGGCGCTGCCGTTGTTGTTGGTGCTCGACCCCCATGCGTAAAGGATCTGGGACAACCCATGCGGACCGGGGTTGCTGATGCCGGCCCGCCCGGCCTCCAGCGCGACGCTGAGGGCGGCGCCGGACAGCACCACAATCGGCGTCAGCAGGATCGCGATCGACACCATCTTCATGTCGTAGCTCTCGATCCGCTTGCCCAGGTACTCGGGCGTACGCCCGATCATCAGCCCGGCGATGAACACGGCTGTCAGCACGTACACCAGCATCGTGTACAAGCCGGTGCCGACGCCGCCGAAGATCACCTCGCCCAGCAGGATCAGCGACATCGGAACGGCGCCACCCAAAGGCATGAACGAGTCGTGCATCGCGTTGACCGCGCCGCAGGAAGTGGCCGTGGTGATTGCAGCGAACATCGTCGAAGCCACCACGCCGAAGCGCGTTTCCTTGCCCTCGAAATTGCCCAGGTCGGTCGCGACGCCGGCCGCGGTCAGGTGCGGGTTCGGCGTCAGTTCGGCATAGAAAGCCAGCGCCATGAACGCGACCAGCACGACGGCCATCGCGGCCAGGATGGTCCAGCCCTGACGCGTATCGCCGACCATGCGTCCGAACGCCAGCACGATCGCGGTCGGCAGCAGCAGGATCGACAGCATCTCGATGAAATTGGTCAGCGCGGTCGGGTTTTCGAACGGGTGCGCGGAGTTGGCATTGAAGAATCCACCACCATTGGTGCCCAGCTCCTTGATCGCTTCCTGCGAGGCGACCGGGCCGCCCGGGATCTGTTGCGTGTGCGTCGTCAGGTGCTGCATGACCGGCTTGCCCTGCGCGTCGAGCACGGGCTGGCCGGCGGCGTCGGTCTTGGGCGCGTCGTAGGCCGTCTCTTCGAGCGCCGTGACCTCGGTAAAGCCTTTCAGGTTCTGGATCGACCCCTGCCCGACCAGCACCAGCGCATAGACGATGCAGATCGGCAGCAGCACCCACAGCGTGATCCGGACCAGGTCCGCCCAGAAGTTTCCGATCACGCCCGCCCGCGCGCTGCCCGCCGGCGTTTCCTGGCCGCGCCGCGCCAGGCCGCGCGTGATTGCGAACGCGACCGCCAGGCCGGTTGCGGCCGACAGAAAGTTCTGCACCGTCAACGCCAGCATCTGCGTCAGATGCGCCATCGTCTGTTCGCCGGTATAGCCCTGCCAATTCGTGTTGGTCACGAAGCTGACCGCGGTGTTCAAAGCGCTACCCTGCTCGACCGCGGCGAAGCCCGCTGGATTCAGCGGCAACCCGGCCTGGACCCGCTGCAGCAGATAGACGGCCACCACCCCGAGCGCGTTGAATACGAGCAGCGCGAGCGTGTACTGCGGCCACCGCTGGCCGCTGGAAGGATCGATGCCCGACAGACTCCACAGCGGGCGCTCGACTGCACGCACGAAGCGCGAGCCCTGCCCGAACTGCGGCGAGGCCACGCGACCGAGCCAGGCGCTGAGCGGCCAGGCCAATGCCAGCAACACCAGCGCGTAGACGAGCAAGGTAAGCCAGAATTGGGTTTGCATCCGTTGCCCCGCTCAGAAGTTCTCGGCGTCGAACATCGCGACGCACAGGTACACCAGCAATCCGATCGAGACGATCATTCCGACCCAGAGCATCACGTCCTCCCCCGGCTCGCCAGGCGATCGCAGAACCTGGCCAGACCCCAGGCGGCCAGGAACAGAATGGCCATCAGCGCCACCATCAACAGGTCGTCCATTTAACGCACTCCCGGCTTGAACGGCGCAAACGATAGGCCGCCGCGAATCGAAAAGGCGCAAAGGTTGGCGGCCCCGGCGTAAAGAACGCGCAAAAAATGCAGCCCTCTCCCCCGCCCCTCTCCCGCAAGCGGGAGAGGGGAGAAAAGTCAGTGCTCTGCCTTCGGAAGACTTCCTTCTCTCGCTTGCGGGAGGGGGGAGGAAAGACGGTGCTCCGCCTTCGGAAGACTCCCCTCTCCCGCTTGCGGGAGAGGGGCCGGGGGAGAGGGTCAGCGCGGAAGCGAGGGACGGCCGGCCGGCCAGGCTGCCAGCGCGATCGCCAGCACCGCGCAGGCGAGCGCGAGCGCGTGCAGCCACGTCAAGGCTTCACCCAGCACGCCAACCGCGACCGCGGTGGTCGACAGCGGCAGCGCAACCGTGAACACGCCGGCAAAGCCGGCCGGGGTCCGGCGCAGTCCCGACATCCAGAGCGCCACGGCGGCGACGCTGGCTGCCAGGGAATAGAAAACCAGGGTGACCCAGAAGCGGGGGGCGATCGCCGACAGATCGACCCGCGTCATCTGCCACAGTCCAAGCGGGGCGGCGAGCGCCAGACCCCACAGATTGATCCAGGCTGACACCCGCATCGGCGTGCGGGTGGCGCTCAGCCGCTTGCCGATCACCACATAGAGCGCTTCGCAGCAGACCGCTGCGAACACCAGGGCATCGCCGAGCCAGCTTGCGAGCGCCGAGGACTGCGCGGGCTTTGCCATCTGCACCAGGCCGATGCCCGCGCCCGCGCTCAACACCGCCAGCAGCAGGCGGCCGTTCAGGCGCTCGCGCAGCAGCGCGGTGGAGAACAGCGCAACCACCACGGGCAACGCGCTCATCACCAGCCCGGAGGCGGTCGCGGAGGTCAGCGCAACGCCCGAGAGCATGCAGATCGAAAACAGGAAATTGCCGAAGAAGGACTGCAGAAAAAGCTGCCACGATTCGGCGCGGGTCAAAGCCGGCTCGGTCGCCGCGCGCCAGGTCCAGGGAAGCAGCGCAATGGCCGCGATCGCAAAGCGCAGAAACGCCAGCGCGAAGATCGGAAACTGAGCCGTCAGCGGCTTGACCAGCGCCACATAGGCGCCAACCAGCGACATCGACGCGAGCAGCTGGCAAACCGCTGCCGGATCCGGTCGATGCGCCTCAGACAACAGGGCCCCCGCCGGGGCCATGTCAGAACTCAAGCTCGACTTGCGCGCGCACCGTATCGGACGGGGCGCGGGAGACCAGCCCGAACAGCCAGCCCGCGTTGTAGTAGATCGCGCGGCGACCGCCGAGATAAACCTTGCCGAAGACGGCCGGGCCGAGGCGGTGCGTCTGTTGCTGCAATGCCGACCAGTGATACCACGGTCCCAGATCTCCGAGGCCCTGCGCGCCGAACTCGAACGCCTGCCGATAACGGTACTTCATCTGCGCCTGGTAGCCGATCTGCGTCTGCGCTCCGGTCGGCCCACCCAGGTTACGCGCCAGCAGCGGGTTGAAGTTCCATTGCAGCTGGTCGAAGATCTGGCCCTGTATCAACGGGCCGAGCGTCAGGTTCCAGCCCGACCCTGCCTCGTGCGGCTTTTCCACTTCGATCACGCTGCCCCAGTCGATCGCGTATTCGCCGGGCTCGGTGAGCTGAAAGCGGTTCTCCCATTCGATCGCGTCGAATTTCGTGCCGGTTCCGCCGGAGCGGGCGAACGCATCGTACAGCTCGGTGACCCAGTAGCTGGTGGGAGAGTATTCGAACGCGATGCTGGCGGCGCTGTTGCGCGGGCCGGGTCCGGAGAAACTGCCTGCCTTCAGATCGATAGCCCGCTCGCCTTGGACGACACCCGGCATCAGCACGTAATCGGAAGGCTCGGCAGCACGGGCCGGGTGCGCCAGGGCAAGCGCGACCGTCACGCCGATGCTCGAAGGCAGGCGCACGGTCGGATGGTCAGACTGGAGTGCGGGATTGGGCGCGGCGCATCGCGACCAGAATCAACACCAGCGCCGCAAAGTAGAACAGCACCTGGGTGGCACTCGGCTGAGCCTGATAGCCGAGCAGCGCGTGCAGCAGCGTGCCGAGCGCCGAGTCATCCGGCATAAGGGAAGAGGTATCCCACAGCGGCGATGCGAGCGCAGGCAGCACGTCGGCCTGGATCAGCACGCGCGCGAACTGACCAGCCATTCCCGCCGCCAGCAGCAGAATCAGCCAGCCGGTCACGACGAACAGGCGACTGACCGGCACCCGCAGCAGCCCCGCGTAGATCAGCACGCCGGCGCCGCCGCCGGCCGCAAGGCCCAGCACGCTTCCGAGCGCGAGCGTCGTTTTCGAAGAGGCGGCAGAAGAGGCGATGCCCATCAGGAATAAGACTGTTTCAGACCCTTCTCGCAGCACCGTCAGCGCGATTGCCGTGATGATCGCGGTCAACGCCACATCGCCCCGCACCGCCGACTGGCCGAGTTGGCGTGCCTGCATGGCGATCTGTTTTCCATGGCTGGCCATCCAGATGTTGTGCCAGGCGAGCATCGCCACCGCCAGCGCCAGCACCACCGCAGTGAACAGTTCCTGCCCGCTGCCACCGGCCAGCTGCGAGATCGATTCCGCAACGGCCGCCACGCCGATCGAGCCGACGACTCCGGCCAGCGCTCCCAGTGCGATCCACCAGCCGCGGCCCGCGATCGGGCGCGTAGCCGCCGCGACGATCCCGATCACCAGCGCCGCTTCCAGCGTCTCCCGAAAAACGATCAACGTCGCTGCAAACATGACTTGTCCGATTCCGTCAAAAATCCCAGCCGCCACAAGAAAAAGCGCGCCGACTGCGCCGCGCGCCCTATTCCGCGATCACGACTCCTTTGGCGCTACCCTGGTTGAACTCGCCGACGAATTCGTAGCGACCCGGCTTCAGCGGCCCGATGAACACGATTCCTTTGGAGTTGGGAAACACGATCTTCTCGCGGTTCAACGCGAAGCTGTCGAATTCTTCCGCCGTAGTGTCCTGGTTGTCGATGATCAGTTTCACCTTGGTTCCGGCGGGAATCTTGATTTCCGACGGCGTGAAGCGGTGCTGCCGCAACTGAATGGTGAACTCCGGATCGGCCGCCAGCACCGCACCCGACATGGAAAGCAACGTAATCAACACCTTAGCTCGCATGGGTTTCTCTACATGCAAATGATAACGCTTCTCATTTCGGTTTGCAAGCGGCTCCTGGACCTGCCAGCCGCAGCCCTCACCCGCCGAAGATCGCCGTTCTTATAGCGGTAGGCCACAAGTTCGGCCCTGCGCTGGCTCACGGTCCGATCGTGTCGGGGTTCTCTATACTTCCGAATCAAGCACTTGGCGGAGGATGCGATCGAACTGGCCGAGATGCAGCTGATCGCGCTGGGACTGAACCACCAGAGCGCACCACTGCCCCTGAGGGAACGCGTCACGTTCGATCCGGACGAGGTCGGCGGCGCCATCGCGCGCCTGCGCCAGCGCCTGAGCTCGCGCGGCACCGGCACGCTGAGCGAGGCCGCGATCGTCTCGACCTGCAACCGCACCGAGCTGTACTGCGCGGTCGACGAGCCGCGAGACGCCGGCCAGGCGCTGGCCGACTTCATCGCCCACGAAAAGGGCATCGATCCGCACGACCTGCGCCGCTCCTCCTACGTGCTGCCGCACACCGAGACGGTGCGGCACGCGTTCCGGGTCGCCAGCGGACTGGACTCGATGGTGCTCGGCGAGCCGCAGATCCTCGGGCAGATGAAGCAGGCCGAGCGGCTGGCGCGAGAAGCCGGCGGGCTGGGTCTGCTGCTGAACCACCTGTTCCAACGTACTTTCGCCGTGGCCAAAGAGGTGCGGTCGAGCACCGAAATCGGGGCTCATTCGGTCTCGATGGCGGCCGCCGCGGTGCGGATGTGCGAGCGGATCTTCGGTCAGCTCGACCACAGTCACGTGCTGTTCGTCGGCGCCGGCGAAATGATCGAATTGGCCGCCACCCATTTTGCGTCGCGCCGTCCGAAATCCGTCACGGTGGCCAATCGCACGCTGGATAGAGCCCACGCGCTGGCCACGCGCCTGCATGGCCAGGCGATTCGGCTGAGCGATCTGCCCGACTCGCTGGTGCGCTTCGACGTGGTCGTGTCGTGCACGGCCAGCTCTTTGCCGATCATCGGGCTGGGGATGGTCGAGCGCGCGGTACGGGCGCGCCGCCACCGGCCGATCGTCGTGATCGACCTGGCGGTACCGCGTGATGTGGAGCCCGAGGTGGCGCGGTTGCAGGATGTGTACCTGTACACGATCGACGACCTGGGGCACATCGTGCAGGTCGCCGCCGAATCGCGCCAGGCCGCGGTGGCCCAGGCCGAAGCGATCATCGAATCGCGGGTGCGCGATTTCGAAGCCTGGCTCAGCGGCCGCGCCACGGTGCCGGTGATCCTGGAGCTGAGAAATCGAGCCGACGAGTTGCGCAGCCGGGAGCTGGAGCGCGCCCGCCGCCTGCTCGCGCGCGGAACGCCGCCGGAGGCGGTACTGGACCAGTTTTCCCACGCCCTGACCAACAAATTCCTGCACGCACCGATCTCGTTGCTGAACGACGCGGCGTCGGCTCCCGACGATGAGCGCCGCAGGCAGATCGAACTGCTGGCGCGCTTCTATCAGCCGCACGACTCCTAGGCGTGATGAACGAGTCGATGCGCGCGAAGCTCGGCCAGCTCGCGCGCCGTCTGCAGGAGATCGATGTCGCGCTGGCGCAGCCGGACGCGGCGCGCGACCTGGATCAGTTCAGGCGGCTGTCGCGCGAGCGGGCCGACATCGAGCCGGTGGTCGCCCGCTATCACGAGTACGCTAGGGCGCAGGCCGATCTGCTCGGCGCCCAGGAGCTGATCGGCGATCCGGAGATGCGGACTCTGGCCGAGGAGGAGTCGGGTAGCGCTCGCCGGCGGCTCGAGACGCTCGAGTCGGATCTGCAGCGCCTGCTGCTGCCGGTCGATCCGAACGACGACCGCAACATCTTCCTCGAGATCCGCGCCGGAACCGGTGGCGAGGAATCGGCTTTGTTCGCGGGCGACCTGCTGCGGATGTACCTGCGCTACGCCGAGCGGCAGCACTGGCAGACCGAGATGATCTCGCAGAGCCCGTCCGACCTGGGTGGATTCAAGGAAGTGATCGTGCGGATCATCGGCAGGGGCGCCTACAGCCGTCTGAAGTTCGAATCGGGCGGACACCGGGTCCAGCGGGTGCCGGAAACCGAGGCGCAGGGACGTATCCACACATCGGCCTGCACCGTGGCCGTGCTGCCGGAAGCCGACGAGATCAACGATGTGACGATCGACCCCTCGGAGATCCGGATCGATGTGTTCCGCGCCTCGGGCGCGGGCGGCCAGCACGTGAACAAGACCGAATCGGCGGTGCGGATCACACACCTGGAGACCGGGATCGTGGTCGAGTGCCAGGACGACCGTTCGCAGCACAAGAACCGCGAACGCGCGATGAAAGTGCTGGCCGCCCGGCTGAAGGACCGGCAACTGCACGCGCAGCAGGAAAAGGAAGCCAGCGAGCGGCGCCTGCTGATCGGCAGCGGCGATCGCTCCGCGCGCATCCGCACCTACAATTTCCCGCAGGGCCGCGTGACCGACCACCGGATCAACCTGACCCTGTACAAGATCGACCAGATCCTGGACGGCGACCTGGACGAGCTCACCAACGCGCTGACAGCTGAGCACCAGGCCGAGTTGCTGGCCTCACTGGCGGATTCGACGGCGCATTGAAGATCCGAATGTACGGTCCGCAGCTCGCTGCCCTCTCCCCCGCCCCTCTCCCGCAAGCGGGAGAGGGGAGAAGTTCGCGCCTCGCCCTGCAAGCGGTAGAGGGGAGAAGTTCGTCCCTCGCCCTGCAAGCGAGAGGGGGGAGAAGTTTGTCGCCGCCTCTCCTGCAAGCTGGAGAGGAGTCAGCAGCAGGTCCCTTCTCCCGCGGAGCGGGAGAAGGACGGAAGTTAGGTAGGAAAGATCATGGAGGCCCCTTACCCCCCGAGCCCCCCTCTCCCCAAGGGGCGAGGGGGGAAACCGATGAGGGTGGTCGCCCTGGGATTACCGTTGCCGATCTGATCGCGACCTCGGGCCTGCCAGCGTCCGAGGCGCGCGCGCTGCTGGCCTTCGTGCTGGATGCGACGCGTGAATCGCTGATCGCGCAGCCGCGGCGTGAGGCGCCGGCGGGCGCTGCAGCGCGCCTGCGCGAACTGTCTGGACGTCGGCTGGCCGGTGAGCCGATGGCTTATCTGCTTGGCCAGCGCGAGTTCTTTGGCCGTCCCTTTCGGGTCGACCGCTCGGTGCTGATCCCCCGGCCCGAAACCGAGTGCCTGGTCGAAGCGGCGTTGCAGCAGCTGCAAGGCCAAAGCGCCCCGAGCGTGATCGACCTGGGAACCGGATCGGGGTGCATCGCCATTACGCTGGCGCTGGAGCGACCGGACGCCGGGATGTGGGCAACCGACGTGTCGGAGCCGGCGCTGGAGCTGGCCCGGACCAACGCCGCCGCGCTGGGCGCGCGCGTGCAATTCCTGCACGGGCACTGGTACGCGGCAGCGGGGCGGCGCTTCGATCTGATCGTCGCCAATCCCCCGTACGTCGCGGCCGGCGACCCTCACCTGGCCGAGCTCGGGTGCGAGCCGAGCGCAGCTCTGACCGACGGCGGCGACGGCTTATCGTGTCTGCGCGCGATCATCGAGCAGGCCCAGGCACACCTGAACGAGCGCGGTGCGCTGCTGGTGGAACACGGGTATGACCAGGGCGCGGCGGTGCGCGCGCTGATGTGGCAGAACGGATTTCAGTCGATCTTTACGCGGACCGATCTCGCCGGGCTCGAGAGGATTTGCGTGGCGCGGCGGCGCTGAGGCCTGCCGCCGCAGCGGCAGGCCGAAAGCGCGCGCGGGAGGGGTTGGGATGCTCTCCTTCCCCTCCCGCACTTCTTCGCAACGCCTGCGCGCGGAGGCGAAAACCGGAAATCATGATGGATCGCTTACTTGACCAGCCGCGCCGATGCGGACGATCCGGGCGCGGCGGCGGTGTGCTGGCCACTGAGGAGCATCAACGCGAACGCCCCAAACAGCATGCCGTACCCGATCAGCCGAAGGGTCCAGGCGACTTTCTTTACATCCGTACGCGTCATAGCCATCTCCTTTACCATGCCATTGTTGCGGGGGGCCCGCTTAGGAGGGAGGCGGAGCATCGCGTATCCCGATACGCTTCTTGATGAATCAGGGGGACTCAAGTTTTCAAGTCACGTGCCGATGGGGTGTTTCCCTGTTTGACGTACCTAGCCCCTATTCATACACTTGGATCAGGTAATTCAAGACCGGATGAATACTATGGACGCGAAGCAATTCGTCGAAGAGACCGTGTCGGGCAACCAGATTGTCCTTTTCATGAAGGGCACGTCACAATTCCCGCAGTGCGGCTTTTCGGGGCGTGCGATTCAGATATTGAAGTCCTGCGGCGTTAAGAATCTGGTGACCGTTAATGTGCTGGAGGACGAACAAGTGCGCCAGAGCGTGAAGGAATTCGCCAACTGGCCCACCATTCCGCAGCTGTACGTCAACGGCCAGTTTGTCGGCGGCTCGGACATCATGACCGAGATGTTTCAAAGCGGCGAACTGCAGGAACTGCTCAAGCAGGTGCAGGCAGTCTGACCACACCCGAGTGACCGCGCGCCGCCTGATCGTCGCCATCACAGGCGCCTCGGGAACCATCTATGGAACGCGCCTGCTGGCCCATTTGAGGGGTGCAGGCGTCGAAACACACCTGGTGCTGTCGTCGGCCGGTGTGCTCAATGCCCACCACGAACTCGGACTGCGGCGAGCCGCCGTCGAGCAAATGGCCGATATCGTGCACCCGGTGACCGACCTGGGGGCCAGCATCTCATCGGGCTCCTTCCACTCCGACGGGATGGTGATCGCGCCGTGCTCGGTCAAGACGCTGTCGGCGGTTGCCCACGGATTCGGCGACAATCTGATCGGGCGCGCTGCCGACGTCTGCCTGAAAGAGCGCCGCCGGCTGGTGCTGCTGGTGCGGGAAGCTCCGCTGAACCTGGCTCACATTCGCGCGATGGAAGCGGTGACGCTGATGGGCGGGGTGGTGTTTCCGCCCGTGCCGGCCTTTTACCTGCGGCCCGCCTCGATCGAAGCCCTGGTCGACTGCACGCTGGCGCGCGTGCTGGACCTGTTCGGAATCGAGCACTCGATCGCGCCGCGCTGGCAGGGAGTCGGAAAGACCGAAGACGCGTGAGTCGTCGCGGGGTCGCATGGAGCCCATCGAATCCCTCGCGCAACACCAGACACTGGTAGCCGGCCTGCGCGGGCCGGGCGCATTCCCGCACCCCGCGGGCAATCAGGAGACGATCGAGACGCATATTTCGACGGTCGTGCTGGCCGGCGAATTCGCCTACAAGATCAAAAAGCCGGTCAATCTCGGTTTCGTGGACTTCTCCTCGCTGGCCTTGCGGCATCACTTCTGCCAGGAGGAGATCCGGCTGAACCGGCGCAGCGCGCCGGATCTGTACCTGGACGTGGCACCGATCACCGGCACGCTGCAGCACCCGCGGGTGAACGCCAGCTCCGATGCGCCGATCCTGGATTACGCCGTGCGGATGCGCCGCTTCCCCGACGAAGCGCGGCTGGATCGAGTGGCGCGCCGCGGCAGACTCAGACCGGACCATATCGATCGGCTGGCGCTCGCGATCAGCGAGCTGCATGCGCACTGCGAGCGCGCGCCGCTGGAGCACGGTTACGGGGCGCCCGAGGAGATCCGGTGCTGGGCGTTCGAAAACCTGGCCGCATTGGGCGCCGCGACGATGCGTGAGGCGATCGAGAGCCTGCAAGCCTGGACCGCCCACGAGCTGCAGCTGCACGCGGCCGATCTGGCCGAGCGGCAGATGGACGGCCACATTCGGGAATGCCACGGCGACCTGCATCTGGGAAATCTGGTGCTGATCGGCGAGGCACCGTTGCCGTTCGATTGCGTTGAATTCAACAACCGGTTGCGCTTCATCGACGTGATCAGCGACATCGCTTTCACGTTCATGGACCTGGTCGAACACGACCTGACGCCGCTGGCCTGGCGGCTGATCGACGTGTACCTGCAGCACACGGGCGACTACCGTGGCCTGGCCGTGCTGCGCTTCTACGCCGTGTACCGCGCCCTGGTGCGAGCCAAGATCGCGCAGATCCGGCTGCATCAGCCGGACACGCCTGACGCCGAGCAGCATCAGGACCGCGCCGCGGCTGCGCGCTACATCGAAGTCGCCGGCCGGCTTGCCACAGCCGGCTCCCCGCGGCTGATTCTGACGTGCGGCTTGGCCGGGTCCGGCAAGACGACCGTGGCGCAGGTTCTGCTGGAGCGCCTCGGCGCGATCCGCGTCCGGTCCGATGTCGAACGCAGGCGTCTGTTTGGAGTCGATCCGGCCGACCATCGCCCCGACGCGGTCGCGTCCGGGCTTTACCGGGCCGACGCCACGCGCCGCACCTACGAGCGGCTGGCCGAGGTGGCTGGCGCCATCCTTCAGGCCGGGATACCGGCCATCGTCGATGCGACGTTTCTGGAGCGCGCCCAGCGGGAGGCTTTGCGCGACGTGGCCGCGCAAGCCGCGGTGCCCTTTTCGATCGTAGCCTGCGAAGCCTCGCTGGCGACGCTGCGCGATCGGATCACGCGGCGCCTGAGGCAGCGCTCGGACCCGTCCGACGCCACGCCGCAGGTGCTCGAGCACCAGGTGGAGACATTCGAGCCATTGACCGCGCAGGAGCGGGCCTTCACGATCCGGATCGACACGGACATCGATCAGGAGGGCCTGGAGCGTCGCGCGGCGCAGGCGGCTGAGGCACTGAGCGCAGAAGCCCTCTCCCCCGCCCATGAACCGGCCTTCGGCCGGAAAAGCTAGAGGAAGAGAACGAGGGGGCTGGGCTGGCCCCCTCGTGCTCCCCCCAGCTTTCCCGGCCTGCGGCCGGAAAAGCAAGAGGAAGAGAACGAGGGGGCTGGGCTGGCCCCCTCGTGCTCCCCCCAGCCAATGTAAATATAAATATAGGAGGGACCATGAATCAGAAGACGCAGGGCAACATCATCTACGTCGTCTTCGCGATTCTCGGGGTGCTGACGCTGCAGAACGCCTGGGTGCAGTACCGGGCGATCGAGCCGCTCGCCTACAGCGACTTCCTGCGCCAGCTGAAGGACGGCAATGTGGAGGAGATCGCGATTGCGGCCAACGTGATCCAGGGCAAGCTGAAAAAAGCGCTGCCGGACGGGCGCAAGCAGTTCGTCACCACCCGCGTCGATCCGGAGCTGGCCAAGGATCTGGACACGTACGGGGTCAAGTTCACGGGCGTGATCGAAAACACGTTCTTCAAGGACCTGCTCGGCTGGGTCGTGCCGGCGCTGGCGTTCGCCGGCATCTGGTTCTTCCTGATCCGCCGGCTGCAGGACAGGGCGGGCATCGGAACCGGCCTGCTGTCGATCGGCAAGAGCAAAGCCAAGGTGTACGTGGAAACCGATGTCAAGGTCACGTTCGAGGATGTCGCCGGGGTCGACGAGGCCAAGCAGGAGCTCAAGGAAGTGGTCGGCTTCCTGAAAGATCCGGCGCGCTACGGGCGGCTGGGGGCGCGTCTGCCCAAGGGCGTGCTGCTGGTGGGACCGCCGGGCACCGGCAAGACGCTGCTGGCTCGCGCGGTCGCGGGCGAGGCGGGCGTGCCGTTTTTCTCGATCAATGGATCGGAATTCGTCGAGATGTTCGTCGGCGTGGGCGCTGCGCGCGTGCGCGACCTGTTCGAGGAGGCGCGCAAGAAGGCGCCGGCCATCATCTTCATCGACGAGATCGATGCGCTCGGACGCGCGCGCGGAGCGTACGGAGTCGCCGGGTACGACGAGAAGGAGCAGACGCTGAACCAGCTGCTGGCCGAGCTGGACGGCTTCGACCCGCGCTCCGGCCTGGTGCTGATCGGCGCCACCAACCGGCCCGAGGTCCTCGATCCGGCGCTGTTGCGCGCCGGCCGCTTCGACCGCCAGGTCCTGGTCGACCGTCCCGATCGATCCGGTCGGTTGCAGATCCTGCGCGTGCACACGAAGAAGGTCACTGTTGCGCCCGACCTGAACCTGGACCAGATCGCGGCGCTGACGGCGGGCTTCAGCGGCGCGGACCTGGCCAACCTGGTCAACGAAGCCGCGCTGCAGGCGACGCGCAGCAACCATGAGCGGGTGGGGACCGACGATTTCACGGTCGCGATCGAGCGCGTGGTCGCCGGCCTGGAGAAACGCAGCCGCGTGCTCAGCCCGACCGAGCGCACCGTGGTCGCGCACCATGAGATGGGACATGCGCTGGTGGCCAGCGCGCTACCGGGCCAGGACCCGGTGCAGAAAATCTCGATCATTCCACGCGGCATCGGCGCGCTGGGCTACACGCTGCAGCGGCCGACCGAGGACCGGTACCTGATGACGCGCACCGAGCTGGAAAACAAAATGGCCACGCTGCTGGGCGGGCGCGCCGCCGAGCAGCTGATTTTCAGCGAGCTATCCACCGGGGCTGCCGACGACCTGACGAAGGCCACGCAGATCGCGCGCAGCATCGTCGCACGCTACGGAATGGACCCGACGCTCGGGCCGATCGTCTATGAGCAGGAGCGGTCGGTCTTTCTTTCGCCCAATGGCTTGGACATGTCGCCGAAAAACTATTCGGAGCAGACCGCGCGCGAGATCGATCTGGCCGCGCGCAAACTGGTCGAGGCAGCGTCCGCGAAAAGCCTCAAGATCCTGACCGAGCGGCGCGCCACGCTCGAGCGGGGCGCACAACTGCTGCTGCAGAAGGAAACGCTGACCGACCCCGAGCTGGCCGAGCTGCTCGCGGCGCCTGCGCAGCAACCGGGGCACGCTGCGGCGGCAGAACAGGCGGCTTAACCAGGTCCCTTCTCCCCCGCCCCTCTCCCGCAAGCGGGAGAGGGGAAAAAAGAACGCCTACGAGATCGCGAGCCGCTTGGCCGAGCCGCCTTCCTTCTTTGGAAGCCGCAGCTCGAGCACTCCATTTTCGTACTTCGCCGAAGCCTCTCTCTCGTCGACCGCCGAGGCCAGCGTGAAGCTGCGCGACACCGAGCCGAAATAACGCTCCTGGCGAACGGTGCGCTCGTTCTTGTCCTCTTTTTCCTTCTTTATCTCGGCGCTGATCGTGACGGTGTTGCCGTCGACCTGCACGTTGATGTCCTCCTTCTTCACGCCCGGAATTTCAGCCTTGACCTTGTACTCCTTGTCGCTCTCGGTCACGTCAAGCCGGATGTCCAACTCGTTCTCGCGCCACATCTGGGGCAGGGCCATCCGCGGAAAATTCTTGAAGAGGCCCGGAAGAGCGTCCTCGAACGGATCAAAACGCGTAAGGGTTCCCATCGCCATTCCTCCATGTGCCAGCGCCACGCCCGACGTTCGACCGAACCCCGAGGCGAGTCATCGTAGAAAAAACAAATTACCCCTGTCATCAAGGCTGCTCGCACTTCACCTAAACAAGCTATCTGCGACGAGTGAGGATATTGAGCCGGTCGGGTGCGCCGGCCGCCCGGCGCGCGCCCGCATCAGCGGTTGGCAAGCCGCACGAGTCGATCAAGGCCCGATTCGGCGGCCCACACTTCGCCGGTTCGGCCCATGAGCTGGCGCACGCCGTTGGCCGAGCCGTCCGAGCCGAACGTTGCGAAGCGCTCGGTGGCCGGATCGAAACGCACGATCGAGTTGGTGGACCAGTCGCTCAGCCATACGCGATCGGAGGAATCGACCCACACCGCGTACGCACGCGCCGTTCCGGGAAGTTTCCATTCGCGCCAGCTCGACGAGGACGGATCGTAGGCAGCCACTTCCCCGCTGTTCCAGCAGCTGACCCAGATGCGGCCACGCGAATCCGACCAGACTCGCCGCGCGCCCTGGCTCGGAGTGGGCGGCTCGATCACGGTCGCGGCGCCGGTGTCCAGATCAACGCGCGCGATAAAGCTTCCCGCCAGCGATGCGAAGTAAACATCCCCGCCAGGAGTCGTGCAGATGCCGTACGGGCCCGCACCGCGCGGCGCTTTCCAGACCTTCATCTCGCCGCTGCCCGGATCGAGGCGCCCGTAGTAGCCTGCCTGACCGGTAAACCAGATCCGGCCGCGCCGATCGAATGTCGCCGTGTTCAGGTTCGCATCGGGTGCGTCCGCCGGCAGCAGCCAGCGACGTACCTGGTGGCTGGACGGATCAACGCGGACGATCGCGTTCTGTCCTCCATCGGTGATCCAGATCCCCCCGTCCGGGCCCGTGATCACGCCGTGTGGCGCAGATCCGGGACCCAGCGCTACCAAATCGACGTGGCCCGTCGCGGGATTCAGGATCCCCAGATTGCCTGATCGCTGGGCCGTGAAGTAGACCGGCCCGCCACCCGGTGTCGGGGCCACATCATGCGGATGAGAGCCCTGCGGCACTTCGAATCGAGCCGAATCGGCCCAAGCGATCGGAGCGACCGAGCAGGCGGTCAGTACGCTGCATAGCAGCAGCCTGGCACGAATAAAAATCGTCATCACACACTCCTGGAATGTCGGATTTCAGTCCCTATTCAAAATCACATCCGATCGATCGTAATCAGATTCGCATCACGCGTTTTGAGCGGCAGGCGCGCCGGGATCGCGTTATCCTGAGGTCCTGCGGCGGGGCAGGCAAAGCTGACCCGCGTTGCTTCTGGACCGCGGATCAGCCGGCCAAGGAGACTCGCTCAATGCCGTACCCCAACAGCGCAGTCACGGGCCACACAGGCGCTCACGGCGCCAGGCAGTTGAGCGCGCTCGCTTCCGAGGCGTGGGGCTTCCTGAATCACAGCACCGATCTGTGGCTCGCCGGCCTCGCAACGCCGGACCTGATACGGTCCCGCGCGTCGCTGCGAGTCAACACGCTCGTTGCGCATGCGCGCCGCAATTCGAAGTTCTACCGCGACCTGTACCAGGGCCTGCCGCATGGCCGTGTAGCCCTCGAGCAGTTGCCGGTGGTCTGCAAGTCGACGCTGATGGCGAATTTCGAGGATTGGGTCACACGCCCCGACATCAAGCTGGACGCGGTGCTGCAGTTCACGCAGGATCCGGCGCGGATCGGACGACCCTACCTGGGGCAGTATGCGATCTGGACCAGTTCCGGCACCAGCGGCACGCCCGGAGTGTTCCTGCAGGACCCGCAAGCGCTGGCCGTCTACGAGGCGCTGTTCGCGGTTCGCAACAGCGTCGACGCACGCTCGATGCTGCGCGCGATTTCGGGAGGCAGCCGGTTCGCATACGTGGCCGCCGTCGAAGGGCACTTCTCCGGCATGACGATGTGGCGCCGTATGGTGCAGATGAATCCCTGGATGGCGCACCATACACGCGCGTTCTCAGTCCTGCAGCCGATCGACCGCCTGTGCGATCAGCTGGCCGACTTCGATCCGCAGATCCTGACCAGCTATGCGTCCGAGCTGGTCGCGCTGGCCGAGCAGCAACGCGAGGGGCGCCTCGGGTTGAGGCTGAAGGGCATCTGGAGCGGCGGCGAGACGCTGTCGCGGCGCGATCGTGCCGACATCGCGGGTGCGTTCGGCTGCCCCGTAATCGACGACTACGGATCCTCGGAATTCCTGAACATCGCGTTCGACTGCGGCTGCGGCTCGCTGCATCTGAATCGGGACTGGGTGATCCTGGAGTCGGTGGACCGCGACGGCCACCCGGTTGCCGAAGGCACACCGTCGTCGACCGTCCTGCTCACGAACCTGGCCAATTTCATCCAGCCGATCATTCGCTACGACCTGGGCGACAGCGTCACATTCATGCCCGAGGCATGCGCGTGCGGCAGCCCGCTGCCGGCGATCCGGGTCGAGGGGCGCCGTGACGACACGATCTGCCTGGAGCGTACCGATGGCCGGCTGGAGCGGGTCATTCCGCTCGCGCTGTGCACCGCAATCGAGGAGCGCGCCGGCGTATACCGATTCCAGGTCCTCGAAGAGGCATCCAATCAACTGGTGCTTCGAATCGACCCGTCCGAAGGCGACCAGCACGACGTGGCGGCCCGGACCGAGCAATGCATCCGAGGCTTCTGCGCCGAGCTCGGTGCGCAGAACGTGTCGATCCGTACCGACCAGACGCCGCCGCAGGCCGACCCGGTCAATGGCAAGTTGCGGCGCGTCTGGGCGCGGGGCGAGGCAGCCGGCGGTGCGTGCGCCGCACCGTCCTAGGCGGCGATCGGACCTGGACGTCCGTCAGCGCGATCGGGCGGCCGTTGCGGTCGCCAGGCGGTTTTGAGATTCGCGCCGAAATCCCCATAATTGTGCAGGCGCGCCGCCGCGCGGACGTGGTGCCGGTCAGTCACCCATAAGACTTCTCGCGCAGCCCCTTACACAGCGTTACGCCGGTAACACAATGTCGCGGCACGATCGGCACGCAGTTGACTCGAAGGGATTGCAATCGTGCGGTCTTAGCCGCATCGATGGATCCTGGAGAGCGGAGAGCAGCGCATGAAGAAATCGGCACGTTGGCTGTTGGCGTTGGCAGGCACGGTTGCCGCGATGACGGCTCTGGTGCAGCCGACCTGGGCGGATCGCGAAGGGGAGCACGAGCACTGGCACGGACGCATCGAGCGCTTCCACGAGCACGACTGGGACCGGTGGCGCGGCGGCGGCTGGCACCACGAGTTTCACGATGGCCGTTGGGGCTGGTGGTGGGTGGTCGGCCCGACCTGGTACTTTTATCCGGAGCCCGTTTATCCCTATCCGAATCCGTACGAGCCGCCGGTTGCGGTCATCGTGCAGCCGGCGCCTGCGAAACCGGCACCGCCGCCTCCGCAGCCGCAAAACTGGTACTACTGCGAATCCGCCAGGGGGTACTACCCGTATGTGCCCAGTTGTCCGAGCGGCTGGCGCGCCGTCCCGGCCACGCCGGGCACGCCGCCTTCGCCGCCTGCTGGCGCGCCGCCCGCGCCGCCGCCGCAATGAACGTGCCGGGCATCCAACTTTCGGGAGAATCGAGATGAGAATGAAAATTTATGGCGTCGTTGCAGGAGCGGTGCTGCTGGCGGCGTGCGCCCAGATTCCGAACGGCCCCAGCGTGGCCGTGATGCCGCCGCCGGGCAAGCCGTTCGATCTGTTCGTTGCGGACGACCAGTTGTGCCGCAACTATGCGACCCAGTCGATCGGCGGAACCACCGCTTCCCAAAATGCAGCCGCCAGCGCGGTGACTTCGGCCGCGATCGGCACCGCGCTCGGAGCGGCCGTCGGGTTGGCCGCCGGGGGCGGCAGGGGAGCTGGAACAGGCGCGGCCATTGGCGCCGTGGGCGGAACGGCGGTCGGCCTGGGCGAAGCCGATACTTCGTATCGGGGCACGCAGCGCCGCTACGACATTGCGTACCAGCAATGCATGTATGCGCGCGGCAACCTGGTGCCCGGCCAGTCGGCCAGCTCGTACCACTCGGCGCCACCTCCGCCACCCCCAACCTCGCAGCCGAACTATCCGCCGCCGCCACCGCCACCGGCGCAATGATTGTGCCGAGGCAAGCGCCGTCAGGCGCGAAGGCGGGTGTTGACCCGCGGCGACGGTGCGCACCCCTCGGCGGCCTGTTCCATATTGGCGGCTATCACGGACAGCACGCGCGTTGCCGTCTTCAGGTCGGCGGCGGCGATGCCCTTTAAGTAGCGCTCGCGGCACGCCTGGGTGAGCGCAGCGACCCGGGCGGCCAGAAGGCGTCCGGCTTTCGTAAGGCACACCTGCTTGACGCGTCGGTCCTCTTTGACGCCCCTGCGTTCCACCAGCTTCTGACGCTCGAGCGCGTCCAGAAGCCGCACGCAGGTTGGATGCTCGATATCGAGCTCCGTGGCCAGCTCGGTCTGCGTCATCGGGCGCTCAGCCTGCAGCAGGAAGTACAGTGCGAGCGCCCGAGCGGAAGTCATGTGCAGCGACTTCAAGTCGCTGTCAAAGCGGGTGCGCAGGTTTCGGGAGACCTTGCCAAGCTCATAGGCAAACACTTCCTTTTGACTCATAGCTCATGCCCTGCTGTCGGCGGATGGGTTATGTCGCCGAAACGCACAGCAACCTAACTTGTAGGTACCTATTTTATGGCAGGCCCTGGCGACGAACGGTCGCTCGAGCGCGAATCTTTTGCTCAAATAACTGCCTAAGCAACCATAAGTGAACGAACGATCGCCTGGGCAGACAGCTGAATAATCAACGTGAGCCGGCAGCGATGAAAGCATTGATTCTGGGGTGGGTTTCCCGGCTGCTTGCCCGGGCGGGTCAATTCGGTCCGTACCTGACCATCGAGCTGCTGCTGCCGGGCGGCTCGCTGATCGCTTTGCTGCTGTGGTTCTACCGGCGCACGCATCGCCATGACAAAGCCTGACGCAGTCCATCGGTTGGCGCGTCTGGCCGCCGCGTTGATTGCGGCGCTGGCGCTTGGGGCCTGCACGACGATCCAGGGCGGG
The DNA here is from genome assembly GCA_036270655.1 of Burkholderiaceae bacterium. Classification (GTDB taxonomy): domain Bacteria; phylum Pseudomonadota; class Gammaproteobacteria; order Burkholderiales; family Burkholderiaceae_F; genus VBCK01. Next base: position 44,810 of record DATBCD010000102.1, read on the forward strand.
CCGGCGCGTTCCGTGCTGGAGGGTACGGATGCGCCCCGGTCGGCTGGTGTGCAGACCAACTGGACGGATTGGAGCTTCTAACGAGACGTTAATCGCGGGAGGGTTGCCCATGAAACTGATTCGCTTCGGGGTCCTCGCTCTGGCTGCTGTTTTGACGTTGCCCGCCGCGGCGCAATGGGCGGCCGCGCCCACTGCAACCGACGTAGAGATCCTCGCCGTGAGGGTCAAAACGGAGAAGAAGCGGCTCGTTTCAGTTGCGCTGCAACTCACCGATTCGGAGGCCAGCGCGTTCTGGCCCGTCTACGAGGTTTATCAGAAAGACCTTGACGCGATTGACGGCCGGCTGGCGAAAGCGATCGACGCCTATGCCTACGCATACAACTGCGGGCCTGTGCCTGACGAGACGGCGGAACGACTGCTGTACGAGTTTCTCGACATCGAGCGGGATGAGGCCGAGCTGAAGCGCACGTACATCGTGCTGCTCGCCGCGGCCTTGCCCGGCGTAAAGGTCGTGCGCTACATCCAGGTCGAGAGCAAGCTTCGCGCCGCGGTCCGGTACCAGGTGGCGTTGGGTCTGCCGCTGGTCCAGTAAAACGAGGACGCCGAACGCCTTACCCGGCGTAAAGGTCGCCGCGGTGCGGTATCAACGGGCGCTGTTTCAGCAAGCCCGGAGCCTAGGCCTTGGGGTGCGATGCGGCCTCTTTCGCGAGCAGTCTCTGGGCCTGGCGGTCGCCGGTTCTGGCTTCTTTGGCGGTTTGCGCAGCCGTCTCCGTGGCTTCGGCGGCGGCAGCCTTTCCGGCACTGCTGATACTGACCGTTTCAGTCGCGGCAGCGTTGCTCGACGGCGCCTGGCTCTGGTTGGACTGCGCCGAGGACGCGCGCCGGTTGTTGCCCACCGTAGACAGGTCGATTGCCTGCGCCGGACTTTGGCTTGCAGCTTGGACGGTCATGTGGTTTCCGTTGTTGTTGCTCGAGGCGCCGGGTGGCGCCTTTCACCTTATATCGGCAACCTGGCGTCACAGCTGAAGTCAGCCCACACGCTCCCATCTGACGCGAACTCCACGCTCTTCGGTGGATCGCTTTACGTGGATTGGTGCCGACTATCCGACTCGAACGGATGACCTACCGCTTACAAGGCGGTTGCTCTACCAACTGAGCTAAGCCGGCCGGGAGGAAAAGCGTTTATACCGCGGCCGCACCAGCCCCTGCAAAGCGGGGGCGACGAGCAGAGCGCCCGGCTCGCCTGGCGCGTCAGCAGCACCCCTTCATCCGATCCTTGCTCACGGAATAGCGCACGTCCTGACGCTCGACGAAGAATTGCTCGTAGGTCATGATCGGCTCGTCCGGATGAAACGCCTTGCGGTGCTGGACGTAAGTCTCGTAGTCCGGAATGCCGATCATCAGGCGCGCCGTCTGGACCGCCCGCTGATACAGAGTGCGCAATCTGCTCATCGCGCGCCCCCCGCAAATGCGACCACCCCGACCTCGTGCACGGTGCTGGCCGGCGCGACCAGCGCCCTGCGGACGGCCATCACCGCGTAGACCAGCGTCGAAACCACCACCACCACGAACAGGATCGCCAGCGTCGCGTCCACGTAGTCGTTGAAGACTACCCGGCTCATGTCGCCCAGCGTCTTGGCCGGGGCCAGCACCTTGCCCGCCGCCAGGGCATTGCCGAATTTCGCCGCGTGCGCGAGAAAGCCGATGCTCGGGTTCGCACTGAAGGCCTTTTCCAGCCCGGCCGTCACCGTGCACACCACCAGCCAGGTGCCAGGCACGATCGTCACCCACGCGTAGCGCTGCTGCTTCATCCGGAACAGCACCACGGTGCACAGCATCAGGGCGATGGCTGCCAGCATCTGGTTGGCGGTGCCGAACAGCGGCCACATGGTCCATATGCCGCCGAACGGATCGATCACGGCGGTGTACAGGAAGTAGCCCCACAGCGCGCACGAAATGGCCGAGCCGATCAGGTTGTTGGTCCAGGATTTCGTCTCACGGAAGGCCGGAATCGCGTTGCCCACCAGATCCTGGATCATGAAGCGGCACACCCGCGTGCCCGCATCCACCGTGGTCAGGATGAACAGCGCTTCGAACAGGATCGCGAAGTGGTACCAGATCCCCATCATCGTCTTGCCGCCCAGGAATTGCGACAGGATCGTCGCCATGCCGACCGCCAGCGTCGGTGCACCACCGGTGCGCGACAAAATGGTCTTTTCTCCCACGTCCTGGGCCATCTGAGTCAGCACATCGGGCGTCACGACGAAACCCCAGGAGGAGACGACCTGCGCTGCCTGGTCGGCCGTCGCGCCGATCAGCCCGGCGGAGCTGTTCATCGCGAAGTAAACGCCCGGATGGATCACGCAGGCCCCGATCATGGCCATAATGGCGACGAACGACTCCATCAGCATGCCGCCGTAGCCAATAAAGGCCACCTGATTTTCGTTCTCGATCATCTTCGGCGTCGTTCCCGAGGAAATCAGGCTGTGCCAGCCGGACACCGCGCCGCACGCGATCGTGATGAACAGGAATGGAAACAGGCTCCCCGCCCACACCGGTCCGGTGCCGTCGACGAATTTGGTCAGGGCCGGCATCTGCAGGTCGGGCCGAACCAGGATGATTCCGATCGCAAGCAGCAACACCGTGCCGATCTTCAGGAAGGTCGAAAGGTAATCGCGCGGCGCGAGCAGAAGCCACACCGGCAGCACCGAGGCGACGTAGCCGTAGCCGATGATGATCAGAGCCAGCGACGGGCCGCTCAGGGTGAACAGGGCGGCGAGCTCGGGCGTGTCGGCCACCGTGCGCCCGTACAGCAGCGCCGCCAGCAGCAGCACGCCCCCGATAGCCGACATTTCCGCCACGCGGCCGGGGCGCACGAAGCGCACGTACACGCCCATGATGACCGCGATCGGGATCGTGCAGAACACCGCGAACGTACCCCAGGGACTGGCCTTCAGCGCATTGACCACCACCAACGCCAGGACCGCCAGGATGATGATGCAGATCAGAAGAACACCGATGCCGGCGATCGTGCCCGGCACCGGGCCGATCTCGGCGCGGATCATGTCACCAAGCGAGCGGCCGTCGCGGCGCGTGGAAAGAAACAGGACCGTCATGTCCTGCACGGCGCCCGCCAACACGACGCCTACCAGGATCCACAGCGTGCCGGGCAGATAGCCCATTTGCGCGGCCAGCACCGGACCGACCAGCGGGCCGGCGCCCGCGATCGCGGCGAAGTGATGGCCAAAGAGGACGTACCGGTTGGTCGGCACGTAATCGAGGCCATCGTTGCGGCGCCAGGCGGGCGTCTGACGCCCCGGATCGGCGCCGAGCGCCTTGGTGACGATGAACCGCGCGTAGAAGCGATACGCGATGAAATAGATGCACACCGCGGCCACGACCAGCCAGGCGGCGTTGATCGGCTCGCCGCGCGTCAGCGCGACCACACCGAACGAGACGGCACCCAACACGGCGACGGCTGCCCAAAACAGCTTGCTTCCGATGCCCATCGCATCGCTTGCACCCGTCATGGCGATCTCCTTGTGTCTTGGAATTCTTGACGAACGGCTTTGAAGGTCAGTATAGGTTCCTCACGGCGGACCTCACAAGGCGCTGTCGTCGACGGATGCTTGTTCGGAGGGTGCACTGCACAACGCGATCACTCGCGCGGCAGCGACATGCTCAACAATCAATGCAGCGTCGGTGCCGGGCCCGCCGGGGCGGATGGTCAGTCGAGGCGAGGCGAGGCTCGCCGTCTATCGCTGTCTATTTGACGCGCTTAAGGCGCGGCCGTTCGCCCGGCGCCGGAGCGCGCGGCGGGCGTGTCGGGGGCCCGCCGACTTCAGCCGGACGGCCCGGAGCGCTGGAGGAGGCCAGCTCGAGCGAGCCCGCGCGCGGCGCGGCGGGCGCCGGTGGGACGGAGTCCGGCGCGGTGATCGGCACCGAGCGGGCCGGCTCGAAGGCCATGCCCTGCCCGTTCTCCCTGGCATAGATCGCGATCACGCGCTCGATCGGAACATAGACGTCGCGCGCGACGCCGCCAAAGCGCGCCTGGAACTCGATCGCCTGGTTGCCCAGCGTCAACCGGTTAGTCGCCAGCGCCGATACGTTCAGCACGATCTCGCCGTTCTTCACGTGCTCGGGCGGCACCCGCACGCCCTCGCCCGCCGCAACGGCGATATACGGTGTGAAGCCGCTATCGTTGCACCATTCGTAGATGGCGCGGATCAGGTACGGCTTGGTCGAAAGGTCGGGCATAAGCTCCGTGCACCAGTTCCGTGCACCGATTGCGTCCGCCGCTTGCGCCGGCGGGTTGCGTCCATTGTGGCACGTTCAGCGACGCATCACCTTCTCGCTGGGCGTCAGCGCCTCGATGTAAGCCGGGCGGCTGAAGATGCGCTCAGCGTATTTCATCAGCGGCGCGGCGCTCTTGGGCAGATCGATCCCGTAATGGTCCAGGCGCCACAGCAGCGGCGCGATCGCCACGTCGAGCATCGAAAACTCGTCGCCCAGCATGTACTTGCTCTTCAGCAGGATCGGCGCCAGCTGGGTCAGGCGGTCCCGGATCAGCAGCTTGCCCTTCTCGATCGCCTTCTGATTGTTGGTGTTCTCGATGGTCTGCACGTGCACGAACAGCTCTCGCTCGAAATTGAACAGGAACAGCCGCGCGCGCGCCCGCATCACCGGGTCAGCCGGCATCAGCTGCGGATGCGGGAAGCGCTCGTCGATGTATTCGTTGATGATGTTCGACTCGTACAGCGTCAGATCGCGCTCGACCAGGATCGGCACCTGGCCGTACGGATTCATCACGTTGATGTCTTCAGGTTTCTTGAAGAGGTCGACATCCTTGATCTCGAAGTCCATCCCTTTTTCGAACAGCACCAGCCGGCAGCGCTGCGAAAACGGGCAGGTTGTTCCCGAATAAAGCACCATCATTGATTTGTCCTGTCCAGAAGGAGGCGACGCGGGGAACCGCGTATTTTACTGCACCGCTCCTTCGCCTGGAAGGCCGACGGCAGCGCTTTTCACCCAATTTGCCCCAACGGATATAATTTCAAGGCCTTTCGCTTCGATTTCAAGGCCCGTGAAAAGCGGTGCCGCAATTTCGCGGGCCGCAACCCTCACTGCCGGGGGATTCGAGTCCCGGTGGCTCATCTCGGGGCCGATCAATCTAAAGGTGGTCATGCTGCGTCGACTCTGGCTCCTGTTCGCCCAGGCCACCACCGTGGGGCTGGGCCTGCTGTTCGTCGTGTCCACGCTCAGGCCGCAGTGGCTGAACCGGTTCGCGGCGACCACCTCGCCGGCACACGCCGCCACGGTCGGGGCCACGACCGCGTCCAACGGCACCGGCGTGCGGCAGGTGCCGATGACGATCAGCGAGCGGGTGCCGCGCGTGAGCGCGCTGGACTCCTACTCGGACGCCGCCCGGCAGGCCATGCCCTCGGTCGTCAGCGTGTACACGTCCAAGCAGATCAAGCGCGGCACGCCCAGCGACGATCCGCTGCTGCGCCAGTTCTTCGGCGACCCGAGCGGCGCCGAACCGCAGCGGGTGATCAGCCTCGGGTCCGGCGTGATTGCCTCGGCCGACGGCTACATCCTGACCAATAACCACGTGGTGCAGGCGGGCGACGAGATCGCAGTGGCGCTGACCGACGGCCGGCGCGTGCCGGCTCATCTGGTCGGCGCAGACCCCGACACCGACCTGGCGGTGCTGAAGGTGGACCTGCAGAACCTGCCCTCCATCACATTCGGGCGGTCGGAGACGCTGCGGGTGGGCGACGTGGTGCTGGCGATCGGCAATCCGTTCGACGTCGGACAGACGGTCACCATGGGGATCGTGTCGGCGCTGGGGCGGACGAACCTCGGAATCAATACGCTGGAAAACTTCATCCAGACCGACGCCGCGATCAACCAGGGCAATTCGGGCGGTGCACTGGTCGACAGCAACGGTCTGCTGATCGGCATCAACGCGGCGATCTATTCGCCCCCCCGCTCGGGAGGGTCGGTCGGCATCGGTTTCGCGATCCCCACCAGCATCGTGATCCACGTGATGGACCAGATCGTCCATACCGGGCGAGTGCATCACGGCTTCTTCGGGATCGAGCCGTTCGACATCACGCCCGAAATGGTCGAGGCGATGCAGCTGAAACGCAATGAAGGCGTGGTGGTGAACGGCGTGTTGCGCAATGCGCCCGCCGGCCGTGCCGGCATGGAACCCGGGGACATCCTGCTGTCGATCAACGGCAGCGCGGTGACCGACAGCCGATCGATGCTGAATCAGATCGCCCAGCTCGAGCCGGGCAGCAACGCCGCGGTGCGCGTGCTGCGCGAGGCAAAAGAGGTTGACCTGTCCATCACGGTCGGCGAGCGGCCGCCTCCGCCACGCTAGGCATCGATCAAGCCTTGTCCGGCCAGATGCCTTGGCTCGAGGCGGCGATGTCAGCTTGCCGCGGGCCCCGACTGCGACTCGCCACGGGTGGTGGGGCCGACCCCGAACAGCGCACCCAGCAGCACGCCGAGTTCGAACAGCAGGCACAGCGGCAACGCCAGCAGCAGCTGCGACAGCACGTCGGGCGGGGTGAATATGGCGGCCGCCACAAAGGCACCGACGATCACGTAGGGGCGCGCCTGGCGCAGCTTGGCGACGCTCGTCATGCCGAGCCGCACCATCAACAGCACCGCGATCGGCACCTCGAACGTGACGCCGAAAGCGATGAACAGTCGAAGCACGAAGCTGAAGTAGGCGTCGATGTCGGGCGAGACGTTGACCGTCTCGGGCGCGAAACGCGCGATGAAACGAAATACGAAGCGGAACACGACGAAGTAGCAATACGCGATCCCGGCGAAGAACATCAACACGCTGGACACGATCACCGGCACTGCGAGCCGCTTTTCGTGCTGATACAGCCCCGGTGCCACGAAGGCCCAGACCTGGTACAGCACGTACGGCAGCGCGACCAGCAAGGATGCGAACAGGGTGATCTTCAGCGGCACCATGAAGGGTGCAATCACGCCGGTGGCCAGAAGCTTGGTTCCCTGTGGCAGCGCCGCCATCATCGGCTTGGACAGAAAGTCGAAGATCTGGCGCATGAACGGCGACAGCGCCGCGAACACAATCAGCACCGACGCGGCGGCGCGCACCAGGCGCTGCCGCAGCTCGACCAGGTGCGACAGGAAACCCTGCTCTTCGGGCTGCGCCATGGCGTGGTCGGTTGCGCTCGCTTGGCGCTGTGCGCGTCCGGGTTCCGGCTCGGCGACTAGCGACGAATGCGCGGCCGATTCACTCGGGCGCGAGGCGCATAGCGGTTCCTGGCGAAGCGGCCCGCCTCCGGCATGGCCATCCGGCCCCTCAGTTGATCGACGGCTTGCGCCAGATCATCGAGCGACATCGCGGCCCGATGCCGCATCCGGAACCGATGGCTGCCCCACCCTTCGGCCGACCAGGTCGATTCGCTCGGGGGCGGTGGCGCGCTCGTCGCGGACACCGCACCCGAGGCTTTCTGCGCGGCCTCGTTCAGCGAGGTCGCAACCTGACGGAACGAGGAGTCGATCGATTCGCTCGCTTTCCGAGCTTCTTCCTGCAGGCGCTTCAGATCCGCCAGTTCGACCTCACGCTGGAAGTCCGCTCGCACCTGGCTGACGTAACGCTGTGCCTTGCCCAGCATCTCGCCGAACGCGCGGGCCACGCGCGGCAGGCGTTCCGGGCCCAGGACGACCAGCGCGACCGCGCCGATCATCATCAATTCGCCAAGACTGAAATCGAGCATC
>DATBCD010000103.1:0-11594 GCA_036270655.1 Burkholderiaceae bacterium
CCGGCCAGAAACAGGCGCCGGAAGGTGTAGCGCGCGGCCACGTACTTGTGCGTGCCGCGCGCGATATCCTGCATGATGCCGTTCATCTTCTGGGCACCATGCGACAGCCCGATCGCGAAGATCAGGAACGGCACCAGGATCGAGTACGGATCGAGCTCGAAGTGCATCAGGTGCATCAGTCCGAGCAGCCAGACGACCCCCAGGGCCGCACTGCCCACAAGCAGCAGCGTGCTGCGCACACAGCGCGTGTAGATGAAGATGATCGCGGTGGCGATCAGTACGGACAAGGCGAAGAACCGGAGCACGTGGGCCAGGCCGGCGATCAGGTCACCGGCCAGCTTGGCAAAGCCGACGATGCGGATGCGCACGCCGTCGCGCTGGAGCGCGCGGATCTCCTCGAGGGTCCGGTTCAGCGCGACGTAGTCGATCGGCTCGCCTGTCACCGGGATCCTGTCGAGCAGCGGCACGACGACCGTGCTCGATTTCAGGTCGTTGCCGACCAAGCTGCCGACAATGTCGGCGTGCTGCACGTTGTTGCGCAGTTCGGCGATCTTCGCCGCTGAGCCGTCGTAGTTGTCGGGCATCACCGGGCCGCCCGTCAGGCCGGCCTCCGTCACCTGGCTCCAACGCACGATCGGCATCCAGATCGACTTGACCCACGAGCGGTCGACGCCTTTGGTCGGATAGATCCGGTCGTTGACCTGCCGCAGTATTTCGAGGTAGTGGGGATCGAAGATGTCGCCGGCGGTGTTTTCGACCACGATCTGCACGCGGTTGCCGAGTCCTGCCAGGCTGCGCCGGTTGGCAAAGTAATTCTTGATCCACGGGTGCGACTGCGGAATCATCCGCTCGAAGTTCGCGTTGACCGTCAAGCCGATCGCGCTCCAGCCGAGCAGGATCGACAGCACGAGCACGCTGACGAGAACCGCCACTCGATGGTTGAAGATCAGGCGCTCGAGCCGGTTTCCGGATCGGCAGTCGAACGAACCCAGCTCGGCAACGACCGGAAACCGGTCCGCGCTCGGATCCAGGCTCATCGCTGCTTTCTCACGGCAGTTGCGCCAGATCGATGACGTGCACTCCGCGCACTCCGGTCGCGACGAGACTTCGGTCCGGCCCCGCGGCCAGGCCAGTCAGCAACCCGCCCGCTCCCTCCATGGCGACCTCAAAGCGTATTGCGCCCGGACGACTGGCAAGCAGGCGACCGGCCTGGGTCGCGAAGACGACACGGTCGTCGTCGAGAATCGCCGCGGCATTCAGGTTCGACTCCTCCCCGGTCTCGAGCCTCGCCCAGGTCGTGCCGCCGTCGTCGCTTTCCATCGCGTTGCCGCGCAGCCCGAAGGCGATCATGCGGCGCCCATTGCCAACGATGCCGAAATACGTTCCGTTGTATCCGGTCGCGATCGCCTCGAAGCGGTCGCTGCCACGGTCGAGCCGAAACACGGTGCCGCGCTCCGAAGACATGACCAGCGTGGAGCCGATATGGCGGATCGACGTCAGGTGCTGGAAGTCGGGATTGTCGACGTGGTCCATCCAGGGCTGCCAGGTCTGGCCGCCGTCGTCGGTCCGGAATATCTGCCCGAACGCACCGACCGCAAATCCGGTCGACAGGGTTTCGAAGCAGATGTCGAGCAAGGGCAGTGCCGGCCCGTACTCGTAGTCCAGCTTCGCCTCGTCGAGATAGCGCTGCGCGGTGGCGTCGCCGGACGCGAGCCGGGCCTGGAAGTGCTCCTCGATCAGCGCTCGCTCCTGCCGGCCATCGAGCACCTTGGTCCAGTGGCGGCCACCGTCGCTGCTGTGGACGATCACGCCATAGTGGCCCACCGCCCATCCACTCTGCGACGACGGAAAATTTACGGCGAGCAGGTCGGCGCTGGCCGGCACGTCAGCCTGTTGCCAGCTTTGTCCGCGGTCATCGGAGATCAGGATACGCCCCAACACCCCGACGACTACCAGGCGGTCACCGGTAAACGCCGCCGCTTGCAGCAGCGAGGTCGCGGCGCGCTGGGTGATCGAGGCAGCCTGGTCGAGGGGATCGCGCCACGCATTGGTCGGCGCTGCGCGGGCGACAAGGGCCCCGACCACGCAAACACCGAGCGAGGCGACGGCAAAGCGCGCCAGTGCGAAGCGAGCTGCGGCAGCCATGGAACGTATACGCTATCGGATCCCTGCCGCACCCATGTTCTCGGCGGTCATGTAGCTCGGTGGACGGGGCTGCGCGCGTGGCCTCATGACCTGGGACTGCAACAGATACGCGCCCTTAACGAAGTCGTATTCGTACTGATTGGCAGCGTCGAATACGGGAACATCGAACAGTTGGAACGGCGCATCGAAGACGACACGATAGAGGCCGCCGTTTGCATCGTAGCCCTCCGCCCACAGCAGAACCCAGCTGTCCTCATCGAAATACATGACCCGCTTCGTATAAATATGGCGCTTGCCCGCCTTGAGCGTCGCTTCGACCTGCCAGACACGATGCAGTTCCCAGCGTTCGGCCTCCGGCTTGATGTGCTGTGGCCCGGCGATCGCGGCGTTGGTATCGTTGTCCTCGCTGAAGCCGGAGATGAAGCGGTAGTTGTTGTACGGCACCAGCATTTCCTTCTTGCCGACGAGCTTCCAGTCGTAGCGGTCCGGGTTGCCCGAGTAGCCGTACGCCTCGTCATAGATGTACAACCCGCTGTAGGACGCCACCGGCGTGTCGTACTTGAATTCGGGCGCGAGCCGCACGCGCCGCTGTCCCTGCGTATAGGACCAGGCCAACATGTCCTGCTTCACGTAGTTCAGCGAGTAGAAGATCATGCTCTGCTCGCCCGCTTCGCGCGGCGGCCTGGTGAATCTCACGATCAGCTTCTGCGTCGTCACGCCGTCCGGCAGGCTGCTGCGCTCCGGGTTGTAGTAGGGCGTTTCGTAGTAGCCCTCGTTGCCATGGATCATCGAGTAGCGGCCCGAGGCGTCGACGATGCCGACCAGGGTGTCCGCCTCGTAGCTGTAGGGCCGGTAGCTCAGCTCATGGTTCCAGACCACTTCCAGGCCGCTTTTCGGCAACGGAAACGGTGGCCCGCCGTAAGCGCCTTCCACGCCCTGGCCGTCGTTCACGAGCTTCGCACGGGTCGCATTCTTGATCGCGTTGTCGCCGAACATCTTTGGAAACGCCGCGGTGCGGTGGGTCGGGTAGACGCTGATTTTGTAGTCGGCCCAGCGTTTGAGCATGAACTTCGCGCCCTCGGGGATCTTGGCGCCGTACGGGTCCAGGCTCTTCGCATCGATTGTCGCGATCGGCTTTTCGTCGGCGAACGGGTCGCACATGATGTTCGATCCCGGCTTGTAGCAGGCCGGCGGCTTGGTCAGCCCGCCTGTATACGGCGGGATGCTGCCGTCCTTGTTGCCTGCAACCTCCGCCCCCCAGGGCGTGAGCGTCGTGCCGAGCTGCGCGACCTCCTCGGCCGATGCGGCGGCGTGCGTTCGAGCGGCAGATCCGAGTGCGAAGGCGCAAAGCACCAGCGTCTTGGTCAGTTTCATCGAATTAGCTCCTCAACTCTAGGATCGGCCGGGTTTCAGAAAGTGGCTTTGAAGTTCAGCGACAGCCACCCGCGGTCGGTGGTCGCGTAAGTGGCGGCGCCGGGCCGCGCGTAACTGGCGGCGTATTGCAGCGTCATCGTGTATTTCTGCCGATAGTCGAACTGTGTCCCGATCGAATAGTTGTATGCACGGGCGTCGCCGCTGGTGATGGTCGGCTCGCCGCCGCTCAGCCCCATCGTAAAGAACATCGGGACCGTCAGGTCGACGCTCGGGAAGACCTGCAGGTATTGCGGGCTGAACAGCAGCGAGAACGAGGTCGCGTTGCGGGTCGCGCAGCCCTGCCCGGCGCTCGTGTGGGTCTGGTCGCAACCGTTGTACAGCCCCGCATTTTCCTTGATCGAATTCAGGTGGCTCAAGGCCACTTCGGCGACCACTGTGCCGGTCTCGAAGACCGCAGTCTTCGGCAGCAGCTTGATGTAGTTGACGATCACGTGGGTCGTGTCGCCGCGCGTTCCGGTATCCGATACCGCGAACGGCTGCGTGGCAAGGCCGGTGTTCCTCCGGTACACCACCTCGGCGCCCAGGTTGCTCTCGCCGACATTGAAGGTCGACGTGAGACCGAGTAGCTCGGTGCCGCGCGGATAGACCGCGTGATACCCGAAGGTCTTCGGGTCGAGCAGCAGCCAGAACAGCTTCTCGTCGAACCTGCGAAAGACCAGACCGAAACTAGTTCCGCGAAGATTCTCCGGCGCCCACTTGGCCTGAACGCCCCAGTTGCCGCTCTTGCGGTCCGGTTCGACGTCCGGGGCATGCACGAGGTGGAATGCGGGAAACCGCGTCGGTCCCTGAAGGATGAAATTCGTGCCGCCGAAATACGTCCCACCTTGTGAGATCCGAAACGGCTCCCAATCGAAGAAATACTGGGCGGCCAGCGACACGCTGGACGACACCTGGGACTTGAGCGAAAGCTGGTCGAGCGGGAGGAACAGCTCCTTCACCTCCGCGCCCGGGTTGAGCGCCGCTTTGAGCCCGTCGATCGGCTCCTGCGAGTAGGCGACGCCATTGAGTGAAAACAGCGACTCCCCCCAGTAGATCGTATGCTGACCGAGTTTCCCATACACCGGTACGAGGCCGAAGTCCAATTTACCGAAGACGAAGGCGTCGAGCAGTTCGCCGGACGGCCCTTCGTAGTATTTCTTGGTATAGCTGGTGTAGGTGTTGTTCGGGTACGAGGTGCCGAGCGCGGCAAAAGCCGGATTCTGCTTGACGTTGCTGTTGTAGGCCGGGTCATACCAGCCCGATCCGCTCAGCCGCAGGCCGTAGTCCTCCTTGTAGACGAGGTCCATCTCCGACAGCAGGCTGAAGCGCTCGGTGACCACGTGGCCGCTGTCGAACTTGTAGTCGCCTTCGTCGAACACCGGGCTGTTGGCGATCGCCGGGTTGCGCCCCTCGACCCTGAACCCTGCCGTCAGTTGCACTTCGTTGTCCCAGCGCAGCGCGAAATCGGGATTTCCGGTGTCGATCTTGGCCGCTTGCGCGACCGTCGTCCAGCACAGGACCCCGAAGACCAGCGCGCCCACGAACCGTCGGTCCGCCGGCAACTTGCTGCAGAGATTCACTTCCTTCGACATCGTCCCAGTCCCCTTGTTGGTTCCGCGCCTGCCATGGCGTCAATGCGCGCGATCCTTGTTCTTTCGGCTTTCGGACCTCGTGCCGCCTTCCGCGCCGTTTCGGCAGGCGGGATTTTATATATATAACTACGTTAACGAACTAAACGACGTGAGTCAACGGCTTCGAGCGGATTTTTTTCGACTGAATGCCACATATCAGCGGCGCGCCGCAGTTTGCGCACCGCAATAAAAACCTTCCATCGGGTTCGCCGTTGCCGGGTCGTATCAGGCCGGCTATACTTTGTCAAACCTAGTTAACTCATTTAACTGTATAGTGCGATCGAACGCGGTGGCCAGGGCACACGGACGGCGCGCTGGAGGCAAATGAAACCGGATGACCATGCAACGGACCAGGCGGCGCTGATCATGGGCGCGAGCGGCGTCGTGCTGCGCTACGGCACGCTGGTCGAGCGCTCGCGCCGCATCGCCCGTCTGCTTCGCGCCGCCGGCCTCGCGCCGGGCGAAGCGCTCGCGGTGGCGCTGGAAAATCGGCCGGAGTTCCTCGAACTGGCCTGGGCCGCGCATCGGATCGGCCTTTACTTCGTCCCGGTCGACTGGCACCTGCTGCCGGACGAGGCCGCTTACATCGTCGCAGACTGCGGTGCGCAGGCGTTCGCCGCCTCCGACCGGCTCACGCGGATTGACGAACTCGCCGCGCGCCTTCAAGCGCGCCCCAGGTTGCGCCTGCAGGTCGGCGGCGCCGAACCATGGCCCGGCTTCGTTTCCTACGAAGCCCATCTCGCCCGGCATTCCGGTGAGCCCCTCGAGGACGAATTGGACGGCCAGCCGATGCTTTACTCGTCGGGCACCACCGGCCGCCCCAAGGGCGTCAAAAGGCCGCTCGGCGGCAGCGCTTTCGGCGCGACGACCTGGACCGAGACGCTGATGCAGCGGCACTTCGGCGTCGACCGTAACAGCGTGTTCCTCATGGCCGGGCCGCTGTACCACGCCGCGCCACTGGTCTGGTCGATGTCGGCGCAGCGCCTGGGCGCGACGCTGGTCGTGATGGAGCGTTTCGATCCCGAGGCGGCGCTGCAGTTGATCGAGCGGCACCGCGCTACGCACGCATTGATGGTTCCGACCCACTTTGTGCGGATGCTTAAGCTCGACCAGAGCCGGCGCGCCCTGTTCGACCTTTCCAGCCTGCGCGCCGTCGTCCATGCCTCGGCACCGTGCCCGATCGAGGTCAAGGAGCGGATGCTCGCCTGGCTGGGGCCGATCGTCCACGAGTTCTATTCGTGCACCGAAGGTGTCGGCTTCGCGATGATCGGGCCGGACGAATGGCGTGCGCACCGGGGATCCGTGGGTCGTCCGCTCGGCTGCAAGATCGCAATCCTCGATCACGACGGAAATGAACTGCCGCCGGGCGAAGCCGGCCTGGTCTACTTCGAAGGCAGCGGTAAATTCGTCTACTACAACGATCCGGACAAATCGGCCGCCGTATTCGACGCGGCCGGTCGGGCGACGGTCGGCGACATCGGTTATCTCGATGCCGACGGCTACCTGTATCTGACGGATCGCGCCTCGCAGATGATCATCTCGGGCGGTGTCAACATCTATCCGCAGGAGGCGGAGAACGTCCTGGCACTGCACCCGGAGATCGTCGACGTCGCGGTGCTGGGCGTACCGAATGAGGAGTTCGGCGAGGAGGTCAAGGCGGTCGTCGTGCCGGTCGAAGCGTCCCGGGCCGGTCCCGAGCTGGCATCCAGACTTGTCGACTACTGCCGCTCGCGGCTGGCGCACTACAAGTGCCCGCGCAGCGTCGACTTCGTCGATCAATTGCCACGGCTGGCTTCAGGAAAGCTCGCGAAGCGACTGCTGCGCAATCGCTATTGGCGTCACGCCGAAGCGGCGGCCCAACACCACCACGGAGTCCCCCGATGAGCGCAACCGCATCCCTGAAATCGCCTGCCGTCCAACCCTTCATCGAGGGCGCGCCGCGCGCCTTGCATCGTGGCGAGCGGGAGCTGCCGTTCGTCGAGTTCGAACCCGGCGTCGAAATGCAGGTGTTGCAGGTCGACATCGCCTCCGGCCTCTGGGTGATCCGGATGCGCCTGGCGCCCGGCGCGACGCTGCCGACCCACAAGCATGGCGGCGAGGTCTTCGCCTTCACGATCAGCGGCGCCTGGAAATACATCGAGTACCCCGAGATCAATCGCGCTGGCTCCTACCTCTACGAGCCGGCGGGCTCGGTCCACACGCTACAGGCGCTGCCCTCGAACGAAAGCACGACCGACGTCTGGTTCGCGATCCGCGGACCCAACCTCAACCTGGACGCCGCGGGCAACGTCACGCTGGTCCTGGATGCCGGTCTGGTGCTGAAGGTCTACCTGTCGCGCTGCCGCACACTCGGGCTGCCGCGGCCGGGCGTCATCGGGGCCTAGCCGGGCGCGCCGACGCAGGCTGCTACTCGAGGTCGGACAGCAGCGCGTTCGGGCCGGCGCTGAAATCGAGCGTCGAACCGACCCGGCGCAGCGCGCGTTCGGCGACGCCAGCCTGGAACACGTAGCAGGCGCCGCTGACGTGCCCGGTATCGGAGGCGCGCGACATCCGGTCCATCTGGTAGAAGCGGTTGCCGGCCGTAAAGACCGCGCGCCGCAGCACGATCACCGCCTCGAAGGCGTCGGGATCGGTGATCTGCGCCTTGGCCCAGGGCATCATGCTGCGCAGGTCCTGGCCGGCATGGGCTTCGGGTGCCACGATCCTGGTCTGCTGCAGCGTCCAGCTCAGGAACTCCTGCCCGTCGACGCGCAGATTCGCCCGCCGCTCGCTCGCCGGATCGAGGCAGGGCACGTCGATATCGTATTGCCGCCGCGCGATGCCGCGTGCCGCATGCGCGAGCGCCAGACCCGCCAGGTCGTACAGGTGCGTGCACTGCGCGCGCCCATCGCTATGGCGGTAGACCCGCTGCGGATCGGGCGACAGGGGCATCCCGAGCAGCCGATCGAGCATCCGCACCGCCTCGCCGCAAAGGCTCCAGGGGGTGCGCAGCGCGCGGCTCTGGACCGCGCTGACGCGCCCGTCGCGATGCTGCAGCGTGACGCCGTAGCGGTGCGGATCGTCCTCGAGATCGGCGCTGGCCTGCCCGGGACGCGTTTCGATGCGGATGCGGCGCCGGTACACACCCGGGCGCTGGTAGTGGTCGAGCGGAGAGTAGTCGATCGCCTGGGTTCCCGCGTCGCCGCTCATGCCGCCTCCCGCTCGCCGCGCGCGGGCCGCGCGTCGGGGGCAGGCTCGCGCAGGCACGCCGCTGCGGCACCTAGGCGCTGCTCGAGCACCAACAGCCGCTTGTAGCCATGGGCAATCGGGGTCTCGTCGGCAATCCCCATCGCGCCGTGCAACTGGATCGCCTGCGCGCCGACCCAGCGGCCGTTGCGGCCAACCAGTTTCGCCGCCAGTACCAGATCGCGACAGCGCACTGCGCAGTCCGCTGCCGTCAGCGCGGCCAGCGCCCGGTGCAGCATCGCGCGCGCTTGTTCCAATGCGATCAGCATGTCGGCCAGCCGGTGGCGCAGCGCCTGGAAACTCGCGATCGCGACGCCGAACTGGCGCCGCTGCAACAGATGCTCGCGCGTCAGCGCCAGCGCGCGGCCGACCGCGCCGATCGTCTCTGCGCACCCGGCGACGATCGCCGCTTCGCGCGCCGCCCGCAGCGCCGCGCACGCCGCTCCAGGCGCGCCCAGGCGCGCATCGGCGCGCAGCGGAACCGCCTCGAGTTCGAGATCGCAGGCGGCGCTACCGTCGAGCAGGCGGTAGTTGCGGCGCCGCAGGCCGGCGGCATCGGCCGGCACGAAGTACAGCGACAGCGCACAGCGCGGGTCCCCGGCACTGTCGTCCAGCGCCGAAACGAGGAAGGCGTCGGCCTGCGGTCCGCCCGGCAGCAGCGTCTTGCGCCCGGTCAGGCGCAGGCCGCCGTCGCCGTGCACACGGCAAGACACGGCGGCCGCGGCGCCGTGCGCATCGCTCTCGTCGTGGGCCAGCACGAACAGTTGCGTGCCGTCGATCAGCGGCGCCAGCAGCGCCTTGCATTGGCTCGCGTTCGCAGCCGACAGGATCGCCTGCGCCGCCTCGACCGCGACCGCGGCGACCGGCTCGAGCACGAGCGCGCCGCCGAGCGCCTCGTGCAGCAGCGCCGCTTCGACCGCGCCCGCACCGAGGCCGCCCAGCGCCGGCGGCAGCGTCACGCCGAGCCAGCCCATCTCGGCGAAACACTGCCAGTGCGCGCGGCTGAAGCCGCCCTCGCGTTCGGCGACGATCCGCCGCCGCTCGAAACCGTAGTCGCGCTCGAGATAGCGCAGCACGCTGTCGCGCAGCAGTGTCTGTTCCTCATCGAGCGCGAAGTCCATCGACTCAGGGCCCCAGCAGATGACGCGCGATCAGATTACGCTGGATCTCGTTGGCGCCGCCGTAGATCGTCACGGCGCGCCGGTAGAGGAAATCCGCGCTGATGCCCGGCGCCTGCGCCGGCCCCGGAGGATAGTCCGCAGGCGGCACATCGGAGTCGAAGTCGGGATAGACGATGACGCCGCGGTCCCCCAGCGCCTGCACCAGCAGGGCGCCGATCTTCTGCTGGAGCTCCGAGCCGAGCACGTGCAGGATCGGTCCGGCGGGCCAATCGCCGGCCAGGCTGTGCCCGTGTTCGGCGAGCGCGCGCAGCGTCAGGAATTCGAGCGCCGCTAGCTCGGCCTCGACCTCGGCGACGCGCTGCTCGAAGACCGGATCGAAAGGACGTGCCGCGCCCAGAGCGCGCAGCCTCGCCAGCATGCGCTTGTTGCGTGGCACTTCGGCGCTGAAAGCCCGTTCCTGGTCGAGCAAGGCCTTGGCGATCGTCCACCCCTGCCCCTCCTCTCCGACGCGTTCGGTGACCGGCACGCGCACCTCGTCGAAGAAAACCTCGTTCAGGCTGTGCGCGCCGTCGATCGAGATGATCGGACGGATCGTGATGCCCGGGCTGCGCGCGTCGACCAGCAGGAAGCTCAAGCCGCGCTGCGGCTTCGCGGTCGGGTCGGTGCGGACCAGGCAGAACAGCCAGTCGGCGTAGTGGCCCTCGGTGGTCCAGATCTTGTGCCCGATGACGACGTAATGCGCGCCGTCGCGCTGAGCACGGGTCTTCAGCGACGCCAGGTCGGAACCTGCATTGGGTTCCGAGAAGCCCTGGCCCCAGAACGTGTCGCCACGCAGGATCGGCGGCAGGTGGCGCGCCTTTTGGTCGGCGTCGCCATAGCTGTAGATCACCGGCGCGACCAGCATGAAGGCCGCGGTGCAGGTCGGCGGCGCGCCGGCGAGCGCGCATTCCTCCTCAAACAGATGGCGCTGCAGCGGCGTCCAGCCCGGTCCGCCGTGCGCCAGAGGCCAGTGCGGCGCCGACCATCCGCGCGCATGCAGGATGCGCGTCCAGGCCATCATGTCGGACTTGTGCGCATGAAACCCTCGCAGCGTGCGCGCGGCCATCGCAGCGGGCAGGTTCGCGTGCAGGAAACTGCGCACCTCGGCGCGAAACGCCTGCGCGCCCGGATCGGGAACGAAGTTCATGCCGCGCGCTCGCCGAAGCCGCCGCAGCGCGCGAACAAAGCCAGATGGTGTTGGCTGTCGCCGAACTCGGTCTCCAGGACCGTCAAGCGCTTCAGACAATGGCCGACCGGGTACTCCTCGGTCACGCCGATAGCGCCGTGCAGCTGCACGGCCTGCTGGCCGACCAAGCGCGCGGCCAGGCCGATCTGCACCTTGACGGCCGACAGGGCGGCGGCACGCTCCGCAGCGTCCGGTTCGCCGAGCATCAGGGCGGCGAACATGGCCATGCTGCGCGCCTGTTCCACGGCGATCAGCATCTCGGCGCAGCGGTGCTGCAGCGCCTGCAAGCGCGCGATCGGCGCGCCGAACTGCTCGCGCGTCTTCAGGTGCTCCACGGTCATCGCGAGCGCCCCCTCCATCACGCCGACGGCCTCGGCGGCCAACGCGGCGATGCCGGCCTGCACGACGGCATCGATCAGCGGCGCCGCTGCGCCCGGCTGCCCGATCGCATCCGCGGCTTCGAGCCGCAGAGCTTCCAGGCGTATGTCGGCGGCACGGCGCCCGTCCTGCGTGCGCCACGCGCGCCGCACAATGCCCGGGGCGCGGGCGTCGACCAGGAAGAGCGCGAGCCCGTCACGGTCGCGCGCCGCGCCGCTGACGCGCGCCGTGACCAGCAACGCATCGGCGCTGTCACCGTGCAGAACCGCGCTCTTGTCGCCGTCGAGCACCCAGGCGGCGCCATCCCGACGCGCACGGCAAACGACATCGTGCAATCGGTAGCGGGACTGCGGCTCCGCATGAGCCCAGGCGAGCGTGCGCTCGCCGGAAGCCAGCGGACCGATCCAGCGCGCGCACTGCTCGTCGCTCGCATCGCGCAGCGCCGCCGGCCCGAGT
>DATBCD010000104.1:0-6300 GCA_036270655.1 Burkholderiaceae bacterium
TCCGGCATCGGCTTGACGGAGGCAGCCCACACGGTGCCGTAGGTGCACCGCTGCCCCAAGGTGCTCGGGCTCTTGGCCCAACCGTCGACCAGGCGCACGCAGGTTTGCCCGGGCTCGCCCGCCTGCAGCTGAATCTGCAGTCTGCCCGGCGCGGCCACCGGGTTCGCAGCAGCCCAGCGCACGGCCCCGACGCGTATGGCCGCCTCGGCATATTCGGCCCTGTCCTCGGCTGCCAGCTCCGCCTTGTCGACCGCTGCGAGCTCGTCGACAGCCCGTAGCGCCGCCGTCTGGGGCGGCTCCTGGAAGCGCGACTTGTCGAACGCGATGGCTGCCCACACGCCCGCGCTGCGCAGGTGCAACCGGTTGCGCAGTGGGTCCTCGAGCCTGGCGCTGGTTGCCGCATCGAGCGCGCCGAGCAGGTCGGCGCGCTGCTGGTCGACTGCCTTGCGCGCGCTCGGGGACAGGGCCGGATCAATGCACTCGTGACGGGTCAGGGCCAGGATGGCGCGCGCCCGCTGCTCGGGCGTCGCCTTCGCGCTGCCGGCCGCGCCATCCATCGCGAGCACCTGACGGAACGCCTCTCCGTCGTAACACAGCTGCACTGCATCGCCCCGGCCGGTGCTGCCATTGGCCGCATAGCTGGCGAATCGGACGCCGTACTGCGTGGCTACGTCCATGTGCGCGGAGATGGCATCGACCTTGCCTTGGCGCATCGTCGCGCCCCGCGCAAGCCGCTCGGCCATGACACCCAACGCGTCGAATGGTTCAGCCGTCACGCTGGCCGCCGGAGCGGCCTTCAGATAGGCGGCCGCGTAGGCCACGCCCAGCGACTCGGCTCCCGGCGTATCGCGCAGAAAGCGCAGCACGGCGAGCAGTTGCGGCGCGTCGGCCTCGGTCGTGCCGACGATGCGCGCTTCGTTTTCGCGGATGTAGCCGGCCCGTTCGAGCCGATGGTCGTATACCTGCAGCTGACCCAGATGCCTGCCCCGGACTTCGAGCAGCTCGCCCTGCCATAACTGGGCATGGGCGGTGGCGCTCCTGTCCGGCGCGGCGCGCAGTGCGACATGGTCCTGAGCGACGATGGCGAGCACGGTCATCGCGGCGGCTACGGTGGCGGCGGCCATTAGCGCTCTCCCGTTGCGGCCAGGTCGATGCCCTGCCCCGATGGAGCATCGCCGACCAGTCCTGAAGCGATGAAGCGGCCATCGGTTCCCGCCGGCGCGATGATCACGCGCACCTTGTCGGAGAGCTTGTCGGCGAGCGTCTTCTGGATCAGGAGCGGGTGGCGGCTGATCAGGTCGCCCTCACGCGCCATCTGGTCCGCATTGGCCTTGCCCAGCTTGTCGAGACGGTAGACTTCGGCGTCGGCCAGCTTGACGCGCGAATCGGCTTCGGCTTCGGCCTCGATCCTGCGGGCCTGGGCGCTCGCTTCGGCCTGTTTGACGCGCGCGGCTTTCTCGGCCTCCGCTTCGAGGCGACGCTGCTCGATCTGCTTCTGCTTGAACGGCAACACGTGCTTCATCGCTTCCTCCTGCGCCTTGGCGGCAATGATCTGCTCGCGCGCCGCGGCGTCGGCGGCGGTTTCGCGTCGAACCTTGTCCGCCTGCGCCTCCAGCTCCGTCTGCCTGACCTGCTTTTCCTTCAGCTCCAGCGTGTAGCGCATCTTCTCGGCCTCCAGCTCCTGAGTCAGCAACTGATCCATGCCATGGCGATAGTCGGCGGGCAGATCGACGGTGCCGATCTGCACCGCTTTCAGCGTGATGCCGTCGGCCGCCAGCCTGGGACGCAATTCCGCCTCGATGTCGTGCTGGATCTGCTCGCGCTTGGTCGAGAAGATCTCGCGCACCGTGTAGCGTGCGAAGGTCCGATAGGTGGTCTCCTTCACCTCCGGGGCTACGACCTCGGCGCTCAGGTCGCCCGGCAGGCTGCGGGCGATGCGCGTCACCTGTCCCGCATCGACCGCGTATCGAACCGCAACATCGACTCCGATCGACAGACCCTCGACGGACTGATACGGAGACGGACCGGAAGCCAGGCGTCCTTCATCGGGGCGCATCAACTGGTCGCGCAAGGACAGGCGCCGCACGTCGTACAGCACGGGCAGCTGGAACGCGGAACCCTGGTCCAGCACGGCGCTGTTGCCGGTCAATTGGTTCGTGCGAACCGCCACTTCACCCGGCGCGACAGTGATCAGTGGCGGGTGCCTGTACAACGCCCATACGCCGAGCGCAAGCGCGGCCAGAACGATCAGGTGGCGACGGGCGCGGGTCAGGCCGGCCGCGGCGCCTGTGGCGCCGGCCGCACCGAGTGCTGCCGCCCTGGCCAGCGTTTGCTTCAGTGTTGCGAGAAAAGAATCCATGCGTCGGGTCCTGGGGTCGGGTCGATGAGGATCTGCATTGTTCGCGCAGCCGCAGGAACGAAAAAGACGGACGGCGGGCGTCTTGCCTCCGCGGGCGGAAGAAATCTTCCGACTCGCGTGATGGGGCTGGCGGGATAATGGCCTCCATGCCGACCGTCGCGGTCATCGAGGACGATGTTCCGACCAGCAATCAGCTCAGGGGCTGGATCGAGGCGGCACGCCCCTCCATTCAGGTGGATCAGTGGTTCGACCGCGACAACGCCGAGCGCGCCGTTGCGCGCGAACGGTACGACGCCGTGGTGCTCGATATCGAGCTCGGCCGCGAGCGCAACGCGGGTGTCGCCATCATCAATGCGATCAACAAGCGCGGCGGCATGCCCGTGCTGGTGGTCTCGGCCATGCCGGCCGCCATCTATCGCAGCATCATGAAGGCGCTCGATGCCTGGGACTACCTGCAGAAGACGACTTTCGAGCAGGGTGAGTTCGTCGAGACCTTCCTCGAAGTGCTGCGTAGGGGTGCTGCACGGGAACGTTCGTCGCAAGACGCGAGCGAGCTCTCGCTCGACCCGCTTCACCAGGGTACCGCCCTGTGGCGCGGCCAGCGGGTGAACCTGCCTCTGACGGCGCAGCGCATCCTGGCCACGCTGGATGCAAGGCGCGGCGAGGTGGTGAGCTATGAGGAGCTGTATCGGGTGATCAAGAGCGGACGCAACCGCGACAACGTGCGCAAGCACGTGGGGGCGATCCGGGAAGCGTTTCGGGAGATCGACCCGTCGTTCGACGGCATAGAGAACGTGCCGATGCGGGGTTTTCGCTGGGTCAAATCGCGGCCATGAAGTCCTGGCGCCTGGCGGGGCGGGTGCCTTTTCGGCTGCGCGTCGTGTTCCGCGGCGCTTTCCTGCTGCTGGTGGTTGCCACGCTGGGACTGGCGCTGTCGGTGCTGCAGGACGAGAAGGAACGCGGCCGCCGCGTCTACGCCGAAGCGCTGAAAAAGACCCAGTCCCAGATTGCCGCGCGACTGCGTCACCCCACCGGTCAGCTTGCGCTGCTCAACCCCGTGGCGGCCGACGGACAGGCGCAACCGGTGCACCCCCTTGTTCTGCCCTTCGCCGCGGTGGACTTCGACGATCGGAACAAGGCCCAGCAGGCCGTGGAGATGGCCGGATGCGGGTTGCAGTACCCCGACGCCGCGACGTTGTGCGCCGCCGTAGGCGCCAATCCGTACTCGGGTGGCTTCGTGTACCTGATAGCGAGAGTCGCCGCCGGCCCGCTGGTGGCGCATGAAAGCGGAGATCTCGACCTGGCCGACGTGCACCGCGCCGTGGTGGACGTGGACTACCGGGGCGCGCAAAACCGCTGGATCGCCCCTTACGAACGAAGCCGCGATGGGCGCGGCCGCCTGACCGGATACGCCGGTGATGCACCGCTCGCCAAGGGCGTTCGCCCGGTACGCGATTTCCGCGGCTGGCTCTGGCAGGAGGGTCGCTGCATCGACCCTGCAAAGGAGCTTGCCGACTGTGCGCGCCGGACCTTCGTTTCGATTCGCCTTCCGCTGGCCGTGTTTCAGGACGCGCTCGACTCCCACCATCCGCGATGGCCGCCGCCCGACCTGGATCGGATGACGATTCGATTGCGTCTGCTGGCGCCGGGAAACGCGGCGCCCGTTTTCGACAGCGACACTGCCGGCGCGACCATGCCATTTTCGCTTGCCGAGTTGCGCGGGCTATTGCGGCCGGGCGAACGCCTGACCGTGCGGCGCGCCGGGGCCGATTCGCCGCTGTTCGCGCTGGCAGGGCCCGCTGCCGGCGACGAGCGCGTCGCACCCTGGGTGGACCGGTTGATCCAGAAATTGCCTGCGCAGGGATTCGATTCGCCTTTGCGGGAAACCGCGCTGATCGACACTTCGCTCGGCCGCTTTGAACTTGCGCTTTCCGGCGACTTCGTCTCGGTCAACAGGACCCTGTCGGCGGTTGCCACGCGAGTTGCCTGGACGGTCGGCGCCATGCTGCTTGCGATAGGCGCGGTCTGGGTCGCGCTGGAGCTGCTGGTCATCCGCCGCGTGGCACTGCTCACGGCGCGCGCTGCGGCGGTCTCCACGGGCGTGCGCAGCGCCCAGGATGGGGCGGGCCTGTCGGACCTTGACCTGTCGGATCTGGGCGGCCGCGACGAGCTCGGCGTGCTGGCACAGGGGTTAAAGGACCTGCTGCAGCGGGTCAAGGAAGACGTCCAGCGCGAGCAGATTCGGGCGGCACAGGAAAGGGACATGTGGCATGCGGTCGGCCACGAGATCATGGCCCCTTTGCAGTCGCTGATGGCCTTGCACGGCGCCGGCGGCGATCCGAGCGCACGCTACATCGCCCGGATGCAGCAGGCGGTGCGCGTGTTGTACGGGCAGGCTTCGCCCAGCGAAGCGTTCGAAGCCACGCGGCTGGCACTGCAATCGATGGACCTGGATGCTTTCCTCGGTCACGTAGCGGCCAACGCCCGCTACATCGGCATCGAGGGCGTCGACTATGGCCCGCACGGGCAGCCGCTGCTGGTACGCGCCGATGAGCACTGCCACGAAGACGTCGTCACGCACGTGCTGCGCAACGCCCAGCGGCACCGTACGCCGGGCACGCCGATCAGGCTGGGCGTGGAGGCGGACGCACAAACGGCGCGCGTGAAGCTGCATAACGTTGGCGCGCCGATCCCCGCGCCGCTGCTGGAACGAATTTTCGAATACGGCGTATCCGAATCGGCGGCAGCGCCTGACGAGCGGGGTTGCGCCGAGCCGGCCCTGAAGGCAGGTCAGCGAGGCCAAGGCCTTTTTGTAGCGCGCACCTACATGGCGAAGATGGGCGGAACCATTTGCGTGCGCAATTGCGCGGACGGAGTTGAGTTCATCCTGGGACTGACGCGGGTGTCGGCCTAGCGACCTTTGCGCCCGGACGGGCACGCGCGCTCAGGCCCCAATCCCAATTCAAGACGGTCGCCGCGCCAGCGCCAGCCACATCCCGCCGCCAATCAATGTCAGTCCCGAGGCGCGCCCAAGCAACCTGGCACGCCCGGGCTTCATGAACCAGGCCCGCCCCATGCCCGAGGCGATCGCCCAACAGGAATCGCTTATTGCAGCAAGTACAACGGAGACCACGCACATTGCCGCGAGTTGACGCGCGGCCGGGAGGGCGGGGTCGACGAACTGCGGCAAAAACGCGGTGAAAAATGCGATGGTCTTGGGATTCGTCAGGGCCACCAGAAAACCACGCCAGAACTGCACCCGGTTACCCGTCGACGGCGGCTCCGCTCGACCCGCGTTGCGCCACGCTTGAACGCCGAGCCAGATCAGATACGCAACGCCGATCCACCGCAGCAGCTCGAACACATAGACGGCGTGGCTCAACACCCAGTTCAGGCCGCATCCGATCGCTGCCAGGAGCGCCGCATTTCCAGCCGACGTGCCCGCAGCCGTCACAAGGCCGGCACGCACTCCTTTTGTGGCGCTCGTTGAGATCACGAGCGTCACGATCGGCCCAGGGGTCAGGATCAGAACGATCGTTATCGCCAGAAACCCCGCGAACAATTGCCAGTTCATTCGAGCCTCCCTGGTTGGTGTCAACTGCCAATTGCACTCACTCGTGCTGGGCGCGGCCATACCCGCTCGTGCGCGTTAACGAGATGTTCGGGATGTTGCGCAATTTTGAAGATTAGCAGCAGCGACTGACACGTTTGCGAACGACGGAACTCTTCGTCCGCTCACGCGGTCTGAGCCTGCGATTGAACGCGACTGTCCATTGCGTTCGGCAGCTCCCGGATTTCCAACCGCGAAGGAGCAGACACATGCGCGCATCGCTCGCCAGTGTCGTTTGCGTCGGGCTCACGGCCTGCACCACGGTCGACATCACCTACGTCCCGCCCGTACCGAGTGCGTCAGCGGCATCGAACGTCAAGGTCGTCGACAG
>DATBCD010000105.1:0-23635 GCA_036270655.1 Burkholderiaceae bacterium
CCTGGTGATCTACGTGACGATGGTGTACGGACCGATCGCCGCTCTGCTGGTGGAGCTGTTCCCGACGCGCATCCGCTACACGTCGATGTCGCTGCCGTATCACATCGGCAACGGCTGGTTCGGAGGCTTTCTGCCGGCCACGTCGTTTGCGATCGTGGCGGCCACCGGCAACATCTACAGCGGCCTGTGGTATCCGATCATCGTGGCCGGGATGACGTTCGTGATCGGCACGCTGTTCCTGCCCGAAACCAAGGACCGCGACATCTACGCGGCCGACTGAGTTGGGGAAGCTGCAGCACACCAAGGGCCGCGCCGAGCGGCCCTTTTCTTAACGGCCGCAACGCCGTTAAGCCGGCTTGTGTCGTGTGGGTGACTGCGCGGGTTTGACCGAGGGACAGCGACAGAAGATAATTCGCGCCCGCCGCCGATGTCGGTGGTCCGGCGGATTAGCTCAGCTGGTTAGAGCAGAGGAATCATAATCCTTTGGTCCGGGGTTCGAGTCCCTGATCCGCCACCAGATTCCAGAGGGTCCGGACCGGAAACATCCAGTCCCCTCAGAGGCAACCTTGCGTCGAGCCGGCGTCCTGGTCAGACGCGCCCATGCGGTCGACGGCGCGCTGGCGACCCACTATGCTCCTTAGCCGAATGGATGAGGAGCTCATCTACCGCAAGACGGGGCGCGGCGCGACCGAGTTGGCCGCGACTCATGGATCGCTTTCGTCCGCCGCACGACGCGTACTGATCCTTCTGGACGGTCGGCGCAGCCTGGCCGAGCTGACCGAGCTGCTCGGCGCCGAATCGGTCGAGCACACGATTGGCGAGTTGGAGGCGGAGGGCTTCGCGCGCATCGTCGACGCGGACGACGCCCTGACCACGCAGTCGATCCCCGAGCTGGCCGAGGCCCTGCTGGCGGAAGCAACCGCCGAGGCGGCGTCTGCCGAGGCGGAGCGGCCACGCCGGCGCGGCGGGCTGGGCTGGATCGTGCTGGTAATCATGGCGGGGACCGCCGGCGCAGGCGGATACTGGTTCGTGGCGCGCGCCGATCACAAGCCCGATTCGACCGCCGCCACCGTGGCCGTGAACGATACGGGCCGGGCATCTGCAACCTCGTCGGACGATCTGGCCGCACCGACGCCGGCCGATGGGCTCCAAGGTGCCCGGGAGCTGCCCCTGTCGGGTCTGCCGCCCATCACCGTCACCTCGGGCACGGCAAGAGCGGCGGCACCGGCCGCCCCAGCCGAGTCGCCCGCCCCGGCGCGCCGCGCGACCGAGCGGGCGGCGCCGCCAACGCCCGAATCCGGGCCAGAGGTCGAGCCGTCCCCCAGTCCCGCATTCGCGGCCCCTGCGCCTGCGCCCAGTCCACCGCCCCAGGCAGCCCGCCCGGTGGCCGTGGCCGTGGCCGAGACGGGCAGGCCGGGGCGATCTGCATCCGACGCGCCGCCCGCCTTCGCGCCTGATGGCGCTTCGGCGGGCAGGCCCGCCGAAGCGGCGACAGCGGCCGAATCGCCCGCTCCCGCTTTGCCAGCTGCCCTGCCCGCGACGCCCACACCGGCCGCGGCGCCCAGCGACCCGCCCGCACAGGTCGCCGCCCTGGCCCCTGCCGTGCAGCCCAAGAGCGGGCCCGTCGAGCTGCACCCGCGCCGGCACGATCCACCCCAGTTTCCGGCCCGTGCCTTGCGCGCCAGGGTGCTCGAGGGGCACGTCATGGCGCACCTCTGGATCACCGCGGAGGGAAGCGTCGACCAGGTCGACATCGTGAAAGCGACGCCGGCGCGAGTGTTCGACGAAGAGGTCAAGCGCGCGCTGTCGGCCTGGACGTTCGACCCGCCGGGCCGTGCGGTCGACACAACCGTTGACCTCACATTCAAACCCTGACGAATAACAACACCGGTTGGCGGCGCGCGCTTTGCGACCGCAAGATACGGAGCGCACGCATGACATCCGGCCGGACGGTCGAACAGGGGGTCGAGCTGCGCCTTGTCGCGCCCGACGAGTTCGACGCCTGGCTGCCGCTGTGGCAGGCGTACCAGGCCTTTTACCGGATCGAGCTGACCGAGCCGACCACCCGCTCCACCTGGGCGCGGCTGACCGATCGATCCGAGCCGGTTTTCGGCGCAATGGCCTGGCAGGGTGACCAGGCCGTGGGGCTGGCGCACTGGCTGCGTCACCGCAGCACCTGGTCGGTCCAGGACGATTGCTACCTGAACGACCTGTACGTGGCACCGGCGCAGCGGCGCCACGGAGTTGCGCGCCGGCTGATCGAGTTTGCCGCCCAGGCCGCACGCGGCGCCGGATGCGGGCAGCTCTACTGGCTGACTCACGAGACCAACGCCAGCGCCATTGCCCTGTACCGGCAGATCGCGGAGCGGACCGGATTTCTGGACTTCCGGATCAAGCTGTAGCGCGGCTTGCGGATCCCATGGCGCCGCCTCGTATCCTGATCGTCCCGGGCAGCGCCCGCAGCCAGGCGCATTCGAAACGACTGGCCGCCGCGGCGCTGGGCGCGATCGATCGGGCGGCAGGCGCAGGCACGCTGATCGACCTGGCGCACTTCGAGATGCCGCTTTATCACGGCGACCTGGAGGCACGCCACGGAATTCCGCAAGCGACTCGGCGCCTGCAGAGCCTGCTGGCCGGGCACGATGCGCTGCTGATCGCCAGCCCCGAGTACAACGGGTCGATGACCCCGCTGCTGGTGAACACGCTGGACTGGTGCTCGCGCGTCGATCCGGCCAACGCGGGCGCCTCGGGCCTGGCGGTGTTCGCCGACAAACCGGCCGCGCTGGTCGGATCCTCGCCCGGCGTCTTCGGAGGGCTGCGTGCACTGATCCATCTGCGCGATCTGCTCGGCTACCTGGGCATGGTGGTGCTTCCGCAGCAGATGACGGTGCCCCGCGCGCACCAGGCATTCGACGCGGACGGCAGCCTGCTCGACCAGACCCAGCAAGCCAGGCTCGACGCGATCGCTTTGGCCCTGGTCAGGGCGGCCTGGCAATTTCGCACCCGACCCCCTGGGCCGGCGGCCGACGGCTAGAATTTCACCCCCCAGTTGTAGCGCGGCCCAGGCCGGACCCCTGCAGTGAGCGAAAAGAAGGTTTTCATCCGAACGTTCGGTTGCCAGATGAACGAGTACGACTCGGCCAGGATGGCCGACGTGCTCGGCGCCTCGCACGCGATGTCGGTCACCGACTCGCCCGAAGAAGCCGACCTGATCCTGTTCAACACGTGCTCCGTGCGCGAAAAGGCGCAGGAAAAGGTCTTTTCCGACCTGGGGCGGATACGGCATCTGAAGCGCAAGCGGCCAGACCTGCTGATCGGCGTGGGCGGTTGCGTGGCGAGCCAGGAAGGCACGCGCATCGTCGAGCGGGCGCCTTTCGTGGACCTGGTGTTCGGCCCGCAGACGCTGCACCGGTTGCCGGCGCTGATCGAGCAGCGCCGCGCCACCGGCCGGCCGCAGGTCGATATCTCGTTTCCTGAAATAGAAAAGTTCGATGCGCTGCCGCTGCCGGGCGCTCAGGGCGTGACCGCATTCGTTTCGATCATGGAGGGCTGCAGCAAGTACTGCACGTTCTGCGTGGTGCCGTACACGCGCGGCGAGGAGGTTTCGCGCCGGCTCGACGACGTGCTGACCGAGGTTGCCGACCTGGCCGATCAGGGCGTGCGCGAGGTCACGCTGCTGGGGCAGAACGTCAACGCCTATCGGGGCACGGACGCCGGCGGCGAGGCGGTCGATTTTGCGATGCTGCTCGATTGCGTCTCGCGCATCCCGGGCCTCGGCCGGATCCGCTACACGACCTCGCATCCGAAGGAATTCACGCCGCGCCTGATCGAGGCCCACCGGCGCCTGCCGCAGCTGGCCGAGCACGTGCACCTGCCGCTGCAATCGGGATCGGACCGGGTGCTGGCGGCGATGAAGCGCGGCTACACGCTGCTCGAGTACAAGTCGATCGTGCGGCGGCTGCGGGCAGCGCGCCCTGCGGTCTCGGTGAGTTCGGATTTCATCGTCGGGTTTCCCGGCGAGACCGATGCCGACTTCGAACAGACGTTGCGGCTTGCCGGGGAGCTGCAATTCGATTCGAGCTTTTCGTTCCTCTACAGTCCCCGCCCGGGAACGCCGGCGGCGGAAATGCCCGACGCGACCCCGCGCGAGGTCAAGCTCGACCGGCTGCATCGCCTGCAGCAGGTGCTGGAAACCAGCAGGCGCGCGATCGGCGAGTCGATGGTCGGCCGCATCGAGACGGTCCTGGTCGAAGGCGCATCGAAGCGCGATCCGAACGAGCTCACCGGGCGTACCTCGAACAACCGGATCGTGAACTTGCCGGCGCCACCAGATCTGATCGGACAGTTCGTCAACGTGCGAATCCACCAGGCGCTGCCGCACAGCCTGCGCGGCGAACAGGTGCCGGCCGGGCACGTCGGGCCGATCGCCGCGTGAGCACCGCCGCGCGCCCAGCGCGCAACCGCAGTGCGTTGACCTTCGTCTACGAGGGGGACAACGAGACGCTGGCGCACGTGACCGGGGCCCTGGACGAGAATCTGCGGCAGATCGAAAACGAGCTGGAGATCACGATCCAGCGCCGCGGGCACCGCTTTCGCGTCCAGGGCGCGCCCGAACCGGCGCGGCGCGGGGTGCAGGTGCTGGAACAGCTGCTGGCCAATGCGCAAAAGCCGCTCACGACCGAGGAAGTGCAGCTGCAGCTGGTCGAGCAGCGCGGCAGCGCGGCTGCCCCCGGCCCGGTCGAGGACCCATCGGCCGACGCGGTGGAGCTGCACACCCGCCGGCGCGACCTGCATGGGCGCACCCCGCGCCAGCGCGATTACCTGCAGGCGATCGTCTCGCACGACATCAGCTTCGGCATCGGACCGGCAGGCACCGGCAAGACCTACCTGGCCGTGGCGTGCGCGGTCGATGCGCTGGAGCGCGCTGCAGTGCAGCGGATCGTGCTGGTGCGGCCGGCGGTGGAAGCGGGCGAGCGGCTGGGCTTTCTGCCGGGCGATCTGGCGCAGAAGGTCGACCCCTATCTGCGTCCTCTTTACGACGCCCTGTTCGATCTGCTCGGCTTCGATCGCACGCAACGGCTGCTGGAGCGGCAGACCATCGAGATCGCGCCGCTCGCCTACATGCGCGGCCGCACGCTGAACCAGTCGTTCGTGATCCTGGACGAGGCGCAGAACACCACCCCGGAACAGATGAAGATGTTCCTGACGCGGATCGGGTTCGGTTCCAAGGCGGTGGTGACCGGCGACATCACGCAGATCGATCTGCCGCGCGAAACGCCCAGCGGGCTGATCGAAGCGCAGCACATCCTGCGCGACGTGCGCGGCATTGCCTTTACCTATTTCACGGCGGAAGACGTGGTGCGCCATCCACTGGTGGCCCGGATCGTCGAGGCCTACGAGCGCGCCGAAAAGCTCGAACCGCAGCCGGCGCGCGGGCGGCGAAGGTGAGGGGCACCCTCTCCCCCGGCCCCTCTCCCGCTGCGCGGGCGAGGGGTGACCGACCGCGTCTGCGATGCCCGATCGCCCCTCGCCCGCGCAGCGGGAGAGGGGAGGGGGAGAGGGCCGGTTCGCGCGTCTCGATACTCGGCGCCAACCGCTTTCGCGCCCTGCCCTCGCGCAGCACGCTGGCGCGCTGGATCCGCTGCGCGTTGCAGCGCAGCGCCCGCATCACGCTGGTGCTGGCCGATGCGCGCACCGCGCGCCGCCTGAACCGCACCTACCGTCAGCGCGACTATGCAACCAACGTGCTCACGTTCTGCTACCAGGACAGGCCGCTGGTCCTGGCCGACGTGGTGGTATGTGTCAGCGTGGCGCGCGCCGAGGCCGCGCGCCAGGGCAAGACCCTGCGGGCCCATCTGGCGCACCTGGTGATCCACGGCGTGCTGCACGCGCAGGGCTATGACCACGTGCGCGCTGCCGATGCGCGCCGGATGCAAGCGCTGGAGGCCGAACACCTGGCGCGATTGAGGATTGCCAACCCCTATGAGTAAGCGCAGGCTTACGCGGCGTCGACCCAATTTGCGTCTCTGGCCCGTAATGTGTACCAGATGACAAAGATCGGACATGACGGCGCACACCGCGATCCGCTATTCTCAACCTGTCGCAACCGCCGGACGAAGTGATTCGTCCGCATTCGATGTCCGATATTTCGAACGGGCGCAAATCAGCCACCCACCGGCACAAGAGCCTGATCGATCGCCTCACGGCGTTCATCTTCCGAGAGCCCGAAAACCGGGAACAACTGCTGCACCTGCTGTCCGAGGCGCACGAACGCGACCTGCTGGACGCGGACGCGCTGTCGATGATCGAGGGCGTGCTGCAGGTGTCCGAGCTGCGCGCGCGCGACCTGATGGTGCCGCGCGCGCAGATGGATGTGATCGACATCGACGTGGCGGTCGAGCAGTGGATCCCGCACGTGATCGAGACGGCGCATTCGCGCTTTCCGGTGTTCGAAGGCACCCGCGACCACGTGATCGGCATCCTGCTGGCCAAGGACCTGCTGCGCTATTACGCGGAGCAGGATTTCGACGTACGCGCGATGCTGCGGCCGGCGGTGTTCATTCCGGAATCCAAGCCCCTCAACATCCTGCTGCGCGACTTCCGGGCCAATCGCAACCACATCGCGATCGTGGTTGACGAGTACGGGGGCGTGGCGGGACTGATCACGATCGAGGACGTGCTCGAGCAGATCGTCGGCGACATCGAGGACGAATACGACTTCGACGAGCAGGAAGACAACATCATCGCGGAGGCCGACGAGCGCTTCCGCATCAAGGCGCTGACCGAAATCGAGCAGTTCAACGAACGGTTCGGCACGCACTTTCCGAACGAGGATTTCTACACCGTCGGCGGCCTGGTCACCGATGCATTCGGCCGCGTGCCCAAGCGCGGCGACACGATCGAAATCGAAGGGTTCCGGTTCGAGGTGCTGCGCGCCGATCCGCGCCAGCCGCACCTGTTCCGCGTCACGCGCGTGCCCAAGACCGTGGTCAGCGAGTTCGAGACCGCGGACATGCGGCCGCACGATTGATCAACCCGCCGGTCCTGGGGCTGTTCCTGGCTCTGCTGACCGGCGGCGCGCACGCGCTCTCGTTTGCTCCATTCAACTTCCCGGCGCTGCAGCTGGCGGCACTGGCCGCGCTGATCGCGCTGGCACAGCGGCAGCGGTCCTGGCAGCGGGCCGCGCTGACCGGATACGCGTTCGGCCTGGGCTGGTTCGGCATCGGCGTGAGCTGGGTGTACATCAGCATGCACGTGTACGGCGACATGCCGGCCTGGATCGCAGCGCTCGCCACCGGCGCGCTGGCAGCCCTTCTGGCCGCGTTCCCGGCGCTGGCCGCGGGCGCGGCACACCGGCTCGCCGCTCGTGCCGCGCTGGGCCTGCTGCTGGCCTGGCCCGCCGCCTGGTGCCTGACCGAGTGGTTGCGCGGCACGCTGCTGACGGGCTTTCCATGGATCGCCAGCGGCTATGCGCACACCGACGGGCCGCTGGCCGGCTACGCGCCGGTGCTGGGCGTCTACGGGCTGTGCCTGATCGCGGCGATGATCGCCGGCGCTGCCGTCACCCTGGTGCAGCGGCGATCGGACGCGAGCCCGGCGATCCGGATCACGGCACTGGGGCTGGTTTTGCTGCTGCTCGCGGGCGGCCAGTGGCTGCGGCGGATGCAATGGACGCTCCCGGCCGGCGCGCCGCTGCGGGTCAAGCTGATCCAGGGCAACATTCCGCAAGACCTGAAGTTCGGCGAAGGCGGAACCGAGCTCGCGGTGCAGCGTTACTTCGCGCTGATGCCGGATCCGCCGGGCGAGCACGCCGACCTGGTCGTGCTGCCGGAGTCGGCTTTTCCGCTTCCGCTGGACGACCTGCCGCCGCAGGCGCGCGACGCCCTGCTGGATTTTCCGAGCGAGCAGCATGCGGCGCTGATCTTCGGCGTGTTCCTCGAGCGACCGCGTTACCAGTACTACAACAGCGCGGTCGGCCTGCAGGATCGCGAGCCGCCGCAGCACTACAGCAAGCGGCACCTGGTGCCGTTCGGCGAATACATCCCGTTCGGCTTCCGCTGGTTTGTCGACCTGATGCGTATCCCGATCGGAGATCAACAGCAGGGTCCGCCGTACCAGCCGCCGATGCAACTGGCCGGCCAGCGCATCGCGGTCAACATCTGCTTCGAGGACCTGTTCGGCGGCGAGATCATCGCGGCCTGGCACGACCCGGCGCTGGAGCCGACGATGCTGCTGAACCTGTCGAACCTGGCCTGGTTCGGCGACTCGATCGCGCTGCCGCAGCACCTGCAGATCTCGCGCATGCGCGCGCTGGAGACCGGCCTGCCGCTGCTGCGCGCGACCAACACCGGCGCCACCGCGATCATCGATCCGCATGGGACCGTGCTCAAGCAACTGCCGTTCAACGTGGCCGGCTTCCTGCGCGGCGAGGCCACCGGTTTCAAGGGTCATACACCGTTCGTAAAGCACGGCAACATTCCGGCGCTCGGGTTGGCCCTGGTTTTTCTGGCCGCCGCGATCGCCGCTCGGACTAAGATCCCAAACGTGAAAACGCAGTAAATCCAGGAGAGAGCATGCGCGCGAGCGGTTTGTCAGGCGTCGTCGGGTGGCTTGTGGCCATGGCGCTGGGTGCCTGCGGGGTATCGGCGCTGGCCGAGCAGCCCGCAAGCCCGAACCCGGAGGTTGAGCAGAAGGCCGCATTCGAGGCTGCCGCCAAGGCCCTGGTTCGCGGGCCGGCGCAGCTGCCGTTCGGCAATCAGGCCAAGCTGCAGATGCCGGACGGCTTCGTTTTCATCCCGGTCGCGGAAGCGACCCGGTTGATGAAGTCGATGGGCAACCCGGTCGAGTCGGGCTTTCAAGGCCTGGTCGTTCCCCGCTCGCAGGATTGCTCATTTTCCTTTTTCGGCCTCAACTATGAGTCGTCCGGATACATCAAGGACGACGACGCAAAGGACTGGGATGCCGCCAAGCTGCTGGGCCAGATCCGCGACGGTACCGCCGAGGGCAACAAGCGCCGTTCCGAAATGGGCATCGGCGAGCTGGAGATCACCGGCTGGATCCAGCCTCCAAAATACGAGTCGGGGGCCCACCAGGTCGTCTGGTCGGTTGGTGTGCGGGAAAAGGGCGCCGCGCCCAGCGTCGGCGATGGCCTGAACTACAAGACGCTGGTGCTCGGTCGCGAGGGCTATATGTCGATGAACCTGGTGACCGACCAGGCGCACCTCGATGGCCTGCGGCCGGCCGTTGCCACGCTGCTCAACGGCCTGACGTTCAACGACGGCAAGCGCTATGCCGATTTCAATTCGGGCACCGACCATGTCGCCGAATTCGGGCTGGCGGCACTGATTGCCGGCGTCGCGGCCAAGAAGCTCGGGCTGATCGCGCTCATCGTGGCGTTCGTCGTCAAGTTCTCCAAGGTGATCATCATCGCCGTGGCCGGCGTGGCCCTGGCCTTTCGCAAGAAGCTTGGCCTGAGCAGGAAGGAGCCGCCGGCGGCGCCCCCTGCGGCCGCGCCACCGCCTGAAGCGCCGCCCGCCGCCGCGGCTCCGACGGATACCGCTTGAGAGCGCTGCTGCTGCTGTTGACTGCCGGCAAGTTCGGCAAGGTCCTGCTCACGGGCGGGACCATGCTGATTTCGGTGTTCGCCTACGGCCTGGTGTTCGGCTGGCCCTACGCGGTCGGCTTCGTCCTGCTGATCTTCGTCCACGAGATGGGCCACTACATCGCGGCGCGCCAGCGCGGCCTGAACGTCGGAGCGCCCACCTTCATTCCGTTTGTCGGCGCGTGGATCAACCTGAAGGACCTGCCGCACGACGTCGAGACGGAGGCCTACGTCGGGCTGGCCGGCCCCGTGGTCGGGACGCTGGGCGCGCTGGCGTGTTATTTCGCAGCCCGCCAATCGAACAGCTCGCTGCTGCTGGCGTTGTCCTATGCGGGCTTCTTCCTGAACCTGATCAATCTGATCCCGATCTCGCCGCTGGACGGTGGCCGCGTGACGGCAGTCATCAGCCCCAGGATGTGGTTCCTGGGCGTTCCGATCCTGCTGGGGCTTTTCCTGGTTCGACCGAGCCCGATACTCGTATTGATCGCCATCATGGCGATGCCGCAGCTTGCGAAGGCCTGGCGATACCAGCCGTCAGCACCGGAGAACCGCCAGTACTACGCGGTCAGCATCGAGCACAAGATCACTTACGGAGCGGCCTATATCGGGCTGGCGGCGTTCCTGGCGGTGATGACGCACGACGTTCATCAAATGCTCGGCCAGGCCGGCGCCGCCGGCTTTTGAACGCACCTCCTGATCTTGCAGCGAGCCGACTCGCGCCAGCCGTGCACGATGCCGCCCGTTCTCGCGGTGTGCTCCCCGGCACGCGCACCCGAAACTTGAGGGTCGCGCGCGCCGGGTAACCGGGGGCCATCGCGTTACATATCCGGGCATTTGGACGCCCCGTCCCGGCTATCGTCCAACCCGACTTAAGGACCGGCTTGGTGCCGGTCCGGAACCGCAGAGACCGCCGGATGGGGGCTATCGACCGATTCTTCGCCGCGGGCACCGTGCTGCCGACGATGCCCGAAATTGCGCGTCGCCTGATCAGCAGCTTCGAGGACGAGAAGGTCGATCTGCGCCAGATTGTCGAGCTGGCCGAGCACGACCATTCGCTCGCGGGGAAAATCCTGAAACAGGCCAACTCGGCCCGCTATGGGCTCAGCGGCAACGTGACCAACCTGCGCCAGGCCGCCGTGCTGCTCGGGCTGGAGACGCTGCGCAACCTGGTGCTGTCGGCCACCGTGATCGGCGCGTTCCCGCGCACGCCGGGATTCGAGCGGGTCAAATTCTGGCGGCACTGCGTGGCCACCGGAGGCTACTGCCGCTGGCTCGGACGGATGCTGGGCTTCGACTCCGACAGCGCGTATCTGGCCGGATTCCTGCTGCGCTCGGGGCAGATCCTGATGGCCCTGGAGCTTCCGCACATGGTGGCCGCGGTCGAGGCCGAGTGCTTGCGCCCCGGGCTGCGGATGAGCGTGGAGCGTCAGAAGATCGGGTGCTGCCACGCGCACGTCACCGCCGAGCTTGCGCGCCGCTGGGGCCTGCCAGGGCCGATGATCGATGCGTTCCGGCACGCTCCGGACCCGTTGCACGCGGCGCAGTTCTCCCTGCTGGGGGCCGTGCTGAACCTGGCGGCGACGGCAGCCGACGCGGGCAACCTGGGGGCACCCACCGCCACCGCGCTGGACGAAGCCGAACGCGAGCTGCTTTCGCACCTGCGGCTGGAGACCAGCTGGCTGCAGACCAACCTGCCAAGCTACCAGAGCCTGACCTACTCGGTCGACGCGCTGCTGGCCTGAGCGGCTCCTGCCCCGGGGCGCGCCCGCGCGCCCTCGCCCGCGGGCAGCGCCTACTTCAGCTGGGCGCGAATCTCGCCAGCCGCGTGTCCGACACTGTGCACGTTGACGTACAGATCGCCGGCTTTGAACGCCTTCATCTGCGCCGCACTGAGCTTGGTGCCGGCCGGCACCTTGAAGGTGTCGCCTTCCTTGGTGAGCGGAACGATCACGGGGCCGTTCTTGCCGGCCGGTGCCATGTGGATGTGCGCCATCGTGCCGGCGACACCGGTGGTCGTGACAACACCGGAAACCGTTCCGTCATCGCCGACCGAGATCCTGGCCGTGCCGCCGGCTGACGTGGTAACCGGAGGCACCTCATTGGTGCCTGACAGCGTCGCACTGACCTCGGCGCCGATCGCGATCGCGCTCGCGAGCGCGCCGATCGCGAATATCCCCAAGGGCAGAACCGAATTTCTCGTCATCGCTTTCTCCTGAAGAAACGCGTGCCTCACACGCGCAAGCTTTATCCACCGACCCTGCGAGCCGGGCGCCCGCAGGCGCGGCAGCGTAGCATCCCGGAACCCGCTTTTCCGTCATGGATGCTCGGGATCTGGGGCGCCCGAACTTGAACGGTCCGCCCCCTGAAAAGGAATACAGCCAGGCCCGGTTTGGCCACACGAACTAACTCAAACAAAGGAGTCCGAGCCTTGGACCAATCCCACTCTGGAGACCACGGCCTGGCCGAGCTGACGCTGCGCGCGATCGTGCTCGGTGCGCTGATCACGCTCGTCTTCACCGCAGCCAACGTTTACCTCGGGCTGAAGGTTGGTCTGACCTTCGCCACCTCGATCCCGGCGGCCGTCATCTCGATGGGGGTGCTGCGCCTGTTCAAGTCCTCCAGCATCTACGAAAACAACATCGTGCAGACGGTCGCCAGCGCGGCCGGCACGCTGGCGTCGATCATCTTCGTGCTGCCGGGCCTGGTGATCGTCGGCTGGTGGCAGACCTTTCCTTATTGGACCTGCGCGCTCGTCACCGGGCTGGGCGGCATTCTGGGGGTGATGTTCTCGGTACCGCTGCGGCGGGCGCTGGTCGTCAATTCGGACCTGCCGTATCCCGAGGGCGTGGCCGCGGCCGAGGTGCTGCGGGTCGGGACGGGCTCGCGCAGCGGCGATGCCGAGAGCCTGCAGGGGCTGGTCGTCCTGACCGTCAACGCCATCGTGTCGGCCGGCTTTTTCGTGCTGACCAAGACTCGTCTGGTGGTCGAGGAGGCCGCCGTGTACTTCCGCGCCGGTTCGGGAGCGACGGGAATCTCCAACAGCCTGTCGCTGGCGCTGATCGGCGTGGGCCACCTGATCGGCCTGTCGGCGGGCATTGCGTTGCTGGTCGGCATCGCGATCGGCTGGTGGATCGCGTTGCCTATCCTGACCGCGTCGAGCGGCCTGACCGACTCGGCCGAGCATGTTGCGCTGACCGTGTTTCGCACCGATGTGCGGTTTTTCGGAGCCGGCGTGATCGGCGTGGCCGCGCTGTGGACCTTTGCGAAGATCCTGGGGCCGGTCGTTGAAGGCCTGCGCTCCGCGATGCGCGCCTCGGCGGCACGGGCCGGCGGCGGCGCGCTGCCGCTGGTCGAGCGCGACCTGCCGATCGGAATCGTAGGAGGAGCGAGCCTCGCGGTGCTGGCCGTGATCGCAGTGCTGCTGTGGCAATTCATCGCCGGCGGGCCGCTGGCCGCCGACGGCACGGCGCTGATCGCCGCCACGCTGGTCTATGTGGTGGCCGCCGGCGTGATCATCGCGGCCATCTGCGGCTACATGGCCGGCCTGATCGGAGCCTCGACCAGCCCGGTTTCCGGCGTCGGCATCCTGGCCGTGCTGACCGCCGGGGTCATGCTGCTGGCGATCGTCGGCAGCGGCGGCGGCCCGGATCAGTCCAAGGCGATGGTTGCCTATGCGCTGCTTGCAACAGCCATCGTGTTCGGCATCGCGACCGTCTCCAATGACAATCTGCAGGACCTGAACACCGGGCGGCTGATCGGGGCCACGCCGTGGCGGCAGCAGGCGGCGCTGGTTGCGGGCGTCGTGTTCGGATCGCTGGTGATTCCGCCGGTCATGGACTTGTTGAATGGAGCCTACGGCTTCGCAAGCGCCGCCGGTGCCGGCCCCAACGCGCTGCCCGCGCCGCAGGCGGCGCTGATCTCGGCCCTGGCGCAAGGCCTGCTGGGCGGTCATCTGAACCTGGGGATGCTCGAGATCGGGGCGGTGGCCGGCGCGGTCGTCATTGCAGTTGACCTGGCCCTGGGCCGGGCCGGGCGGATGCGCCTGCCGCCGCTGGCGGTCGGGCTGGGAATCTATCTTCCGATGGGCGCGACCCTGCCGATCGTGATCGGGGCCGTGACCGGCCATTACTACGACCGCTGGGCCGCGCGCACCGCCAATCCGGGCTTTGCCAAGCGGATGGGTGTGCTGATGGCGACCGGACTGATCGTGGGCGAAAGCCTGTTTGGCGTGCTCTACGCCGGCGTCGTCGTCGGCTCCGGCAAGGGCGAGCCTTTTGCGCTGGTGGGCGACAGCTTCGCCACGCCCGCGCTGATCGGTGGCGCGGTCATCTTCTGCGCGCTGATCGGCTGGCTGTACCGGCACACGATGATCGGGGTGACGAAGCGCCTCGTTTAACCCCGCGCGGCGAAGTCCTGCGTTTGTACGGGCATTGCCCACGAACGAGGACGCCATGCACCAGACCCTGCTCGCCACCACGGCCGCGCTGCTCACGGCGTGCGCCGCCACTTCCTACTCCGCAAGCTGTGACAGCCCGGGTTCGACACCTTGCGGCGCCGGCCTGGTCGATGTCACCGTGCTGGATCGCACGACCGGCGAGCAGCTGAGCGTCTACCCGCACGAGGGACAACGATGGGTGGCCGGAACGCCGGGCCACCGCTACGCCGTTTCGGTGCGAAGCCGGTGGACCGGACGGATCCTGAGCGTCGTGTCGGTCGATGGCGTCAACGTCGTCAGTGGAGAAACAGCTGGCTGGGACCAGCGCGGCTACGTTCTTTCGCCGCGCGAGTCGTTCGACATCCTCGGATGGCGCAAGTCGCTGGATCGGGTCGCGGACTTCGTCTTTACCGATCTGAAGGACTCCTACGCCGCCAGGACCGGCAGGCCGCAGGACGTCGGCGTGATCGGCGTGGCGGTGTTTCGCGAGGCAGTTCCGGTACCGCCTCCGGCAAGCCTGAACGACGCCCCATCCAACAGCGCCCGGGCCGCGCCCGCATCGCCCGCGCAGGGCCAGCTTGGAACCGGTCACGGACCCAGCGAGCTATCGAGGATTCTGACGACCACGTTCGAGCGCGCCCAGGAGCACCCGGACCAGGTGATCACGATCCGCTACGACCGCCGCGAGAGCCTGATCGCGATGGGCGTGATCCCGGGTGGCAACGGTCCGCGCCCGTTCCCAGGGTCAGCCAGCGCGGAGTTCGTCCCGGACCCTCCTTCGCGCTGGTAGTGGCCGACCGGATAATCGCGGCATGCCGCAAGCGTCCAGCCTGCCCGCTGCCGCCGACACCCTATCCGGGCAGGACGGCGCTGGCCCGCCTCACCCGGACCAGGCCGGCGCCGCGGCCCCCGAAGCGGACGAAGCCCTGATGCTGCGCTTTGCCGCCGGGGACGTGCGCGCATTCGAGC
Source organism: Burkholderiaceae bacterium (assembly GCA_036270655.1). Classification (GTDB taxonomy): domain Bacteria; phylum Pseudomonadota; class Gammaproteobacteria; order Burkholderiales; family Burkholderiaceae_F; genus VBCK01. The sequence goes on from DATBCD010000105.1 coordinate 15,006, forward strand.
GGATCTACGACCGCCACGAGCGCGCCGTGTTCCGCTTCCTGCTTCGATCGGTGCGAATCCAGGCGGTAGCCGACGAGCTGCTGCAGGAAGTGTGGCTCAGCGTGATTCGATACGCGCCCACGTACAAGCCGCAGGCGCTGTTCACGACCTGGCTGTACCGGATCGCCCGATCGCGCCTGGTCGACCACTGGCGCGCCCGCGACCCCGACGTGCTGGACAGCCTGGACGAGCCCGCCGGCGTCGGCTGCGACGCCACCGTGATCGACCTGGTGGCAGCCGATGCGTCGTTGCAGCCCGAGGTCAGGGCCATGGACCGCGCGCAGGCGCGCGCCTTTGTGGCCGCCGTCGAGGAGCTGCCGGGCGCACAGCGCGAGGCCTTCCTGCTGCACGTGGAGGCCGGCCTGACGCACGAGCAGATCGCCGGCATTACCGGGGCCGGCGCCGAAACCGTCAAGAGCCGCATCCGCTACGCCTGCGCCAAGCTGCGAACGACGATGCAACCGTGGCGAGCCACCCCATGAGCGCGACACCGGATCCGAACGACGCCGAAGCGGTGCGGCTGCGCGCTGCGCACGAGCTTCTGGACGAGCGTCCGTCGCCCAGGGTGCGCGCCGCGGTGCTGCGCGCGGCGGCCGAAAGCGTTGGCGGCGATGCCGCGCCCGAATCGGTCGGCGCGCCGCGCCGGCGCCCTGCCCGTGCGTGGTTTGGATGGGGACCGGCCGCTGCGGCCGGAGCTACCATCGCCGTCGGAATTCTGGCGATCGGCATATCGGTTCACGTCGAGCACGAAACCCCGATCGAAAGCCGCACCGCACCGGCGGCGGCGCCCATGGCGCCAGCGCCTGCGGCGCCAGTCGACGAAGCCAAGCCGGCCGCCGCCGCGACGCCGGCGCCCCGGCCCGCGGTTCCGGCCGTCCCTCCTTCCGTAGCGAAGCAACTGAAGGCTCGCCCCGCCGAAGCGACCGTTGCAACACCGGACGCCGGCGCGAGCCAATCGCAGAAGTCTTCCGGCGCGCAATCCGCGGGAGCAATTTCCAACTCACCGGAACCGGCGCCCCGGGCGCCCACCCAAACCGGCACGCGGATGCGGATGATGCAGGCGCCCGCGATGCAAGCGGCTCCGCAGGCGGGCGAGTCACTTACGAAACCCCGGCAGGCGGACCAGGCCGGCTCCTCGTCGCGGGAAGCAGACATGGAACCGGCGCGCCTCACGCCATCGCCGGACGACTGGCTGCGTCGCATCGTCGAGCTTCGTCGCGCGGGAAGGAACGCCGAGGCCGACGGTGAGCTCGCCCGTTTCCGCGCCGCCTTCCCGAACGTCAAGGTTCCCGACGCGGCAGCGAAGTGATGTAGACGAATGTCGGTTCAGTGGAGGCCATCATGAAACAGGCTCCTCGTCGACACCGCGCATCCGCCGGTCAGTACGTTCGTGGTGGTCAAACGCCTGGTGCGGCCCGAGTGGCTGATCGAAGTCGATGCCGTTGCCGTCGTGAAAAATGAGGGCCTGCTACTGCCGGCCAAGTAACGGCCAGCCGACTACCGCTATCGAGTTTCGTGTTTCTTGCGCATTGCTCATTCCTCGACTCAATCAGTCCAGAAATTCCCGGCGGAGCGTTGTCTGAATGTCGGCCCGATTTCCGTCTTAGTCTAAGGATCGCACGAAGACACACACAATTTCCGCCAACCTTTTCTCCTGAGGAAACACGACATGCTCAAGCAACCTGTGTTGGTCGCTTCCGTGCTCGCATCGCTCGGCATCTCTGTCCCAGCCATGGCCGATACCTGCTCCCAGCTCAGTGACGAAATCACCCACCAAAGCGGTAGCGGCGCGATCCTGCATGGTTACGCGGCCCTGAAGGCGACCCTGCACAGCGTCGTCCCTGGCCCGACCGAATTGCCGGCCGGCTCTTTCCCGCTGGGGGCGGCCCTGCCGAACGGCGGCCTGGGCTTCCCGATGTGGCTGACCTTGGTGGATGGCAGCGGCAGGGTCTGCGCTATCACCAATTCGCTGGACGGTTCGCCACTCAACAGCGATGTCACGGCCGACATCTGGCTGGCCAGCCGGGTGATTTCCGCTCAGAAGGCCAACACGGCCAACTCGCTGAGCACCAGTGTCCTGTCGCTCGCGACCGCCAACCTCTATAGCGCCGTGCAACCCGGCGGCAGCCTGTTCGGTCTGCAGGAAAGCAACCCGGTCGATCCCACTGTGGCTTATGAAGGTGCCGTCGCCAATTTCGGCACGGCGGCCGACCCGCTCGTCGGTGAACGCGTGGGCGGCGTCAATGTCTTCGGCGGTGGTCTTGCCCTCTACTCCGCCGGCAAAAAGGTCGGCGCTATCGGTGTGTCGGGTGACACGTCGTGCACCGATCATGTGGTGGCCTGGAAAGTGCGAGCCCGCCTGAGCATGGCGTACGGCGGCTTCGGCAACTTCGACAAGTTGATCCAGGACCTGAAGCAACCCGCAGCAAGCCAGAGCGGCTTCGGGCACCCGGAGTGCCTGAACAACCCGACCACCAGCAACGACGGCGGTTCGATCGTCCACGGCAATCCCTGAGCCGGGCGCGGGGCCGGCAACGCGGTCCCGCGATCCCAGCGCGACACGGCTCAGGGCTGCTTGGTCATCTTGAACTGGACCGTTGTTTCGTGCGCCTTATCGTCGTCGACGACGGTCATTGTCGTGCCGTCAGCCGACACCCCGCTCCGGATGACGTCAGTCACCTTGCCGTTGCGCAGGTCGGTCTCCTCGATCGTGTCATTGGAAATACGTTTCAGTGAAACCCAGGTTTTGCCCGGGTCGTTCGCGATGAGGTAGGACATTCGGCTACCTCCATATCCGCGGATCGAATACGAACGGCGCCGCCCGTCCCAACCTGATCCTGCGGAAGTCCGGGTGCCCGGGATTGAGCACGTAATTCTTTTCCAGGGGAACGATCGCGGAAGGCACCTCGAGCACCGCGGTGCGGCCAGCGCGCAGCCAGCTCGACCCGTACCGCATGCTCTCGGATCCCGGTGGCTCGGCCCTCCAATTGCGCGGTGGCCGGCGACATCGTTCAATGGCGACGGAATCCGGAATCGCGATTCCGAAATGGACGAATTTGATATGCAGACCCTCCTGGCCGAGGTGGATGAACGTCTCGATCACCACCAGGGCCAGGGAAGAGGATGCATAGACGGCCGCCTCGCCCGGCCGGTTCCACCGCCCGCCCGCAAGGCGGGCGCCTTCGCCGCTGAGCGCGGCGCGCCCGTGCCGCGCCTTGACGATGCGGTAGACGGTCAGCAACTACGCGTACACGCCGTGCTCGATTCGCAGCAGAAGCTTTTCGACTTGCTCGCAGCCGGCGTCGGTGGTCAGCAGGTCAAGCGGCACGCGCACCGCCAGGCCGAACTGTGCACGCTTCAGCCAGTGCAGAGCGGCTTGCTCCGTTTCCAGCACCCCGATGGCCAGGGCGACGATTCTTGCTACGCGGAACAAGCGGTCACTGACGACCGGATCGAGGCGCGCCTTGCCGGCGCGCGCGCGCGACAGCGTCTTTTCGCTGACCCCGAGCAGTTGCGCGAGCACAGGGTCCGAGGCGGCAATGCGCTCCTTCAGGGATTCTGCCGACTTCACCGGAAAGCCTTCAAGGATCATTCTTTCCCAATGGGCCGCCGTCTTCGGATTCGCGCCCAAGGCCTTTGCGCCTCCGAGACAATCTGCGATCGCCGATTCTTTCGCCATCGCGTTCACCGAGTCCAGGACACTTGTCGCCATATTATTGGACAGTTGTCCCCTTGACAATCGATCAGGCCGGCGCCGCGCCTGCGCGCCAGCGCGGCGCAACGATTTGCCCCTTGCGCGCAGCAAGCACGAACAGGACGCTCGCAGCGATCAGGCACCAGCCGATCGCCACTGCCGAAGCCTCGGCACCGAACGCCCCGCCGGTCAGCCAGGTCGGGCCGGTGAGCACGCCCCGCAAAAGACCGCCACGACTCTGTGAACCGGACACCGCAAGCCCGAAGATCCCGCCCTCGGCGAAGTTCCAGGCCAAATGCAGTCCGATCGGCAGCCACAGTCGGCGAGTCAGCACGAACGCGCCCGCCAGCAGAATGCCGGCCTCGAACACGATCGCGACCAGGCCGAGCCAGGTCGGATTGGGGCTCAGGACGTGCAGCGCGCCGAACAGCAGCGCCGAGATGCCAACCGCACGCCAGGTGCCGAGCGACTGCTCGACGATGCGGAAAAGCACGCCCCGAAACAGGATCTCCTCCAGAACGGCCGCCATCAGCGCGCCCACAAGCGGCCTGGCGACCGAGGCCCAGCCGCCGTACGACTGAAGTTGGAACGCTCCGGCCAGGGCCAGTGACGAAACCGTCGCCACGAACAGAGCCAGGCCGAGCAAAACGCCGAGCGCCAGCTCGCGCAAAGCGCCTGCGCGGCCGAATTCCGTGAGCTCGCGCGCTTCGACCCCGCGCACGTAGGCCATGTAGCCGAGCGCACCGATCACCGTCGCGCCGAGCGTCGAGGCGTACGCCAGCACGGGCGCGGGCAGCGCAAGCAGGGACAGCACCGCGCGCAGCGCCACGGCCGGACCGACGACGCACGCCGTCGCGAGCACGATCCTTACGATCGGGACGTGCCGGGCACGCCGCGCCCAATCGGAAAACGCCAAAACGGACTCCCCCCGGTCGTTCCAGCACCCATCTTACGGCGCCGACCAGAGGACAGCGGCATCATGGCGTCTATACTCGATGCGCCTGTCCCGCCGCTTTTCCAACCCAGAGGTCCCCGATGCGCCAACTGATCGTTCTTCTTGCCGCGGCCGCTTTGTGCGCCGCGACCTATGCGGCGCCGCCGACCGAGGAGTCGATCAACGCGCTGCTGAGCGCAGCCAGGACCGAGAAGGTGGTCGACAGCGTCTACACGTACATGAGCCAGTCGATGCGCCATGGAATGAAAGCCGCCGTCAAAGGGAAAACCCTGTCGCAGGAACAGCAGCGCACCTTTGATGCGCTTCCCGCAAAGTTCGAGGCGGTGATGAAAGAAGAGCTGCGCTGGGACAAGCTCCGCCCGATGTACATACAGATCTACCAGGAGACATTCACCCAGGGCGAGATCGACGGCTTGACCGCGTTTTACAAGAGTCCGACCGGCACCGCCTTTGTCGACAAAATGCCGCTCGTGCTGCAGAAGACCGAGGCGCAGATGCAGGCGCGGTTCGCGCCGCTGGCCGACAAGATCAACGCCGCGATCGCCCAGGCGATCACCGAGCCGAAGGCCGCCGCAAAATAGCAGGCGACTATGGAAGCCCGGCCTGCAGCGTGAAATAAAACGCAGCGCCCTCGCCGGGCTTCGCATCGGCCCACACACGGCCGCCATGGCGCTCGATGATCCGCTGCACGATGGCCAGGCCCACGCCCGTGCCCTCGAACTCGTCCTGGCGGTGCAGCCGTTCGAAGACCCCGAACAGCTTGTTCGCATGGCGCATGTCGAACCCGGCCCCGTTGTCTTTCACAAAATAGACGCGGCCTTCGAATGCCGGATCGGACATCGATCCGAGCTCGATGTGGGGCGACTCGGTCTGTCCGGTGAACTTGATCGCGTTGCCGAGCAAATTCACGAGCGCCTCCTTCAAGAGCGCCGGATCCGCTTCGGCCGTCCCGAGCTCGCCCACCTCGAAGTGGATGCTGCGCCCTTGATGGCCGGGGCGTAGCTCGAGCAGAATCTGAGCGACCAGCTCATTCAGCGGCACCGGCCGGGTACTGAGCGGCTGGCGCCCGAGGCGGGAAAAAGCCAGAAGATCGTCGATCAGTCGCCGCATCCTCTGACAATCGGTGCGGATCGCCTGGATCAAACGGCGCCCTTCGGCGCCCAGGCGCTCGCTGTGATCTTCCACCAGGATCGTCGCGCAGCCATCCACGCCGCGCAGCGGAGCGCGCAGATCGTGCGAAACCGAATACGAAAAGGCGTCCAGTTCCTTGTTGGCGGCGTCCAGGTCCCGGTTGGCCGTCAACAGCTCGGTGCTTCGCTCGCGCTCGCGTTCGTGCGCCTTGACGAGGCGCGCGTACAGCATGCTGTTCTCGAGCAACAGCACGATCAGCACAAAGCTGGCGGCCATGATTCCGAACAGCCGCCCGGCATAAAAGCCCAGGTCGAAGCGACCTGCATTCAAGCCTGCCGACAGGAGGATATCCAGCAGCCAGGCGCACAGCACGACGCCCAGCCACAGGTCCAGCGTGGAGCGGGAGCGTTGGCGCCAGACGACCGCGATTGCCACGACGTTCAACAGCACGACTGCTGCGACCAAAGGCCCCATCGCCGGGGCGTATTGATTCGCCCGCATGATCGGGGGGAGGAACTGCTGGCCGACCGTGGCGACCAGCGTAAGACCGCAGACCGAGGCCAGGACCGCAACGACGCTGCCGCCGATCGCCGCCCGCATCGAGCGGGGCCGACGGTACCTGATCCCAAGCGTCGCATAACCGATCACGAAAAGCAGAAAGCCCGCGTGCCAGAACATGTACAGCCAGGCGGTCGTCTGAGGGCCTGCGCCGAGCAGTCCGGTCGGAGAGAAAAGACCCGGAAACGAGAGCGCATGCGGAACTGCCATCAGAGCGGCCAGCAGATACCCGCTCGCCAGCAAAAGCAACGCGGTCGATTTCAGGATCGCGGCCTGCCCGAACAACAGGACCGCCGTCATCAGATCGTTGACGGCCGAGGCCGCCTCGTAGGCCGGGATGAACGCCCAAATCGCCGGCAGAGAGATCTGCGCGAAAGGCGCAATAACGAGAAAAGCCAGAGCAGATGCCAGCAGGACGCCGCGCGCCAGCCGCTCGTGCCCGCGATTGGCGGGCAATGTGGAAATGAATACGAGGCTGTCTTGGACGCCTTCAGGCGCCATTGAGCACCTCTGCCGCTTGGCAAAAGTGCGCAGTGTAGCTCTGGCGCAAGCGCGCGCTAAGGGGTGCGGCGCGCGATCGGGATAACCCGACTATCGACAACCAATGTCTGTAGCCCCCGACATTCGAAAGCGCCCCTCAGGCGCCAACGCTGCATGATCCGATTAGACTCTGTCCGTGCTTGTGGCGTCCGATCGCAGAGACGAGGATCTCGCGGCACAACTCCAGTCTTGTCTGACCCCATCAGGCCGAATCTGGAGATCGAAACATGTTGAAGTTCTTACTCGACGCGGCCAGGCGGCCCACGACCTTGGGCTACACGGTGGCTGTGTTGTCGATCATTGCCGCCGCAGTCAGCCTCTCGTTGATGCAGACTGGATGGCGGTCATCCGCTCCCGTAGCATTTTTTCTCATAGTCGTTGCATCTTATGTCGTGTGGATTACCGCCACGGAGAGGAGCGCGGCTGAACGTCTCCGGGAGACCGAACAGCTTCTGCGTCTGGTCCTTGCCACGCTGCCGGTGGGCGTGGTGGTGACCAATCGGGCGGGCGACATTTTTCTCGCCAACGCAGCGTCGAAACGCATTTGGGGCGACGACATGATGGTCTCCGGCCCTGAACGATGGGCACAAAGCAAAGGCTTTTGGCATGACTCCAGAGAGCGGATCGCCCCGACAGACTGGGCCTCGGTGCGGGCGCTATCCGAGGGCAAGACAAGTTGGAACGAGTTGATCGACATTGAGACCTATGACGGCCAGTGGAAGACAATCCAGAACTCCGCGGCACCTGTCCGCACGGCGGAGGGGCTTATCGTAGGGTCCGTCATCGTTAACGAAGACGTTACCGAGCGGGTGCGCGCCGAAAACGCGCTTCGCGAATCGGCCGAGCGTTTGCAACATCTTTCCCGCCGCGTGCTGGCAGTCCAGGAGGAGGAGCGCCGCCACTTGTCTCGCGAATTGCACGACGAATTCGGTCAGCTGCTGGCCGCCATAGGAGTGCATTTGAACGTTGCCAAGGGCCTGGCTGGCGAGGCCGCTCGGTCGCACCTCGAAGAGTGCTCTGTCCTCCTGCAGCGTGCCGGTACGCAGGTGCGTACCCTGGCGCTCGAGCTTCGTCCGACGATGCTGGAAACCGCCGGTTTGGATTCGACCTTGAGATGGCTTGCGGAAGAGTACCAGCAGCGCACCGGCATCACCACTGAGGTGCTGGGTCACCTGCTCGATGTACCCGGCGACCTGGCCATTGCCTGCTTTCGCGTGGCTCAGGAAGCACTAACCAACGTCCTGCGTCATGCAGGGGCGCAGCACGTCTGGATCGAGTTGAGTCAGAGTGACGGTATCCTGGAACTGGTGGTTCGCGATGATGGCGTGGGATTCGACGTAACAACAACTTGCGAGCGAGCTGCCAGTCACGGCCATCTCGGTTTGTTGGGGATGAAGGAGCGCGTGGAGATTCTCGGCGGCCACCTGGAGGTCGATTCGAAACCGGGACTTGGGACCCGTATCAGCATCTTCCTTCCCTCGGCCGAGGCTGTCCCAGAGGTGGCAGAGCGAATGCCATGAGTGCGAGCTGACGAAAATTTCCAGCGTGCCGCGGCCATCATGACTCTGATCCAATCGGCCAAGTTCCAGGAGTTGACAGATGATCTCTCGACAGTGGCGAGGGCTCGCCAAACCCGACTGTTCACAGGCTTACGTGGATCACCTCCGCAAGGAGACCTTTCCGGAAATCAGTAGGCTGCCTGGTTTCCTGCGT
>DATBCD010000106.1:0-56214 GCA_036270655.1 Burkholderiaceae bacterium
CCACCGACACCTCCTTGCGCCTCAAATAGCCGGCAAACAGCCCCGCCAGCGACGGCGGCTCGATGGCCGAATACTCGTCACCCAGCTCCTGGTAGACCGCCTGGCGGCTGCCAGGGTTCACCAGCACGACATCGATCTTCCGCTCGCCAGCTACCATCTGCCCTCTCGAACCTCCGAACCACGCGACAGATCCGGCATGGACAGATCCATAGCGAGGAATGCCTCCACTTTGCGCGAAGGACTCCAATTGGTTCAACGCGTTATCGACAAACCGGATCGTGCTTCGAATTCTCCGCCGGTCGTGACTCTCGCACACCTGCTGCGCGGGTGCGCCGCGGTCAGGCGCGAAAAGGTCCACGCGCCGTACGCAAACACTCGACGCACCGGTCGAGGGACCGCGGTAGATCCGCTCATGGACGCGGGAAATGCGAGCGTCTCGATTCAACGCGGTCGCGTCCTCGGATCACCATGCGCTCGTCAGTCTAATGGCTACTATACACGCGGCCATTTCCCAGCGTGGAGCTTGGTTATGCGTTGGACGGCCTGCACCGCGAGGCGTGCGTGAAGCGGAATTCGAAGATCTTCGTTGCGGGACACCGAGGTCTGGCCGGCGGGGCCCTCGTCAAGGAACTGCAGGGCCAGGGATACGGCTCGCTGGTGACGCGCTCGCACGATCAGCTCGATCTCGAAGACCCCGCGGCGACGATGCGCTTCTTCGAGATTGAGCGGCCGCAGATCGTGTTCATGGCCGCCGCGAAGGTCGGTGGCATCGTCGCCAACAGCTCCTATCCGGTCGATTTTCTGATGCGCAACATGAAGATCGAGGCGAGCGTGTTCAGCGCCGCGCACGCAGTCGACGTCGACCGGATGATCTATCTGGGATCATCGTGCATGTATCCGCGCGATTGCGAGCAGCCGATGCGCGAGTCGTCTCTGCTGACCGGCCCGCTGGAGCCGACCAATCAGCCTTATGCGGTCGCCAAGATCGCGGGCGTCCAGATGTGCGACGCTTACAACCGCCAGTTCGCCAGGCGCTACCTGGCCGCGACGCCCGCGGGGCTGTACGGCCCCGGGGACAACTACGATCCGGAAAGCTCGCATGTGCTGCCAGCACTGATCCGGAAGATGCACCAGGCCCGGATCGCTGGCGATGACGAGGTCGTGCTGTGGGGCAGCGGACGGCCCCGGCGTGAGCTGCTCCACTGCAGCGATATGGCGAAGGCGCTGGTGTTCCTGGCCGGGCTGGACGACACCCGCTTCGACCAGATTTTCGCCCCGCCCAGGATGCCGCTGATCAACGTGGGAACCGGCCAGGATCACTCGATCCGGGAGCTCGCCGAGCTCGTTGCCGACGTGGTTGGCTACCGAGGGCGATTCGTCCACGATATGTCGAAGCCCGACGGCACGCCCAGAAAACTGCTCGACGTGTCGATGCTGAAGTCGCTGGGCTGGGAGCCGAGCATCGGATTGCGCGAGGGTATCGCCGACGCATACCGGGATTTTCTTGCCAGATCGCGGTCATGAAGAACGGGCATCATCGCTCGCCTCGAACCCTCCCGATCCGCCGCCATGAGTGAAATCGATGCCCCCAGGCTGCGCCGTGTCCGCCTGCTGATCGTGGGCGACGTGATGCTGGACCGCTACTGGTTCGGCGACGTCGAGCGCATTTCGCCCGAAGCACCCGTGCCCGTGGTGCGAATCTCGAGCACCGAAGAGCGCCTGGGCGGCGCCGCCAACGTCGCGCGCAATGTCACCGCGCTGGGAGCCAGCGCCGGCCTGCTGAGCGTGGTGGGAAACGATGAGTCGGGGCGCGCGGTGGCGACCCTGCTGCGCGATGCGCGCGTCGCCGATCACCTGCATGTGGACGCCAATCTGGCCACGACGGTCAAGCTGCGCGTGATCGGCCGACGCCAGCAGATCGCCCGGCTCGACTTCGAAAGCGCGCCGGAGGCCGAGGTGCTGGCGGCGCATTTCCAGCAGTTCCAGAGCCTGCTCGACCTGCACGATCTGGTCGTTCTGTCCGACTATGGAAAAGGCGGGCTGACTCACATCGTCCGCATGATCGAGGCGGCGCGGGTGGCAGGCCGCGCGGTGATCGTCGATCCGAAAGGCGACGACTACACGCGCTACGCGGGCGCCACGCTGATCACGCCGAACCGCGCCGAGCTGCGCGAAGTGGTGGGGCGCTGGCGCGACGAGTCCGACCTGGAGCGACGGGCTCAGAAGCTGCGCGTGGAGCTGGGACTGCAAGCCGTGCTGCTGACGCGCAGCGAGGAAGGCATCAGCGTTTTTACCGGCGAGGGCAGCTGGACCGTGCCGGCACAGGCGCGCGAAGTATTCGACGTGTCCGGTGCGGGCGACACGGTGATCGCGGTGCTCGGCACGATGCTGGCGGCGGGGTTGCCTCTGCGCGAAGCGGTGAGCGTGGCCAACCGCGCAGGCGGGATCGTGGTGGGCAAGCTGGGGACCGCGACCGTCACTTACGACGAGCTGTTCGGGGCTGATTGACGCAAAGGGACAACCTTTACGGCGGCTCACACCTCGAATAACCATGGGCCGGTCATCATCAAACGCTTCTTTGTGACGGCCATGCCCGCGCTTGGAGACCTTCGACGGTGCCATACCCCTCGCGCGGGACGCACGATCCCGGTCAGCACGCGCGGTCCGTGGCAGAATCCGGCGACGCACCGGTGGGTGCGTACCACATTTAGGCTATCTATTCCTCATGATCGTCGTCACCGGCGCGGCGGGATTCATCGGGTCCAACCTGGTCAAGGCGCTGAACGAACGCGGCGAAACGGACGTTGTCGCGGTCGACAACCTGGAGCGCGCCGCCAAATTCCGCAACCTGGTCGACTGCGAAATCTCGGATTTCCTGGACAAGCGCGACTTTCTTGAGCGGGTCCAGCGCGGCGATTTCGCGCGGCCGCTGGCCGTGTTCCATCAAGGCGCCTGCTCGGACACGATGGCCACCGACGGCCGTTTCATGATGGAGAACAACTACCGCTATTCGCTGCAGATGCTGCAGTGGTGCCAGCAGATCGACGTGCCGCTGATCTACGCTTCATCGGCCGCGGTGTACGGACTGGGGCCGATCTTCGTCGAGGATCGGCCCTACGAGCGCCCCTTGAACATTTATGGGTACTCCAAGTTTCAGTTCGACCAGATCGTCCGCCGAGCCCTGCCGACGTTGCGGGCACCGGTGGTCGGGCTTCGATATTTCAACGTGTACGGACCGCGCGAACGACACAAGGAGCAGATGGCGTCGGTCGCGTTTCATCACTACCACCAATTCCGGCGCGAGGGTCGGGTCCGCCTGTTCCAGGGAAGTCATGGATATGCGGACGGCGAGCAGCGGCGCGATTTCATCCATGTGGACGACGCGATCCGGATAAACCTGCATTTCTGGAACCGCCCGATCAGCGGGATCTTCAACGTGGGCACCGGGCGTGCTCAGAGTTTCAACGACGTAGGGATGGCGGTGATCAATTCGCTGCGCGAGGCCAACGGACAGCAGGCGCTGCAGTTGAAACAGGCCGCATCCCAGGGGACGATCGAATATGTGGAGTTCCCCCTCGATCTGCGCGACCGCTATCAGGCCTTCACCCAGGCAGACCTGACGCGACTGCGCAGCGCCGGCTTTGTCGAGCCGATGATGACCGTCGAGCAGGGAGTCGCGGCGTACGTGCGGTGGCTGTTGCGGCACGCGTGACGTGATGCGCCGGGCCGCGTTCCTGGACCGCGACGGGGTGATCAACGTCGATCCAGGCTATGTGCACCGCATCGAGGATTTCGAATTCGTCCCCGGCACGCTCGAGGCCTGCCGCGAGCTGTCCCGCCACGGCTGGCTGCTGGTGGTCGCGACCAATCAATCCGGCATCGGCCGCGGCCTGTATACGACGCAGGACTTCGACGCGCTGACCGACTGGATGCGCGGGCGCTTCGAGCAATGCGGCGCCCCGTTGGCCGGCGTGTATTACTGTCCGCATCATCCGACCGAAGCGCTGGACGGCTTCCGCCTCCAGTGCGATTGCCGCAAGCCGCGCCCCGGAATGCTGCTGGCGGCGGCGCGCGACCTGAAGCTCGACCTGAAGCAATCGATGCTGTTCGGCGACAAATGCGAGGACCTGATGGCCGCGCAAGCCGCGGGCATCCCGCACCGCGTGCTGCTGGGCAAGGACGGCCGCGCGTTTCCGCAGCAGGGCTGCGCGCCCGGGCTGGCCCAGGCCCGCTTCACCTGCCTGCGAGAAGCCGTGGCCAGCACTGAGCTGGCGCCGATCCTGAGCCAGATCGATGCCTGAACCGGGCGGCGCCCCTCCCGCGTTCGAATCCAAGATCGTGGCACGCGAAGAGCTCGCCGCGCGCGTCTTGCGCCTGCCGCGGCCGATCGTGCTGACCAACGGCGTGTTCGACCTGCTGCATCGTGGCCATGTCACGTACCTGGCCAGGGCACGCGAGCTTGGAGCGGCGCTGGTGGTTGCGGTCAATTCCGACGCCTCCGCGCGCCTGCTCGGCAAGGGAGCCGACCGCCCGATCAACAGCGAGCAGGACCGCGCCGCGATCCTGGCCGCGCTCGAAAGCGTGACGCTGGTGACGATTTTCGACGAGCGCGTGCCGCTGCCAGTACTTCAAATCGTGCGGCCCGAGGTCTACGTGAAGGGCGGCGACTACTCGATCGAGTCGACGCCGGAGGCTCAACTCGCCCTGACCTGGAATGCACGGATATTGGCGATCGGCTTCGAGCACGATCGCTCGACCACCGGTTTGCTGCAGCGCCTGCGAAGCGCGCGATGACTTTTTTCGTCCAGGCCATCCTGGCGTTCCTGCTGACGGCGATGTTGATCCTGTGGATGCGCAGGCCGGCGCACCGGTTCGGCCTGGTCGATGACCCGGGTGGCCGCAAACGCCACGGCGCCGCGGTGCCTCTGACCGGCGGGATCTCGATGACGGTCGGATTTTTCCTGGCACTGTCGCTGTCGCTGCCGGCGCTCGCCGATCAGCTGGTGCTGCTGGTCTCGATGGCGCTGCTGGCGCTGATCGGCGTTCTGGACGACATCGGCGAGGTCTCGCCGCGTTCCAAGCTCGGAGTCCAGATCCTCGCCGCGGTGCTGATGACCTCGTGGGCGGGCCATTTCCTGCTTCATCTGGGCGACCTGTTCGGCCGGGGCGACATCCAGCTGCTGAACTGGGGCATCCCGCTGACGGTGTTCGCGACCGTGGCGCTGATAAACGGCATCAACATGCTCGACGGCCTGGATGGCCTGGCCGGCGGCATGGTGTTCGAGATACTTTGTTTCTTCGCCGGATTCGCCTGGTGGGCGGGCGACCCCGTGTCGCTGAAGATCCTGGTGGTGCTGCTCGGCGCACTGGCCGGCTTTCTGGCGTTCAACCTGCCGCATCCCTGGCGCGGTCATCGCCGCACGTTCATGGGTGACACTGGCAGCCTGGTGCTGGGATTCGTGGTGGCCTGGTTCTCGATCGGGCTGACCCAGGGCTACGGCGCCACGGTGCCGCCGGTCGTGATGCTCTGGGTCGCCGGCATCGTGCTGTTCGATCTGTTCACCGTCACCGTGCGCCGGATCCTGCGCCGGCGCGACCCGGCGGCACCGGATCGCGCGCACATCCACCATATTCTGCTGCGGCGCGGGCTGTCGCCAGCGCGCGCGCTCGCGCTGCTGCTGGCGCTGAACCTGCTGCTCGGTGCAATCGGGACGCTGGCGTGGGTGGCCGGGGTGCCGGAAACATGGCTGTTCGCCTGCTACGTGGCGGTGGCTCTGGGCTACCTCGGGATGTTCCTGTTCCCGGCCCGGCTGATCCGACGCAAGCGTGCAACACCGCCCGCCACCGTAGGCCCGCTTCCTTGAGCCTGCTCGTCATCGGTGATGTTCAGGGCTGCGACGACAGCCTTCAGAGCCTGCTGGCCATTGCGCCCGCGGCCGAACGGCTGCTGTTCCTTGGCGACCTGGTCAACCGCGGGCCGCAGTCGCTTGCCGCGTTACGCCGCGTGCAACGCCTCGGCGATCGGGCGCTGACCGTGCTCGGAAACCACGATCTGCACCTGCTGGCGGTCGCGGCCGGGATCCGTCCACAGCATGCCGACGACACCTTGCAGGAGATCCTGGACGCGCCCGACGCCGATCAACTGCTCGACTGGTTGCGAACGCGACCGCTCGCGCATTTCGAGCAGGGCGCGCTGTTCGTGCACGCCGGCGTGCTTCCGCCGTGGTCGGTCGAGCGCACGCTGGAGCTGGCGCGGGAAGTCGAGCAGCAGCTGGCCGGGCCGAATTACCGGGCGTTCCTGGCCACGATGTACGGCAACCAGCCGGCCCGCTGGAGCGACTCGCTGCGCGGCGCCGACCGGCTGCGCTGCATCCTGAACGCGCTGACTCGCGCCCGCTACCTCAGCGCCGACGGAACGATGGATTTCCGCATCAAGCAGGCTCCCGCCAAGGCCCCGCCCGGCTGGATCCCATGGTTCGAGCACCCGCAGCGTGCCTCCCGCGGCACGCCGGTCGTGTTCGGGCACTGGTCGACGCTGGGGTTGATGCTGCGCCAGGACGCGCTCTGCCTGGACACCGGCTGCCTGTGGGGCGAGTCGCTCACCGCGCTCAGCTGGCCGGAGCGGACCGTGTACCAGGTTCCGTGTCCGCAGCTTCGGTTGCCGGGCTGACGTCGCCCGCGGACAGCTCGTGCTCCTCCAGCGGCACAGCCAGCGCCTGCGCGATCGCCGCGCGCGCCGCGCGGGCGGCCACGTGGCGATTGGACGGCGCCGGCTCGATCGGCGGCGCCCAGTGCAGCTCGACGGCCAGGTACGGAGCGGTGACGACCCGCCACAGCGACTGCATCAGGTTCATTTCGCCTACGAACATCGCGGCCCGGGAGAACTCGCCGCGCTGCGTGAAACGCACCCCGACCGGTCTTATCGGCACGCCCAGATCGATCGCGGGCTGGACCAGGTTCGCATGAAACGGCAGCAGCCTGGAACCGTCGGTGGTCGTGCCCTCCGGAAACACCCCGATCAGCTGGCCCGCGCGCAGCCGCTCGGCCACCTGCTGGTTGGTCCGCATCACCGCGTGTCGCCTTCCGCGCTCGACGAACAATGTCCCGACCACGATCGCAAGCCAGCCGAACACCGGCCAGCGGCCGATCTCGGCCTTGGAGACGAACCGCGCCGGCACCACCGCGGCCACCGAGAACACGTCCAGCCACGAGGTGTGATTGATCAGCAGCAACGAGCCGATCGATTGACCACCCTCACCCCCGGCCCCTTTTCCGGCCTTCGGCCGGAAAAGCGATGAGGGAGAGAACGAGGGGGCTTGGCTGGCCCCCTCGTGCTCCCCCAGCCGATATGAGCGAGCGCGAGAGGGGGGGATCCCCCTTGAGTCCAGCCGCACGCCGATGATCAGCAGCAAAATGCGCGACCACGCCATGATCGCCGCGTCGCGCCACGCGGATGGTATCCAGCCAAACATCAGCACCGCGTACAGCAACCCGAGCGTCACGTGCACAAGGGCCGCCGCCATCGTGATCGGCGCAATCAGGCGCAACCCTTGCCGGTAAAGAAGTTGCCCGATCACGTGGATCTTCCCGAGGCGGCAGCCGACCGCTCGAACCGCACCTCGCCGCCCACGATCGTCGCCCGCACGCGGCCGGTCAGCTCGTGGCCCAGGTACGGCGTGTTCTTGCCGAAGCTCAGCAGCGATTCGGCGTTGACGCGCCAGGTCTCCGACGGGTCGAACAACACCACATCGGCCTTGCGCCCCGGCAGCAGCGTGCCGGTGTCCTCCCCGAGCACGTGCGCCGGACCCCGGGTCACGGTGTCCAGCGCGCGCAGCAGCGGAACCTTTTCGGACTGGGCCCAGCCCAGCAGCAGCGAAAGGAAAGTCTCCAGTCCCGAGGCTCCGACGCCGGCTTCGCCGAACGGCAGCAGTTTGTCCTCGAGCGCGGTGGGCGCGTGATCGGAGCAGACCGCATCCAGGGTCGCGTCGGCCAGCGCCGCGCGGATCGCCGCGCGGTCCCGCAGCGTGCGCAGCGGCGGATCCAGGCGCCAGTTCGAATCGAATTGCCCCACGTCCGTGTCGACTCCGTGCACATGCAGGATCGACACATCGGCGGTGACGGGAAGCCCTTCGCGGCGAGCCGCCCGCACCAGCTCGACCCCGGAGGCCGTCGAGATGCGGCACAGGTGGATCCGCACCGGGCGCTGGCCGGTGGCCCGCTGCAGCTCGAAGATCGTGTGCAGTGCGACGGTCTCGGCCACCTCCGGCACGGCAGGCAGCCCCAGGCGCCCCGCCACCGCGCCGGCGCCTGCCACGCCGCCCGCGGCCAGCGTGGCGTCGACCGGTCGCAGCCAGACGGGAAGATCGAACGTGCGCGCATACCGCAACGCGTTCAGCAGCGCGCCGCGGTGGTTCGGAAGCGCCCCGGTCTGAGCGAACGCCACGCAACCGACCTCGGCCAGCGTGCACATCTGAGCCAGCGCGTCGCCCCTCAGGCCCGCGGTAAGCGCGCCCAGCGGATACAGGCGCGCTCCGGCCGCTTCGCGCGAGCGCTGGCGCAGCATCCGCACCAGCCCCGGCTCGTCCAGCGGCGGATCGGTGTCGGGCGGACAGACGACGCCCGTCACGCCGCCGGCCAGCGCCGCGCGCATTTCCACGCGCAGCGCCCCATCGGTTCCCGGCTCGCGCATGCGCGCGCACAGATCGACCAGTCCCGGCGCCGCCACCAGTCCCCGTGCGTCGATCCGGCGGTCGGCGACGAAACCGGCGGGCGGGGCGCCGACACCGGCGATCCGTCCGTCGGCCAGGTACAGACCGGTCACCCGGTCCAGCTCCGCAGCCGGATCGATCAGCCTTGCCGACTCGATCGCGATTCTCATCGAACCCTCGCCGACGAGGCGGTGATCGACAGCACCGCCATCCGCACCGCGATGCCGAATGTGACCTGCGGCAGGATCACGCTGTGCGGGCCGTCGGCCACCCGCGAATCGATCTCGACACCGCGGTTCATCGGCCCCGGGTGCATCACGATGCAGTCCGGCTTGGCCGCGAGCAGCGCCTCCGGCGTCAGCCCGTATTTGCGGAAGTACTCGGAAGCACTCGGCAGTAGCGCGCCGTTCATCCGTTCGCTTTGCAGGCGCAGCATGATCACCACGTCCGCTCCCGCGATGCCCTGCTCCAGCGACGTGAACACCCGCACTCCGAGCGACTCGAGGCCATCGGGCAGCAGCGTCAAGGGCCCCACCGCGCGCACGTCCGGAACGCCCAGCGCCCGCAGGGCGTGCAGGTCGGAGCGCGCAACCCGCGAATGCAGGATGTCGCCGACCACTGCCACCGACAGCGCATCGAATGCGCGCTTGTAGTGGCGGATCGTGTAGATGTCGAGCAGGCCCTGGGTCGGGTGCGCGTGACGCCCGTCGCCCGCGTTGATCACGTGCACGTGCGGCGCCACGTGGCCCGCGATCAGATACGGGGCGCCCCCCTGCGCATGCCGCACCACGAACAGATCGGCCTGCATCGCGGTCAGGTTGTTGATCGTATCGAGCAGCGACTCGCCTTTGGCGGCGCTGGAGGCGGCGATGTTCAGATTGAACACGTCGGCGCTGAGGCGCTTGGCGGCGATCTCGAAGGTGGTGCGCGTGCGGGTCGAATTCTCGAAGAACAGGTTGAACACCGAGCGGCCGCGCAGCAGCGGCACGTTCTTGACTTCGCGCGAGCCCACGCTGATGAAGCTGTCCGCGGTCGACAGGATGCGCTCGATGATCCCGCGCGGCAGGTCTTCGAGCGACAGCAGGTGATGCAGCTCGCCGTCCGCGTTCAACTGCGGGTTCAGCACCGGGTCAGGCACGCGCCTTCTGCTCCAGCGTCAAATGCAAGCGTCCGGATTCCTCGCGGATCAGCACCACGCTGACCTCGGCGGGCACTTCGATCGTTCGTCCCACCACCGAGGGCGCGATGGGAAGCTCGCGGCCTCCGCGGTCGATCAGCACGGCCAGATCGATGCGCGCCGGCCGTCCGTAGTCGAACAGCTCGTTCATCGCCGCGCGCACCGTGCGACCCGTGTTCAGCACGTCATCGACCAGCACCACGTGGCAGCCGGCCACTTCGAACGGGATGCGCGACGGCCGCACGCGCGGGTTAAGGCCCCCGGCCGCGAAGTCGTCCCGATAGAAGGACACGTCGAGCACGCCGACCTCGGCCGCCACGTTCAGGTCCTTGCGCAGCCGC
The DNA here is from genome assembly GCA_036270655.1 of Burkholderiaceae bacterium. GTDB lineage: Bacteria > Pseudomonadota > Gammaproteobacteria > Burkholderiales > Burkholderiaceae_F > VBCK01. The sequence continues at coordinate 10,227 of DATBCD010000106.1, forward strand.
TCCGCCAGCCACACCCCTCCGGTGTGAACGCCGACCAGTCCCACCGCGCGGCCCGCCACCAGATCGCGCACGCGCTGCGCGAACACCGTGTAGATCGACTCGGCGTCCAGATCGATCACGCATGCCCCCCCTCGTCCAGCCACTGCTGCAGGATCACCGCAGCGGCCCGGTCGTCGCGCGCCCCCGCGCCGCCGACCACGGCGGAAGAATAGCGCTCGTCCACGCGTACCACCGTGCGCCCGAAGCGACCCTGCAGCTGCCGGGCGAAGCGCTCGCAGCGCGCCGTCATCGCATGTGGCCTGCCGTCGGGATGGCAGGGCACTCCCACCACCAGCACCGACGGCTTCCATTGATCGATCAGCGAGGCAATCGCCTCCCAGGCGCGCGCTCCCGGGCCGGCCGCGATCACGCACAGTGGTCGCGCGCCCGCACTGGCCACGCTGCCGACCGCCACCCCGATGCGTCGTGTTCCGAAATCGAATCCGAGTGCCAGGCCCTGGGCCGACTGGGGGTCGGAAGCCGATGGAGTACCGACGCGGCCCGTGGCGGGGGTCGCGCCGGTACCCGGTTCAGGCATGGCCCGCCTGACCGGTCAGCTGCAGCGAATCGACTCCCAGCAGCCTGAGCGCCGCCGAAAAGCGCGCCCTGACAGGCGTGTCGAAGATGACGCGCGGATCGGCCTTGACCGTCAGCCAGCCGTTCTGCCCGAGCTCGTGTTCGAGCTGGCCGGCGCCCCAGCCCGAATAGCCGAGCGTCACCAGCAGGCGCGGCGGCCCATTGCCCTCGGCCACCGCTTCGAGCACGTCCTTCGAGGTCGTCAGCCCGATTTCCTCGCCGACGTTCAACGTCGAGCTGAAGTTGCCGGTGGGCGTGTGCAGCACGAAGCCGCGCTCGGTCTGTACCGGACCGCCATAGAAGACCGGCTCATCGCGCCACGGAGCGATCTCCAGGCGCAGGTCGATCTTGTCGAAAAGGCGCGCCAGCGTCAGGTCGGTCGGGCGATTGATCACGAGGCCCAGCGCGCCTTTCTCGCTGTGCTCGCACACGTAAACGACCGTCCCGTCGAAGTTCGGATCGACCATGTTCGGCATGGCGATCAGGAACTGATCGGTTAGGTTCATGGGCGCTATTTTAGCCGACGCGGCGGGGGGGTCGGCGTGCGTTTTCGCGGCGATGCGGTCGCGCCTTGCCCACCGCTTTCGGTCAGTTCGCTGCGCTGCTGCCGCAGAAAATCGCGGTCGATGAACTGCGACAGATACTCGATGTCGCCGCTTCGGACGCCGACCTGCGTGAAATGGGATTTCCACCGGCTGCAGGCGCGGGCGACCCGCGCCGCCTCGACCGTGGCCTCGTCGGCCGACAGCCCGAACAGCGCCGCTTCCGAGCGCGCGTTCTCGATGGTCGAATCGGCTCCATCCCGCCCCACGCGCAGCTGCTGGTATCCGAGACCCTGGCCGGCGGGCAGCACGTCGAAGGCCGGCGCCAGCACCAGATGCTGTGCGTCGTCCATCAGCAGCACGTGATTCTTCTCATGGTCATCGGTGTTGTCCATCAGGATGTTGAACACCATCCGGCGGAACAGCTCGCGCATCTGGGCCTTGGCGATCCCCTGCTGCACGGGCGCTCGCCGTCGCAGCAGCTGTGCCAGCTCGGGATAGCCGACCGTGCTGGCCTCGGCACGCAGCGCCACGTGCGCGGACTGCGCATGCAGGCGGTGGGCCGACGCGCCGGTGCCCTCGCGGTCGAAACGGAGCACGGCCAGGGCGTGCCCGTCGATGAGGCGGACCGGTCGCGTCGGCGCCACCCGGATGTCGGCCTTGCCGGCGAGCGTCATGCTCGCGTGCTCGATCAGGGGGACGTCGGTGGGCTCGCCCGGCTCGGCGAACTTCACCACCCATTGGGCGTCATCCAGCTCGATCAACGCCTTGGGCCGGGCGCCGCCCAGCGTGGCGCCGGGCGCGATCAGGCGGCGCTTGGATTCGGGAACGGGTTCGTTGTCCAGCACCTTGCGCACCAGCTCGTGGATCTCGCCCACGTCGCGCAGCGTCGGCAGCGGGCCGGTGCGATGCGCCGCGTAAGCCTGCGCCGACGCGGACACGCCAAGCGCGCCGAAGCGGTCGTCACCCGCAAAGTAAAGATACTCGAGCAATGACAGGCGGGGGGGCTTGTCGACGAAACGGACCACGCGCTCGCCCCAGCGGTCCGGCCGCGCGTCGTCCACCGCGCCTGCGGCCGTGTCGCGCTCGACGGGACGGTGCTCGATGTCGGTCAGGGGCAGGTCCTCGCTCAGGGCGAAGCCGTTGCGCAACCACTCCGGGTCGTACTGGAGCGACACGCCGCGCGTGGCGCGCAGCAGGCGCAGCGTGCCCACCCGCACGGGCGTCTGCGGTCGACCGAGCCACCACAGGGTCAGCTCGTCGGTGATCCGGTATTCGCCGCTCATCGCGACTGCACTTTGCCCAGACGCGCCGAAATGGATGCGGGCGCCCGCACCGCCCGGCGTCGGCGCGCATCCCTTACGTCGAGCTCCAGCGCGCCCAGATCGGCCGCCGGTGCGGCCACGTCCGCCAGAGCCTGCACGCGCCCGATCAGCCACAGGGCGCTGGCGTAGGCTCCCATGCTGACGGTCGGGTCGCCCTTCTCGAGCCGGATCAGCGTGGGCACCGATACGCCGATGCGCTGCGCCCACGCGCGCTGCGACTCCTTGCGGCGCGCTCTGGCGATGGCGAGGTTCTCCCCAAACTGCCGCAATGCGCCGACGGCCGCGGGCGGCAGCGAGGCGGCCACGACGGAAGACTTTGACATAACATAAATATAACTGTATACGGCGTTTTGGTCAAGTATATGTTACTTTGAATTGCAGAAAAATGGCACCGCAGGCTGCCCCGCGGTGCCATTCGGCTTGAGAATCGGCGCCCCGCTCGCCGCGAGGCGCCTGGGCATTACATGTCCATGTCGCCCATGCCGCCCATTCCACCCATGCCGCCGCCCGGGCCGCCCTTGGCCGGCTTTTCCTCGACCAGCTCGGCCACCATCGCATCGGTGGTCAGCATCAGGCTGGCGACCGAAGCCGCGTTCTGCAGCGCGGTGCGGGCCACCTTGGTCGGATCGAGCACGCCCATCTGGACCAGGTCGCCGTAGGTGTGGGTCTGCGCGTTGAAGCCGTAGTTGCCCTTGCCCTCGGCCACCTTGTTCACGACCACGCTGGGCTCTTCGCCGGCATTGGCCACGATCATCCGCAGCGGCTCTTCCATTGCGCGCAGCACGATCTTGATGCCGGCTTCCTGATCGGTGTTTTCGCCCTTCAGGTTGGCGATCGCCTGCTTGGCGCGAACCAGCGCCACCCCGCCGCCCGCCACGATGCCCTCTTCGACCGCGGCACGGGTCGCGTGCAGCGCATCTTCCACGCGCGCCTTCTTTTCCTTCATCTCGACCTCGGTGGCGGCACCGACCTTGATCACCGCCACGCCGCCAGCCAGCTTGGCCACGCGCTCCTGCAGCTTCTCCTTGTCGTAGTCGCTGGTGGCCTCTTCGATCTGCTGGCGGATCGCCTTCACGCGCGCCTCGATCGCCTTGCTCTCGCCGGCGCCATCGATGATCGTCGTGTTCTCCTTGGCGATCTCGACCCGCTTGGCCTGGCCCAGGTCATGCAGCGTGGCCTTCTCCAGCGTCATGCCGGTTTCCTCGGCGATCACCACCCCGCCGGTCAGCACCGCGATGTCTTCCAGCATCGCCTTGCGGCGGTCGCCGAAGCCCGGCGCCTTGACGGCGCACGTCTTCAGGATGCCGCGGATGTTGTTGACGACCAGCGTGGCGAGCGCCTCGCCTTCGACCTCCTCGGCAACGACCAGCAGCGGACGGCCGGCCTTGGCCACCTGCTCCAGCACGGGCAGCAGGTCGCGGATGTTGGAGATCTTCTTGTCGTGCAGCAGGATGAACGGGTTTTCCAGCACCGCGATCTGCTTTTCCGCGTTGTTGATGAAGTACGGCGACAGGTAGCCACGGTCGAATTGCATGCCCTCGACGATCTCCAGCTCGCTGTCGAGCGACTTGCCGTCCTCGACCGTGATCACGCCTTCCTTGCCGACCTTGTCCATCGCGTCGGCGATGATCTTGCCGATGTCGGGGTCGGCGTTGGCAGAGATGGCGCCAACCTGCGCGATTTCCTTGCTGGTCGTGCACGGCTTGCTGATCTTCTTCAGCTCCTCGACGGCGCTGATCACGGCCTTGTCGATGCCGCGCTTCAGATCCATCGGATTCATCCCGGCGGCGACGTATTTCATGCCCTCGACCACGATGGCCTGCGCCAGCACGGTGGCGGTGGTGGTGCCATCACCGGCCGTATCGGAGGTCTTGGACGCGACTTCCTTCACCATTTGCGCGCCCATGTTCTCGAACTTGTCCTTCAGCTCGATTTCCTTGGCCACCGACACACCGTCCTTGGTGACGGTCGGGGCGCCGAAGCTGCGCTCGAGCACGACGTTGCGGCCCTTCGGGCCCAGCGTGACTTTGACTGCATTGGCGAGAATATTGACGCCGCGAATCATCTTGTGGCGCGCGTCTTCGCCGAAGAACACCTGCTTGGAAGCCATTGAGTAACTCCGAATCGGTTGGGTTCAGTGGATCTGCGTCACGGGTCAGGCGACCACGCCCATGATGTCTTCTTCGCGCATGACGAGCAGTTCCTCGCCATCGACTTTCACGGACTGGCCCGAGTACTTGCCGAACAGGATCCGGTCGCCGACTTTCAGGTCCATCGGGATCAGCTTGCCGTTGTCATCTTTCTTGCCCGGCCCGACGGCAACCACCTCGCCCTGGTCCGGTTTCTCTGCTGCATTGTCCGGAATGACGATTCCCGACGCGGTTTTGCGCTCCTGATCCAGGCGTTTCACGATCACGCGATCGTGCAATGGACGAATTTTCATGACATCTCCTGTCAAAAACGGTTAATTTTTTCTAATTCCACGACAACGTCGAAACCTTCGCCGCCTCGACGATTTGCGTTAGCACTCAAGGCTGGCGAGTGCTGATTATATGAACGCGCCTGCCGGAATTCAACTCCTGGACACGGGATTGCACTTGCGCGCGAGAAAACTCTTGACTTTTGTGCAGCGCAGCATATACTGGTGTTTGTGCGGTGCAACATAACGGATGGGTGAGTCGGCCCAGGATGCACCGAAACGGATTTCTTAAAAATGGAGGACGTCATGATCGCGAACCCAAGTCAATTGTTCGAATTGCAACGCGTGCAGGTCGGCGCGCTCAACGCCATCGGGCGCGCCCTGATTTCGGCGGCCGAAAAGGTGTCGAACCTGAACGTATCGGCCGGCCGCATGGCCATAGACAGCGCGACGGAAGCTGCGCAATCGCTGTCCGGCATCAAAGAGCCCGGCGACCTGCTGGCGCTGACGGGCGCCTCGGCCCAGCCTTCCGCCGAAAAGGTGGTGAGCTACGCGCGCGAACTGGTTGGCATCGCCAATGGCGTCAGTGCCGAGATCGGCAAAGTAGTCGAACAACAGATCCTCGAAAGCAACCGGCGCATGGCCGAGCTGCTCGACCTTGTCGCCAAGAGCGCGCCGGCCGGCTCGGAACAGGCCGTGGCGCTGATGCGCAGCGCGGTGTCTGCCAGCAACACGGCCTTCGACACGGTGTCGAAGGTTTCACGCCAGACAGCGGACTGGGCGCAGGCCAACTTCGCCGCGGCCGCCAAGGCAGCCACGGCCGCCGCAGCGGTTGCCGGCAGTGCTGCTACGGCCAAGGCAGCCTGAGCGCCCTTCGGACTGGGGCTGATCCGATGCGAGGCGGGCTGCCCAGGCAGCCGCCTCGCGCTCGGCGTTGCACGCCGCGTTAGAAGAGCCTTCTGGTGCAGTGCAATAGAATCACTTCCTGAGACGTAGGCGCGCTAGTCCGTTCGTGGGACTGTGCGGGCGCGCCGCTTGAAGGTATTAGAAATGGTGTCCCTTTCGATCCGAATCGCAATCTGATGACCCGTCCGGCCCGGCAGGTCGCCGCCAACGAATCAGTCGCCTTGGTCAGCTACACGCAGCTCGATGTGCCGCATGTCGAGCTCTACGAGACGGCGGTCGCATTCGAACCGGAGTGCGATCCGATCACGGCCCATGAACGGCTGCGGCGGGTGTTTGGCCAGAAGGCGGGGGCGGGACAGTTCCTGTTCCGCGCCGACAGCAGCGTGGCCGGCCGTTTCTGGGTCCGCTCGACCGTGCCATGGGCCGGCAAACCGTCGGGGGCCGCGGCGCTCGAGCCCAAACGCGTGATACTGCAGCTGGCCGGCGGATTGATGTACCACTTCACGTTGCCGGTGTGCGTCGGACACGAGGTCTACCAGAGCGGAGAAAAGCAGGTTCACCCGTTCCGAACCACAGCCGAATTCGAAGCCTGGTTCAACGCCGGCGCGGCCGGCTTCGGGATCAAGCCGCTGATGTTCAGCGCCTCGTTGCGCAGCCTGCGGTTCAACCACGAAGGCGTCCCATACCGGATCGACCACGCGATGATCGAGGGAGCGCTCGAAGTGGCCGAATCCGAGCGCCTCAGTCGGCACGTACAGCGCGGTTTCGGTTCGCACCGGCGGGCCGGACTGGGCATGCTCCACTTGTACAACTGAGCCCAGCTTGCCGACGCCGGCATTTTGCCGGCGGCCTATTGAATTCCAGCCCGATGGGCCCGATCTATGGTGCCCGGAGGCTGTTATGGTCGAGATTGGTCAAACTTCGTTCGAACGCGAGGTGATTGACGCCTCGCGCGATGTTCCCGTCCTGGTCGACTTCTGGGCGCCCTGGTGCGGACCATGCCGGATCCTGGGGCCGTTGCTCGAACGGCTCGAACGCGACTACGCGGGCCGATTCCGTCTGGTCAAGGTCAACTCGGATCAAAGCCCGGAGCTGGCGGCGCAGTTCAGGGTGCGCAGCATTCCGTACGTGGTCGCGTTTGTCGACGGGCAACCCATCGATGCGTTCGTGGGCGCCCTGCCCGAGCCGCAGTTGCGCGAGTTCATCGACCGGCTGCTGCCCAATCCGAGCGAGATCGAGCGGCGCAAGGCGCTTCGGCTGGCGCAGAGCGGGCAACTGGCCGACGCGGTGGCGGCGCTGCGCGCGGCGATCGCGCTCGATCCGAATGCCGCACCGGCCTACGTGGACCTGGCCGAGATCCTGCTGGAGCGGCTGCCGGCGCCCCTGGACGAAGCACGCATCGACGAGGCCGCGCGCGCACTGGCTGCAGTCGGCGCGGCGCATCAGGATGTGCGCTGGAAGGCGCTGAACACGCGCCTTGCCAGCTTGAGAAAGGCCGCCGCGGGGCCGGATGAGCGCCAATTGCGCACCCGGATCGAAGCCAACCCCGGGGATCTGCAGGCGCGGCTGGATCTGGCGCAGTGGCACATCGCGCGGCGCGAATTCGAACCGGCGCTGCAGCAATTGATCGAGGTGGTCGAGCGCGACCGCGCGTTCGCCGACGACGCCGCACGGCGCACGATGCTCGAGGTGTTCGAGCTGGCTTCGCAGCAGCCACAGCTGGTGTCGGCCTATCGCAAACGGCTGGCGGCCGCGCTGAATCGCTGAGGGTCTTCGAAGCCGGTAGGATCGGCGCATGACTGCGCCCATCCGCGCCCGCCTGATCGCCGTAGCGATCGCGAGCTCATGCATCGCATGGATCGCGCCAGGTGTTGCGCCCTGCGCCGAGTCCGAGGCGCCGCACGGTGAGATCCCGCCTGCCGTCTCGGCCGCGCTGCATGAAGCCCGCATTCCTTCCAGCGCCGTCGCGCTCATGGTCGCCCCCCTCGACGGGGGCCCGATCAGGCTGGCGATGAACGAGTCGGTGGCGATGAATCCGGCCTCGACGATGAAGCTGCTCACCACGTACGCGGCGCTGAACCTGCTCGGCCCCGCGTTTCAGTGGCGCACCGGCGTGTATGCCACGTCGCGGCCGCGCGGCGGACGTCTGGACGGTGACCTGGTACTACGGGGCAGCGGCGACCCGAGCCTGGTGATCGAGCGGTTCTGGATGCTCGTGCACCGCCTGCGCGGCCTCGGGCTGCGCCAGATTCACGGCAACCTGGTGCTGGACAAATCGGCCTTCGAGGCCGACGTCGCATCGAGCTCCTCGCTCGATGGCAACGACCTGCGCCCGTACAACGTGGCGCCCGACGCGCTGCTGGTAAATTTCAAAACGCTGTCGCTGGACTTCGTTCCGGACCCGGCGGCCTCGGTGGCCCGGATCATCGGCACGCCGACGCTGGCGGGAATGCGCCTGCCGGGCACGGTCCCGCTGGTGCACGGGGCTTGCGGCGACTGGCGCGAGCGCCTCAAGGCCGACTTCAGCGACCCGTGGGCGCCACGGTTCACCGGGCACTACTCGCTCGAATGTGCCGAGCAGACCTGGCATGTCAGCCTGCTCGACCACACGCACTTCGTCGGCGCCGCCTTCAGGGCGTTGTGGGAAGCGGCCGGCGGCAGCTGGAGCGGCCATGTGCTCGAGGGGCGGACGCCGACCGGCGCGGTGGAGCTGCTGGTGCACGAGTCCCCGCCCCTTTCGGAAATCGTGCGCGACATTAACAAGTTCAGCAACAACGTGATGGCGCGCCAGGTGTTCCTGACGCTCGGGGCGCCCGATCCGGGTCCGGGTGCGAGCCCCGAACGCTCGACGCAGGCGGTGACCGCCTGGCTGGCGCAGACCGGCCTGCCGATGCCCGAGCTCGTGCTCGAAAACGGCTGTGGCCTGTCGCGCCGCGAACGCATTTCGGCCGACAGCCTGGCCCGACTGCTGCGCCACGCCTATGCGGGTCCACGGATGCCCGAATTCGTCGCCTCGCTTCCGGTTGCAGGACTGGACGGGACCATGAAGAAGCGCAACGCGGCTCCGGGCAACGCCTACGTCAAGACCGGCCTGCTGGAGGGCGTGCGCGCGCTGGCCGGGTATGTGCTTTCAGCCAGCGGCCATCGCTACGTGGTGGTGGCGATCGTGAACCACGCCAATGCGGACGCGGCCACGGGCGCGCTGGATGCGCTGCTCAGTTGGGTGCAGGAGCGGGGCTGAGCGGTCAGTGTGGCATCAGCCTGGAAGCCGCGATGATCACGCCGGCCATCGCGATTGACGACGCAACGTACCAACGGATCAGTTCCGCCCTGGTCTCGGCCAGCTTCGTTTCGAGCCGTCCGGTCGCGGCCATGCTCTCGGCGTGCAAGCGGACCATCTCAACTCTGGTCGAGCCGGCAGTTTCAGCCAGATCGCCTCGCGTCACGAGCTGCGCCGCGTGAAGCGCATAGCGCTGATCGATTTCGCGGTGCAGGGAGACCACGACCGCGCGTGCCTTGTCGTCCGGCACGCCGGCGGCCCTCAGCGCGTCGACCACTTCGAGATCCATACGCATATTTCCCGATGCATGAAATGGTACTTCAGGCGCACCGCCGGAGGAAGCGGTGAGTGGCTTCCGCGGCACCATCGCTCCCACGGGCGGCAGCGACCCGTGACGGCCTCTGCCTAGCTGCGCTACTTCCCTTCTACTTCCAGCGGCACGTCGATCGATCCGGCCCAGCCGCCGCCGTCCGGACCGCCGTCGGCCTCGAGCACGCCTCGCAGCGCGCGAAAGTCCGCGCCGACCGGCTGCGCAGCGGTCAGCTCGAGCGACACCGTGTCGCCCTTGACCTGCAGCGTTTGGGGCGCCGACGGCTCGATGCGGCCCGCCTCGAGCGGGAAGAACTCGAGGCGGTGCGGCGCGCTGGCCGACGGTGCCGCGAAGGCGAGTGTGACGCTCCCGCCCGACCGCGTCGCGTGGCCCGCGGCCAGCGCAAGCGGCGGCGGAATGCGCGCGCGGGCGCGCGCGAAGGCGTGCGCGTCGGCGCTCGGCCGCAACGCGGCGGGCTCGCGCACCAGCAGCGCGATCTGCAGGTCCTGCGAAGCCGGAATGCACACGTCGTGGCACATCAGCCACTGCGTATGCGCCTCGATGCGCACCTCTGCCCCCGGCTTCAGATCGGGGGCCGCCTGCAGCTCGGTGAGCAGCAGCGTGTCGCCCTCGTAGCCGTAGTCGACCAGCGGGCCGATCGGAAGCCGGCGCGGCGCCGGCCACTCGATGGGCCCGGCCTGAATGCCGGCGGGTAAACGCCAGGTCACACGCGTGGGCAGACCGGAGTCGCCCGGCACGATCCAGTAGCTGTGCCACCCCGGCGCGTGCAGCAGGCGCAATGCCAACGTGAATGGCTGGCCCGGCGCAACGCCGTCGCGCTCCGCCAACAGAGTAGCTTTCACAGGGGATCCCAGCTCCAATGCCAGCGCCGCGGCCGGAACCGCGCTCAGCGCCCCGAGCAGCCCGACGGCCGCAAGCACGCGACTACCCTCTCCCCTGCCCCTCTCCCGCAAGCGGGAGAGGGGAAATCCAGACTTGCCTCTCTGCGTCAGCCGGGAGAAGAAAAATCTGTCCCTGCCTCTCTCCGTCAGGCGAGAGAAGGGAAATCCAGCCTTGCCTCTCTCCGGCAGGCGGGGGATGGGCAATCTAGCCCAGCGCATCGAACGCCTCGCCGGCCGCGGCAACGACCTGGGCGATCAGCGTCTCGTCGTGCTCGCTGGAGACGAAGCCGGCCTCGAACGCCGACGGCGCCAGGTAAACGCCGCGCGCCAGCATCGCGTGGAAGAACCGGTTGAAGCGCTCGCGGTCGCACTGCATCACCTGGCGATAGCTGGTCGGCACCTGCTCGGAGAAGTACAGGCCGAACATCGAGCCGACCGCATCGGCGCTGAATGCGATCCGGCGCTGGCGCGCTGCCCGCGCCAGGCCGTCGACCAGCAGCCGGGTGCGATGCGCCAGCGTCTCGTAAAAGCCCGGCCGCTCGATCAACTGCAGCGTGGCCAGCCCGCAAGCCACCGCGACCGGGTTGCCCGACAGAGTCCCCGCCTGGTAAACCGGACCGAGCGGGGCGATATGGCGCATCACGTCGCCGCGCGCGCCGAACGCGGCCAGGGGCATGCCGCCCCCGATCACTTTGCCAAGCACCGTGATGTCGGGGCTGATGCCGGTCAGCTGCTGCGCGCCTCCCAGCGCGACCCGAAAGCCCGACATCACCTCGTCGAACACCAGCAAAGCGCCGTGCCGGGTGCATAGCTCACGCAGCGTGCGCAAAAACTCCTTGCTGCCGCGCACCAGGTTCATGTTGCCAGCGACCGGTTCCACGATCACGCCGCCGATCTGGTCGCCGAACTGGCGGAACGCATCCTCGACCTGCTGACAGTCGTTGTAGTCGAGCACTGTCGTGTGGCGTATCACGTCGGGCGGAACCCCTGCCGAGCTGGGATGACCGAAGGTCAACGCGCCCGAGCCGGCTTTCACCAGCAGGCTGTCGGCGTGACCGTGGTAGCAACCCTCGAATTTGACGATCCGGTCGCGCCCGGTGGCGCCGCGCGCAAGGCGGATCGCGCTCATCGCCGCCTCGGTGCCCGAGGACACCAGGCGCAACTGCTCGATCGATGGAACCAGGCGCACGATGCGCTCGGCGAATTCGATCTCGGCCTCGGTCGGCGCGCCGAACGAGAGGCCGTCGGCCGCGGCGGTCTGGACCGCCTGGACCACGGCCGGGTGAGCGTGCCCCACGATCATCGGCCCCCAGGAGCCGACCAGATCGACGTAGCGCCGGCCATCGGCATCCCACACGATGGCGCCCTGGGCGCGCGCAATGAACGGCGGAGTGCCCCCGACCGACCGGAAGGCCCGTACCGGGGAATTCACGCCGCCCGGGATGGTCCTCTGAGCGCGCTCGAAAAGCTGTTCGTTACGGTTCATCAGGGTTCCGGCAGGCATGAGAAAGGCTGCCAAATACCTTGATTCGGCAGGTAAAGGGCCTTCTTTTGGGCGTACAAGCTATGATGGTGTCGTCGGTATGTTAGCGAACTCGCCCAACGCTCTGGAATCATGACCACGACCGTCCGAACCCGCACCTTCATGTGTCTGATTTGTGGCTGGATCTACGACGAGGCGAGCGGCGCACCGGATGACGGGATTGCTCCTGGTACGCGGTGGGAAGAGATTCCCCCGAACTGGGTGTGCCCGGAATGCGGTGCTCGTAAAGAAGACTTCGAAATGGTCGAGGTTTGATCTCGGCCGGTTCGGAGTTAACTTCCGACCTGAGAGTGTGTGATTACTAGGATGGCGGCTGAAGACTTTAGCGAGATACGCGGTCGCAAGGTGATGGTGATCGATGATTCGAACACGATCCGACGCAGCGCCGAAATTTTCCTGGTTCAGGCGGGCTGTCAGGTGATCCTGGCCCAGGATGGCTTCGAAGCGCTGGCGAAGATCAATGACCATGAGCCCAGCATTATCTTCTGTGACATCCTGATGCCGCGGCTGGACGGGTACCAGACCTGCGCGCTGATCAAGCGCAGCCCACGGTTCAATCGCACCCCCGTTGTGATGCTGTCGTCGAAGGACGGATTGTTCGACCGGGCGCGTGGCCGCATGGTCGGGTCGAGCGAATATATGACCAAACCCTTCACCAAGGACAGTCTGCTCTCCGCGGTGCGTCAGTACTCGATGAACTGACCTCGAATCACCCGGACCGGGTCCGCGGACAGCGCAGGAGGTGCCGCCCAATGCCGATTAAATCGATCCTGGTAGTCGACGACTCGCCGACCGAGCGCTATTTTCTGAACGAGCTGCTGCTCAAGCACGGCTTTACGGTCACCACGGCGGAAAATGCCGACGACGCGCTGACGAAGTTGAAGACAGCCCTGCCCGACCTGATCCTGATGGACGTCGTGATGCCCGGCATGAACGGCTTTCAACTGACGCGGCGCCTTTCCAAGGATCCAATCACCGAGTCGATCCCGATCATCATGTGCACCAGCAAGTCGCAGCAGACCGATCGCATCTGGGGTCTGCGCCAGGGAGCCCGCGACTACGTGGTCAAACCCGTCAGGGCCGAGGATCTGCTGGAAAAGATCGCGGCACTCGGATGATACGAACCGGCGAAGAGTCTCTCGAGCTCGAAGAAGGCCCCAAGTCCGGGCGCCTGCGGGATTTCTCGACCCAGCTGGCGCAGCGCCTGCGCGCGGCTCCGAGCCGGGCGGCCGAGCCGGCCCGCCTGGCGGTGCGCCTTGCCGACACCGGCTATCTGCTCGACCTGAGCACCACAGGGGAAATCGTGACGCTGCCGGAGATCGCTCCGGTACCGTGGACCAAGCCGTGGTTCCGCGGCCTGACCAACGTGCGCGGCCGCCTGCTGGGCGTGATCGACCTGATGCACCTTGCGGGCCGCGCACCGATGACGCCGGAGCAGTCGCTGCAACTGATCGTGTTCGGCGATGCCCTGAAAGTCAATGCGGCGATCATCGTGACGCGGGCTTTCGGTTTACGAAATTTGAAGGATCTTCAGCCGTTGGGGGATGTGTCCGACCCGCTGCGGCCATGGGAGCGCGAGCGTTTTCGCGAGACGGACGGGACGACGCTGATCGAGCTCGACCTGCGGCGCCTGGCGGCGACCGAGCAGTTCGCCGCGATCGGTATCTGAACCACCTGGCGGACGAGGACTTAGCCAGCTGGCTTGGCGATAGGATCGGGCCCTTCGGATGCGAAGCCGCGCCGCGAAACCGCGGGAGACGATATGGCACTGGATCCTCCACTGACGCCCGCCAAGGGCATGTCCGCGAGAGCGGCCGGATCGAACGCGGCCGAGGCCGATTTCCTCGAACCGGAGCTGGCCCGTCCTGCGCCGGCGCGCTCGACCGCGCCGACCCGAAAAATCGACCGTGCGCCGATTCCGCCGACGGTGGTGCAGCCGCTCGGAGAGCCCCAGCCGGGATTGCACAGCTGGTTGCGCAGGCCGTTACCAGGGATCGGTCGGCGCCCGGTCCCGCAGCAGATCCGGATTCTCGGGATGCTGATGGCCCTGTTCGTGCTGGCCACCGTGGTTGCGATCTACGTCGACGCCAGCATCTCGGCGCGGCTGGGCGGCCAGATCGCACGCGTGTTCGACGTGCAGATGCAATCGCAGCGACTGGCACGCGTTGCGCCAGGGGCGCTGCAGGGATCGAGCGACGCGTTCAAGGACCTGACGGACAGCCGCGACCAGATCGATCTGGATCTGCTGGCGCTGGCCAACGGCGAGGCGACCAGCGGCGCGCCCGCCGCCAACCAGGAGCTGCAGCCGATGGTGCAGCAGCTGCAGGAAAGGTGGAAACCGACGCAGGTCGCGGCCTCCCTGATGATCGCCCAGCGCAAGAACCTGTCGGGCTTCGGCGAGCTGGTGGTTCGCATCAACGAGGCCACGTCCCGGATGCAGGAGCTGGCCGAGGGAGTGCTCAATACGCTGGTGCAGCGGGGCGGATCGGCGCGCGATGTTGCCGCCGCGGGCCAGCTGCTGGCGCTGACGCAGGCGATCGGACGCAGCGCCAACTCGATGATCTCGGGACCGTCCACCGGCGCCGACGCGGCGGTGGCGCTGGGGCGGGACATCGGCCTGTTTCGCGATCTGGGGGTCGGGCTGTTCTCCGGCAGCGAGTCGATGCGGCTGGGCGCGGCCACCGACACCGAGACGCGCGGGCGCCTGGCCGAGCTGCTGAAAATCCACCGTGACGTGCTGGCACCCACCGGCGATGCGCTGGCCAATGCGAAACTGATCATCCAGGCCAAGGATGCACAGCGCGCGGTCGTGAGCGGCGCCGAGGCGCTGCGGCTGGCAAGCGCCGATCTGCTCAATGCGCTGACCGGCGAGCAACGCGGACGCTCGCTCAACTACACGATGATGGGCCTGTTCGGGCTGGGTGCGCTGCTCAGCGCGCTGGCCGTGGCCAAGGTGCTGCTGGAGGATTCGCGCCGGCGCGCTGCCGAGGCCGAGCAGCGGATGGTGGAATTGCAGCGCCTGGAGGAGCAGAGCAAGCGGCGCAACGAGCGCAACCAGGCCGCCATTTTGCGCCTGATGAACGAGTTGCAGGAGGTGGCCGACGGCAACCTGACGGTTCAGGCGACCGTGACGGAGGACATCACCGGGGCCATCGCCGATTCCGTCAACTACACGGTCGAGGAGCTGCGCGGCCTGGTCGGGCGGATCAACAGCACGGCCGAACAGGTCAACACCGCATCGACGCAGGCGCGCGACATCGCCACGCGCCTGCTGACCTCGTCCGAGGCGCAGAGTCGCGAAATCCGCGGCACCGGCGAAAAGGTGCTGCAGATGGCGCAGCAGATCAACGACGTGTCCAACAGCGCCGGCGAATCGGCCAAGGTGGCGCGCACATCGCTGGAAGCGGCCGAGCGCGGCCAACGCGCTGCTTACAACCAGATCGCCGGCATGAACGAGATCCGTGAGCACATCCAGGACACCGCCAAGCGGATCAAGCGCCTGGGCGAATCGTCGCAGGAAATCGGCGAAATCGTGGAGCTGATCACCGACATCACGGAACAGACCAACGTGCTGGCGCTGAACGCCGCGATCCAGGCCGCGTCGGCCGGCGAGGCGGGCCGCGGATTCTCGGTCGTGGCCGAGGAAGTGCAGCGCCTGGCCGACCGCTCGGCCGAGGCGGCCAAGCAGATCGGAGCACTGGTGCGCACGATTCAGACAGACACCCAGGACGCGGTGACCGCGATGGAACGCAGCACCCAGGGCGTAGTCGAGGGTACCAAGCTGTCGGACGCGGCCGGCACCGCGCTGGCCGACATCGGCCGGGTTTCGCGACAGCTGGCCGAGCTGATCGAGCGCTTCGCGCAAACCACTTCGGAGCAGGCGAGCTCGGCCGGCGGAGTGGCCGTTTCAATCGAGCGGATCCTGTCGGTCACCGAGCAGACATCGCAGGGCACCCGTCAGACCGCCCAGTCGATCGGGCAGCTGGCCACGCTGGCGCGCGAGCTGAAGGCCTCGGTGGCCCGCTTCAGGGTGGCCTGATGACCGAAATTCACGATCCTAACCAGCTGGTCGGCGCCTCGCAGGATGTGGCGCCGCTGGCCTGGGTCATCGACGAAATTCGGACCGCTTTTGCCCACGCGCTGGGCGGCGTGCGCGGATTCCTGGGCAACAAGCAGGACCTGGACAGCCTGCGCGACGCCCGCAACCAGATACACCAGAGCAACGGCGCCTTGCAGCTGCTGGACCTGCGGGGCGTGGCGCTGGTGACCGAAGCGGTCGAGCAGCTGCTGCAACGCTGGGAAACCGAGCCGGAAGAGTGCATGCCGTCGGCCATCCGCAGCGTCGAGTCGGCCTTGTCGGCCGTTCGCTCGTACCTGGAGTCGCTGCTGTCGGGGCGACCCAATCAACCGATCCGCCTGTACCCGTATTACCGCGAGATCCTGCTGTTGAATCGAGCCTCGCGCGTGCATCCGGCCGACCTGGTGTTTCCGGACCTGTCGCGGCGGCCGGCCTTCCACAACATCGATGCGCGCCCGTTTACCGTGGATCAGCTGCGCATCCGCCGCGTGCTGTACGAGGAGGGCCTGCTCGGCTTCCTGCGCAACGCGGACGACGCGCGGGCCCGACGGCAGATGCGCGACGCCTTGTGCGAGCTCGAGCACCTGCCGCAACGCGGGCTGGCGCGCAGCTTCTGGTGGGTTGTGCGCGGATTGCTCGACGCGCTGGATTCACACCGTGTGATCGTCGATCTGGATTTGAAAAGGCTGCTGGCGCGGCTGAACCTGCAGCTGCGCCGCCTGGTCGAGGGCGGACAGGTGGTGGCCGAGCGGCTGATGGTCGATGCGCTCTATTACGTCGGGCGGTCGGACGAAAAGGTCGCGCGCGTGGCCGAGATCAAGCGTCTGTATGGACTGGATGCGCTGATCCCGGCCGATTTCGAGCGGGCTACGCTCACCGCGGTCGATCCGGACTCGTTGGGCGCGCTGCGCGAGGCGCTGGCGCAGGCCAAGATCCTGTGGGGCCAGCTGGTGACCAGCACATCGCCCAATCCGACGCGGTACCGGCAGGAGATCGAGAACGCGCGCGCCGCGTCGACGCGGCTGCAGGCCGGCCCGCTGGCCGACGTGCTGGGCCAGATCGGCCGCGTCACCGACGGCTTTGCCCAGTTGCCACCGGCGGTGCGCGAGGGGCTCGGCCTGGAAGTGGCCTCGGCCTTGCTGTTTGTCGAAACCGGTACCGACGAGCTGCCGCAACTCGATCCGGAGTTCGGCGAGCGGTCGCGCAAAGTGATCGAGCGGCTCGAAGGCGCGGCCCGGGGCCGGGAGCTGCCCGAGGCCGGACCGTGGCTGTCGGAGCTGGCGCGCCGCGCGCAGGATCGCCTCTCGATGGGCACCGTGGTCGCCGAGACGCAGGCGACGCTGCGCGAAATCGAACAGCGGCTGGATCGCTTCTTCCGCAATCCGATGCTGCGCGAGGAACTGGTCGGGGTCGGCCCGCTGGTAGACCAGGTCTGCGGCGTGATGTCGATTCTCGGGCACGAGGAGCCGGTGGCCGCGCTGCGCAACGTGCAGCAATCGGTCGCCCATTTCGTCGACGGTTCGGCACCGGCCACTCAGGACGAGTTCTCTCGCATCGCGCAGAACCTCGGGGCCATCGGATTTTTCGTCGAGACTCTGGCGCAGGACGCCGCCCGACCGCGCGGCATGTTCCGCTACGACCCGGCCAGCGGTCTGTTCTCGGCCGATCTGGCGCAATCCCCGACGGCCGCTTCCGCCGAGGCGGCCCACGCCGATTACATCGCACCGCCGTACGCGATAGAAGATCGCGCTCCGGCGGCCACCCCGGCCGACAACGTCGAGGCGGCGTCGCAGCAGCGCTTGGACAGGGCGCAGGCGCTGGCCGAGCGTCTGGCCGTGGCGCCCGCAGACCGCGCGCTCCACCAGCAGATCGCCGACGTGCTCGGGCAGCTGTCGCACGACGCCGACTTGCTCGACAGCAGCGCGCTGCGGTCTCTTACGGGTGACGCGACCCGGCTGCTGGCGACGCTGCAGCGCAGCGGCGCGCGCAACGCCGCGCTCGAATTGCTGGAGCGGCTGACGCCGACCCGGCCGGCCGTACCTCAACCGACGGCTCCGATGCCGGTCAGCCAGTCGGCGGCCACGCGCGAATTGCACGAGATTTTCGTCAGCGAAGGCACCGAGGTGCTCGACTCGATCGTCGAGCACCTGGGCCTTTTGCGCGCTCAGCCGCAGGACCTGGGCCTGATGACGACGGTGCGCCGTGGCTTTCACACGTTGAAGGGCTCCGGTCGCATGGTGGGCCTGAAAAACTTCGCCGATGGCGCCTGGGCCGTTGAGCAGTGCTTCAATGTCTGGCTGGCGCAGGAGCGTCCGGCAAGCGAAGATCTGCTGGAACTGGCCCGGCAGGCGAGCGATCAGATGCGGCAGTGGCTGCATGCAGTGACCCACGATCCGGACGCGTCGATCGACGCCGAGCCGATGATCCGGATGGCGCGCGCGGTGCGCGAGGCGAGCTCCTCCGGCCCGGCCGCTCATGCCATTCCGGATCTGATGGCAGGGCTTGCCCCCCCAAAAGGTGACGGCGGCGCGGAGACCCACGAGTCGCCGACGCTGCCGATCCAAGCAGCGTCATACGAGCAATCCGCACTGGCGCCGGCCGCCGGCGAAGCGCCGGCCGAATCGCCCGGGCAGGCCGATGGCGGCGGGTTCGAGGCGGTGCCGCCGCTGGATGAAGACGGGCCGCAGACCGTGCTGCCGGTCGAGTTCCAGCAGCCCGATTTCCATCCGGCCACACCAGCCGATCCGGCCGAGGAGCTGGCCGAGCTGGTCGGCCTGGCCCGCATCGAGGGGCTCCATGCGGACAGCTCGTCGACCGACGCCCCGGCCTCCGATCAGACGCGCCGCATCGGACAGGTGGAGATCAGCCACGGCCTGTATTCGGTCTTCCTGAACGAAGCCGACGAAGCGATCCGGGCCCTTGCGCAGGACATCGGCGAGTGGCGTTATGAGCCGGACCACGTCGTTTCGGCCGCGACCGTGCGGCACGCCCACTCGCTGTCCGGCATCACGGCCACGGTCGGTTTGCAGTCGGTCAATGCGATTGCCGAACCGCTCGAGCACCTGATGCACGAGATGGCCGGCGAACACGGCCTTGCGCCCGCGCTGACCGCCCAGCAGTTCGATGTGCTGGATCGTGCCATCGAGCGGATGCGGGGCATGCTGCATCAGTTCGCCGCCGGGGTCTATCCCGAGCCGGCTGCGCTCGAGGCAAGCGCGGTGCACGAGCTGCTGAGCGTGGTGCGGGCTCAGATCGAGCATCGCCACGACCAGGCTATGAACGAGGCGCCTGCCGGCGTCGAGCTGGTGAGGGTCGTTGCGCCGGCCGAGCCGCCTGTGGAGCCCGCGTCTGCGATCGAGCCGGAGAACGAGCCGGTGATCCAGGCGCAGAGCTGGCCGATGATCGAACCGGTGACCGGGATGGCGCCGGCGCTTGCAGGCGAGTCGGCCTCGCCCGAGGCGCCTGAGTCCGCATTCACGCGCAGTCCGGTCGCCGTCGTGTCGTCCGTCAGTACGCTGCGCGACGAGCTGGACGCCGACCTGCTGCAGGTATTCGTCACCGAGGCCCATGATCTGCTGCCCGCGATCGGCATCGGCCTGCGGTCTCTGGCGATCAATCCGAACGACCGCGAGGTGGCACGCGATCTGATGCGCTGCCTGCATACCGCCAAGGGGAGCGCGCGGATGGCCGGCGCGATGCGCCTGGGCGAGCTGGTGCACGAGATGGAAACACGGATCGAAGCGGCCATGCAGCTGGTGAGCGTGCCGTCGGTCGTGATCGAGGACCTGCAGGGGCAGTTCGACCACGCCCTGGGCCTGTTCGACGAGCTGCAGCCGCGTTCCGAGCCGACGCCGGCGATCGCGCTGGACGAGACGGTTGCGCTGTCGCAGCTTGGGGCCGAATCCGAACTGGACGAAGCCGAGGCGGCGCTCACGGTCCCGAACCAGGGTGCGCGCGAGGCTCAGGCCGAGGCCGATCGACCGGTGGTCGCGCCCGTAACGGCCGTGGCAGCGCCGTTCATCCGGGTGCGGGCCGACGTGCTCGACCGGCTGGTCGACCATGCCGGCGAGGTGTCGATCGCGCGGTCCAAGCTGGAGACCGAGGTCGGAACGCTGCGCGGATCGCTCACCGACCTGACGGAGAATATTCAGAGGCTGCGCAACCAGCTGCGCGAGGTCGAAATCCAGGCCGACGCCCAGATTCAGGCGCGCTCCGACCAGCTGGCGCGCGAATCGGCCACGTTCGATCCGCTCGAATTCGACCGCTTCTCACGGCTGCAGGAATTGACGCGGATGCTGGCCGAGTCGGTCGAGGACGTGGCGATGGTCCAGAGCACGATGCTCAAGGGGCTGCAGCTCGCCGACAACGATCTGAGCGCGCAGTCGCGCCTGACGCGCGAACTGCAGCAGCAGTTGATGCGGGTGCGGCTGGTGCCGTTTTCGAACGTGTCCGAGCGCCTGTACCGCGTGGCACGCCAGACCGGCAAGGGAGTCGGCAAGCGGGTCCACCTGGAAATCATCGGCGGCGCCACCGAGATCGACCGCGGCGTGCTCGAGCGGATGAGCGGGCCGTTCGAGCACCTGGTGCGCAACGCGATCGTGCACGGAATCGAGGAGGCCGAAAAACGCCAGTCGCTCGGCAAGCCCGAAAGCGGCGAACTGCGGATCGACGTCAAGCAGGAGGGCAACGAGATCATCGTCGTATTCGCCGACGACGGCAGCGGGCTGGACCTGGAGCGGATACGGCAGCGCGCCATCGAGCTGAACCTTCTGGATCCGAGCCGGCCCGTGAGCGAGCGCGAACTGGCGGAGTTCGTGTTTGCACCCGGATTTTCCACCGCACGCGAGGTCACCGAGCTGGCGGGACGCGGCATCGGGATGGACGTGGTGCGCTCCGAGCTTGCCTCCTTCGGAGGCCGCATCGTCGTGGGGACCGAGGCCGGCCGCGGCACCCGGTTCACGGCCTACCTGCCGCTGACGCTGGCGGTAACCCAGGTGGTGCTCGCCAGCGTCGGCGGACGGCGCTTCGCGATCCCCTCTGCGATGGTGCAGCAGGTGCGCCGATTCAAGGCGTCGGACGTCGAAGCGGGGTTGCGCGAAGGCAGCCTGTCCTTCGGCTCTTTGGGGTCGGTCGTGCTGCGACCGCTGGCGCAACTGCTCGGGATCGAAGCGCCACTTGGGCCTCTTGGGCGCCAGACACCCGTGGCGCTGCTTCGTTCCGGCGAGGACCGTCTGGCCGTCGTCGTTGACGACCTGACAGCCAATCAGGAAGTGGTCGTGAAGAGCGTCGGCTCGCAGGTGGCGCGCCTGACCGGCGTGCTCGGTGCGACGATCCTGGGCAGCGGTGAAATCGTCCTGATCATCAATCCGGTGCAATTGATCGGACGCGCGCCGGAGCCGGCCCCGATGCATGCGTCGGCCGCGGCGGCGGGCGATGCGGACGCCGAATCGGAGGCGCTCGGCGCCACGATCATGGTGGTGGACGATTCGCTGACGGTGCGGCGCGTCACGCAGCGCCTGCTGGAGCGCCAGGGTTTCAATGTGCTGCTGGCCAAGGACGGCGTGGACGCGCTGCGTCAGATGCAGGACGCGCTGCCCGACGTGTTGCTGGTCGACATCGAGATGCCGCGGATGGACGGCTACGACCTGACGCGCGCCGTGCGCTCCAACCCCGAGACCCAGGCCATCCCGATCCTGATGATCACGTCGCGCACGGCAGGCAAGCACCGCAGCCTGGCGTTCGAGCTGGGAGTCAACGAGTACCTGGGCAAACCGTACCAGGAAGACGAGCTGTTGCGACTGATCCGGCGTCACCTGGCGGCACGCGCCTCGGCCTGAAGCCTCCTCGGGCAGCGTCCCGACGCCATCACGCTTTGGCGGGCTGATCGGCCTTGCCCCGTGACGGCAGCAACACCGTGGCCAGCGAAAATACGATCAGCGCCAGCGCGACGTAGTCCTGCCAATGCGGCCGCTCGCCCAGCAGCCACATGCTGGAGAACACGCCCAAGGCCGGGATCATCATCATCGACAGCCCGCTCGCGGCCGGCGGCAGGCGCCGCGCAAGGCGCAGCCATACGACGTGGCAGAACGCGATCGAGATCGACATGTTGAAGCCGATTGCGGCCCACTCCTGCGGGCGCGGCAGCCGCCAGCGGTCGCGCTCGAACGCCAGGCTCGCGGCCGCCAGGGCGACCAGCGCCTGCGCCAGCATCCAGAAGATCGCCGTCAGGGCCGGAACGTGGATCGCGTGGCGGCGCGCCAGGTGCGTGCCGTAGCCCCACGAGGCCGCAGCGAACAGCATCAACAACGTGCCGGTCGGACGGCCCGCCAGCGACGTCAGCTCCGAGGACAGCAGCAGCCCGGTCGCCAGCAGCGCCGCCGCCACGCCCAGCCAGTGGCGCGCGGGCGGATGCTCGCCGAACCACAGCGCGCCAATCAAGGCCGCCCACAGCGGCATCGTGTAGCCCAGGATCGCGCTGCGCCCGGCCGGCAGCAACGTCAGCGCCAGGATCACGGCGATGTGCCAGATCACGACGTTGGGCACCGCCAGCCGCACGATGTCGAGCCAGTCGGAGCGCGGCAACGCCAGCGAAACAGCGTTCAGGCGCGCCACCAGCGCCAGGATCGCCAATGCCCCGCCGATGCACAGCATCCGGAAAAACAGCGGAGGCAGTTCGCGCACCCCGAACTTCATCACCGGCCAGGTGAAGCCCCAGGCGAGCGTCAGCAACACCAGCAACACGGCATCGCGGCGGGACAGTGAGACCATGACAACGCGTTCCCGAGTAATGGACGAGGGCCCGCAGAGCGCGCCTTGGCCCATGCTAACAAGCCCTCTGCGAACCCCGAACGTACAATCGCCGGCATGTCCAACGCGCCGGCACCCTTTCTCCAACGGCTTTCGGCCCGCTGGAGCGGCCACCGCACGCTGTTGTGCGTCGGGCTCGATCCGGATCCGGCGCGACTGCCGCGCCCTCTGGCGGGACGGCCCGACGCGCTGTTCGAGTTCTGCAGGGACATCGTCGACGCCACCGCGGACCTGGCGTGCGCGTTCAAGCCCCAGCTGGCTTACTTTGCGGCCCATCGCGCCGAAGACCAGCTGGAGGCGTTGATCGGCCACATCCGTGCCCGCCATCACGAAGTGCCGGTGATCCTGGACGCCAAGGTCGGCGACATCGGACCCACGGCGGAGCAATACGCGCGCGAGGCGTTCGAGCGTTACCGCGCCGACGCGGTCACGCTCTCGCCCCTGATGGGCCTGGATTCGATCGAGCCGTTCCTGCGGCATCCCGAACACGGAGCTTTCCTGCTGTGCCGGACCAGCAATCCGGGAGGCACCCAGCTGCAGATGCTCGACGTGGGCGGCGAGCGGCTGTACGAACGCATCGCGCGCCTGGCCGTCTCCGACTGGAACGTCAACGGCCAGCTCGGCCTCGTGGTTGGAGCCACCTATCCGCAGGAGCTGGCCCGGGTGCGGGTGATCGCCCCACGCCTTCCGCTGCTGGTGCCCGGGATCGGCGCGCAGGGCGGTGACATCGACGCGACGCTGCGGGCCGGCCTGAACCCCGACGGCGCCGGGCTGGTGATCAGCTCGTCGCGCGCGATCCTGTACGCCGGATCGGAAGAGTCGTTCGCGCTGCAGGCGCGCCAGGTGGCGATCGAAACGCGCGATCGAATCGAAGCGGTGCGCAGCGCGCTAAGGCCCGATTGAGTCGCTGCGCTACGCGTTCCCTGATTTGTCACCCTCTCCCCCGGCCCCTTTCCCACTGGCGTGGGAGAGGGGCGAGGGGAGCGCAATCACGTCGTGAAAGTGCGTGTAATCGATCAGGTCGTGGCCGTCCTCGTCGGTTCCCAGGATGTCGCGGAACGCATGGTTCCAGCGCACCGCTTGAAGCGGATACACCGTGCGCGCGGTCTGATCCTGACCCGTCGTCTCGTCGATGCCGGTCAGAGTCAGGACCAGCAGGGCCTTGGCCGCCACCAGTGAGTCGTGCGTTTCGCCCGCCAGCGGGCTGGTCTCGTCGATCACGTGCATCAGCGTCCAGCTGAGCACGAACGCCGGACTCTGCTCGCGCACCAGCGGCAGGTCCCGGATGCGCCGCATTCTGATTCCTTCGGAGCTGACTTCTTCGCGCACGATGCGCAGGTGCGCGGAGGCCTCCACGATCACGTTCTGGCGCGCGTTGGCGGCGCGCAGCATCAGCGTGAGCTGACCGTCGAGCGGGCGCACCACCGCGTGGCGTGAGAACAGGACCCTGGAACGCGGCGTGGAGAAGCGGGCGAACATCACGCCGGTGATCATCGCGATGCTGATGATCGAGACGAAGATCTCGATCGAGGTGATCGTGTGCCCGTACAGCGTCTGCGGGTGCATGTCGCCAAAGCCGACGGTGGCGCTCGTCTCGACGCTGAAGAAAAACGCGCCCAGGTAGCCGGGCGGGTTCAGATTCGCGATGCAGCCGGGCGCCAGCGCGTACAACGTGCCGAAAAGTCCGTTCAGCGTGACGAAGAAGGCCGCCAGCGCGCCGAACACCGCGGGCCAGCTCGCCGTCAGGCTCAAGTGGTAAAGGTCCTGCCAGAAGGCGGGCGCCAAGCCCTTCGTCGACATCGGACGATCGCCGACGATGGTGCGAGGCACCCGGCGCCTGCGATGGGGGCGCCGTCCTGTCGAGCGGGAAGCGGCCGGCTCGCGACCCAGGTCCGCCGCGACGCTCGCCGGTTCGGCGCTGGCCACGATCAGACGTCCAGCCGCTGTTCGAGCAGCACGTTCAAGCCGTCGAGCGCCTCCAGCACCGCTTGCGTGCGCACCGCGGCCCGGTCGCCATCGAACAGTCGGGTCGTGGTACGTACCCAGGGTGCGACGGTCGGATCGCGCCGGATCGCCCACGCGAAACAGACGGTGCCGACCGGCTTGGACTCGCTGCCCCCGTCGGGTCCGGCGATACCGGTCACCGCGACGGCCACTTGCGCCGAGCTGTGGTTCAGGCAGCCCAGCGCCATCGAACGGGCCACGGGCTCGCTGACTGCTCCGTAATCGCGCAGGTACACCGGCGATACCCCGAGCACCTTCAGTTTCGAGTCGTTCGAGTACGTGATGAAGCCTCGATCGAACCAGGCGCTGGAGCCGGGAATCTGGGTGACCGCGAACGCGATGCCGCCGGCCGTGCAGGACTCGGCGGTGGCCAGCGTCAGGCGCTCGCGCCGCAGCAGATTGGCAAGCTGCTGCGCGCTGCGCCACAGCTGGGTGGGCAGATCGCTGGTCACCAGGGTAGCCGTATCCACAGTTCGATCACCAGCAGCGTATAGGCGCCGGCCATCAGGTCGTCGAGCATCACACCTGCCGCATTGGGCCAGCGTCGCTCCACCCATCCGATCGGCGACGGCTTCAGGATGTCGAACAGGCGGAACAACGCAAACGCAACGGCCTGTTGCACCCAGGGCTTTTCTCCAGCCGGCAGCAACAGCAGCACGAACCAGAACGCGACGATCTCGTCGATCACGATTTCGCCGGCATCCGGTCGGCCCAGCGCCGCGCCGGTCCGTTGAGCCGCCCAGGTACCGACTCCCAGCGCGACCGCCGCGATAAGGAGCAGCGCCGATACGGGGAGTTTCAAAGCCGGTCCGAGTGCCGCGAACGCCAGCCAGGTCGCGGCGGTCGCCCAGGTTCCTGGCCCCGGACGCAGCAGCCCGGTCCCGAAGCCCAGTGCGATCAGGTGCGCCGGGTGCGAGACAAGAAAAGCCGGCCCCGGCGTGCGCGGCAATTGAGCGGGATCGATCGCAGCCATCCAGTCGCGCAGCCGGGTGCGGCAGCCATTTCAGGCCTCTGGCGCACTCGCGAAATGATCGAATCCACGCAGTGTAGCGTCGATTCCGGGGTCTCCGTCCAAGCGCAGACCGGGTTCGGCCGTTATCGTCCCGATCCTGGTTATTGCAACGCAGCAATCGTGCCCGGCCTCCGCAATAGCCTCACGGTCCGCGGGGGAAGCGGTAAACAGCAGCTCGTAATCATCGCCGCCGGCCAGAACACAGCGCCGCTGCACGCCGGACGACATGGCGCGCAGCGTGTCCGAACGCGGCACGTCAGGCACATGGACGCAGGCGCCGACGCCCGACCGTTCCAGGACGTGGTCCAGGTCACCCAGCAGGCCGTCGGACAGGTCGATCGCAGCCGTGGCCAGACCACGCAATGCCAGGCCCAGGTTCACGCGCGGCTGCGGCCAATCGAGCCGCTGCCGGCAGTGCAACGCGGCCGCCGGATCGAGGCGAACCTGGCCCAACTGCCAGGCAACCGCCAGCGCGGCATCGCCGAGCAGGCCAGAAACCCACAGGTCGTCGCCGACGCGCGCACCGCCCCTGCCCCGCAGGCTTGCGCGTTCGACCTCACCGATCGCGGTAATGCAGATCGTCACGGGCCCGTCCTGGTCCGCGATGCGCGGCGTGCGGGTCGTGTCCCCGCCGATCAGCTCGCACCCTTCACGGCCCGCGAGGTCGAACATCGCGCGCGAAAAAGCGTCGAGCCACGCCGGGTCCGCGCGCGGCAGCGACAGCGCCAGCAGGAAGCAGCGCGGGCGTGCCCCGGCGGCAGCCAGATCCGACAGATTAACCGCGAGCGCCTTGTGTCCGAGCGAAGCCGGATCGACATCCGGAAAGAAATGAACGCGCTCGGTCAGCGAATCGGTCGTGATCGCCACGGTCCGGTCGCCCACATCGATCAGCGCGCAGTCGTCGCCGATTCCTTGCCGTTCGTGCACCGGACGCGCGAAGTAACGCGCGATCAGCTCGAATTCGTTCAACGCGCGCCTGCCGCTGCGCCGGTTTCCTGGACCCGGATTCGAGCGGCCAGTTTATTCAGGACACCGTTCACGTAGCGAAAACCGTCGGTGGCGCCGAAGTCCTTGGCCAGCTCGATCGCCTCGTTGATCACCACCCGGTAGGGAATTTCGAATCGGTGGGCCAGTTCGTAGGTCCCGATCAGCAGGATCGAATGCTCGATCGGGCTCAAGTCGGCCAGCGGCCGATCCAGCGTGCCCAGCCATTGGGCACGAAGCGCCTCGGCCGATCCGATCGCGCCCTGGAGCAGTTCCAGAAAGTATGCCTCGTCGGCCTGGCCGTACCCCGGCGAGGCCTTCAGCCGCCCGGCGATCGCGGCCCCATCGCCGCCGGCCAGCAGCCAGCCATACAACCCCTGCAGTGCGAATTCGCGCGCCCGATGCCGGGCACTGCGCGCCGAACCGCCTTTCGGCCGGGGCGGCGTTTCATTCGATTGTGCGGCCATGGCGCAGGGCAGGCCGAGGAAGTCGCGGGGCATCCCTACTGGGCGCCGTCGTCCTCCCCGCCCTCCTCCAGAGACCACATCAGATTGGCCATCTCGACCGCAACGCGCGCCGCCTCGCGGCCCTTTTCGTCGATCCGTTCGCGCGCCTGCGCTTCGCTTTCGGTGGTCAGCACCGCGTTGGCCACAGGAATTCCATGCTCCAACGCCACGCGGCTGATACCGCTGGCAGATTCCGTAGCAACCACTTCGAAGTGATAAGTGTCGCCTCGAATCACACAGCCGAGCGCGATCAGCGCGTCGTAGTCCTGCGCCTGCGCCAGCTTGGACAGGGCAACGGGCACCTCCAAGGCGCCAGGCACCGTCACGTGCGTCACATCGTCGTCGTCGACGCCCAGGCGGCGCAGCTCGGATACGCACGATTCCAGCAGCGCCTCCCCGGCCCAGCTGTTGAACCGGGACTGAACGATGCCGATCCTCAGGCCAGCCCCGTCCAAGTCCGGGGCGATCGAATCAAGTGCCATTTTTCATCCGCCTTCAAGGTAGCCAACAGCAGTCAGTCCGAATCCGGCCATCGAAGGCATCTTGCGGGGCTTGGCCATCAGCCTCATTCGCCCGACGCCCAGATCGCGCAGGATCTGGGCGCCGATGCCGTACGTTCTGAGGTCCTCAGCCACGGCCCGCGGCGCGGCCGCCATCGCCTCGGGCGCGGACCATGCCCGGATCCGGTGCTGCAACTGCTGCGAGGACTCGCCGCAGTTCAGCAGCACCAGCACTCCGCATCCTTCGCGCGCGATGATCTGCAGCGCCTGCGCCGGAGTCCACGCATGACGGCCCGCGGCGGCGCCGATCAGGTCCAGCGCCGACAGCGGTTCGTGGACCCGCACCAGAACGTCGCGCTGCGGTTGCGGTTCGCCTCGGACCAGGGCCAGGTGCGTGCCGTTGCCGGCCAGGTCGCGATAGGCGATCAGCCGGAATTCTCCCGCCTGCGTTTCCACCGTCCGGCTGCCGATCCGCTCGATCAACGACTCGGTGGCGGCACGATACTGAATCAGGTCGGCGATCGTGCCGAGGGCCAGTCCATGCCGGCGGCTGAATTCGATCAGATCCGGCAGGCGGGCCATGGTGCCGTCGTCGTTCATGATCTCGCACAACACCGCGCTCGGATTCAGCCCCGCCAGGCGCGTCAGATCGCAGCAGGCCTCGGTGTGTCCGGCCCGCATCAGCACGCCGCCGGGTCGGGCCACCAGAGGAAATACGTGGCCCGGCTGCACGATCTGCTCGGGCCTGGCGTCTGGCCGCGACGCAACCCGGATCGTATGGGCGCGGTCGGCCGCCGAGATGCCGGTGGTCACTCCTTCGGCCGCCTCGATCGACACCGTGAAATTGGTTCCGTGCACGGAACGGTTGTCCTGCGACATCGGCGGCAGCCGCAGGCGCCCGGCATGCTCCTCGGTCACGGGCATGCAAATCAGGCCGCGACCGAACTTGGCCATGAAATTGATCTTCTCGGCGGTCACGAAGTCGGCCGCGAACACGAGGTCGCCCTCGTTCTCACGGTCCTCGTCGTCCACCAGCACGACCAGGTTGCCGCGGCCGATCTCCTCGATGATCCGGGCCGTCGACGCGATGGGCGTGGCCGTTCCGGACCCGGGCGTCGAGCGTGTCGGAGTCAACATAAGGGAAGCGATTCTAGGTCCTTTTGCCGCCCAGGGCCGGCGAAATCAGTGACACCACGCGCTCGGCGTACCGTGCCAGCGGGTCCACCTCCAGATTCACGCGCTGCCCGGGCGATAGCCGCGCCAGCGTGGTGACGGCCAGCGTATGCGGAATCAGATTGATCGTCACGTCGCAACCCTGGTCGGAGTCTTCGACCTGGTTGATCGTCAGGCTCACGCCGTCCACCGCCAGCGATCCTTTCAGCGCCAGGCACGCGGCCAGCGACCGCGGTGCACGCACCCTCAATTGGCGCGATTCGCCGGACGGCAGCATGCCGAGCACCACGCCAACCGCGTCGACGTGACCCGGCACCAGGTGACCGGCGATTCGATCGCCCAGCGCCAGCGACAGTTCCAGGTTCACCGGACCGCATTGATCCAGGTTGGCGGTCCTGGCCAGCGTCTCTTCGGACAAGTCCGCCTGAAAGCGCGTGCCGTCGATCGCCGTCGCGGTCAGGCAGCAGCCGTTGACCGCGATGCTGTCGCCGACAGACATGCTGGATGCATCGATCGGAGCGGCCTGTATCACGACGTGCACCCCTGGCTCGCGGCGCTCGACCCGTTCGATCTGCCCGACTGCCTGGATGATTCCGGTGAACATGGCCGGTTCAGAAATCCGCGATAACCGATTCGGCCCGGCGCTATTGCGTGCGCGCCAGCAGGCGCACGTCGTCGCCAACCCGCGCCACCTCACGCAAAGTCAGCCGCCTGACCTGGGTCAGGCTGGTCACAGCGGGCAAATCGATGATCGGCTGCCCGGGCCCGATCAGGCATGGTGCCAGGTACGCGAGCAACTCGTCGACCAGGCCCGCCTGCACCAGAGAGCCATTCAAGCGCGACCCCGCCTCCACGTGCAGCTCGTTGATTCCGCGCCGCGCCAGCTCCCGCATCAACGCCTCCAGATCGACCTTGCCGCTGGCATCACCCGCCATCTCGACGACCTCGACATTGCGTGCGGCCAGCTGCTCGGCCTTGTGCGGGTCGCTCCGCGTGCAGGCCACCAGCACCGGGTTCCCGTCGAACAGGCGCGCCTGCAGAGCGACCTCGAAGCGGCTGTCGACCAGCACTTTCAAGGGTTGTCGAGGTGTTTCCACCAGCCGAACCGACAGCGTCGGATCGTCCGCGCGCACCGTACCGATCCCGCTGAGCACCGCGCACGAGCGGGCGCGCCATGCGTGCCCATCGGCGCGCGCCGCCTCCGACGTGATCCATTGAGACGCTCCGTTGTCCAGGGCGGTGCGCCCATCCAGGCTGGCCGCGACCTTGATTCGCACCCAGGGCCGACCGCGGGTCATGCGCGAGAAAAATCCGGCGTTCATCTCGATGGCGTCCTGCTTCAGCAATCCGCAGCGCACGTCGATGCCTGCCTGGCGCAGCATTTCAAGGCCGCGCCCGCCGACTTGAGGATTGGGATCCTCGACGGCGGCGATCACCATGGTCACGTGCGCTTCGATCAGCGCCGTCGCACACGGCGGCGTGCGGCCGAAATGCGCGCACGGCTCCAGCGTCACGTACACGTGCGCGCCATGCAAGTCGTGGCCCGATCTGCGCGCGTCCAGCAGCGCCTCGATCTCCGCGTGGTTGGAGCCCGGCCGCTGGGTGAAGCCCTGACCGATCACGCGACCTTCGCGCACAACCACGCAGCCGACCCGCGGGTTCGGAGTCGCGTGCACCATCGCCTTGGCCGCGAGCTCCAGAGCGCGCGACATGAAGCGGTGGTCCGCGTCCGTGTACATGTGCGCCGATTCTACGCAGTTGGCGCGCAGCGCCCGGCGCGACGGAAAACGGGGCCGATGGCCCCGTCTTTCCTCGATGAAACGACAACCGCCCGCTTAACGAACTGCCAGGCGCTTGCTCATCACCTGAGCGCGCTTCGGCAGCGTCAGGCGCAGCACGCCATTTTCGAAGGCCGCGTCGGCGCCCTCGTCGGTCACCTCGGCCGGCAGCTCGAAGCTGCGCGCGTAGCTGGTCGCATAGCGCTCGGTGTGAAGCACCTTCGCACCATCCTTCACTTCGCGTTCGTTCTTATTTTCGGCCGTGATCGCGACCCTGGCTCCGTCGATGTTGACCTGGATGTCCTCTTTGCGAACACCGGGCAGGTCCACGGACACCGCGTACTTGTCGCCCTTGTCGACCACGTCCATCCGGGCGCGAACGGCCGCCGGAAGTTCCGCGGTCCGCGCCGGCACGGTCCAGCCGGCCCGGTTGAAAAAGTCGCTGAAAAGCTCGTCAAACACCGAGCCGTTCAGCTCACGTCGCGTGATCAGATTCATAAGATTCTCTCCTGAAGGTTTCCAGGGGCCTTGCCCCGCACGAATCCAAAATGGGGCTGGCCGGCACGAATTCAAGCGAAGTGCGGTCGGGCACCCCTTGCCGGGGGGCGAACATCGGCCCGCGCAGTCGTTCCAACGGGCTGCTAGGCGCGGCGGCGGCGGGCGGGCCGCACTTCCTTGACGACCTCGGCAAACTCGTCGACGTCCTCGAAGCTGCGGTAGACGGAGGCAAACCGGATGTAGGCAACCTTGTCCAGCCGCTTGAGCTCCCGCATCACCAGCTCGCCGAGCTTCTCGCTCTTGACTTCGCGCTGCGCGGAGGACAGCAGCTTGTCCTCGATGCGTCCGATCGCGTCGTCGACCGCCTCGCGCGGCACCGGACGCTTGCGCAGCGCCAGCAGCATCGAAGCGCGCAGCTTGTTGCGGTCGTACTCGGCCCGGCTGCCGCCGCGCTTGACGATCGAGGGCAGCGCGAGCTCGACCCGTTCGTAGGTCGTGAACCGCTTGTCACAGCCCAGACAGCGGCGGCGCCGCCGGATCGAGGCGCCTTCGTCCGAGGCGCGCGAATCGATCACCTGAGTGTCCGACTTGGCACAGAAAGGACACTTCATCCGGTCGAGTGCCCCGGCCGGATCTGAAGCCAGAACGTGACGGGCCCCTCGTTGACCAGCGCCACCCGCATCGTCGCGCCGAAGCGGCCGGACGCCACCGGCGAATGCACGGTGCGGGCACGCCCGACCATATAGTCGAAAAGAGCCCTCGCCTGCTCGGCGGGCGCCGCCGGAGAAAAGCTGGGGCGCAGGCCGCTCGAGGTGTCGGCGGCCAGCGTGAACTGGGGTACCAGAAGCAGCCCTCCCTTGATCGCCTTAAGGCCCAGGTTCATCCGTCCCGCCTGGTCGGCGAATACCCGGTACTCCAGCATTCTTTCGAGCAGCGCGTCCGCTTCGCGCTCGCCATCGTCCCGCTGCGCACAAACCAGTGCCAGCAGCCCGTTTTCGATGGCGCCGACCAGCTCCCCCCCAACGCGCACGCTGGCCTGCGACACGCGCTGTATCAGCCCGATCATCGCGGCATTCTAGTGGCCGCTGCCCCGGACCCGCTTTCGTCGGAGCCGGACGCAGTCCACACGCGAAATTCGGCACTTCGTCGCAATCGGGTGGCAGGGCGCCGCCGCTCTGCCAACATGGCTGCGGCAGGAAAAACGGAGCACCACTGCCGGTCTTGGGGGTTTGCTGGCGACCGATGGCCCCTGGACGGCACCCGATTTGCAGCAGAAAATCCCGACGGGGCGTGGGAGGGAAGGCTGGTTTTGATGTTCGAGTGCGTGCCGCGCGGTCCGCACCCTACACGATGATGTGCCGCCGCAGACCGCAGTGTGTCGCGTGGGCGGCGCTGGCAGCGATATCGCTGGCTTCGTGTGCGGTGGGACCCGACTTCAAACGTCCCGAAGCACCGCCGGGTAGCCGCTACACCGACGACTCGATGCCGGCGACCACCGCGGCAAGCGACGCCGCGCACGGAAACGCCCAGCAATTCACCCCGGGCGGCGAGCTGAAGCAGCAATGGTGGACCCTGTTCCGGTCCGAGCCGCTCGATCGGCTGATCGACCAGGCGCTTCTCGAGAGCCCCACGGTGGCGGCGGCGCAGGCCACGCTGCGACAGGCGCAGCAGACGCTGGCCGCGGAACGCGGCCTGACCTGGCCGAACGTCAGCGGGCAGTTCAATGTTCAGCGCGAACAGTTTTCGGCCGCATCGCTCGGCCAGCCGGGCACCAGCATTTTCACGCTGTACAACACCGCCATCAACGTGTCGTACCCGGTGGATTTGTTCGGAAGCATCCGCCGCCAGCTGGAAGCGCTGCGGGCACAGACCGACAACGCCAGTTTTCAGCTGCAGGCAACCTATCTGACGCTGACCGCCAACCTGGCGACCACCGCGATCCGCGAGGCCTCGCTCAGGGCCCAGATCCGGGCCACCGAGGATATCGAGAAGCTGCAGCAGGACCAGCTCCAGATCGTCGAACGCCGTTTCAATCTGGGGGCGGTGACCAAATCCGACGTGCTGTCCCAGCGCACGGCGCTGGCGCAAACCCGTGCCACGCTGCCGGGACTGCAGCGCCAGCTGTCACAGCTGCGTCATCAGCTCTCGCTGTATGCCGGGCGGACACCCGAATCGGCCGGATTGCCGTCGTTCGAGCTCGACGGCCTGGAGCTGCCGTTGCAGCTGCCGGTCAGCGTGCCGTCCGCTCTCGTGCGCCAGCGGCCCGACATTCTGTCCGCCGAGGCGCTGTTGCATGCGGCCAGCGCTCAGGTCGGCGTGGCAACGGCCAACCTGTATCCGCAGCTGACCCTGTCGGGAAACGTCGGCTCCGAGGCGGTGGGTTTGAGCCAGCTCTTCACGTCCAACGCGACGGTCTGGACTCTGGGCGGCGGACTGCTTGCCCCGATTTTCAGCGGCGGGCAGCTTCAGGCGAACCGGCGGGCGGCGGTTGCGGCTTTCGACGCGGCCGCCGCCAATTACCGCCAGACGGTGCTGACCGCGTTCGCCAACGTCGCCGACGCGCTGCGCGCCTTGCAGACCGACGCGCTGGCGCTGCAAGCCCAGGTCGAGGCACAGCACCAGGCGCGCGAGGCCTTCAACATGGCGTCGTACCAGTTCAACGTCGGGGGCACCAGCTACCTCACGTTACTCAATGCGCAGCAACAACTGCAGCAGACTCGGATCGCCGTGGTCCAGGCGCAAGCGGACCGCTTCGCCGATACGGTCGCCCTGTTTCAGGCGCTCGGCGGGGGGTGGTGGAACGGCCCGGCGCCGGGCGCGGCCGGTTCAACGAGCAATGCGGGGCCGACCGTCGCGGCAGGCGCGACGGACCGGGATTCATCTGATCGGATCCAATGACGATGACGGACCTGAGCGAAAAGAAGCCCTCGATGACCAAACGCATGACGATCATGCTGGTCGCGGTGTTCGTGTTGATCGGCGGCATCGTCGGCTACAACATGCTCCAGGCCGCGATGCTCAAGAAGTTCATCGGCGCCGGCGGAATCCCACCGGCGACGGTTTCGACCATGACGGTACACGCGCAGGACTGGCAGGACACGGTGGCAGCAGTCGGATCGCTGCGCGCCGTGCGAGGCGTCGACCTGAGCACCGAGATCGCCGGGCTGGTGCGTCGGCTGAACTTCGCCTCGGGCGCCGATGTGGCCCCCGGTACCGTGCTGGTCGAGCTGAACTCCGATGCCGAGCGGGCCCAGGTCGAAACACTGAAAGTGGCGGTCGATCTGGCCAGGATCACGCTCGATCGCGACCGCGAACAGCTGACCGTGCAGGCGGTCAGCCAGGCCACCATCGACAACGACGAGGCCGACCTGCGCTCGAAGAAGGCGCAGCTGGCACAGATGCAGGCCACGCTCGAGAAAAAGGCGATCGTCGCTCCATTCGCAGGCCGTCTGGGCATCAGCACCGTTGCGCCGGGCCAGTACCTGAACGCGGGCGACAAGATCGTGTCCTTGCAGGCGATCGACCCGATCTACGTCGATTTCTTCCTGCCACAACAGGAGATATCGCGCATCACCCGCAAGGAAACGGTGGTCGTCACGACCGACGCCTGGCCTGGACGCCAGTTCAAGGGAAAGATCTCGGCCGTCAACTCGACCGTCGATCCGACCACCCGCAACATCCAGATCGAGGCGACGATCGCCAATCCCGATCGCGCGCTGCTGCCCGGCATGTACGCCAAGGTCAGCGTGCAGGTCGGCGGCGTTCAGCGCTTCATCACGCTGCCGCAGGCGGCGGTGACCTACAACCCGTACGGAGCGTCCGTGTACCTGGCGCAACCGGCCGCGGCCCCGAAGGAAGGGGCGCCCGCCAAGTCCGACTCGGCCGCGCCGCAGCTGGTCGCCGCCCAGACTTTCGTGACACTGGGTGCGACGCGCGGTGACCAGGTCGCGGTGGTCAAGGGAATCAAGGAGGGCGACACGGTCGTCACGAGCGGCCAGATGAAGCTGCGTCCTGGAACGCCGCTGATCGTGAATAACTCGGTCGAGCCGCGCAACGATCCGAACCCGAAGCCGCAAGAGCAATGAAGAACCTGACCGACCTGTTTGTCCGGCGCCCGGTGCTGGCGGCCGTCATCAGCCTGCTGATCCTGGTTCTCGGACTGCGTTCGCTGGCGAGCCTTTCGGTCAACGAGTACCCGCGCACGCAAAACGCGATCGTCACCATCGCAACCACCTACTACGGCGCGGACGCCGAGACGGTGGCAGGGTTCATCACCCAGCCGCTGGAGGCGGCCATCGCCCAGGCGCAGGGAATCGACTACATGTCGTCCAACAGCTTCACCGGACAGTCGGTGATCACCGCGACGCTGCGCCTGAACTACGACTCCAACCGCGCGCTGACCGACATCACGACCCAGGTCAACTCGGTCAAGAATCAGCTGCCGCCGCAAGCGCAAGTGCCGGTGCTGTCGGTACAGATCGGCGAATCGGTCGATTCGATGTACCTGGGCTTCTACAGCCAGACGATGCCGACCAACGACATTACCGACTACCTGTTCCGGGTCGTCAAGCCGCAGCTGGACACGGTGGAAGGAGTCAGGAACGCCGAAATACTCGGTTCACGGCTGTTCGCGCTGCGAGCCTGGCTCGACGCGGACCGTATGGCAGCGCACGGGGTCACGGCGTCCGACGTTTCCACCGCGCTGAGCGCCAACAACTACCTGGCGGCGCTCGGCACCAGCAAGGGCCAGGTGGTCAGCGTCGACCTGCGCGCGGGAACGGATCTTCATTCGGTGGAGGAATTCCGCAGCCTGGTGGTCGCGCAGCGCAACGGCGCCATCATCCGGCTGCAGGACGTTGCCAACGTGACGCTGGGCGCCGAGAACTACGACTTCAACGTGGCCTTCGGCGGCCAGAATTCCCTGTTCATCGGCATCAAGGTCGCGCCGGAGGCCAACCTGCTCGATGTGGCGCGCCGGGTGCGCGCGGCGCTGCCGGCCATCCAGGCGCAGCTGCCGTCCGGGCTGAGCGGCAAGATCGCCTACGACGCCACCGAGTTCGTCCAGGCGTCGATCGACGAGGTGGTCAAGACGCTGATCGAGGCACTGCTGATCGTGAGCGCGGTGATCTTCCTGTTCCTGGGACGGCTGCGCGCGGTCGTGATACCCGTGATCGCGATGCCGCTGTCGCTGATCGGTACGTTCGCCGTGATGCTGGAGTTCGGTTATTCGATCAACCTGCTGACGCTGCTGGCGCTGGTGCTTTCGATCGGATTGGTGGTCGACGACGCCATCATCGTGGTCGAGAACGTCGACCGCCACATGAAGAGCGACCGGCACGGCGCGTTCGATGCGGCGCTGATGGCCGCCCGCGAGCTGGGCGGACCCATCATCGCGATGACGGTGGTGCTGGTGGCGGTGTACGTGCCGATCGGATTCCAGCGCGGCCTCACGGGCGCCTTGTTCACCGAGTTCGCCTTTTCGCTGGCCGGGGCCGTGACCGTTTCCGGCATCATCGCCCTCACCCTGTCGCCGATGATGTGCTCGCGCCTGTTCGGGGCGCGGATGGGCGAGAGCCGGCTCGCGGCGTATATAGACCGCCAGTTCGACCGGGTGCACACCGGCTACGTGCGCGTGCTCGGCAGCCTGCTGCTGACCTGGCCGGTACTGGTCGTGATGGGCGCCTTGCTGCTGGGTGCAGTCGTCTACCTGTTCTCGACCGCCAAGTCCGAGCTGGCTCCCCAGGAGGACCAGGGCATCGTTCTGGGCCAGGTCACCGGTCCTCCCGACGCGACTGCCGAGCAGATGCTCGGCTACGCGCACCAGATGTTCGACATCGCGCACCAGTTGCCCGAGTATTTCCAGATGTTCCAGGTCACCGGCGATCCGAGCGTCAACCAGGGCATCGGCGGCGTGATGTTCAAGCCATGGAGCCAGCGCACGCGCGGCACGGACGAAATCCAGGAAGAGCTGCAGAACAAATGGAACTCGATCGCGGGGGCGAGGATCGGGGTGTTTCAGTTCCCGTCACTGCCGGGCGCGTTCGGTCTGCCGGTGCAATTCGTCATCACCACCACCGAGCCGTTCGACCGGCTCAACGAGGTCGCCAGGAGCGTGCTCAACAAGGCGAACGACAGTCACATGTTCTGGTTCGTCGACAGCGACTTGAAGATCGACAAGCCTCAAACCACGCTGACGGTCGACCGCGACCTGATCGCGTTGCTGGGAATGAATCAACAGGATGTGGCCAGCTCATTGACGAGCGCGCTGGGCGGCGGCTACGTCAACTACTTCTCGATCGCCGGCCGCTCCTACAAGGTTATTCCGCAGGTACAGCAGGTCGACCGGCTCAATCCCTCCCAGGTGCTCGACTACTACATCCGGACCCCGAACAACGCGGTCGTTCCAGTGCGCACGATCGGCCGGCTGGAAACCCAGGTCGTACCGGAAACGATCGCCCATTTCCAACAGCTGAACGCGGTGACGATCATCGGTGTACCGACGCCCTTCGTTTCCCAGAGCGAAGTGCTCGATTTCCTGACGCAGGCGACGCATGAGGCCGCCTCCAATGCCTACCGCATCGACTACTCGGGTCCGATGCGCCAGTTCGTCCAGGAATCGGGCGGGTTTGCCGTGACGCTGCTGTTCGCCGTGATCATCATCTATCTGGCGCTGGCGGCGCTGTTCGAGAGCTTCCGCGATCCGATCGTGATCCTGGTCTCGGTCCCGATGGCGCTTTTCGGGGCCCTGTTCTCGATGTGGACGCTGACGCAGGTGAACGGAATCCTGCAGAACGTGTTCCACATTTCGATCCTGGCCGACTACGCGAAGTCTTCGACGCTGAACATCTACACGCAGGTCGGCCTGGTGACGTTGATCGGGCTGATCAGCAAGCACGGGATCCTGATCGTCCAGTTCGCCAACAACCTGCAAGTCGAAGGACGCAGCCGGCTCGATGCCATCGTGGAAGCCGCCGGGGTCCGGCTGCGCCCGATCCTGATGACCACCGCCGCGATGGTGCTTGGGGTGCTGCCGCTGGTGATCGCGTCGGGCGCCGGCGCGGCCGGAAGGCGTGCGATGGGGATCGTGATTTTCACCGGGCTGTCGATCGGCACCCTTTTCACGCTGTTCGTGGTGCCGGCGATGTACGCGTTCCTGGCCGCCGAGCACCACAAGCGCGCGGGCCCTCTCCCCCTCCCCTCTCCCACTGACGTGGGCGAGGGGCGAGCCGTCCCGTCTGTTTGAGATCTCCTCTTTCGGCTGATGTGGGCCCGAGATCTCCCTTCTCCCGCTTGCGGGAGAGGGCGGGGGAGAGGGAAGTCAAGCAAGGGTGACCCGCGCCCAGCGGCGCTTGCCCACCTGCAGCACGTAGGTTCCTGCCCCTAGCGTCAGAGAGCGGTCCTCGACCTTCTGTCCGTCGATGCGCACGCCGCCCTGCTCGATCGCGCGGATCGCTTCGCTGGTGGACGGCGCCAGTCCCGCCTGCTTCAACAGCGCAGGCACGCCGATCCCGTTCCTGCCCTGCAGGGGGAACGTCAGGTGCGGCATGTCGGCCGGGGCCTCGCCCTCCCGGAAGCGCGCCTCGAAATCGCGCAACGCCTGCTCGGCGGCCTGGCGCGAGTGAAAGCGCGCGACGATCTCCTGGCCGAGCAGCACCTTGATGTCGCGCGGGTTGCGGCCGCCTGCGACGTCGCGCTTGAAAGCCTCGATTTCACCCTCCGTGCGCATCGAGACCAGCTCGTAATAGCGCCACATCAGATCGTCCGAAATCCTCATGATCTTGCCGAACATCTCGGACGGCGGCTCGCTGATGCCGATGTAGTTGTTCTTCGATTTGGACATCTTCTCGACGCCGTCCAGCCCTTCGAGCAGCGGCATCGTCAGGATGCACTGCGGCTCCTGGCCGTAATGCCGCTGCAACTCGCGCCCGACCAGCAGGTTGAACTTCTGATCGGTGCCGCCCAGCTCCAGGTCGGAGCGCAACGCAACCGAGTCGTAGCCCTGCATCAGGGGGTAGAGAATCTCGTGGATCGCGATCGGATGGCCTTCGCGGTAGCGCTGGCTGAAGTCGTCGCGTTCCATCATCCGCGCCAGCGTGTAATGCGAGGCCAGGCGGATCATCCCGTCCGCCCCCAGAGGCGTCGACCACTCGGAGTTGTAGCGTATCTCGGTGCGTGCGCGATCCAGCACCAGCGAAGCCTGCTCGAAATAGGTGCGGGCGTTGGCCTGGATCTGCTCGCGGCTCAAGGGCGGTCGCGTGGTATTGCGGCCCGAGGGGTCGCCGATCATCGACGTGAAGTCGCCGATCAGGAAGATCACCGTGTGTCCCAGATCCTGCAGCTGGCGCAGCTTGGTCAGGACCACGGTGTGGCCCAGATGGATGTCGGGAGCGGTCGGATCCAGGCCGAGCTTGCAGCGCAGCGGTGTGCCGTCGGCCTGCGAGCGCCGCAGCTTGGCGACCAGGTCGGACTCGACCAGCAGCTCGTCGCAGCCTCGCTTGACGACCGTCAGCGCGTGCTCGATGGCGGCCGGATCGATGGTCTGCTTGGGCGAAGACATGCGGTGGGGTGGTGCGGTTCGCAGGCGCCGCCGAATGCGAACGCGCGCCGGATGGAGTCTAATCGATGCCTCGCGGGCGGCCGCGGCTGATCGCATGCCGGAGGAAACCTTGAAGAGCGAATCGGACCGGGCAACCGGCTTGTACATCGGGCTGATGACCGGAACCAGCCTGGACGGGGTCGACGCAGTGCTGGCCGATCTGACCGGGTCGCCACCGCGTATCGTCGGCAGGATCCATCTGTCGCTGGCGGACGACCTGCGCGGGGAATTGCTATTGCTGTCGCAAAGCGGCTCGGACGAGCTGCATCGGAGCGCGATCGCGTCGCAGCACCTGGCGCGCAGCTACGCCCGTGCGGTCCGGCAGTTGCTGCTCGAAACCGGCGTCGAGGCCGGTCAGGTGCAGGCGATCGGGGCGCACGGGCAGACCGTGCGACACCGGCCCGAAGCGGGCTACACGATCCAGTTGAACGCGCCGGCCACGCTGGCCGAGCTCGCCGGCATCGACGTGGTGGCCGACTTCCGCAGCCGGGACATCGCGGCCGGCGGACAGGGCGCGCCGCTGCTTCCGGTGTTTCACGCGGGAATTTTCACCGCGGATGCGCCGCGGGCCGTGGTCAATGTCGGCGGCATCGCGAACGTGACCGGGTTGCCGGCCGCCGACAGCCGCGAACCGGTGACCGGCTTCGACTGCGGACCGGGCAACGTGCTGCTCGACGCGTGGGCCGCACAGCACCTGGGGCACCCTTTCGATCGCGACGGCCACTGGGCAGCCGGCGGGCATTCCAACGCGACGCTGCTGCAGGCCCTGCTCGACGAGCCGTATTTTTCGCTGCCGCCGCCCAAGAGCACCGGCCGGGAGCTGTTCAACCCGCAGTGGGTGTCGCACAAGCTGGCGCGGCGCGATCTGGATCCGCGCGACGTGCAGGCGACGCTCACGCGGCTGACCGCCGTGACGATCGGGCAGGCCATCGCGCAGCACGTCGCGCAGGCCACCGACGTATTGGTATGCGGAGGCGGCGCCTTCAATGCAACGCTGATGCGGATGCTCGCCGAAGAATGCGCGCCGCGACCGGTCGCCTCTACCGCGACGCTGGGCATCGCACCGGATCACGTCGAAGCCTTCGCGTTCGCCTGGCTGGCCCGCGAGCATGTGCACGGGCGGCCCGCCTCATTGCCAGCGGTGACCGGAGCACGCGGTGCGCGGGTGCTGGGCGCGCTCTACCCGGCCGGCTAGGAGTCTTCGCGGCGCACGTGGTATATCAGGAACAGGGCCTGCCGTTTCCGTTTTGATTCGGTTGGCGCTCACGCCGGCTGTTGAAAAAAAGCAACAAAAACGCATTCCGACGCGAAGAAGTCAGTGCATTTCCTTCTTTCCTATCGAGTCCTCTGAGAGAATTTTCGCGGCTTCTCTCATTAAAAAAAGCCGTTGAGAAGACAGAGCAGGGGCGGTCCTCGTCGGGCGCAGCTCCGTTCTTTAACCGAGAGGAAAAATCAATGCACAAGACAGTGATTGCTCTGGCAATCGCCGCAATGGCGGCCGCGCCGGCCTTTGCCGACTCCAACGTAACGCTCTACGGTTCCATCGACTACGGCTACGGCATCCGCAGCGGCGACAACACCCTGGCGAAAAACTGCACTACGACCCCTGGTCCTGGATGCTCGAAGCAGGAGTTCATCAGCGGCACCGACGTCTACAACCGTCTCGGCTTCAAAGGTTCGGAGGATCTGGGCAACGGCACCAAGGTGATCTTCGAAATCGAGATGGGCTTCCTGGCCGATACCGGCGAGAACAGCATCCCGAACACCGGCAATGAGAGCAACGGCCTGTTTCGCAACCATTCGTGGGTCGGGCTGACCGGCGAGTGGGGTACGGTGGTCGGCGGGCGCGTCGACGGGTCCCGCTACAGCGTGACGGGCAGGTACGATCCATTCAACAACGGCACTGTGGCCGCGCCCGGTTCACTGAACGGCCAGGCCCAGCGCGCCGACAACGCGATCGCGTACATCACGCCCAACTACGAGGGCCTGTACGCGGTGATCGCCTATACCAGCCAGCTGACCGGCCAGGAGAACCCCTACAACAACGGCGATGTTCGACTGTATGTGCTGCCTCAGCTTAACTACGTCAACGGCCCGATTTCAGCGACCCTCAACTACGAGCACGTCAACGTGCACAACAGTCCCGTGAATGCAAAGATCAACATCTACGTGATCGGCGCTTCGTACGACTTCGGTGTGGCCAAGATCATGGGCTTGTGGGAGAAGGTGAAGACCGATACCAATGCGGGGACCCCGACGTCCGGCGTGCTCGCGGACGAGAATACCTGGTTCATCGGCGGTATCGTCCCTCTGAGCGAGAACGACAAGCTGCGCGCGGTCTATACC
This sequence comes from Burkholderiaceae bacterium, assembly GCA_036270655.1. Taxonomy (GTDB): domain Bacteria; phylum Pseudomonadota; class Gammaproteobacteria; order Burkholderiales; family Burkholderiaceae_F; genus VBCK01. The sequence continues at coordinate 52,351 of DATBCD010000106.1, forward strand.
AGCTACAAGGACCGGTCGGCCGCGGCCAATAGCTGCAGCAAGTGGGGTGTCGGCGGCGAGCACTACCTGAGCAAGCGCACCAACCTCTACCTCGATTTCGCTTCGATTACGGAGAAAGACAACGGCGGCTGCACGATCTCCTACAACGCGCAGAGCAACGGAGACGCCACCAATCCCGCCACCGGAGGCACCGGCGGCGGTGGCGTGGGCACGCGCGGCCTCGACATGGGCATCGTGCACCGCTTCTGACCAGGCGATCGCGCAAGCAAAACGGGCGCCGCGGCGCCCGTTTTTCTTCTGGTGCCGATCGCCCGTTCAGGCGAGCGGTCGGCGCTGCAGCAGATCAGGCGGAAAACGACGACCCGCAACCGCAGGTGGTGGTCGCATTCGGATTCTTGATCACGAACTGCGCGCCCTCGATGTCTTCCTTGTAGTCGATCTCGGCACCCACCAGGTACTGGTAGCTCATCGAATCGATCAGCAGCATCACGCCGTTGCGCTCCATCGTCGTGTCGTCTTCGTTGACGACCTCGTCGAAGGTAAAGCCGTACTGGAAGCCGGAGCAGCCGCCACCCTGAACAAACACGCGCAGTTTGAGCTCGGAGTTTCCTTCCTCATCGATCAGCTGCTTGACCTTGGCGGCCGCGGCGTCGGAAAACGTCAGCGGGCCGGAGATTTCGACAGGGGCGTTCATTGTTTCACTCCCGGAAGTGTGCAACGCAACAGACCCCATTATCGCCGATTTCGAGCCGTCGGTTGGCGCACCCCTGGCGGGCTCCGGAGCCGGCCGTTTCGCACGGTTTCGGGGGCTGCCGGGATCCCGCCGGCTGGTGATTCTGCAGCTGGCACACAGCGGGTCTGGGTGTGTCAAAAAAGTCACAGCGCGCATACCTGCTTGGTGCGCGGGTAGTACTTGGGTCACAATCCGTGGCCATGCTGAATTCGATGAACAAGAACAACGGTGTGGTCGCTCGCCCACGCGGGTGCATGCGATTGCCCGCCGCCGCGACTGGGATGCGTGAGAAGAACGGCCCGCTGATACGGGGGTCCCGCTTTCCAGGACCCGATCGTGTTTACTGCCTAGTGGGGGAGAACGTGAAGAAATATCTCGCATACGCTGCCGCGCTCACGGCACTTGCAGGCGTCGGAGGGGCCGCCCGCGCGGCCGACACCCAGGATGACAGCCTGACGTGGTTCGGCGTCACGCTGTATGGAACCGTGGACGTCGGCTACACCTACCAGAACCGGGGCACGCCTCTGAGCGACTACTTCCCGGTGGGCCTGGAAACCATGGTCCAGAAAAATGCCGTCAGGAACATCTCGTCCATCAGCCAAAACGGGATGAGCCAGTCGAAGGTCGGGCTACGCGGAACTTATAAGTTCTACGAGGACTTCTCGGCCATCTTCAAGCTGGAAACACACTTCAGTCCGCTGTCGGGAAATCTGTCCGACGGCGTAAAGTCGGTCGTACAAAACAACGGCGTGCCTGCAGTTAACCAGAATACCAACGGCGATTCGAACCGGGCCGGCCAGGCGTTCGGCGGCGCCGCTTATGCGGGCGTCTCCTCGCCGACCTACGGGACGCTGACGCTCGGACGGCAGAATGCGATCCTGCTGGATAACGCGGCGAAATACGACCCGTTAGGTGGATCGTACGCTTTCTCGTTCGTCGGCTATTCGGGGACGTTCGCCGGCTCCGGCGATACGCAGGATGTGCGGCTGGACAACTCGGTCAAGTACACCAACCAGATCGACATGTTCCGGATCGCGGGTATGTTCCAGAACGGCGGCGGCACCAGCTCCGGGGGCAACGCGATCGAGGCCGACCTGGGCGCCGATCCGCTGCCGGGCCTGTCGATCGATGCGGCCTACGCCAACAAGAAGGACGCGATCCTGGCCTCGCCGGCGAGCGCGGCGCAGTTCCATATCTGCACGGCACCCAATGTTCCCGCGGGCTGTCTGCCCGCGACCATCTCGCCCAACACCGCAGTCAATGCGACGGTGTCGGACAACTGGACCTGGGGCGTGTACGCGTCCTACGTGTGGCAGCAATTCAAGTTCTCGGGCGCCTACGAAGACATCCACTTCCGCAATCCGCAGACCCCTATCGCGGTGGGCGCGCCGGACCTGGGCGGCTACACGATCGGCTGGGTCAACAACAACGCGTACCCGCAGGGGGCGAAGATCCTGCAGTACATGTTCGCGGGCGTGAAGTATTCGTACACCCCGAAGATCGATTTGTTCGTGGCCTGGTATTACATCCTGCAGAACCAGTTCAGGACCGGCGGCGCGATCCACTGCCCCGGAGGGACCGCGGACAATGCGGCGTGCAGCGGCAGGGAAGCCGGCTACTCGCTGGTGGGGGACTACAAGTTCAACCGCCACTTCGACGTGTATCTGGGTGCGATGTACTCCCACCTGGCCGACGGCCTGGCCGCCGGCGGCCCGAACATCTTCTCGATCGACCCGACGATCGGCCTGCGGTTCAACTTCTAAGCCCTCACCCTGCCCTCTCCCGCTGCGCGGGAGAGGGTGCGCGTCAAGCCCCTCTCCCCCGGCGGCAGAGGGGCCCACTCAGAGCGCCCGCCTCCGGGGCGCCTCGACCCGTCGTATAAACTGACTCGTTTGCTCCTGCGCGGACTGGCGGTCACCGCCTGGAACTGCCGTTCCGACCCCGCGCCGAGGCCGCTTGATGGCGCGCGGTTGCCGCGCTGCCGGGGATAGGGCGTGAATCTGGTCGAAACCGTTCTGAAGCGTCCCTACACCGTTCCCGCGGTCCTGATCCTGGTCTGCCTGCTCGGATTGGGCGCCGCGCTGCGGATGCCGGTCGACATCTTCCCCGAGATCGACATTCCGGTGGTCAGCGTCGTGTGGACGTACAACGGGATGAGCGCCCGCGACATGCAGAATCGGATCCTGACGCTGCACGAGCGCACGCTGGCGTCTCTGGTGGACGACATCGCGCGCATCGAGGCCACCAGCTACACCGGGGTCGGGGTCGAGAAGATCTACCTGCATGAAGGCGCCGATGTCACGCGGGCGGTTTCGCAGCTCGCCAGCAGCGCGCTGGTGGTCCTGAAGTACATGCCGCCCAACATCACCCCGCCGCTGGTGCTGCGCTACAGCGCCACCGACGTGCCGATCATCCAGCTGAGCCTGTCGAGCGATTCGCTGCCCGACACCAAACTGAACGACCTGGGCCAGAACATCATCCGGCCGAGCCTGGCGGTGGTGCACGGAGCCGAGGTTCCGTACCCGTACGGCGGCAAACCGCGCGTGATCATGGCCGATCTGGACACGCGCGCGCTGCAGGCGCGCGGACTGTCGCCGTCCGATGTCAGTGTCGCATTGCAGCGCCAGAACGTGATCCTGCCGGCCGGCGACGTGAAGATCGGCAACAAGGACTATCTGCTGGCGATGAACAACAGCCCGGACCTGATCAGCGCCATTAACTCGCTGCCGGTGCGCGAGGTCGCGGGCACGACGGTGTTCATGCGCGACGTGGCGCGCGTGCACGACGGCTTCCAGGTGCAGACCAATTCCGTGTCCGTCGACGGCGCGCCTGGGGCCCTGATGACGATCCGCAAGACGGGCGGGGTATCGACGCTGGCCGTCATCGACGGCGTACGGGCCGCGCTGCCGGACCTGCGACGCGTGATACCGCCCAACGTGACCATCAGGCCGGTGTTCGACCAGTCGATTTTCGTGAAGGCGGCGCTCGACAGCGTGATGATGGGCGGCCTGATGGCGGCGGGCCTGACCGCGATGATGATCCTGCTGTTCATGGGCAACGCGCGCCTGACGCTGATCATCCTGGCGGCGATCCCGCTGTCGATCATCACGGCGGTACTGGTGATGTACGCC
>DATBCD010000107.1:0-72423 GCA_036270655.1 Burkholderiaceae bacterium
TTTGGGGTCCCGGGCCGTTGGACTGCCGGGCCTACCCTTGGAACTCGCCACTGCGCGTGGCTCCGGGCATCGCGTCGTCACAGTTGCATAGTCCGCGCGGCGGAGGCACTACGACCGTCCGGAACGCCTCAGCCGGCCACTGTCCTGTTCCGCCGCGCTGCTACCAGGCCCTGCTCCATGCTCGCGTCGAGTACCAAGGGTCTCCCGTCAGTCCAACGGATGACCATCTCAGCATGCGTAGCCTCCACCGCGCCTGTGGAGGTCATCGCAAGCTATGAACAGAACCTGCGACGGGTAGGCCCGGCAGTCCAACGGCCCGGGACCCCAAACGGCGCGCCCAAGCGGCGAGCCCTCTCCCCCGCCCCTCTCCCGCACGCGGGAGAGGGGAGAGATCGAGTTGTGTTCCCGCAAGCGCGAGAATAGAGGTTCCATGAGGCTGGCGATCATCGTTCCGGTTCTGGATGAGGCGGCGCAGATCGAGTCGTGCCTGGCCGCGCTGGCCGAACTGCGCCAGCGCGGGGCGCGCGTGATCGTGGTCGACGGCGGCAGCCGCGATGGGACGGTCCGGCTGGCCGCTCCGCTGTGCGATCGCGTGATCGAGGCGCCGCGCGGCCGCGCGCTGCAGATGAATGCGGGCGCGCGCAGCGAGGGGGCCAGCGGCGCCGACGTGCTGCTGTTTTTGCACGCGGACGTGCGGCTTCCGCCGGAAGCGGACCGGCTGATTTTCCGGGCTCTGGCGCGGCGGCGCGCCTGCTGGGGCCGCTTCGATGTGAGGCTGCAGGGTCGCTCGTTCGGCCTGCGCCTGGTCGCCGCGCTGATGAACCTGCGGTCGCGCGCAACCGGCATCTGTACCGGCGACCAGGCGATCTTCGTCGAGCAGGGAGTGTTTGTCGCGCTGGAGGGCTTTGCCCCGATCGCGCTGATGGAGGACGTCGAGTTCTGCCGGCGCGCGCGAAGGCTGTCGGCGCCGGTGGCGCTGCGCCCGCCGGCGATCGTATCGGCGCGCCGCTGGGACCAGGCGGGCGTGGCGCGCACGGTCCTTCAGATGTGGTGGCTCAGGCTGGCCTATTTCATGGGTGCCGATCCGCAGCAACTGGCGCAGCGCTATCGCAATGCGCGCTGAGCCCTGGCCCCTGCTGGTGTTCGCGCGCGCGCCGGTCGAGGGCGAAGTCAAGACGCGTCTGATTCCGACGCTCGGAGCCCGGCGTGCGACCGACTTGTACCGGCGCCTCGCGCTGGAGACGCTGCGGCGCGCCTGCGCGGCTCGATCGAGCCAGGTCCAGCTGTGGATCGCCGGCGATCCCGGCCACGCTTTCGTGCAGGATTGCGCCCGGACCTTCCGGGTACCGGTGTTCGAGCAATGCGGAGCCGACCTGGGGCACCGGATGGCTTATGCATTCGACCATGCCCTGGGCGCGACGGAACACGGCGCCGGTTGCGTGCTGATCGGAACGGACTGCCCGGCACAGACGGTTCAGGACCTGGAGCAGGCCGCCGATGCGCTGCAGCGGCACGACGCCGTGCTGCAGCCGGCGCACGACGGCGGTTACGTGCTGGTGGGGCTGTCGCGCCCGCAACCGCGTCTGTTCGAGGCGATCGAGTGGGGCAGCGGGCGCGTGGCCGAGCAGACGCTGCAGCGGGCTGCTCGCCTCGGCCTGGCGCTGCACCTGCTGCGGCCGCTGCCCGATCTGGACAGCGCCATGGATCTGCAACACGCGCGCGCGCAAGGCTGGGTCGGCCCCTGAGGCGCGCCACCCGGCGTGGGACAATCGACCCATGAGTTGGTGGATTGGTGCAGTCGGGCTGATCGCCCTGGTCGCGCTGGGGGTCGTGGCCTACGGCCAGGCCGGCGGCCTGCGGGGACATCGGCCGGCCGACCTGGGCCTGCGCGACGGTCGCCTGAAAGCGCCCTCGAGCACCCGCAACAGCGTCAGCAGCCAGGCCTGGATGGTCACCGGCGAGGGCGCCCAGTACGCGCGCATCGAGCCGCTCTCGTTCGAGGGCAGCGGCATCGACGCGATGGTGCGGTTAAAAGGCATCGTCGCCGCGACCCCGGGTGCCCACATCATCGAGGCCCGGCCCGATTACCTGTCCGTCGAGTTCTCGACGCGCTGGCTGCGGTTTGTCGATGACGCGGAGTTCGTGATCCTGCCCGCCTCGCAGAAAATCGACTTGCGTTCGGCCTCGCGGCTGGGCAGCGAGGACTTCGGAGTCAATCGGGCCCGCATCGAGGCGATCCGCACGCGCTTCGAGCGTTGAACGCTAGAATCCAGGCTGCTGGCGCGTTTTTTGCTGCGCGGCCCATCGAGTGAGCACGCAACCCGACTGATGAATCGACGCGACGCAACGCGGCCTGCGGCAGCAGCCAACTTCATCCGGAACATCGTCGACGCCGACCTGGCCTCGGGCCGGTTTGCGAGGCGCCGCTGGAATGGACGCCCCGGCGACGGAACCTTCCAGTGGCAGGGTGAGCCGGATCCGGCGCGCATACGCACCCGCTTTCCCCCCGAGCCGAACGGCTACCTGCACGTCGGGCACGCCAAATCGATCTGCCTGAATTTCGGCCTGGCACGCGACTACCACGGGCGCTGCCACATGCGCTTCGACGACACCAATCCGGAAAAAGAGGAGCAGGAATACGTCGATTCGATCCTGGACGCGGTGCGCTGGGTCGGCTTCGACTGGACCGAAGGGGCGCACGACAACCTGTATTACGCGTCGGACTACTTCGATCAGCTGTACGAGTACGCCGAGTACCTGATTCGCACCGGGCACGCGTACGTGGACGAGCAGAGCGCCGAGGAGTTGCGCGGTTCACGCGGCACGCTGACCGAAGCCGGGCGCGATTCCCCGTTTCGCGACCGCCCGGCCGACGAGAGCCTGGCGCGGTTGCGCCAGATGCGCGAGGGCAGGCACGGCGAGGGTTCCATGGTGCTGCGGGCCCGTATCGACATGGCCTCGCCCAACATCAACATGCGCGACCCGACCCTGTACCGGATCCGCTTCGCGCACCACCACCGGACCGGGGACCGCTGGTGCATCTATCCGATGTACGACTACACCCACTCCATATCCGACGCGCTGGAGTGCATCACCCACAGCCTGTGCACGCTGGAATTCGAGGATCACCGACCGCTGTACGACTGGTGCGTCGAGCGGCTGGTGCCGAGCCTGCGCGAACCCCAGTGGCGCGCGGCGCTCGAGCTGGTGCAGTCGCTGCGCGAGCAGGGGCTGGAGGTGGCGCGCGAGTTCGCCCTGCACTGCCACAACTTCCGCCACAAGCTGTACGCCAGCCCGGCCGAGGCGAACCTGCGGGCGATGTTCGACCGCTGGGAGCACGACCGCGCCGCCGTGATGCGGGACCTGGACGCCTTCTACAAGCTGCTGCTGGGCAAGTCTTCGGAGCAGTTCGCGCCGCTGCTTACCGGCGCGCTCGACGAGCTTCGCCCGGACCCGTTCGATCTGCCGCACCAGTACGAGTTTTCCCGGTTGAACCTGAGCTATGTGGTGATGAGCAAGCGCAAGCTGATCCAGCTGGTCGAGGAGGGGCTGGTCGAAGACTGGGACGACCCCCGCATGCCGACCATCGTGGGCCTGCGCCGGCGCGGTTACACCCCGCGCAGCCTGCAGTTGTTCTCCGAGCGCATCGGCGTGAGCAAGTCCGATTCGTGGATCGATTACTCGGTGCTCGAGCAGGCGCTGCGCGACGACCTGGACCCGTCGGCGCCCCGCGCGGTCGCGGTGCTCGAACCGATGCGGCTGATCATCACCAACCTTCCTGGCGGACAGCGGGAAACGTGCGTGGCGCCGGTGCACCCGCATCGGCCCGAGCTGGGAACGCGGACGATCGACCTGACGCGCGAGCTGTGGATCGAGCGCGACGATTTCATGGAGCGCCCGGCGCCGGACTACTTCCGACTCTATCCGGGCAACCTGGTGCGGCTGCGCTACGCCTACGTGATCCGCTGCACCGGCGTCGAAAAGGACGCCATGGGCCGCGTCACCGCAGTGCTGGCCGAGTACCTGCCCGATACCCGCAGCGGTACCGACGGCGCCAACCGCGTCAAGGTCAAGGGCGCGATCCACTGGTTGCCGGTGGACGGCTGCCTGAGCGCCGAAGTGCGCCTGTACAACCAGCTGTTCACCGATCCTCAACCGGACGCCGGCGGCCGCGATTTCCGCGAGTCGATCGACCCGGACAGCCGGCAGGTCAGGTCGGCGTATGTGGAGCCGGGGCTTGCCGCCGCGCGGCCGGAGGACCGATTCCAATTCGAGCGGCACGGCTACTTCGTGGCCGACCTGCGCGATCATGCGCCCGGGCGCCCCGTGTTCAACCGCATCGTCACGCTGCGCGAGTCGCGTTCCAAATGACCCCGTCAGCCATCGTGGGAAGCCGGATCGCCTCGTTACGGGCGGCCATGCAGCGTCACGGCCTGTCGGCGTGGATCGTACCGTCGTCCGATCCGCATCTGTCCGAGTACCTGCCGGAGCGCTGGCAGGGGCGACAGTGGCTGTCCGGTTTCACCGGTTCGGTCGGAACCCTGCTCGTCACGGAGCGCTTCGCCGGGGTCTGGGTCGACAGCCGGTACTGGCTGCAGGCCGAGGTGGAGCTGGATGGAACCGGCATTACGCCGATGAAAGTCAGCGCCAATGCCGGCGTGGCGTTCATCGACTGGCTGGCCTCGCACTGCAGCCCGGGCGACCAGGTCGGCGCCGACGGGCGGGTGCTGGGCGTGGCCACCGTACGGGCGCTGCAGGAGGCGCTGGTCGGATGCGGCGCATCCTTGCGGCTCGACCTGGACCTGCTCGACGAAGTGTGGCCCGAGCGCCCCGGGCTGCCGCAGGCGCCTGTGTTCGAGCAGCAGCATCGCTTCGCGCCGGTGGCGCGCTCGGCCAAGCTGGGCGCGCTGCGCGACGCGATGCGGCGGGCCGGCGCCAGCTGGCACCTGATCTCGTCGCTCGACGACATCGCGTGGGTTCTCAATGTCCGGGGCTCGGACGTCCCGTTCAACCCGGTATTCGTCGCGCATCTGCTGATCGGACCGGACGGCGCAACGCTGTTCGTCGCGGACGGCAAGGTACCTGCGCCGCTGCGCGACCGCCTGGCCGCCGACGGCGTGGGCCTGGCGGCCTACGATCAACTCGGCGCTCAACTGGCACTGGTGCCGCCCGGCAGCGCGGTCCTGATCGATCCGCGGCGCGTGACCGCCGGCGTGCTGCAGTCGCTGCCCTCCGCGGTGCGCCGCATCGAGCAGATCAACCCGACGACTCTGGCCAAGTCCGTGAAGAACGACGCCGAAGTCGCGCTGATCCGCGCCACGATGGAACAGGACGGCGCGGCGCTGGCGGAGTTCTTCGCATGGTTCGAGCAGGCCATGGCCCGGTGCGAACGGGTCACCGAGCTGACGATCGACGAGCGGATCACGCAGGCGCGGGCGCGGCGCGACGAATACTTCTCGCCCAGCTTCGCGACGATCGCCGGCTTCAACGCGAACGGCGCGATGCCCCATTATCGGGCCACCGACCGGTCGCACGCCGTGATCTGCGACGGACAGCAGACCGGCAACGGTCTGCTGCTGATCGATTCCGGGGGCCAGTACCAGACCGGCACCACCGACATCACGCGGGTGGTCGCGGTGGGTGCCACCAGCCTGGAGCAGCGCCAGGATTTCACCCGCGTGCTGAAGGGAATGATCGCGCTGTCACTGGCGCGCTTCCCGCGTGGCACCCGCTCTCCGATGCTCGACAGCCTAGCGCGCGCGCCGATCTGGGCCAGCGGCGTCGAGTACGGCCACGGCACCGGGCACGGAGTCGGCTTCTTCCTGAACGTGCACGAGGGCCCCCACGGCATCACCCCTTACCTGCTGCCCGAGCCGCACACGGCGCTGGAGCCGGGAATGATCACTTCGAACGAGCCCGGCATCTACCGGCCCGGCCGCTGGGGCGTGCGAATCGAGAATCTGCTGGTGACGGTGCCGGCGCAGACGACCGAATTCGGCAGCTTCCTCGACTTCGAGACGCTGACGCTGTGCCCGATCGATACCCGCTGCATCGACCTCGACCTGCTGACGCCGGTCGAGGTCGACTGGTTGAACCGCTACCACGCGATGGTGCGTTCGCGGCTGGCGCCGCACGTCACCGGCGCCGCCGCCGACTGGCTGCAAGCGAACACGCGGCCGATCTGAAGCGTCTGCGGTCCATCTACGGCCGCTCTTGCGCCGCCGGCCGTTCAACTGCTCCTTCGCCCGTATGACAGTCCGGTTAAAACCTTAATCCGCGCACGCTCCCGGACTGTCACGCCTTCGTAATGGATTTCAAAGGTGCAGCTCGTACCATGCGGGCAGCGCCGCACACCGCAAGGCAACCGCGCCATTCGAACGAAGAGGCGGCCGCATCTGCAGGAGCCCTGCTGTTCCACTGTTTCGGAGGCTTACGATGGCACGACAACGCTGGGTTGCATCGCTGGTCGGACTTTCCTTGCTGGTTGCTCCCTTCTTTGCTTCGGCACAAGAGGGCGGCGCCCTGCCTGCGCTCAAGGGGTATTCGGTCAGGGTCTGGGCCGGTCCCGATCCGCGCTTCAGTAACCCCGATTCGATCGAAGTTGACGGCGATCGTGTCTGGGTCGGATATCAGAACGTAACGAGCAAGACCGGCAACGACGGCAAGTCGAGCACCGTCGTCGAATACGATCGGCGCGGCACTGTCCTGCACCTGTACAGCGTGCCAGGCCACTGCGATGGACTGCGCATCGACCCGGCCACGCACCTGGTGTGGGCCTCGTCGAATGAGGATGGCAATCCCGGGCTGGTCTCGATCGACCCCGCCGCCGGAGTCATCACCCCGTACACGTTCGGTCCAACCGCGCACGGCGGCGGCTTCGACGACATGGCGTTCCTCAACGGCAGGATGTTCATCGCCGCTTCCAACCCGAACCTCGACGCCAGCGGACAGAACAACTTCCCCGCAGTCGATGAAGTGACCTTCAACGGAAGCAACGTCGTGCTGACGCCAGTGCTGATGGGCAATGCCACGGCCTACGACACTATGAGTCAGTCGACGGTGACGCTCAATGAGATCGACCCGGACTCGATGACGATCGACGCCGCGGGCAATCTGGTGCTGGTCAACCAGGCCGGCGCAGAACTGGTCTTGATCTCCAATCCCGGGACCTCGACGCAGACGGTATCGCGCACCCTGGTCGGCACGCAGCTCGAGGACACCGTTTGGATCAAATCGGCGCAGAAAGGCGTGCTGCTGCTTGTCGACGGCGCAGGCACCATTTATTCGATTCGCGCGGCCTGGCAACCCGGCACGATCTACACGGAGACCCCTAACGACTCGGGCGTCTCGGGCTTCTTCGGCACGATCAGTCTGGCAAACGCGGGTATCGGGGTGGCAATCGTCACTCCGGTGGCGGTCGGCTTCACCAAAGCGACCGGCCTGACGTTCTTCCCTGACGCAGCTGACGAGTAGGCGCGCCTACGGGTGTGGGCCACCGCGGGTGGCCCGCACCCTTCACTCCCGGGTCCGCTCGCAGGCGCCCCTTACTGCTCCAGATCCATCACCTGGACCTTGACATGGCGGCGCTTGTCGTCGCGCGTCACGGTCAGATCGACCGTGCTGCCGATGCCGGCCCGGTCCAGTTCGGCGACGAAGGTGGACAGCGTATCGACCGGCTTGCCGTTGACGCCGATGATGACATCGCCGAGTTTGCCGCTTTTGGCGTCCAGCGGCTTCAGGCCGGCCTGCGCCGCCGGCGTTCCGCGCCGTACTTCGGCGATCACCACGCCGGCAATGCCGGCGCGCTCGACCAGGTCGGGCCGGACCGGGTTGATGCCGATTCCGGGCAGCGGCGCCTTGCCGCGCGAGATCAGCGACGGCACCACGCGATTGACCAGATCGGCCGGAATGGCAAAGCCGATGCCGGCGGAGCTGCCCGATTCGGATCGGATCGCCGTGTTGACGCCAATCAGGCGGCCGGCGCTGTCCAGCAACGGGCCGCCCGAGTTGCCGGGATTGATCGCGGCGTCGGTCTGGATCACCCCGACCACCTCGCGGAACTCCGTGGTCGGCAGCTCCCGATCCAGCGCGCTGACGATTCCTCGCGTCAGCGTGCGCTGCAGTCCGTACGGATTGCCGATCGCGTACACCGACTGGCCGATGCGCAGATCGCGCGAGCTGCCCAGCGGGATCGGCCGCAGGCCGCTTCGGGCGTGCCCAAGGCGAACCACCGCCAGGTCATAGTCGGGCGACGTGCCGACGATGCGCGCCTCGACCGGCTCGCCGGCGTCCAGCTGCACATACACGCTGCGGGCGCCCTCCACCACGTGGTTGTTGGTGACCACGTGTCCGTCGTCGTCCCACACGAACCCGCTGCCGGCGCCGTGGGCCACCGCGGCGGTGAAGAATCCGGTCGGCTGCAGCACTTCGGTCGTGATATAGGCGACCGACGGGGAGACATTCAGGAACATTTCGACCACGGCCTGCTCGCCGGACGGCAGCGGACCGCGCGGCGTGATCGCGCGCGCCTGCACGTGCGGCGCATCGCGCGCCAGCACCAGCGCGCCGCCCGCACCGGCCAGTATCAGTGCCACCAGCGCCAGGGAACGAGCCCGTGGAGTGTTCGGTTTGGCCGGCATCGGCGCATTATGGCCCCGCGCGTGATAAATTGACCGCCCCATGGACGAAGCCAACCCCACCAGCGATCGTTATCTGGATCTATCGCTGAGGCTGCTGACGATCTTCGTTCTGGTGTCGCTGGTGTGCTGTGTCGCGTTCCTGACCTATCGCTGGGTCATGCCTCGATGGCACGGGACGCCGCTCGCTCCGATCCAGCCACGCAACGCGGACATCGTTTCTCCGGCTCCGGCCACCGCGGCAGCACCGGCCCCCGCGGACCAGATCCTGATGGACCCGCACAAGACGTTCCGGTGCGTCGAGCAGGGGAAAGTCACGTTCTCGGATCGCTCGTGCGACACCGGATTCGTGCAGATCCTGCCGCTCAATCCGTCCCAGCAACCTGCCGCCGGACGGTGAGCCCGGCGCTGATCGGGTCATGAACGCGCCGGACACGAAGGCTTCCCGCCGCTCCAACCTGGATCCGGCGCTGGTTTCCAGGTCGGTGCCCTTGCCCGTCGCCTGGTATCTGGATCGGGCCTGGTACGAACGCGAGATGCTGCTGCTGTTCGATCGCGGTCCGAACTACGCCGGCCACGAGTTGCTGGTGCCGCAGCCTGGCGACTACATGAGCCTGCCCTGGATGGACGACCGCAAGGTTCTGGTGCGCGATGCCGATGGCGTGAACCTGCTGTCGAACGTGTGCCGGCACCGGCAGGCACGCCTGCTGGACGGGCGCGGGCGGATTCAGAACATCGTGTGCCCCGTGCATCGATGGACCTACGATCTGGATGGCCGCCTGCTCGGGGCACCCGACTTCGACCACGTGCCGCAGTGCTCGCTGCCGACCACGCGCCTGACCAACTGGCGCGGCCTGCTGTTTGCCGGCCCGCGCGACGCCAGCCGCGATCTGGCCGATTTCCCGCTGGCGGCCGATTACGACTGGACCGGTTACGTGTTCGATCGCGCCATCGTCGAGGAGTGTGCGTTCAACTGGAAGGAATTTCTCGAGATATTCCTCGAGCTGTACCACGTCGAAGCCGCCCATCCGGGCCTGCGCAAGTGGGTCGACGCGGGCAACTACGAGTGGGGCTTCGGCGACCGCTGGAGCTATCAGATCCTGGGCGTCAACGACCAGCTGCGCGTGCAGACGTCGGCCAATTACGAGAAGTACCGCGATGCGATCCTGCAATACTCGGGCGGCGAGCTGCCAAAGTACGGGACGGTGTGGTCGATTCTGTATCCGAACGTGATGTTCGAGTGGTATCCGTATGCGCTGGTCGTCAGCACCCTGATCCCGCGCGGGCCGGACCACACGACCAACGTGGTCGAGTTCTACTATCCGGAGGAAATCCACGCGTTCGAGCGCCAGATCGTCGAGGCGCATCAGGCCTGCTACGCGGAGTCGTCGGTCGAGGACGCGCGCATTTGCGCTCGCCTGCATGAAGGGCGCCGCGCGCTCTGGCTGGCCGGCGAAGACGACGTGGGGCCCTATCACACGCCGCACGAAGACGGCATGATCCATCTGCACGATTGGATACGCCGCGAAATGGGCCAGCGGCGAACGCCCTGACGGCCGTCAAGCCTGGATGATTCGCTCCACCGCGCGCGCGGCGGCGGCAAAGCCAAACGGGGCGGTGACGACGACCGAGGAGCCGTATCCGGCGCAGGCCAGGCTCGAAGAAAAAGCCCTCTCCCCCGAAAAAGCCCTCTCCCCCAGCCCCTCTCGCGCAAGCGGGAGAGGGGAGGAACCCGCGGTCGCCTGGTTGCTGCCGTCCGGCGGCTGAGGCCGCCGGACCGGCTCGTCCGAATAGATCGCGTCGACCCCGAACAGCGGCCGACGGTTCGCTGTTTCCCGGGCGAATCCGTGACGCCGCCGAAGCCGGTATCGGACCTTCGCAAGCAACGGATCGCCCAGCGCGCGCGCCAGATCGGCGCAGCGGATCCGGGTCGGGTCGGTCCGCCCGCCGGCCGCTCCACACGTGACCACCCGAAGACCGATGCCTGCCGCGTAGGCGATCAGGGCGGCCTTGGAGGAGACCTGGTCGATGCAATCGAGCACCAGGTCGAGGTCGCGGATCAGTTCCGTTACGTTTTCCCCGGTGACGAATTCCTCGATGCGCGTCACCTGCGCGCGCGGGTTGATCGCTTCGATGCGCTGCGCCATCGCGACTACCTTGGCTTTGCCGAACTCGGGGTCGAGCGCCTGTATCTGGCGGTTCGCATTGCTTTCGGAGACGTGGTCCAGATCGATCAGCGTGATGCGCTCCACCCCGCTGCGCGCCAGCGCCTCGGCCGCCCAGGAACCTACCCCGCCGACCCCGACGACGGCGACGCGCGCCGCGCGCAGCCGGGCATGCGCCTGCGCGCCCAACAGGCGGGTGACGCCGCCAAAGCGCCGCTCGATGTCGGCGGCCGAGGGGTCCAGCTGCATGACGCATTCTAGATTTGTGTAGTCTTGAAATATGTCGATCTCGAACCAGCGGACCGAGTACGGGCGGGCGCGACTGAGCGAGCAGACCGCGGCTCAGGACCCGATCGAGCAGTTCGGGCGCTGGTTCGACGAGGCGGTGGCGGCCGCGGTGCGCGAAGTCAACGCGATGAGCCTGGCCACGGCCACGCGGGACGGCCGCCCGTGCGTACGCATCGTGCTGATGAAGGACTTCGACGCCTCGGGTTTCGTCTTTTACACGAACTACGACAGCCGCAAGGGGCGCGAGCTGCAGGACAACCCGCGCGCCTGCGCGCTGTTCTTCTGGAGCGAGCTGGAGCGGCAGGTGCGGATCGAAGGGACCGTGTCGCGCATCCCGGCCGAGGAATCGGACCGCTATTTCGCGCAACGCCCGCTGGACGCGCAACTGGGCGCCTGGGCCTCGCCCCAGAGCCAGCCGATCGCAGACCGGGCCGAGCTGGAGGCGCGGCTGGACGGGGTACGGGCACGCTTTTCGCTGGAAACGGCCCCGCCCCGACCTCCGCAGTGGGGCGGCCTGCGGATCGCGCCGGCGCAGATCGAGTTCTGGCAGGGCGGCGCGGCCCGGCTGCACGACCGGCTGCTGTACGTGCGGGACGGCGGGGGCTGGCGCCGCAGCCGCCTGGCCCCCTGAGACGCGCAAATACCCGGTCCGACCTGGACAGACCGGCCTTCAGGGGTCGTCCAAACGTCCGAAAGGGGGTCGTTGAACCGCGCGCGTAGCGTTAATATGTCACATCTTGTTGCAGGCAGGACTGCTATGAGCGCCGACCAGATCTCGATCATCATCGTCGAAGACGAGCCAGAGTTCCGCCGACGCTTTGCCCAGATCATCGAAAACGAGCCGACGATGCGGCTGGCGGGCGTCGCGGCCAACAAGCGCGAGGCCCAGGCGCTGATCGACCGCGAGGATTTCGATGTGATGCTGATCGATCTGGGACTGCCCGACGGCACCGGGATCGATCTGATCCGCAACGTCAGTCAGAGAAAGCCGGACGTCGACATCATGGTGGTGACCGTATTCGGCGACGAACAGCACGTGGTCTCGTCGATCGAAGCAGGCGCCACCGGCTATATCTTGAAGGATTCGACTCCGGCCGACGTGATCTCCTGCATCCGACTGCTGCGTGCCGGAGGCTCCCCGGTCAGTCCGGTAGTGGCACGCAGCGTGCTGCGGGCGATCCGCTCGCGCATGGGCGGCAACACCGGCCAGACACTGCCGCCGCGCGCCAGCTCGAGCGACAACAACCCGCTGTCGGCGCGCGAAACCGAAATCCTGCAGCTGCTGGCCAAGGGCATGAGCTTCAACGAGATCGGCGAAATCCTCGGCATTTCGCCCCACACGGTCACGGCTCACATCAAGAAGATTTACCGCAAGCTGGCGGTGCACTCGCGCGGAGAAGCGGTATACGAGGCCAGCCAGATGGGTCTGCTGAAGAGCTGACATGCGCTCACGGTGAGGTCGGACGCGTGGCTGGATCGCTGCGCCGGCTCGGTTGTCTGCTGCTGCTGCTGACGGCGTCGGCGACCGCGCAGCCGCCGTCTGTCGATCTGGACCGGGTGCAGGTCATCCGCCAGGTTGAATGGGCTTCCCACGAGGTCGGCCAGGCGCCTGCGCCGGACGCCGAATGGACCCGCTTCGACCTGCCGTTGAGCTGGCCGGTCAAGGAAGGCGCGCCGCTGCGGGCAGTCACGCTGCGGATGCACTTCAATCTGCCGTCGATGCCGGTCGAACCCTGGGCCGTGCTGCTGTCGGAGGCAACCGACGGGGGCACGATAACGATCAACGGCCACTTCGAAGGGCAGATCCGCTCGCCCGACGCGACCGCTCACGTGCGTTGGTGGCGTCCTCATATGTCCACCGTCGATCCGTCCGATCTGGTGGCCGGCGATAACGTGCTGCTGCTCCAGACACCGTTTCGTTCCGGCATGCATACGCTGTCCGGCGTGGAAGTGGGGCCCCTGGCCCGGATCGTGGCGCACTTCGACTGGCAGTACTTCCTGGACCGGACGATTATCTGGATCGGCGCCACCGTTGCGGCCATGATCGCGCTGATCTTCGGCGTGCTGTGGTGGCGCCGGCGCGACGCGCTGTTGGGCCTGCTGGCGCTCGCGTCGGCATTCTGGATCACCTTCAGCGTCTATTACCTGGTCGACATCTTTCCCCTGACCTGGCGGCTGGCGCTCGAATTTCTGCACTACGCCAGCACCGGCGCGTTCGCCGCCGCGATCAGCATGGCGATATTGCGCTTGTGCGGCCTGCGCCACGCGCGCTGGGAATGGCTCATCGTCGCGTACGCCGCGCTCGCGCCGCTGATGCTGGTGGTGACCAACGGCGCCGTGGCGCCCTATCTCGACGAGGTCTGGCTGCCGGGTCTGCTCGCGATCGCAGCGGCCGCCACGGGCCTGGCGATGTACCGCAGCATGCAGTCGCTGGAGGCCCCGCAACCGATCGTGCTGATCGCGGCGGTGGTGGCGATCAGCGCCGCGGGGGTGGACATCGGGGGGCTGGTTTTCGGGCCCGGAGCGATGAACGGGGCCCACGCGCTCAGCTGGGCCGGGCCGCTGCTGCTGTTTGCGATGGGAACGCCGCTGGTCGAGCACTTCATCGACGTGCTGCGCGAGGCCGAGATCGCCCGCGCCGAGCTCGAAAGCCGCGTGCGGGAGCGCGAGCAGCTGCTCAAGCGCAATTTCGAACGGCTGCGCGAGAGCGAGCGGATCAAGGCCGAGGGGCAGGAGCGCCAGCGCATCATGCAGGACATGCACGACGGGCTGGGCTCGCAGTTGATGTCGTCGCTGATGCTGGTCGAGCGGGGGGCCATGACCAACGAGCAGGTCGCGCAGATGCTGCGCGAATCGATCGACGACTTGCGGCTGGCGATCGACGCGCTGGCGGCGGAGGAAGCCGACCTGGGCTCGGCCCTCGGCAACCTGCGCTACCGCATCGAGCCGCGGCTGCGCGCCGCCGGCATCGAGCTGGCGTGGGATGCGCGCAGCCTGCCCGAGAGCATCGGTCTGCATCCGGATGCGGTGCTGCCGGTCCTGCGGATCGTGCAGGAGGCGCTGAACAACGCGCTGAAGCACAGCGCCGCCCGGGTTGCGCGCGTGACCTTCGATACGACGCGCCTGGGTGAGTCCGAGTACCTGGACATCCGCATCGCCGACAACGGCCGCGGGATGTCCACCGAGGGTGTCGGCGGGCGCGGCCTGCTGAACATGCGCAACCGCGCGCTGCGTATCGGCGCGCAGCTGAACATCGTGTCGGCGCCCGGCTCCGGCACGGTCGTGCACTTGCGCTGCAAGCTGGATCCGAGCCACATCACGAACACGAAGGAACCGAAGACCGCGCTCAACACGCAGGCGGTGATCGAACGCGCAAGGCAGTCCTAGCTGAATCAGCTGGCTTTTCGGGCCGAAGGCCGGAAAAGGTTGGAGGTGGGGGCCTGAGCGATTTTTTCGACCTGACTTCTCCCGGCGACGCGGCAGCAGACGAATCGCACGGGCCTGTCGAGCCCGCGACGGCGGATGAGGAACTGGTGCGCCTGGGCCGGCACCTGCCCGCCAGCGTCCACCTCGGCACCTCGTCGTGGTCTTTCCCCGGCTGGCGCGGCCTGGTTTACGAGGGTGAATACGGCGAGTCGCGCCTGGCGCGCCAGGGGCTGGCGGCGTACGCGCGACACCCGCTGCTGCGCGCCGTCGGCATCGATCGCGGCTACTACCAGGCGTTGGACGCGGCCGAATGGTCGCGCTACGCGCGCGAGGTTCCGGAGCGCTTCCGCTTCGTGATCAAGGCCCCGGCGGCCGTTACCGACCCGCTGACGCCCGGCGCACGCCGTGCGCCGGGCCAGGGCGCAACGGCCAACCCGCGCTTTCTCGATGCCACCTATGCGGCCGAGCACTTCGTGCTTCCTGCGCTGGAGGGGCTGGGGCAGAAAGCCGGCCCGCTGGTGCTTCAGTTCGCGCCGATGCCCTCCGACCTGACCCGGGACAGCCACGCCCTGATCGAACGGATTGCCGAGTTCCTGGCCAGGCTGCCCGCATCTGACGGCCAGGCGCGGCCGATCTACGCGGTGGAGTTGCGCAATCCCGAACTGCTGACGCCGCGTTTCGTGCATCGGATGCGCGAGGTTGGCGCACGTCTGTGCGTCGGAATCCACGCCCGCATGCCGCCGCTGGCCCGCCAGGCCGCCGCGCTGAGAAGCATGGACGCGCAGGAGGCTCCGGACAATGGCTGGTCGCTGGCCGGGCCGCTGGTGGTCCGGTGGAGCCTGCACGCGGGGTTCGGTTATGAGCAGGCCAGGGCCCGCTACGCCCCTTTCAATCGCCTGGTCGACCCCGACCTGGTGACGCGCGGAACCCTGGTGCACCTGATCCGGGTCGCGCTGCGCAGCCACCAGAACGCCTTCGTGATCGTCAACAACAAGGCCGAGGGGTGCGCGCCGCTGTCGTGCGTGGAGCTTGCTCGTGCGCTCGCCGAGCGCGTTGACTGAAACCGAGCCGTAGCGATCGGTCGTAGCCGTTGGGCCGTTTGGCGTTCGGGGCCGTTGGACTGCCGGGCCTACCGTCGGCACTCGCCGCTGCGCGCGGCTCCGGGCATTCTTTCGTCACAGTTGCACAGACCGCGCGGCGGAGGCACCACGACCGTCCAGAGCACCTCAGCCGGCCACTTTCCTGTTCCGCCGCGCTCCTGCCAGGCCCTGCGCCGTGCTCTCGTCGAGCGCCAACGGTCTCCCGTCAGTCCAACGGAATACCGACGCCGCAGTGCCACGGCTCCAGCGCAATGTTGGAGGTCATCGCATGCTCTTGTTCATAGCTTGCGATGACCTCCACAGGCGCGGTGGAGGCTACGCAGGCTGAGGTGGTCAATCCGTTGGACTGACGGGAGACCGTTGGCGCTCGACGAGAGCACGGCGCAGGGCCTGGTAAGAGCGCGGCGGAACCGAACAATCGCCGGCTGAGGCGCTCCGAACTGCTGCGACGCTTCCGCCGCGCGGTCTATGCAATTGTGACGGCGCAAGGCCCGGAGCCGCGCGCAGCGGCGAGTGCCGACGGTAGGCCCGGCAGTCCAACGGCCCGGGACCTCAAACGGCGCGCCCAAACGGCTGGCCCTCTCCCCCTCCCCTCTCCCGCTGCGCGGGCGAGGGGCGATACAGCCGCGATCGATCGCCCCTCGCCCGCGCAAGCGAGAGGGGTGATCGGGCGCCTCTCGCAATCGGAAGAAGGCAGAGGGAGTCAGCGGGCCGGCGCGGGGGCCCGGCGTTTGCGGGCGAAGGTCTTGCGGAACTTCTCGAGCTTCGGCGCCACCACGAACATGCAGTAGCCCTGATCGGGGTTGTGCCGGAAATATTCCTGGTGGTAGTCCTCGGCGCGAAAATAGGCGGGCGCCGGCTCGAGCTGGGTGACGATGTCGCGGCCCCACGCCGAGCGCGCCTGCTCGATCACCTCCAGGGCGGTGCGCTGCTGCTCGGGGCTGTGGAAGAAGATCACCGAGCGGTACTGAGTCCCGACGTCGTTGCCCTGGCGGTTCAGCGTGGTCGGATCATGGATCGCGAAGAACACTTCCAGGATCTCGCGATAGCTGATCCGGTCCGGGTCGAATTCGAGCCGGACCACCTCGGCGTGCCCAGTGTCACCCTCGCACACCGCGCGATAGCTCGGATTGGCGACCGCGCCGCCGGAATAGCCGGATTCCACGTCGACGACGCCTTCGAGTTCCTCGAACACCGCTTCCAGGCACCAGAAGCACCCGCCGCCGAGCGTGGCGAATTGATGGCCGGGAGCCGGTTCGGCGCCCAATGGTTTGCGTTTCGACATGTTCGCGCCTTTCAGCCGGAAATGCGCAGCCGCCTGCTGCCCGCGTTGGTCGTTCCTGGCGCCGCCAAGCTTACGCCGACGCGCTTACAGGACCACGGGCTGGTCGGGCAACTCGTTACCGCGCGACTGGCCGGGGGCGAGCGGAAAGTGCTCGGCCAGCACCGCGCCGATCGCCTCGATCGCCTCCACCGCTCCGGCCTCGATCCGGCCCTCGCGAAAATGATCGCGCGCCCGGTGGCAGATCGCCTGCCAGGTCGCCCGTGGCACCTTGTCCGATATGCCGCGGTCGGCGATGATTTCCACGGCCCGGTCGGCCAGGTTCACGTACAGCAGCACGCCGTTGTTGTGCTCGGTGTCCCACACGCGCAGCTTGGAAAACACCATCAGCGCGCGCTCGCGCGGGCGCGCGTTGCGCCGCAAGTAGGACCACGGCAATGCGGCCTCGATCGCAAAGCGGATTTCGCCCTGGTGGCCGGTCTCGGCCCGGTGGATCGCCTGCGCGATCCGTTCGAGGGCCGCTGGCGGCAGCGCACGGCGCAACGCGTAGGGGCTGCTCGCCAGGTGCCTGAACAGGCGCCGCAGGGAAATGGTCCGGCTCATCGCTACCAGTCCCCCGAGGCGCCGCCGCCCGAAAAATCGCCGCCGCCCCCACTGCTGAAGCCGCCACCGCCGCCGGAGCCGCCACCCGACTCACCGCCCCAGCCGCCACCCCAGGGTGGAAGGCCGGGCCCGCCGATCGTGTGGCCGTAGCGGCCGGCCGCGCCCAGCACGAGCGCAAACACGAACACGACGACGCCGATCAGCACACCCAGGGCCACCGATGCGAGCACGAACGAAGCCAGCGTGCCGGCCCCCGCTCCGGCCACCAGCGCGCCGCCGGCACCCAGCGCGCGGCGCAGCGCCAGACCCGCCAGCACGCCGGCCACCAGAAAAGGCAACAACAGGGGCAGATGCGACGGCGCGCGCTGCGGCCGCTCGTTGGGCAAAACGCCCAGCCGCTCCTGTTCGATCCGCGGCAGCAAGTCGTCCAGGGCCGCGTTCAATCCACCCGCGTAGTCGAGGGCTGCGAAGTGCGGCCCCATCTTCTGCTGGATCACGTGTTTGGCGACGACATCCGGGATCGCGCCCTCCAGCGAGCGAGCCACCTCGATCCGGGCGTGCCGGTCGTGCGTCGCTACCACCAGCAACAGGCCGTCGCCGATGCCGCGCCGGCCGATCTTCCAGGTCGAGCCGACGCGATTGGCGAAATCCTCGATCGGCTCCACGCCCGTGGTCGGAACGATCAGGATCGCGACCTGCGCCCCGTGGTCGGCTTCGAAACGCGCAAGCCTGGCTTCGAGCGCGGCGCGGTCGGCCGGGGCCAGCACGCCCGACAGATCGACCACGCGCGCCAGCGGCGGAATCAGCAGCAGCCCGTCGGGCCCCACCGCAGCGGCGGGCGGCTCAGCGCGCCCCGGCGCCTGGGCCAGGACGAGCAGCGGCGCCAGCGCGACGAGCGCGCCCACCAGCCAGCGCCGCACCATCAATCCCTCACCGGAATCTGCGCCATCGCCCGACCACAGGGCCGCGATGACCTCACCTACTTCGAACCAAAATCGACTTTCGGTGCCTGTTTGATGGCCGCCTCGTTTTCGACGGCAAACTGCGGCTTTTCCTTGTAGCCCATCACCATCGCGGTCAGGCTGGTCGGCAGCTGGCGGATCGTGACGTTGTAATCCTGCACCGCCTTGATGTACCGGTTGCGCGCGATCGCGATCCGGTTTTCGGTGCCCTCGAGCTGCGCTCTCAGATCCTGGAAGCTCTGATTGGATTTCAGGTTCGGATAGTTCTCGCTCGCCACCAGCAGTCGCGTCAGGGCCGACGACAGCTCGCCCTGGGCCTGCTGGAATTTTTGCAGCGCCGCCGGGTCATTGACCAGCTCGGGCGTCACCTGGATCGAGGTCGCCTTGGCACGCGCTTCGACCACCCGGGTCAGAGTTTCCTGCTCGAAGTTGGCTTCGCCCTTGACCGTGTTCACCAGGTTCGGAACCAGGTCGGCCCGCCGCTGGTACTGCGACAGCACCTCGGACCAGGCCGCTTTGACCGCCTCGTCCCGGGTCTGAATGTCGTTGTAACCGCAACCGGCCAGCACAAACGCCGTCGCGGCTGCCAAGCCCAGGCGCAACCAACGCATCGGAACCCCCTCGGTATGGATTGTTCGGGAAAAACCCAAGGCGGTTTATATGGGACCACCCGGCCTTTCCGCAAGCCCGTTAGGGGCGAAATCGCCCGTAAAACCCGCCTTCCTCGGAGCCCGGACGGGACGGGCGGCTGCCTATCATCAATCCGACTCCCCTCCCGGCTCCCGCAAGGGAACGCGATGACGTTCATCAAACCCTATCTGATCCGGCTGTCGCACTGCGATCCGACCGGCTTCGTCTTTTATCCGAACTACTTCCACATCTTCAACGCGCTGGTGGAGGACTGGTTCTACGAGGCGCTCGAGATTCCGTTCGATGTTTTTCTGATGGAACGGCGGCTGTCGCTGCCTACCGTGCGGCTGGAGACGACCTTCACCAAACCGACGCGCATGGGCGAGACGGTCGATTTCTGGCTGACGGCAGCCCACATCGGGCGCACCTCGCTGAAGCTGGCGATGGGCGTGGACAAGGACGGCGAACAGCGCGTGCGCATGCACCGGGTCGCCGTGTGCATCAGTCAGGAAACCGACCGGCCCGTCGACATTCCGGAAGACGTGCGCCAGAAGATCGCCGAATTCATGCGCGGCTGAGGCCGCGGCTGCCGTAAACCGCACGGACGCCTCTAGGGCCGGCTTCTGCGCAGGCGCGCGAGCTCGGCGTCGTAGGCGCGCGTGAAGGCCTGGTTGAACAGCTCCCGGATGTTGGAGGCGGCTTCCGCTGGGCGCCCGTTCCCGGCGACCGATCCGCCTTCCGGCCCGCCCTCGGAGCGCGGTGCCGCGGCCGAACCGTGAATGCGCCGGTACAGATCCCACAGCCGGGCCTTGCGTCGCATCGGTAACAGCTCGTCCAGGAAGGGCGACGCGCCCAGGCGTGCCTCCACAGCCGAGGGCGCCAGCCTGGCTTCGGTCTGTTCGACCGCCGCGTCCACTGCCGTCCGCAACGCAGCGATGCGCGCCACCAGCTCGTCGACCATCTCCTGAACACGAGTCTGCGGCGGGTCCGACCCGGTTCCACCCGGCTTGAGCAAGGCGGTCACCAGGCGCGTTTCCTCGGCAGCGGCACGGATCGGGTCGACGTGGCGCGCTGCCGGGTTGGCTTTGCCCGCGGCGGGCTCGTCGCGCAGGCGCATCCTCTGCAAGGTCAGACGGTGGATCGCTCCGACCAGCGTGCGCACGATCAGGCCCAGCGATTGCATGAACTCGGGCTGCAGTCCGGCCGGCATTTCGATCTGAGTGCCGCATCCTTCCTGAAACGCGCCCAGCAATTCGGCATTCGAACGCGAGGACGGCCAGCGCACGCCCTCGCGCGCGACGATCTGGGTCGAATCGTCGCCCTCGCCCGCCCCGATCCGCAGGTCGCGGCGATCCAGGATCTGCGTGGCGGGAAAGCTCGGATCGTCGAAATCGACCGCGAGCGTGAAGAGCCCGATCTGCACCTTGTCGCCCGGCCGCAGCGCCTGCTTGCTGCCCGCTTTCACCGCCTTGCCGTTGATGGTCGCCGCGTTGCGGCTGCCCATCTCTTCCAGATAGTAGGTGTCGTCGCTGCAGCTGACGTGGGCGTGAAAGCGCGATACGGTCCGGCTCGAATCGGGCAGCGACAGCCGGGCCGTTTCGGCGCGCCCGATCAGCCCTCCGGAAGCGTCGAATCGAGCTTGCAGACCGCGCCAGTCCGCGTCGTCCGGACCCTCGATGACCTTCAAGATCAGATCCATCGGCTAGCTTCTCGTCGGTGCTTCGAACTCCATTTAGCGACTACGGATAATAGAATAGCGCGATGATCAATTCGGAGCTGGTCGGGACCGTGGCAGGCACGCTGACCACGATTTCGTTCATCCCGCAGGCCTGGTTGAGTTGGAAGACGCGCCATACGGCCGGCCTGTCGCTCGGGATGTACGCCATATTCACGCTCGGAGTGGCGCTGTGGCTTGGCTACGGGCTGCTGATCCATGCCTGGCCGGTGATCGTTTCGAACGCGGTCACTCTGGCCCTCGCCTTGTTCATCCTGGCGTTGCGGCTGCGCCACGGCTGTGGGCCTGAAGCGGGCGGTTGAAGAGCACCCACGCGGACCTGCTCAGTCGGCGTCGTCGAACTGCCCGCTGAACGCGGCGGCCGCGCGCTCGAGCCGATCGTGCAGCGCTGTCCATTGCGGTTCGCGCGGCGGCCTCTGCACCAGCAGGCGCTCGGCACCGCTGGCGTCCATCCGATGCATGAATTCGTACAGGTCGTGCGCGTACGCCTCGGGGTTCGCAGGGGCGATCCACCAGCGCGCCACAGCCGGCAGCGGTGGGGTCGGCGCAAGCACGGCCACGCGGTTCGCGCCCAGCTCGTGTATGCGCGCCGCCAGCCGGGCCGCTTCGACCAGCTCGAGCGGCTTGCCGGGCGCGTAGTGGCGCGCCAGGCGCCCCGGCGCGCGCGGCGCGTCCGGGTCGTCGGCGGCCAGGTCCACGGCGCATCCGAGGGCCTGCTCGATTCTCTCCTGCGTGATCGACCCGGGGCGCAGCAGCCTGGGGCGATCCGCCGTCAGATCGACGATCGATGATTCAATCCCGACCGGGCAGGATCCGCCGTCCAGTATCAGATCGACCAGCCCATGCGGCTTCTCACCCAGGTCGGCGCGAACGTGCTCGGCCCGGGTGGCACTGATGCGTCCGAACCGGTTTGCGCTCGGTGCCGCGATCGCGCGGGACGGATCGTCGCACTGGCGGCAAAGCGCCCTGAGCAGGGCCTGCGCCCACGGATGCGACGGACAGCGCAGGCCGACCGACCGCTGCGCGCCGGTCAGCGCATCGTGCGCGCGCGAGCCGCGCGCAACCACCAGCGTCAGCGGGCCCGGCCAGAAGCGGTCGGCCAGCGTGCGCGCCGCCGGCGGCAGGTCGCCCGCCCAGGCCAGGGCGGCCGGCAGATCCGCCACGTGAACGATCACCGGGTGATTGGCCGGACGGCCCTTGGCCGCGAAGATCGCCCGCACCGCCTGCAGGTTGTCGGCGTCGGCCCCCAGTCCGTATACGGTCTCAGTCGGGAACGCCACCAGTTTTCCTTCGACCAGCAGTCGCGCCGCGCGACCGATCGCGCCCACGTCGACCGGCGGCCCGATCACCGGACCGGCTCCAGGCCGAGCGCCGAGGACACTTCGCCCGCACGAGCCAGCGCTTCGGCCGCCGACGTGCCCAGAATCGTGACGTGCCCCATTTTTCGGCCGGGCCGGGCTTCGAGCTTGCCATACAGGTGCGGGCAGGCCCCGGCGATGGCGGCCACGGCGTCCAGCGCAGGCGGCCGCATCCGCCCCTGGTCGAACCACAGGTCGCCCAGAAGGTTCAGCATCACGGCCGGCGCCAACTGGCGCGTGTCGCCCAGCGGCAGCTCGGCCAGGATGCGAGCCTGCTGATCGAACTGGCTGGTGACGCAGGCGTCGATCGTGTAATGAGCGCTGTTGTGCGGGCGCGGCGCCATCTCGTTGACCAGCAGCTTTCCACCCGGCAGCACGAAGAATTCGACACACAGGACGCCCACGTAGCCGAGGCGCCCGGCCATCGTGGTCGCCGCGGCGCGCGCCTGCAGCGCGAGCGATGCGTCGACGCGTGCCGGCACGATCGTCGCCGCCAGGATGCCGCCCCGATGCTGGTTCTCGGCCACCGGAAACGTGACCGAAGCGCCGTCGCGCCCGCGGCACACGACGACCGACACTTCGCAGGCGATCGGCAGCCATTTTTCCAGCACGCAGGGCACCTGGCCCAGGCTGTCCCACGCCTGGCGCACCTCGCCGGCCCGTTCGATGCGGACCTGACCCTTTCCGTCGTAGCCCAGGCGCGCCGACTTCATGACGCCGGGCAACAGCGATGATTCGATGCTGGCCAGGTCGGCGGCCTCCACGACAGCCTGGTAGGGAGCCACGGACAGACCGCATTCCTGCGCAAAGCGCTTTTCCCGCCGGCGGTCCTGCGCGATCGCCGCCGCGTCCGCGCTCGGGCTGACCGCGCAGTCGCGTGCAAGCTGTTCCAGGCTGCTGGCCGGAACGTTCTCGAACTCGGTGGTCACCGCCCGGCACAGCGCGGCCAGTTGCGACAGCGCATCCGGGTCGGTGTAATCGGCGCGGATGTGCCGGTCAGCCACCGCTCCGGCGGGGCTGTCGGCGGCCGGATCGAGCACGCACACCCGATAGCCGAGCGACTGTGCCGCCATGCAGAACATCCGGCCGAGCTGCCCGCCGCCCAGCACGCCAAGCCAATCACCAGGATCGACCATTACCGGGCTCTTTTAGAACGCCGAAGCCGAAGCTCCGATGCCACCGAAGCCTGCCGGAGAAAAGCAGGAGGAAGAGAACGAGGGGGCTGGGCTGGCCCCCTCGTGCTCCCCCAGCCAATGTCAAGACGGCGCAAATCACCGATCAAAGGGGGAGCGTCATGTTGCGCGCCTTCTCGGTCTGCGTGGCCCGATACTGTGCAAGCTTGCGAGCCAGCGCCGGGTCCGAGGAAGCCAGTACGGACACGGCGAACAGCGCGGCGTTGGCCGCTCCGGCCTCGCCGATGGCGAAAGTCGCCACCGGGACGCCCTTGGGCATCTGAACGATTGACAGCAGGCTGTCCTCGCCGCGCAGATACTTCGACGGCACCGGCACTCCCAGCACCGGGATCACCGACTTGGAAGCGAGCATGCCCGGCAGATGGGCTGCGCCGCCGGCTCCGGCGATGATCATCCGGATGCCCCGCTCGCGAGCCGATTCGGCGTACTCGAACATCTCGTCGGGCGTCCGGTGCGCCGAGACCACCCGGGCCTCGAACGCGATTCCGAACTCCTTGAGCACGTCGCAGGCGTGCTGCATCGTCTCCCAATCGGAGTCCGATCCCATCAGTACACCGACCACCGGTTGTGCGCGTGTGGAACTCATGGCTGGTCGAGCACCGGCGCTCAACGCCGGATCCGGCAAGGCTCAGGCATCAATGCTATCAGTCAGGCGCTGCAGCGCTTCGCGGTACTTGCGCGCCGTTCGTTCGACGATTTCGCGCGGCAGCGCAGGCGCAGGCGGCGATTTGTTCCAGGGTTGCGCCTGCAACCAGTCGCGCACGAACTGCTTGTCGAAGCTCGGCGGCGACTGGCCGGGCCGATACTGGTCGAGCGGCCAGAAGCGGGACGAATCGGGCGTCAGCACCTCGTCCATCAGCCGCAGCGCACCGGTCGAATCCAGCCCGAACTCGAACTTCGTGTCGGCGATCAGAATGCCGCGCCCGTGCGCATAGGAAAACGCCTCCTGATACAGCGCCAGGGCGGTCGCGCGGACCTTGTCGGCAAGCTCCTGTCCCAGCATGCGGCAGGCCTGCTCGAACGCGATGTTCTCGTCGTGCGCGCCCAGGTCGGCCTTGATCGCCGGCGTGAAAATCGGCTCGGGCAGGCGCGAGGCCAATTGCATTGCCGGCGGCAGCTCGATGCCGCACACGCGCCCGCTCGACTGGTAGTCGCTCCAGCCGGATCCGATCAGGTACCCGCGCACGACGGCCTCGATCGGCAGGGGCTTCAGGCGCATGGCGACGACGGCCCGCCCGCGCACCTGATCGACCTCGTCGGCCGCCACCACCGTCTGCGGATCGATCCCGGTCAGGTGGTTGGGCACCACGTGCGCCAGCCGCGCGAACCAGAAATTCGACAACGCGTTGAGCACGCGCCCCTTGCCCGGAATCGGCTCGTTCATCACGACGTCGAACGCCGAAAGCCGGTCGGTCGTGACGATCAGCAGGCGGTCGGACCCGACCGCGTAGGTATCCCGGACCTTGCCCCGATACACCAGCGGCAGCGAGTGCAGCCGCGACTGCAGCATCGGCAGGCCATCGTCAGGCACGGCCGAAGGTCGCCCACAGTATCGATATCCAGACCCCGCCGGCCAGAATCAGCGACAGCATCACCGCCGCGCTGCCCAGGTCCTTGGCGCGCTTGGCGAGCGGATTGATCTCGAAGCTCTGGCGGTCGATGGCCGCCTCGACCGCCGTGTTCAGGATCTCGACGATCAGCACGAGGATCACGACCGCGATCAGCAGGATCCGCTCGATCAGGGTCACCGGAAGCACCAGGGCGGTCGGCACCATCACCGCGGCCAGGATCATCTCCTGGCGGAATGCGTCTTCGTGACGCCAGGCGGCCGCCAGGCCGTCGGCCGAATAGCGGAAGGCGTTCAGGATGCGTGACAGCCCTCGCTTGCCTTTCAGCGTCCGGCTGTCACCCGACACCAACGCTCCTTCGCGGCCTTGCCCGACGCTCATGAAAAACCCACCCGATGACTGCGAACGGCGCCGCGGCCAGGAACAATCAATGAACGCGCTGCGCCAGCTCGCCGGAGCGATAGCGCTGAGCCATCTTCTCCAGCGGGATCGGCTTCAGTCGCGAGGCCTGCCCGGCGCAGCCGAACTGCTGATAGCGCTGCCGGCACACGAGGCGCGCCGCCTCCCGGGCCGGCTTCAGGAATTCGCGCGGATCGAACTTCGACGGATTTTCGGCCAGGAATCTGCGCACCGCCGCGGTCATCGCCAGCCGGATGTCGGTGTCGATGTTGATCTTGCGCACGCCGTGCTTGATCGCTTCCTGGATCTCCTCGACCGGCACCCCGTAGGTCTCCTTCATCTGTCCGCCAAACTTCCGGATCTGCTCGAGCAGGTCCTGCGGCACGCTCGACGATCCGTGCATCACCAGGTGCGTGGTCGGAATGCGGCGATGGATCTCCTTGATCCGGTCGATGGCCAGAATGTCGCCGGTCGGCTTGCGCGTGAACTTGTAGGCGCCGTGCGAGGTGCCGATCGCGATGGCCAGCGCGTCGAGCTGGGTTCGCCGCACGAAATCGGCCGCCTGGTCCGGATCGGTCAGCAGCATCTCGCGCGTCATATGGCCATCGGCCCCATGCCCGTCCTCCTTGTCGCCTTTCATCGTCTCGAGCGACCCCAGGCACCCGAGCTCGCCCTCGACGCTGACGCCGAGGCCGTGCGCCAGGTCGACGACCTTTCTGGTGACCTCCCAGTTGTAGTCGTAGTCGGCGACCGTCTTGCCGTCTTCCTTCAGCGATCCGTCCATCATCACGGAGGAAAACCCCAGCCGCATCGCCGACTCGCACACGGCGGACGA
Organism: Burkholderiaceae bacterium; assembly: GCA_036270655.1. Classification (GTDB taxonomy): domain Bacteria; phylum Pseudomonadota; class Gammaproteobacteria; order Burkholderiales; family Burkholderiaceae_F; genus VBCK01. Next base: position 26,181 of record DATBCD010000107.1, read on the forward strand.
CTGGCCGTGATCCTGGTGCATCGCCACCGGAATGTGCGGATACGATTCGACCGCGGCCTCGATCAGATGCTTCAGGAACTTCTCGCCGGCGTATTTGCGGGCGCCGGCCGACGCTTGCATGATGACCGGCGCATCGACCTCGGCGGCCGCTTCCATGATGGCCTGAACCTGTTCGAGGTTGTTGACATTGAATGCCGGCACGCCATAGACGTTTTCCGCCGCGTGGTCCAGCAGCTGGCGCATCGATACGAGGGCCATCTCAGTTCTCCGACATCAGTGCAAGGAGCCAATGGCTCATTTTAGGCGCTGGCGGCCGCGCGTTCCTCCAGAATTGCCACCGCCGGCAGGATCTTGCCCTCGAGGAACTCCAGAAAGGCCCCGCCCCCCGTGGAAACGTAGCTGACCCGGTCGCCGATGCGGAACTTGGCGATCGCTGCCAGCGTATCGCCGCCCCCGGCGATCGAGAACGCGCCGCGGGTGGTCGCGCCCGCCACCGCCAGCGCCAGCTGGTGGGTGCCCTGGGCGAAGGCGTCGAATTCGAACACGCCCAGCGGCCCGTTCCAGATGATCGTGCCGGCCTCGTTGATCACATGGTCCAGCACCTGCGAGGTCGCCGGCCCGACGTCCAGGATCATCTCGTCCGCCCGCACATCATCGGCGCGCCTGAGCGTGGGTCTGGCGCGCGCCGAAACCTCGGTCGCCGTCACCACGTCGATCGGCAGCGGCAATGTGGCTGCCTTGTCCGCCAGCGTCCTGAGCACCTGGCGGCACTCGGGCACCAGGTCCGGCTCGGCCAGCGACTTCCCGATCGGAAAGCCCTCGGACATCAGGAACGTGTTGGCGATGCCGCCGCCGACGATCAGCCGGTCCACCTTGTGCGCCAGGTTGTTCAAAACCGTCAGCTTGGTGGACACCTTCGAGCCCGCCACGATCGCGACCAGCGGCCGCTTCGGCTGTACCAGGCCCCGTCCCAGCGCCTCGATCTCGGCCGCCAGCAGCGGGCCGGCGCAGGCGATCGGCGCAAAGCGCGCCATGCCGTGCGTGGTGACCTCGGCGCGGTGCGCGGTGCCGAACGCATCGTTCACGTACACATCGCACAGCTGAGCCAGCCGGCGCGACAACTCTTCGCTGTTCTTCTTCTCCCCCGGGTTGACGCGGCAGTTTTCCAGCAGCACGACCTGTCCGGGCGCAACCGTCACACCGGCCACCCAATCGCGCACCAGCGGCACGGCCAATCCAAGCAGTTCCGACAGGCGCTGCGCCACCGGCGCCAGCGTATCGGCCGGCTTCAGCTGCCCTTCGGTGGGCCGGCCCAGGTGCGAAGTCACCATCACGCCCGCGCCCGCATCGAGCGCCATCCGGATCGCCGGCAGCGAAGCGCGAATCCGGGTGTCTTCCGTAATCGCGCCGCCATCGTCCTGGGGCACGTTCAGATCCGAGCGGATGAATACCCGCTTGCCGCGCAGCGAGCCGCGCCGGCACAGCTCATCGAGTGTGAGGATCATCGACCCGTCGCGGCCCACGCCGCCCTGCAGTCCGGTTTCATCCCCGCGAATGCGCCTGCATCGCCGGCCGCGGGTCCCCTGGCGCAAGTTCTTCTTTAGACAGAGGATGCGCGCTCGTCCGGCCGATTATAGGAGCGCCTGCCCGTATGAAGGTACTTGACAACAACAAGGCGTTGGCGGTAAAGGTTGACCTGCCGGGCGTCAAAAAGAAATTGATGTCCCGGTGGGAAGTGGTTTCTCGAGATCCGCAACCGTAAAGGAGAAGCAGGAGGCCAAGGAAGGGGACAGGGTGCTGCCTCCGAGCGCTGCATTCGCAGCCAGACGCGATGCTTCGAACCGGCGCTGCAGGTCAATAGCCGGTCGCAGCCCGCTTATCGGAACGGCGCGCACACTCTGACGCTGCCAGAGAAGGCTTCCGCGACGACGAAGCGTCTGACGGTTCATTGAGATCGCTCGCTGAAGGCCGGGAGGCCTGCAGATCGATACACGGCGATGCGGCCAACCGGCCGCCATGCCGCAGCAAGGCAGCCCAGCTCGGCTGCCAAGAAGGCCGCTTCATAGCGGCCTTCGCTCATTCAAGGGCATTCATCAGCGCGACGGTCGCATCCAGCATCCGGTTCGAAAAGCCCCATTCGTTGTCGTACCAGCTGCTGACCTTCACCAGGCGGCCGGAAACCTTGGTCAGCGTGGCGTCGAACACGGACGAATGGGGGTTGTGGTTGAAGTCGACCGAGACCAGGGGCTCGTCGCTGTACGCCAGGATTCCGCGCAGCGGGCCGTCGGCCGCTGCCCTCATGATCCGGTTGATCTCCTCGACCGTCGTGTCGCGCGCGGCGATGAACGACAAATCGACGATCGACACGTTGATCGTCGGCACCCGGATCGAGTAGCCGTCCAGGCGCCCCGCCAGCTCGGGCATCACCAGGCCCACCGCGGCGGCCGCACCGGTCTTCGTCGGAATCATCGACTGCGTGGCCGAGCGGGCGCGCCGCAGGTCCTCGTGGTAAAGGTCGGTCAGAACCTGGTCATTGGTGTAGGCGTGGATCGTCGTCATCAGCCCATTGACCACTCCGATCGCCTGGTGCAGGGGCTTGACCAGCGGAGCCAGGCAATTGGTCGTACAGGATGCGTTCGAGATCACCGTGTGCTCCTTCCTGAGCACAGCGTCGTTCACGCCGATCACGATCGTTGCATCGACGTCCTTGCCCCCAGGCGCCGAGATGATGACCTTCCTGGCACCGGCCAACAGGTGCTGCCCTGCCTTTTCCTTGGAGGTAAAAAGCCCCGTGCATTCGAGCACCGCGTCCACGCCCAGCGCCGCCCACGGCAGCTTGGACGGGTCACGCGTGGACAGCACCCGGATGCGGTCGTCGTTGATGATCAGCGCGTCGCCGTCGACCGCCACGGTTCCGGCAAACCGGCCATGCACGGTGTCGTAGCGCGTCAGGTGGGCGTTGATCCGCGCATCACCCAGATCGTTGATCGCGACGATCTGCAGGTCGTGCTTCTTGCCGCCCTCGTAATGGGCCCGCAGGATGTTGCGGCCGATGCGGCCGTACCCGTTGATCGCGACCTTGATCGTCATTGTCCCTTCCCTCCCTGAACCATTGAGATGACCGTCGCCACCGCGTTGTCGGCAGTCAGTCCGAAGTGCTCGTAGAGCACGGCGGCGGGGGCCGATTCGCCGAAGCGATCGACGCCGAGGACCGCGCCGCCGGCGCGCACGTACTTCCACCAGAAGTCGGTGACACCGGCCTCGATCGCCAGCCGCGCAAGCCCCTCGGGCAGCACGCTGGACTTCCATGGCTCGCCCTGCCGGTCGAACACCGTGGTCGAGGGCATCGATACCACGCGAACCCCGATTCCCTGCTGCTCGAGCAGCTTTTGCGCCTGCACCGCGATCGGCAACTCCGACCCGGTGGCGATCACGACGGCCCGCGCGCGCGCCAGGCCGCCGGGGGCCTCGCTGAACACGTAGCCTCCGCGCCGGATCGCCGCTTCGTCGGCCGCGGCCCGCAGGAACGCGACCGGCTGGCGCGACAGCAGCAAACTGCTGGGCCCGTCACGCCGCTCGATCGCCGCCGCCCAGGCGATCATCGTCTCGACCGGGTCACACGGCCGCCACACGTCCATGTTCGGGATCAAGCGCAGACTCGAGGCCTGCTCGACCGCCTGGTGGGTGGGCCCGTCCTCGCCCAGGCCTATCGAGTCGTGCGTGAAGACGAAAATCGAACGGATCTTCATCAGCGCCGCCATCCGCAGCGCGTTGCGCGAGTAGTCGGAGAAAGTCAGGAAGGTCCCGCAGTACGGGATCAGGCCGCCGTGCAGCGCCATGCCGTTGACGATCGCGCTCATCCCGAACTCGCGAACGCCGTAATTGATGTGGCGGCCAGGGACGAATTCGGCGCCGGCGCGCATCGCCACCGCCTTGCTCCAGCGCGTCAGGTTGCTGCCGGTCAGGTCGGCCGAGCCGCCGATCAGCTCGGGCACCGCCTCGCCAAGCACTTCCAGCGCCAGTTGGGAGGCCTTGCGCGTGGCAACCGACTCGCGCCTGCCCTGCGCGGCCACGACCGCGTCGTGCACGATGCGCGAGAAGGCGGACGGCAGATCGCCCGCCATGCGGCGCCCGAATTCGGCCGCCTCGCGCGGATGCCTGGCGGCGTACTGCTCGAACGACTGCCTCCACAGCCGCTCACGGTCGGCGCCCACGGCCCGCGCGTCCCAAGCCCGATAGATCTGGGGCGGAATGTGAAACGGCGGATGCTCCCAGCCGATCGCCTCGCGCGTAGCCATCACCTCGGCCTCGCCCAGCGGCTCGCCGTGCGCCTTTTCGCTGCCGGCACGGTTCGGCGAGCCTTTGCCGATCACGGTGCGGGCGATGATCAGCGTGGGCCGATCCGAACGCCTGGCTTCACCGATCGCGACATCCACAGCGTGCACGTCGTGGCCATCGATCGGGCCGATCACGTTCCAGTGATAGGCGCGGAAGCGGGCCTCGGTGTCGTCGGTGAACCAGTGGCGCACTTCGCCGTCGATCGAGATGCCGTTGTCGTCGTAGATTGCAATCAGTTTGCCGAGCTTCCAGGTTCCGGCCAGCGAGGCTGCTTCGTGCGAAATGCCCTCCATCAGACAGCCGTCGCCGACGAATACGTAGGTGTGGTGGTCGACGATCGGCAATCCGGGCCGATTGAACTCGGCCGCCAGCAGGCGCTCGGCCAGCGCCATCCCCACCGCGTTGGCCAGTCCCTGTCCCAGCGGCCCGGTCGTCGTCTCGACACCCGGCGTCACGCCGGTTTCAGGGTGGCCCGGTGTGCGGCTGTGCAGCTGACGGAAACGCGCGAGCTCACCGATCGGCAGGTCGTAGCCCGTCAGGTGCAGCAGCGCGTACTGCAACATCGAACCGTGCCCGTTGGACAGGACGAAACGGTCGCGGCCGGGCCATTTCGGATTGGACGGGTTGTGGCGCAGATGCCGGGTCCACAGCGCGTAGGCGATCTCGGCCATTCCCATCGGCATTCCGGGATGGCCCGAATTGGCTTTCTGGACCGCGTCCATCGCCAGCGCGCGGATCGCGTTGCACATGTCGCGCTCGAGCGCGGCGTCAACCGGAGATGCGGTCATCGGAAGTCAACCGGGAAAGCGGTCATCGGAATTTCGAGGCAGGCGGGTGCAAAACGATCCATTTTATCAAGCGGGTCTTGCCCATCCTGACGGCTGCCCTTCCAGGGCGGCTTTGCGCGGGATCATATAAGCGGGACGGCGCGCGCCTCCGACCGGTCCGCCGCCGGTCCAGCCGCCCTTTCATTTGTCGCCGTTTTGTTCTAGCATTCGCGTCCGAAATTTCGGTTCGGACCAGCACCGGAAGCAACGGGCAGCCTGCGTGTTTCGGATGTAAGCAGGCGCTTCTCCCCCGCCAGAGCCAATCGACGCAGTGCCGCGTGCACTGCACAGACCCGGCGCCGCGCACCAGCGAACGGGTCCCGAACCGATGGGTTACGGTGTAACAGCCGTGATTCAGGTCGATTGGGCGGACCTGCAAGGGGGACGACGATGCAAGGCTTGCACCTGACCGGTGATCTTTTCGATTGCGGCTGCTCGGCCGCGTTCCTGACGGACCTCGACACGCTGGCGGCGCTGTGCCGCGACGCGACCGTGCAGGCGCAACTGACGGTCGTGGACGAGAAGTTTCATGTCTTTCCCGATGTCGATGGCCAGCCGGGCGGCATTACCGGCGCCCTGCTGCTGGCCGAGTCGCATCTGGCCGTGCACACCTGGCCCGAGCGCCGCGGCGTCACGCTGGACGTGTACGTGTGCAACTTCACCAGCGACAACTGCGCCAAGGCGCAGGGGCTGTTCGACACGCTGCTGGTCGCATTCCGCCCTGCCAGCCAGAACGTGAACCGGATCGAGCGCGGCGATCTGGCCGCGTCGATCCGGGCAAGCGCCGTGGCGGCCCGGCGCGACGCTCCGGCCCCGGTCGCATCGGACAGCATCATTTTCGACTGGCTGAACGCCAACGCCGGCTACGGCTTCACGGCGCGCGCGACCTTGCAGACGCTGCAGTCGCCGTACCAGCGGATCGAGGTGTACGACACCCCGCAATTCGGCCGCCTGTTCCGGCTGGACGGCCGCCTGATGACCTCGGAGGGCGAGGAATTCTTCTATCACGAGTGCATGACGCATCCGGCCATGCTGACGCATCCGGATCCGCGCTCCGTGCTGGTGATCGGCGGGGGCGACGGCGGCTCCTCCGAAGAGCTGTTCAAGCATCCGTCGGTGCGCCGGATCGTGATGGCCGAGCTCGACCAGGCGGTGATCGACGTGTCGAAGCGATACCTCCAACGCATCCACGGCGGCGCATTCGGTGACCCGCGACTGACGGTTCGGATCGGCGACGGCTTCGAGTTCGTACGAACCACGCCGGATCGCTTCGACCTGATCGTGCTCGACCTGACCGATCCGGATACGCCGGCGTTCCACCTGTATTCGGAGCAATTTTTCCGGATGTGCCGCGCGATCCTGAATCCGGGCGGACTGCTGACGCTGCACCTGGGCTCGCCGGTCTATCAGCCGTCGACGGTGCGCAAGAATGCGCAGAATCTGCGCAAGGTATTTTCGCAGGTGCACCCGATGGCGCTGTACATCCCGCTGTACGGCTCGCTCTGGTGCCTGGCGGTGGCCAGCGACTCGGCCGACCCGCGCACGGTCGGCGCCGACCTGATCGCCTCGCGCATGCGCGAGCGGGGCCTGACGGATCTGCAGTATTACAACGCCGAGGTGCACGGCGCGCTGTTCGTCCTGCCGAACTTCGTGCGCGATCTGACGGCCGGCGCGCAGGCGGCCGCGGGCGGACCGCCGGTCACGCGGCTGGCCGCCTAGCGGGCGCGGGGCGCCGTGCCCGCGCCCAGATTCTTCATCGAGCAGCCGCTGTCGGTCGACGCGCGCGTCACGCTGCCGCCGGCGGTCGCGCACCACGCGCGCACGGTGCTGCGTCTGCGCGAAGGCGACGCGATCGTGCTGTTCAATGGCCTCGGCGGCCAATACCGTGCACAGCTGGCCCGCGTGGCGGCGGTCGGGCCGTTGCAGGCCGAGGTGACCGGATTCGACCCGATCGAGCGCGAAGCGTCGCCGCGCATCACGCTGATCCAGGCCACCGCGACCTCGGACAAGATCGACTGGGTGATCGAAAAAGCCGTCGAAGTCGGCGTTGCCCGCGTGATCGTGGCCGCCGCCGCGCGCAGCACCTTGCGCCTGGACGAAGCGCGCGGCGCCCGCCGGCTGCTGCACTGGCGCGAGCTGGCGATCGCCGCCTGCTGCCAGTGCGGGCGCAACCGGCCGGCCGCCATCTCGATCGCGAAATCGCTGGCCGAGGCGTTCGGCGAGGCGCAAGACGCCGACTTCAAATGGATCCTGGACCCCGCGGCCTCGAGCGGTCTGCCACCCGCCGGCCCGGGCGCGCACCGGGTCTGCCTGGCGGTCGGACCGGAGGGAGGGTTCGACCCGGGCGAGCTGCAGCTGGCCGCGCAAGCCGGCTACGCGGCGGTTGCGCTGGGACCCCGGATACTTCGAACCGAAACGGCAGGACTGGTGGCCGCTGCCGCGTGGCTCGCGTTAAATGGGGAGTATTCGCGCTAGGGCAAACCTCAAAGCACAACGACTCTGGGGGACTGGCTCGGGCTGGACTCGCGACGTTCGGTCAGGAAGTCCATCACTTCACTGCGGCGCGCCATCGCGTCCTCGAATCCGAGATCGATCAGCGCGCGCGTGTAGGGCGCCTCGAACAGCAGATAGCTGGCCAGGCCCGACCCGCCGCCGCGGTGAGCGCCGAGCACCTCGAGCAGCGCCCTGACCGGGCGCGGCAGCGCAGCCAGGTAGCGTGCGGCCACGCCATCGAGGCGCTGACTGGGGGAGATCACCAGGGTTTCGATCTCGCGCAAGCCGACCGCCCGGCGTTCCTGAGGCGACAGCGCGACCGCGATCTGATTGATCTTGTCCAGCCGCTCGATGTCGAAGGCCAGCGCGTCCAGGAAGATGCTGTTCATCGCATGGCCCGCCATCTGCGCCAGCGTCGGATAGGCCGCCCCGTCGACGCCGGGCAGCAACCCGGGATTGCCGATCTGGCCGACGCCCACGACCAGCACCCGCTCGGCGCCCAGATGGATGGCGGGACTGATCGGGCTGAGCTGGCGCATCGAGCCGTCCCCGAAATGCTCGACGCCGTCGGCGCCGGTCAGCGCCAGATCCAGCGAGACGGCGGGAAATATGAACGGAATGGCGCTGGACGCCAGCAGGTGCTCGATATGGATCGCGCAGCGCACGTACAGGCGCTGCATCTTGTTGGGTATCTGATAGTCGTTCAGCGCCTGGTAAAAGGTCACGTGACGGCCCGAGCTGTAGCTGGAGGCGCCGACCGCCAGGGCCCTGAGGTGCCCGTGCTCCAGGCCGCGCTGCAGCCGCTCCAGCTCGATCATCCCGGCGAGCAGCGCCCGCAGCGGCGAGTTGTCGAGCAGCGATCTGGGCCGTATCCGCAGCGAGCGCCGCACCAGCCAGCCGACCGACATCAGGGTGAGCCAGCGCGCCCCGGTGCGGATCACGCCGATCAGGTCCGACCGGTAGACCTGGTCGGCCCGGAAGTTCTCCCAGACGTGCACCATCTGGGCCACCGCCTCCTGGAAGTTATCGGCGCGGCAGGCAAGCGCGGTGGCATTGATGGCGCCGGCCGACGTGCCCACCAGGATCGGAAACGGGTTGTGGCCCTGGGCGATGCTCGGGTCCAGCCCGCGACGGGCGTCGCGCAGCAGCGCCGCCACCGCCTTCAGCACGCCCACCTGGTAGGCGGCGCGCGCGCCGCCGCCGGTCAGGATCAGCGCCGCCGGCGAGGTTCTAAGCCGGACCCGGTCGTGCAGGCGGTCGGACATGGCGGCCTGCGGGTTCGCGCCTGGCGGTCAGCGTGCCGCCTGCGCCTGCGCCTCGAGAACGACCAGCGCAGTCATGTTGACGATCCGCCGCACGGTCGACGAAGGCGTCAGCACATGCACCGGGCGGGCACATCCGAGCAGGATCGGCCCGATCGCGACGTTGTTGCCCGAGATCGTCTTCAAGAGGTTGTACGCGATGTTGGCGGCGTCCAGCCCGGGGCAAACCAGCAGGTTCGCGTCCCCGTTGAGCGTGGAAAACGGCATCAGCGACTGGCGGATCGCGGCATCCACGGCGCAGTCGGCGTGCATCTCGCCGTCGACCGGCAACTGCGGATCGCGCTCGCGGATGATGGCGAGCGCCTGGCGCATCTTCACCGCGCTCGGGGCGTCGCTGGTGCCGAAATTCGAATGCGATATCAGCGCCGCGCGCGGCGATATGCCGAGGCGTCGCAGCTGCTCGGCGGCCATCAGCGTGATCTCGGCGATCTGATCGGACGTCGGGTCCAGGTTCACGTGGGTGTCGGCCAGCGCGATCAGCCGGTCCGGAACCATCAGGATATTCATCGCCGCATAGATGTGCGCGTCGGCACGGCGGCCGATCACCAGATCGATGTAGTGCAGATGCAGACCGGTGGTGCCGAAGGTGCCGCAGATCAGGCCATCGGCGTCGCCCTTGTGGACCAGCATCGAACCGATCAGCGTGTGGCGCCGCCTCATCTCGACGCGCGCGTAGTGCTCGGTGATGCCGCGGCGCGCAGCCAGCCGGTGATAGGTCTGCCAGTAATCCCGATAGCGCGAATCGAATTCCGGGTTCACGATGTCGAAGTCGGCGCCGGCGCGCATGCGCAATCCGAACCGCTCCAGGCGCCGCTCGATCACGGCAGGCCGTCCGACCAGGACCGGACGCGCGACCCCTTCATCGACCACCACCTGGGCCGCGCGCATCACGCGTTCCTCTTCGCCCTCGGCGAAGGCCACCCGTGTCGCCTGGCCGGCAGCCCGCGCCTTCTTCGCCGAGGCGAAGATCGGCTTCATGAAGGTGCCGGAGTGATAGACGAACTGCTGCAGCTGGTCGCGGTAGGCGCCCAGGTCGGCCAGCGGCCGCGTGGCGACCCCGCTGGCCATCGCAGCCTGCGCAACGGCCGGTGCGATCCGCAGCATCAGGCGCGGATCGAACGGCTTGGGAATCAGGTACTCCGGGCCGAACGGGGGCTGCGCCGCCCCGTAGGCGCTGGCCGCCACATCGCTGCCTTCTTCGCGCGCCAGCAGGGCGATCGCATGCACCGCCGCCACTTCCATTTCGCGCGTGATCGTGGTGGCGCCGACGTCGAGCGCGCCGCGAAAGACGAATGGAAAGCACAGCACGTTGTTGACCTGGTTCGGATAGTCCGAGCGTCCGGTCGCGATCACCGCGTCGTCGCGCACCGAGCGGACCTCCTCGGGCAGAATCTCGGGGGTCGGATTGGCCAGCGCGAACACCAGCGGACGCGGGGCCATCCGTGCAACCAGCTGCGGCGACAGCACGCGCCCGGCCGACAGGCCCAGGAAGATGTCGGCGTCGCCGATCACGTCCGACAGCGTGCGCGCCGAGGTGCTCCGCGCGTAGCGCGCTTTTTCCGCATCCATCAGCACCGTGCGGCCCTCGTAGACGACTCCTTCGATGTCGGCGACGAATATGTTGGATCGAGGCAGCCCCAGCTCGACCAGCAGATCCAGGCAGGCGAGCGCGGCCGCTCCGGCGCCGCTGCAGACCAGTTTGGCGCCGGCCAGTTCCTTGCCCACGACCTTCATTCCGTTCAGTACCGCCGCGCCGACGATAATGGCGGTGCCGTGCTGATCGTCGTGGAACACGGGGATCTTCATCCGCTCGCGCAGACGCCGCTCGATCAGGAAGCACTCGGGCGCCTTGATGTCTTCCAGATTGATCCCGCCGAACGTCGGCTCCAGCGCGGCGATGATCTCGATCAGCCGCTCCGGATCCTGTTCGGACACCTCGAGGTCGAATACGTCGATGCCGGCGAATTTCTTGAACAGCACCGCCTTGCCTTCCATCACCGGCTTGGCAGCCAGCGGGCCGATCGGGCCCAGACCGAGCACCGCGGTGCCGTTGGTGATCACGCCCACCAGGTTCGCGCGCGCCGTAAAGCGAGCCACGTCGTGCGGCTCGGCCACGATGGCCTGGCACGCAGCGGCCACCCCGGGCGTGTAGGCCAGGGCCAGATCACGCTGGTTGGTCAACTGCTTGGTCGGTTGGATCGAAATCTTCCCTGGCTTCGGAAACTCGTGATAGTCCAGGGCTGAGCGGCTCAAATCGGTCTCTTGCTGATCCACCTAGAAGAACCTTTCTCGTGCGAGCCGGCATTATCGGATGGAATCGGGCCTTGACCCTGAGGAACGGCGGGTGGGACGGCGGCCTACAGCCGGTGGCTTACTCGCCCCTCTTTGACGGCGGGGGTTTAAATCCTTAACCCCACATCCAGGGGAGCGGCGAATTAACAAACCATGTTGTTCATGCAGAAAACGCTTATTTGTCCAGGACGTTACTTGACTTTGCAGATGACGTGAGTAGACTGTAGTCAAAGCTCTCTTAAGCCTGTCACCAGGTCTGAGCGCGTACAGCCCCAACTCGGTGCCTCTCCTCCCTCCCTCCTCAACCGAATTTGGGTGCGCTCGGCCGACAGGCTTTTTTTTTGCCTTTGCGTTGCGTAAAAGCGAACGCTTACTTTCCTAAGAATTAAGTTTGACGGCCACAGCGCCGCCGCGAGCAACCTCTTCGAGACCGAAGAGGGGGATAAGCCCCCGAGGGGTGGATCCCCCCTCGAGCAACCCGCAGCCTTCACAAGCGTCGCATTTGCTCCTGCGGTGAGCTGTGAGGCTCGAACGTGGGCTCAAATTTTGATGCAGGCGCGCCGTGTGCCTCGCGCGCTGACCACGCAACAGGCCGAGACCAATGGCCCCGGTGTGCGCGTTCGTGGATCGAATCAGGACGTGGTGGAGGCGGTCAAGCTCTGGGGGGCGCCCGGCGCGGGTGACGGAGCAGGCATCGCGCTGCCGACTGTCTTGCCGTCGGGGCGATTGCCGACCGCCAAAGCGGCCGCCACGTTGCCGGCCGCGGCCAACTTCAGGCGAGCCATCTCCGCCAGGACACGCGAGGCGTAGCCGCCGTCATCGGACAGGTTGCCGGCGCCGACGTAAAGCTGCAGCCCCCGCTCCAGCGAGCCGCCCCGCCGGATCGCATCACTCAGGATGGCCGAACCCACGCGGATGTTGGCCACCGGCTCCAGCGCGTTGTGCTGATCGCCGTCCAACCCGAACCGGGTCGAGTGGACGCTCGTCATCACCTGCATCAGCCCCTGCGCGCCAACCGGGCTCTCGGCGAACGGATTCAGACTCGATTCGACGGCCATCACGGCCAGGATCAGCAATGGGTCAAGCTGTGACTCCCGGCCAGCCTGGCGTGCTGCCAGCACCAGGGGCCGCACCGCTTCATCAGCGACGTGGTAACGGCGGGACAGATACTGCGCCACCGACGCCTCGGTCGACTCCAAATGGACCCAGCGCACCGATTCGGCCAGCGCGTCGCGCCCAGCGGGGGCCGGAGCCGGGCTCGGTTCGGAATCGGCGTCGGCGACAGACGGCTCGGGGGCGAACCAGCTCCGCATCATCTGCACGGTCGACTCGCGCACACCAGGCATGGTCGCGATCGCCACTCCCGCCACGACGGTGAGCGTGCCCACTGCTTCGGACAATCGCCGTAACATACTGAAGCCGTTGCCGGCCAGATCGGCTGCAGCCCCCACCCAATCGATACTCTGGCGGATCCTGCTGCCTGTGCAGTCACGCATAACAGCCTCCTGCGGCAGTATCAACGCCCGGATTGAGAATTGCGAGGGGGCGTTCACTTACACCTGGAAACCCGGGCTGACTCGTTTTTCTCCGAGCCGACCGTCTAATACTGTCTGGCTGCGGCGCCTTGCCGAGCCAGCCTACTGCAACGGGCGAAGACCCGTCCGGGGTCCATCGCGTCCAGCCGGTCGTCTGTCGAAGGGATCTCGTCTACGGGGTCAGACGTCGCCCGTTATCCATACCCGACAGCGAACACATCACTTGAGTCGATTGTATTCTCTAACAAGGATCCGTCAATCGGGACGCCTGTTGATGCACTGCAAAATCGGCCTTCCGTCCCGCGAGCGGGCCTTCGAGAGGTGCGGGCCGTGCCCTAACGCCAATATAAATCTCATTTATAATCAATATACTATGACACAGTCTGACGCTCCATGTCGGCGTTACCTTCCATGATGCACATTGCTGCGTTGCAACAACTGACTTCTGGATACAGTGTTGCAGTACGGTGACTTGAGGGATTTCCTCCAGGCGCTGGACCGGCTTGGGCAGCTGGCCAGAATCGAGCGGGGGGTTTCGCCCCACCTGGAGATTACCGAGATCAGCCGGCGGGTGCTGGCGCGGTCGGGACCGGCGTTGCTGTTTCAGCGGCCCACCGGCAGTTCGATCCCCGTCCTGACCAACCTGTTCGGCACGCCAGAGCGCGTTGCGCTGGCGATGGGAGCCGAACGCAAGGATCGGCTGCGGGAGGTCGGGGAGTTGCTCGCCGCGCTGAAGGAGCCGGAAGCGCCCAGCGGATTGCGCGACGCGCTGGGCAAGGTCGGAATGCTGAAGGCCGCCCTGTGGGACATGGCGCCGCGCAGCGTCCGCGGTGCGGCCTGCCAGCAGGTCATCTGGGAGGGCCAGGATGTGGACCTGGGCCGCCTTCCGGTCCAGACCTGCTGGCCCCAGGATGTCGCGCCTCTGATCACCTGGGGCATCGTGATAACCCGCGGCCCGCACCGCAGGCGGCAAAACCTGGGCATCTATCGCCAGCAGGTGCTCGCACCGAACAAGGTCGCGATGCGCTGGCTGGCGCATCGGGGCGGAGCGCTCGATTTCCGGGACCATCGCCTCGCCCGGCCGGGTGAAGCCTTCCCGATCGCGGTGGCCCTTGGCGCCGACCCGGCCACCGTGCTGGGCGCGGTGACCCCGGTTCCCGACCAGCTGTCCGAGTACCAGTTTGCCGGCCTGTTGCGGGGCTCGCGAACCGAAATCACCCGCTGCATCGGCAGTGAGCTGGAGGTGCCCGCTTCGGCCGAGATCGTTCTCGAGGGAGCGATCCTGCCGGATGCGTCCAATCGCGACGGGCAGGTGAGCGCGGCCAATGCCGGCTACGAAACGGCGCTGGAAGGGCCGTTCGGCGACCACACCGGGTATTACAACGAGGCCGAGCGCTTCCCCGTGTTCACGATCGAGCGAATCACGATGCGGCGCGATCCGATCTACCACTCCACCTACACGGGCCGCCCGCCGGACGAGCCGGCCATTCTGGGAGTGGCACTGAACGAGGTTTTCCTGCCGATCCTGCGCCGGACCTTTCCGGAGATCGTCGATTTTTACCTGCCCCCTGAGGGATGCAGCTACCGGATCGCGGTCATAACGATGCGCAAGCAGTATCCCGGGCACGCCCGGCGCGTGATGTTCGGGGTATGGAGCTTCCTGCGGCAGTTCATGTATACGAAGCTGCTGGTGGTCACCGACGACGACATCGATGCTCGCAGCTGGAGCGACGTGATCTGGGCGGTCACCACACGAGTCGACCCGGCCCGCGACGCCGTGATCGTGGAGAACACGCCGATCGATTACCTGGACTTCGCCAGCCCGACGGCCGGGCTGGGCAGCAAGATGGGAATCGACGCGACGAACAAGGTCGCCGGCGAGACGGACCGAAACTGGGGCCGGCCGATCCAGATGGACGCCGCGGTGGCGGCCCGGGTGGATGCAATCTGGCAGGAGCTTGGCCTGAAGTGACGATCGAACGCAAGCCGATCCGGCGCGGTGGCATCCGCTCGGCCGGCTACGACGCGTCAGCGCGCGTTCTGGAGGTCGAGCTCGACAACGGCTCGGTCCTGCAGCACACCGGCGTGGGCGCGGAAATCGCCCGGCGTTTCCTCTCGAGCGCCGCGCCTGCGAGCTACTACAAGGACAATATCGAGGAGGAGTTCCCCGCGCGACGGGTACGCTGACGCCCGTAAGTCACGGGCGGACGCCTTCGACCTCGACCAACAATTCCGGTCCGATGCGCGCGCGCTTGCGTCATTGCGCCGCCTTGCGCACGATGCCGCGCAGCCCCATGCGCGACAGCAGTCCGTCCCGGTCGATGAAGTGGTGCTTCAGCGCTGCCGCCACGTGCAGGCCGACCAGCGTGGCCAGCGTCCAGGCCAGTGTCGCATGCACCTCGAGCAGCACGTCGGCAAGCTGCTTGTCCTTCGGCGCCAGATCCGGCAGCCGGATCAACCCCAGGTAAACCACGTGGTAGCCGAGCGCCGAGCTGTACGCCCAGCCGACCAACGGGATGATGAAGAAGAACAGGTACATCAACCGGTGCACCCAGCTTTCCACCCTCCGTTGCCACGGCGCCATCGATCCAGGCAATGCCGGTGGACGGTGCGACAGCCGCCACAGCAGCCTGAAGGCCGAAAGGAGCAGGATCGTCAGGCCGATCCACTTGTGGTAGGCGATCCAGCGCACCCGCGCCGGCGTAGGCGGCTCGCCGGCCATCAGCAGGCCGATCACAAACCCGACCGATATGACCGCGGCCAGAAACCAGTGCAGACCGATCGCAACGGGGCTGTAGCGGGGCAAAGGCTGAGGCATCGAAGTCGCGGGGGTTTTCATCGACAGGATTTCCGATCGGCCGTTGCGCGCCGAGCGGCGCGCGGCGTCGCGCAGCCGCGCAGTATAGGTGCGGGGCTCAGGGTATTTGGCCCGATGACCGAAACGCTGCATCCAGCGGCGCGCAACGTTGCCGTTGAACCAACGGCGAGCTCACGGGATCTGCGCGGCGGGCAGGTTGCGCAGGATCGAATCGGTGCGTTGGAGCAGAAACGGGGCATCGCGGTGATGGTCGAACAGGCGGGGCGCGGGCAGCATGGCGGCCATTCGGGCGGCCTGTTCGGGCGACAACGAGACGGCGTCCACACCGAAATAATGCCGGGCCGCTGCCTGCGCGCCGAACACGCCATCGCCCCACTCGACCACATTCAAATAGACCTCCAGAATGCGGCGTTTATTCCAGAGCGCCTCCACCATCCACGTGATCAGCAGCTCCTGGGCCTTGCGCAGGTAGCTGCGGTGCGCCGACAGGAACAGGTTCTTCGCCAGCTGCTGCGAGATGGTCGAACCGCCATGCGCCGTGCGACCCCGCTTCCGATTCTGCTCGTACGCCTTCTCCATGGCCTCCCAGTCGACGCCTTCGTGCTCGAGAAACCGCGCGTCCTCGGCCGCCACCACGGCACGCTTCAGGTTGCCGGAAATGCGACCGTACGCGACCCATTGCTGCTTCAGGCGGACCGAGGGATTGCGCACCGCCAGCCGGTCCTGCGCATGGCGCATGAAGGCGGTCAGCGCCGGGTCGTGCCACTTCCAGTAAACGATCCAGCACAGGTACCACGCCTGCATCGCCGTCAGCACGACCAGCGCGAGGAGCAAGGCCCGCCTGAGCCAGCGCCCCGGATCCGCCCGCGTCACTTGGAGACGGTACGGGACTGGTCCAGCATGCGGCGCAACTCGCGGTACACCGGAGCGGTATCGGGCCGCACGCCACGCCAGAACAGAAACGACTCCGCGGCCTGCTCGATCAGCATGCCCAGTCCGTCGGCCACCGTGTGCGCGCCGCCGCGCTCGGCCAGCCGCATGAACGGCGTCGGTTCCGGTGCGTACACCAGATCGTAAGCGAGCGCGCAATCGTCGAAAGTCTCCGGATCGATCGGCGGTGCATCCTGGTTCAGACTGCTGGAGGTTCCGTTGACGATCAGGTCGAAGTGCTCGGCGGGGATTTCATCCATTCGAATCGCCTCGACGCCGAATTCGTCGCCGAGCTCCTGAGCCCGACCGTGGGTGCGGTTGGCCACCGCAATCCACTTCGGCCTTTCCTCCAGCAGCGAGGCGATCAGGCCGCGCACGCCCCCGCCCGCGCCCAGCACCAGGATCGCCGCGTTAGTCACCTTGAATCCGAGCCGGTTGGTGATGTCGCGCACGAAACCGATTCCGTCGGTGTTCTCGCCGAAAATCGTGTCTTCGTCGAACTTCAGCGTATTGACCGCGCCGGCCAGGCGCGCCCTGGCGGTCAGCGAGTCGGCCAGCTTGGATGCGTCGAGCTTGAACGGAATCGTCACGTTCAGCCCCAGGTACCCCGAGTCGCGCAAGCCGAGCGCGAATTCCTCGAACCCGTCCAGGGGTCCCTCCAGGCGTTCATAGGTGATCGGCTGCTGGGTAGCCTGGGCGAACAGCCGGTGGATCTCCGGCGATCGGCTATGGCCGATCGGATTTCCGACGACGGCGTAGCGGTCGACCTTGGCCATCAGCTAATGACGCCCCGCCGTCGCATCGACGATGGCACGGGTACCGAACTGATCGTTGGTAAACATCCAGGTCCGTGTGATCTCGAGCACATCGGTGTCGCGCGCGATCTCGGGCGGAAACGGCGGGTACGGAGCAGCAAGCTTAACTATACGGCGCGCCGCGCGGTCCAGGACCGCGGAGCCGGACGAGCGCTCGATGATCGCATCGAGCAGCGAGCCGCTGCGATTGATCACCACCGTCATCTGCAGCGATCCGTAGATGCGCCCGCGCGCTTCCTCGGGATAGTTCTCGTTGCCGACCTTTTCGACCCGCGCGCGCCAGTCCTCGAAGTATCGCGCGAAGCGGTACTCGGAGGTGCTGGGCATGAAATGGTGCCGGCGCGGCCGCTGCTGGTAGTCGGAAATCTCCCTGGAAATTTCCGCCTCCATGCGCGCCAGCTGCTGCTTGTACGCCTCGGGATGCTCGGTGCCGTTGTTGCTTTGCTTGCGCTGCTCGACCACGTAGGTGGTGGCGTTCATCTTGCGGACCATCGCCAGCAGCTGGCGCTGTTCCTGCTCCAGGCGCTCAACCGATTTGCGTTCGACCTGGATCGTGTCGCCGTCGTGCTCTTCGGACAGATTGGGAAACGGCGAGCTGCGGCGACCTTCGTCCTGAGTGCCGCCGCCTTCCAGGTTCGCCTGGGCCAGCGCCTGGGGCTTGGAAGGGCTGGCCGCGCTTTTCGCATTGACCAGCACGATTTCCAGCATCGGGTCGGTCTGATGCATTCGCAGCAGCTCCGGATCGACGAACCGGACTGCCAGCACCAGCGCGTGCATCCCCGCCGACGCCATCAACGCCGCCATCAGCACCCGATCACTGAACCACGAGTCGATCAACTGCATTTGCCGCTCCACCCCAACGTTTCCGATAGCCAAGCCTCGGACACGCCGCAGCCCGTCCTGGGACCGTCAGTCTCGAACGATGCGTGAGTCTGCACCGTTTTTCACCCTGCCGTCTGGCCGGAGCCGTCCTGCAAATCCGGAGTTGCCGGCGCGGTCGGGTCGGTGGCAGCGCCAAAGCGAGCCGCATCCAGCGCCGCATCCTCCTCGTCGAGTCCCTGGTCGTTGGAGGCGTCCAGCACCCGATGCAGCCGCGCGTCCAGTGAAAGATCGATCAGATCGTGGCCGCACAGCTCGAGCTCCACGCACCTGCCACGCGGCAACGGCGGCAGCCCGGACACGCGCACCACCAGCGGCAGCCCGTCCAGCCTGACCAGATCGCCGCGCAGAATCGTCGCGCGGCAGCGCCGAACGCCGCTTTGATCGAGCCAGCGCAGGCACCAGTAGCGCTCCATCGCCTGCTGGAAATCGTCATACGCCCCGTAGGTGGCGTCGAAGGCCGAGACGATCGCGAACAGTTGCGCGTCGTTGCGGGCGTACGCGGGCGGCTGGCCGGTGATCGCGGCGAGCAGCTGGCGCTGGTTGACCAGATCCACATAGCGGCGCAGCGGCGAACTGCTCCATGCATAGTGGGCGACGCCAAGCCCGTCGTGCGGCGCCGGAGCGGTCGACATGCGCACCCGGCCGGCCGACTGGGACCGATAAATGCCGGCCAGACCCTGCTCGGCCAGCCACCGCCCCCAGTGCGAGTTCGCATAGATCATCAATTCAGCCACGATCCGGTCCAGCGGCGCATCACGCAACCTCGGCCGGATCGTCACGCGGGCCTGCTCGCCCTGCCCCTGCAGCTCGAAGGTGTAGTCGACACGTCCGCTCGCTTCGGGCCGACCGCGCGCCGCTTCGCGCTGCTTCAACAGGCCCCCGGCCAGGCGCCACAGCGCGCCGAGCTGGGCGCCAAACGGCAGCCCGGGCCGTGGATCGGCCAGCGCCTGCTCGGTCGCAACCGGCGCCAGCTCGTCATGGCGCAGATTGGCCTCGATGCGGATCCGCTCCACCACGCTGACGGCAGACTCGACTTTGACGCCCTCCGGATCCAGCTCCAGGTAAAGCGACACTGCCGGTACCGTGCGGCCCTGGTCGAGCGAGAAAGCCCCGATCCAGGCCTCGGGCAGCATCGTGATCTTCAGGCCGGGCGCGTAAACGGTCGACATGCGGGACCTGGCCAGCAGGTCGAGCGGATCGTCGCGCAGAATGGCCGTGGCCGGCGCGGCGATGTGAATCCCGATCCGTATCCGCCCGTGCGCCGTCTGCGACACCGAAAACGCATCGTCGATCTCGGTGGTCGAGCTGTCGTCGATCGAGAACGCCTGGACGGGCGCCAGCGCGAGGGCTGCATCGTGCGGTGGCGGAGCGTGCGCAGGCGGGACAAAGCCGGTGCCGCGCGGAAAACAGCGCACCATGAAATTCTCCAGGTGCCAGTCATACGCCGAAGCGATCGAGCCGCGCGCCAGCAGCAGGCGCAGCGCGGTCGTCTTCAGCTCGCGCGCGGCCTGCTCGACCGCCTTGTACTCGGGCGAGTTCTTGTCCGGCTGCAACAGCAGCTGCGCCCCCTGGCGCAGGATCGGCTCGGGCAGACCGCCGGCCAGCAATTCGCCCACATACGACGCGCGCCGCTCGTCCTGTTCGCGCCGCCTGGCCACCGCGGCCAGTGCCGCTTGCAGCACGTCAGGAGCAGCCGGCCTGAACCTTCCTTTGCCCCGGCGGTGAAAATACACCGGAGCCGAATGCAGCCGCATCAGAATGGCCGCCGCCTCGACCGCCGCCGGCTCGTGGCCGAAGTACTCGCGGGCCAGCTCCTGAAATCCGAATTCCTCCTGGGGCGCGCATTGCCACAGGAAGTCCAGGTCCACGGCGCCGGCCTCGTGGCGGGCCTGCTCGAGCAGCTGCACGCCGCTCGGACGCTCGAAGCGCAGCAGCACATGGGCGGACTTGATCTTGGCGCGCCGGCCGCCGGGCAGCTCCACCTGAAACGAGGCGTCGGTGGCCGACAGCACCGCGCCGACCTTCAGATCGCCCTCTTCCTCGAACAGCAGATGCATTGGATCCGGTGGCCGTTACAGGTCCGCTTGGTTCAGACGGTCAACCCTCCGGCCACCTCGATCACGGCGCCGTTGATATAGCTTGCCTCGTCGGAGGCGAGAAAGGCGTACACATTGGCCACTTCCTCCGGCCGGCCGAGACGCCTCAACGGGACCCGTTCGGTCAACTGGGACAGCACGCGCTGCGGGATCGACTCCAGGATGTGGGTCGCGATGAAGCCGGGACAGACGGCGTTGCATCGGATCCCCTTCGGGCCGAGCTCGCGCGCCCAGGTCTTCACGAATCCGATCACCCCGAACTTGCTGGCCGCGTAGTTGGTCTGACCGAAGTTTCCGTAGATGCCCACCACGCTGGAGGCGTTCAGTATCACGCCGGATCCCTGCTCGAGCATCAGCCCCAGCACCGCCTTGCTGCTGTTGTAGGTTCCCTTCAGATTGACGTCGATCACGCGGTCGAACTGCTCGTCGGTCATGTTCTGGATGCGCGCATCCTGCGTGATACCGGCGTTGTTCACGAGGACATCGACGCGGCCGAAGCGCATGCGCAACTGGCCCACCATCTCGTCGAGCTGATCGCGCCGCGTCACGTCGACCGCGAACGATTCGATGATCTCGCCGTTGATCTTCAAGGCCGAGCGCGCCGCCTGCAACGCGTCGGCCGACAGGTCCACCAGAGCAACTGCTGCCCCCTCGTCGAGAAATTTTCGAGCCGTCGCGTAGCCGATCCCCTGCGCTGCGCCCGTGATCACGGCCACCTTTCCCTTCAGTTTCATCGCTCCGCCCTGTCAGTTCAGTCCGTCACAAAAATCGAGCACCTCGCCCAGATAGCGGTCGAAGTCCGACAGCGCGTGGTCCGAGCCCTGGACCACTCTTTGCCGGCACCCCGCGTACTTGGCCACCATCGTGGTCCAGTCGATCACCTCGTCTGCGGTGGCGGCAATCAGGAAATAGCGCTCCGGCCGGCTGATCCGGGCCGTATCCACGCCATGCAACTCGGCCAGATGATCGGCCGTCAGCTCGACCGTCTGATCCGAGAAAAAGACCGGGTGCCGGCCCAGTTGGGCAGCCAGATCGCGGTACGGGAAAACGGCCGGGTTGAGCAGCACGGCCCGGCAGCCGAGGCGTTCGGCCACCCAGGTGGCGTAGTAGCCTCCGAGCGAGCTACCGACCAGTGTCAGCTTGGCCGGATGTTCGAGAGCGGCCGCGGCCAGCGCCATGTTCACCGCCGCCCGTGGCGACACCGGAAGTTGCGGGCAGACGAAATCGCCAGAGCGTCCGCGCGCGGCCAGCGCCGAGCGGATCTGCTCCGCCTTGGTGGAGCGCGGCGACGAGCGGAAACCATGAAGGTAAAGAATCATCCGCCGGTGCCCCGTCGCGCCAGCAACTCCAGGATCCGGTGCGGCATGCCGCCGAAGCCGCCGTTGCTCATCACCACCACGTGATCGCCCGGTCGAGCGGCCTCGGCCACCTGCGCTGCCAGAGCATCCAGGTCCTGCGCCACGCACGCGCCGTCGAGCTCACGCATCACCTCGGCCGCGTCCCAGGCCACGGCACGCCGCCCCTCGCGCGGCGCGTAGCAGAACACCCGGTCGGCCAGCCGCAGGCTGTCGACCAGCGGCTGTCGCATCGAGCCCAGGCGCATCGTGTTGGAGCGGGGCTCGAACACCGCCAGCAGGCGTGAACCCACGCGCCGCCGCAGGCCCTGCAGCGTGGCCGCGATCGCGCTCGGGTGGTGCGCGAAATCGTCGTACACGGTCACCCCAAAGGCCTCGCCGGCCACCTCCAGCCGGCGGCGCACCCCGGCAAAGGTCTGCAGTGCTTCGACCGCACGGGCCGGCTCGACTCCGGCGGCCGAAGCGGCGGCGATCGCGGCCAGCGCGTTACACCGGTTGTGCTCGCCCGCCAGCGCGAGGCGGACCCGCCCGTGCAGGGTCGAGCCCTGCAGCACGTCGAACTCGTGCACCCTGCTTTCCTCGATCCCGCCGGCATGCCAGCCGCCCGGCTCGTTGAAGCGTTCCACCGAGCTCCAGCAGCCGCGCTGCAGCACACGCGCCAGCGCCTCATCGGATCCATTGACGATCAGGCGGCCGCTGGCCGGCACGCAACGCACCAGATGATGAAACTGCGTCTCGATAGCCGCCAGGTCGGCGAAGATGTCGGCGTGGTCGAATTCCAGGTTGTTCAGGACCGCGATGCGCGGAAAATAGTGGACGAACTTGCTGCGCTTGTCGAAAAAGGCGGTGTCGTACTCGTCGGCCTCGATGACAAAGAGTCGACCCTCACCGATCCGGGCCGACGTGCCGAAATCGAGCGGCACTCCCCCGATCAGGAAGCCGGGCGAGGTGTCCGTGACCTGCAGGATCCAGGCCAGCATCGACGCGGTGGTGGTCTTGCCGTGCGTTCCGGCCACCGCCAGCACCTCGCGACCCCCGAGCACGTTCTCGTGAAGCCATTGCGGCCCCGACACAAAGGGCGCGCCGCTGTCCAGGATCGCCTCCATCAGCGGATTGCCACGCGAGACCACGTTGCCGACCACGAAGCGGTCCGGCTGCAGCTGCAGCTGATCCGCGCCGAATCCTTCGATCGGGTCGATGCCGGCGAGGCGCAACTGCTCGCTCATTGGCGGATACACTGCGGTGTCGCAGCCGGTCACCCGATGCCCGGTCGCCTTGGCGAGTTGCGCGAGCCCGCCCATGAACGTGCCGCCGATCCCGAGTATGTGCAAATGCATCAGAAGCCAATCGGTCTATTGCGGACACCGCGCGACCCGCCTGGTACGCGGTGTCGCGAGCGCCGAGGTCAGCCACTCAGTTTTGAAACGTCGATATCTTCATCGGAACGCGCCGTCGGAAGACTTGGAATTGGCGGGCCATTGCAGCCACGCCGTACGCGGTACGGCCTCGCCAATGGCACGGGCTAAGGACCACCCTGCGGACCTGCAGGCCCACGGTTCGGCCGTGACCGCAGGGTGATTTCAACCGGCCTGCTGCAGCGCAGGAATGTAGCATTGTCGGACCCTTTGAGGGCCACTGAAACGATGAGCCAGAGTCCAGTCCGCAGCGCGTCCCGCGGGGAAGACCTGAAAACCGCGATCGCCGCATCGGCCGCGCGCTGGATCGCGGAAGATGGGTGCGACTACGCAACGGCAAAGCGCAGGGCCGCGAGGGAAGTGCTGGGCGAGGCGGCCGGCGCATTCGGCGCGATGCCCGACAATGCGCTGGTCGAGTCCGAACTGCGGCGCTATCTGCGGTTGTTCGCGGCCGACAGTCAGCCGGCTCAGCTGGCGGCGCTGCGCCGCCTGGCGCTGCGGTGGATGCGGCGGCTGCTCGAGTTCAATCCGCACCTGGTGGGCGCGGTTCTGAACGGCACCGCAACCGGCCACTCGGGTATCCATCTGAATCTGTATACCGACAGCGCGAAGGACGTGGAGATATTCCTGTTGAATCAGTCGCAGCCGTTCGAGGTACGCGAGGCCGGCCCGAACGCGGAGACGACGCAGGAAGTGCTCGAATTCCTGGTGCCGGCACCGCGCGACAGCCACCTGGAGGACCCCATCGGGATGACGCTGAGTGTGATGGACCCGGTCGCGCTGCGGGTGGCTCCTGCCGGCCGGGCCAAGGACCCTGACCTGCACCCGGTCGAACGAGCCGGGCGCGCCAGCGTCTCGATGGTTGAGCGCCTGCTGGCGGAGACCGGCGAGGTGCCAGGGGGCGGGACTTCCTTGTGATGGTGTCGATTCTTCGACCACCCTCTCCCCCGCCCCTCTCCCACTGGCGTGAGAGAGGGGAGATTGTGCTTTCACGCTGGCGTGGGAGAGGGGAGATGCGCGCGGCAAGTGGTCTGCGACCACTTGCCGAAGGATCGGAATGGCGCGCAGGACCGCACTGATCGCGCTGGCCCTGGCGGCGGCGATCGCGCTGGCGGCCGGGGCGCTGTGGGCCTCGCGGCCAGCCCGCGATGCCGCGTCCGATCGGGCGACCGCCGCGTTGTTCGCGTTGACGCTGCCCGACGCGGACGGGGCTCAGAGGTCTCTTCAGTCCTGGCGGGGCAAGCTGCTGGTGGTGAACTTCTGGGCCACGTGGTGTGGGCCTTGCGTGGAAGAGATGCCCGAGTTGCAGCGCTTCGCCGACGAGTTCGCGCAACGCAATGTGGCCGTGATCGGCATCGGGGTCGACGACGCGGACAAGATCCGCGATTTCCGCCGGCAGCATCAGCTGAGAATTCCGCTGCTCGCCGCCGGATTCGACGGGATGCAACTGGCTCAGCAACTGGGCAACCCCGAGCCCGTGCTGCCCTATACTGCACTGATCTCGCCCGACGGCCGCCTCGTCGAGGAGCATTCAGGCCGCGTTCAGGCGCCCGAATTGCGCCGCTGGGTGGCCGAGTACGGTAGCCACTGAGCGGTTGCGGGTGCCGGTCACGGGCTGGACAAATCTCGGCGAATTGTAGACAATCCGCCGCTTCATACTAATAACTGACGCCTTCTACCGCCTTTTCCCAGCCGGCAGCCAGGCGCCCGACCCCTCGGTGGCACGCTCTGTCCTTGTCGTCAACGGTCCGAATCTGAATTTGCTTGGCAGCCGCGAGCCGGCGGTATACGGCCGCAGCACGCTGGCCGACATCGAGCGCGAGCTGGCCCAGGTTGCAACCGGTCTGGGGCTCACGCTGCAGACCTTCCAGAGCAACCACGAAGGTGGCCTGATCGACAGGGTGCACGCGGCGAGGGCCGACGGCACGGATTTCATCATCATCAACGCCGGCGCCCTGACGCACACCAGCATCGCGCTGCGCGACGCATTGGCCGCCGTGGCCATTGCATTCGTCGAAGTGCACCTGTCCAACGTGTACCGGCGCGAGCGTTTTCGCCAGCGCTCGCTGCTGGCTGACCTGGCAGTCGGTTCGATCATCGGCCTGGGAGTGGCCGGATACCGCCTGGCGCTCGAATTCGCCGCGGGCTACTCCTCACCGCCGCCGGCGGCACAAGGCTGAGTCAGTGGCCCGGCGCTCCTCGACCGAAACAACGCCCCGCACGATGGACCTTCGAAAGCTCAAGACGCTGATCGATCTGGTAGCCGAGTCCGGGATTGCCGAGCTCGAGGTGACCGAGGGCGAGGACAAGGTGCGCATCGTCAAGCAGCCGGGCGCGCACGGCCCGACCGCGGTGGCCAACGGCCCGAGCCTGGTGGCCGCTGCCCCGGTGCTGGCGGCCGCCGGCGCGGTGGCACCGACGGCAGCGGCGGTCGAGGAGGCCAAGGGGCACCGGGTCAAGTCGCCGATGGTGGGAACTTTCTACCGGGCTTCAGGGCCCGGCGCCGACCCCTTCATCGAGGTAGGAGACACCGTCAAGCCCGGCGACACGCTGTGCATCATCGAGGCGATGAAGCTGCTCAACGAGATCGAGGCCGAGGTAGCCGGTACCGTGAAGGAGATCCTGGTCGAAAACGGCCAGGCAGTCGAGTACGGCCAGGTCCTGTTCGTGATCGCCTAGCCCGGCCGATGTTCGGAAAGATCCTGATCGCCAATCGCGGCGAAATTGCGCTGCGTATCCAAAGGGCCTGCCGCGAACTGGGCATCCGGACCGTGGTCGTCCACTCCGAGGCCGACACGGACGCCAAGTACGTGAAGCTGGCCGACGAATTGGTGTGCATCGGGCTGGCGCCTTCCAAGGACAGCTATCTGAACGTGCCGGCGATCATCAGCGCGGCCGAGGTCACCGATGCCGAGGCGATTCACCCCGGCTATGGATTCCTCTCCGAAAACGCGGACTTCGCCGAACGCTGTGAACGCAGCGGCTTCGTGTTCATCGGACCGCGCCCGGAGTCGATCCGTCTGATGGGCGACAAGATCAGTGCGAAGCGGGCCATGGTGGAAGCCGGCGTGCCGACCGTGCCCGGATCCGAGGGCTCGCTGCCCGACGAGGCACGCGATATCGTGCGGATCGCCCGGTCGGTCGGCTACCCGGTCATCGTCAAGGCGGCCGGCGGCGGCGGCGGGCGGGGCATGCGGGCCGTGCACACCGAGGCGGCCCTGGTCAACGCCGTCGCGCTGACCCGCCAGGAGGCCCAGAGCGCCTTCGGCAATCCGTCCGTCTACCTGGAGAAGTTTCTCGAAAACCCGCGTCACGTCGAAATCCAGGTGCTGTCCGATCAAAGCCGCAACGCGGTCTGGCTGGGTGACCGGGACTGCTCGATGCAGCGCCGTCACCAGAAAATCCTGGAAGAGGCGCCGGCGCCCGGCATTGCCCGCAAGCTGATCGAACGCATCGGCGAGCGCTGCGCGGAGGCGTGCCGCAAGATCGACTATCGGGGCGCCGGCACCTTCGAGTTCCTGTACGAGGGCGGCGAGTTCTACTTCATCGAGATGAACACGCGGGTCCAGGTCGAGCATCCGGTCACCGAGATGGTCACCGGCATCGACATCGTCCAGCACCAGATCCGGATCGCCGCCGGAGAGAAACTCGCGCTCCGGCAACGCGACATCTCATCGCGCGGACACGCGATCGAGTGCCGCATCAATGCCGAAGATCCTTTCAAATTCACCCCCAGTCCGGGGCGCATCACCGCCTGGCACGCGCCTGGCGGCCCCGGTGTACGGGTCGATTCCCACGCCTACGCCGGCTATTTCGTCCCGCCGCACTATGATTCGCTGATCGGCAAATTGATCTGCTACGGGGACAGCCGCAGCCAGGCGATCGCCCGGATGCGGATCGCGCTGTCCGAGATGGTCGTCGAAGGCATCCTTTCGAACATTGCGCTTCATCGCGAACTGATGCTCGACGAGAAGTTCATCCAGGGCGGCACCAGCATCCACTACCTTGAGAACCGACTGGCAGCCATCCACGCCCCCCGATCCTGATGACGATCGGCCGGCCGCCGGCTTGACCGAATTCGTCGTGCTGGCCGACGCCCGGTCGGCCGAGCCGCTTTCGGATGCGCTGCTGCAGGCCGGCGCCTGGTCCGTCAGCGTGGAAGATGCCTCGCCCGAGAGCAACGACCAGCCGATTTTCGGCGAGCCGGGTGGCGATCCGTCGGCGCTGTGGCCGCTGAACCGGCTGCGCGTGCTGATCGGACCGGATCGAGCCCCGCAAGACGTGCTGACGCTCGCATCGGCCCGCCTGGATCGGCCACCTCCGACGATTACGGCCGTGCGCCGGATCGGCGAACAGGACTGGGTCCGGGTCAGCCAGGCCCAGTTTTCCCCGCTGCGCATCGGGCCGTTGTGGATCGTTCCGTCCTGGGTCGACCCACCCGATCCTTCGGCGGTAAACCTTCGCCTGGACCCGGGCATGGCGTTCGGCACCGGCACGCATCCGAGCAGTCGCCTCTGCCTGCAATGGCTGGTGGCCAATGTTCGGCCTGGCATCCGAGTGCTCGACTACGGCTGCGGCTCGGGCATCCTGGCCATCGCCGCGGCCAAGCTCGGTGCGCAATTGGTCTGCGGCGTCGACATCGACCCGTTGGCGCTGCAGGTCGCCCGCGGAAACTCGCGTCGCAACGCTGTGCAGGCCGATTACACTGCGCCTGAATCGCTCCGCTCCAACGGCGCGGGGGATCGCTTCGACGTGGTGATCGCCAACATCCTGGCCAATCCGCTGATCCTGCTCGCGCCGGCCCTGCTCGGGCTGCTTGCCGATCGAGGTTCGATCGTCCTGGCTGGCGTGCTGACGCGCCAGGTCGACGCTCTGGTTCAGGCTTACCGTGCGGCCGAGCCGCGGCTGGGCCTGGCCGTGTGGGGCCGCGACGGCGACTGGGTCTGTCTGGCCGGGCAGCGTGCGAGCCGCTGATCATGGCGCTTGCTGCGCGCTGTCCGCATTGTCGCGCGCTGTTTCGCGTGGTCGCGGACCAGCTGAAGCTGCGCGGCGGCCTGGTCCGCTGCGGCGAATGCCGTCAGGTGTTCGACGCGATCGGAAGCCTCAGCTATGTGGACGACCAGACTTTGGCGCGGGAACGGGCGGAAGCGCCGATCGGAGGCGCGGCCCTGCCAGGTCCGGCGGTGGCGGCGGCGCCATCGGCGGAGCGGCCTCAACCTCCGGCCGGCCCGCGGCTGATCAAGGCCAGCGCGCCGCGCGATGTGCGCCCGATCCCGTCCGGGCGGCGCGCGCCGTCCGAAGCGAGCGAGATCCGGGACGAGCTGGCGGTGCCCACCCTGTTCGGCGTGCCCGAGCAGCGACTGGAAGCGGCGCTGGTCACGCAGGCACCGTCGGCGCCGCCGAGCGCGCCGCGCGGGTCGATAGAGCCGCAACTGGCGGCGGCCGGGTACCGCAATCTGCTTGCGACCGGCCAGGGGCAGCAAGCCGGCGAGGACGCCGACCAGGATCTGGAAGAGGCGCCACTGGCGGCGCCTTCGTTCCTGCCAACCGAGGATCAACAACGCGAGCAGCGGCTGCAACGCGTGCTGGCCATCGCCTGCGTTCCTCTGGCGCTGCTGGCGGCGCTGCAGGTCGGGCTGGCGTTGCGTGACGATGAGCTGCAGGCCTGGCCGTCGCTGCATCCCCTGCTGGCGCGCGCCTGCAGCCTGTACGGCTGCACGGTCGGATGGCCGGCGCGCGCGGAGCTGTTGACCATCATCGGCTCCGAGCTGGCGGCCATCCCGGGCACCGATGTGATCGAACTGAACGCGGCAGTGCGCAGCCGCGCCAATTTCATCATGGCCTTGCCGGCGATCGAGGTCACGCTGACCGACACCCAGAACCGGCCCATTGCCCGCAAGGTGTTTCTGCCGGTCGATTACCTGACGTCCAGTGGCGAGCCTTCGTCGAGGATCGACGAGGGGCTGGCACCCGGCTCGGACCTGTCGGTACGCCTGGTGTTCGAGGCGCGCGGCTTGAACGCCTCCGGCTTCGTCCTGTATCCGTTCTACCTGTGATGTCGGGCCGATCGTCCCGGCGGCAGTGAGGGGTCCCACTTTGAACCGGCCAGGCAACCCATGTCCACTCTGATCTGCGGATCGTTCGCCTTCGACTCGATCATGGTGTTCAGCGGTCGCTTCAAGGACCATATCCTGCCCGACCAGGTGCACATCCTGAACGTGTCCTTTCTGGTGCCGTCGCTGCGACGCGAATTCGGCGGATGCGCCGGCAACATCGCTTACAACCTGGCGCTGCTGGACGGCTCGCCGTGGCCGATGGCGACCATCGGAGACGACGGCCAGCCGTACCTGGATCACCTGGACCGCTTCAGGATCGATCGCCGCTTCGTGCGGCAGGTACCGGGTACGTTGACCGCCCAGGCGTTCATCACGACGGACCTGGACGACAATCAGATCACCGCTTTTCATCCGGGCGCGATGTCGCACTCGCACCTGAACCGGATCGAGCCGGCGGGTATCGAGCTGGCCATCGTCGGCCCCGATGGGCGGGACGGCATGCTGCAGCACGCCCAGCAGATCAGCGAGGCGGGCATACCGTTCATTTTCGATCCGGGACAGGGCATCCCGATGTTCGAGGCGGCCGAGCTGGAGTGGTTCATCGAACGCGCGCAATACCTGGCCGTGAACGACTACGAAGCCAGACTGATGGCGGCCAAGACGGGTTGCGATCTGGAATCGCTGGCGCGACGCCTGAAATCCGTGGTGGTGACGCTCGGGGCGCAAGGATCGCGCATCCATGTCGGCGGCAACGTCCTGCAGATCCCGGCGGCACCGGCCAGGGCGGTGCGCGATCCGACCGGATGCGGCGACGCCTACCGCGCGGGGCTGTTGTACGGCATCGCCCAGGGCTTGGACTGGCCGAGCACCGGGCGACTGGGCGCCGTGATGGGGGCACTCAAGATCGAGCAGGCCGGCGCCCAACGACACACGCCAACGCGCGCGCAGATCGAGGAGCGCTTTTTGGAGGCGTTCGGATACCGCCCCTGGTAAGGCCGCCCTACAGGCTGGCCCAGTCCAGAATCAACAGAAGAATCTGGACCACCAGCAGAAACGCGATCGGCGACAGGTCAAAGCCGCCCAGCAGCGGCAGCGCCCGTCGAAACGGCGCCAGCAGCGGACGCGTCAGCAGGTCGAACGTCGGCGCCAGTGGTGCATGAGGATTGACCAGGCTGAGCAACACGTAGATAAAGACCAGCACCGTCAGCATGTACAGCGCCCAGTGCACCAGCAGGCCAAGCACCTGGGGCACCAGCAGCGCCCAATCCAGCGCGACCCCGATCCCGGTCAAGCGCTTCAGCAGCTCGAAGGCCAGCGCCACCGCCAGCGCCGCCACCACGCACGACCAGTCAACCCGGGCGCGACCCGGCAGCAGCGTGCGAAACGGCTTGACCAGCCATTCGGTCAAGGCCCAGGAGAGCTGATAGAGCGGATTGTGGCCGGCAATCCGCAGCCAGGACAGGTACACCCGCAGCAGCAGCGCACCGCCCAGCAGTGCCGCCGCCGTGTTCAGCAACAGGTGGACGATTCCGAGCAGCAGCATGCGCGCTCCGCCGAGGTAACCGGCGCCGATTGTAACTGCGGTTGAATTGCGCGACGCCGCAGTGACAGGCCTCGCACGCGGCGCAAAGTGCGGAAAAAAAGAGGCGCCGTGTGAGGGCGCCTCAAGATTTAGCGTGAGGCTTTATGGCCGGCTGCCGGTCGGGAAAGGCCAAGCCGCCGCTGGATTCAGCGCCGTCTTGGCACCCGGGGCCGCTGTGGCCGCAGGGGCCGCAGCGGGCGGCGCCGCCGGAGTCGCCGGCTTGGCAGCCGGCGCCTTCCGAGCGGCCCGCTTCGGAGCCTTTTTCGCCTTCTTGGCCTTTTTAGCTACTTTTTTTTTAGCCGATTTCTTGGCTGCCTTCTTGGCCTTTTTGGCGGTCTTGCCTGCTGACCTTTTCTTTGCGGCCTTTTTCGCAGACTTCTTCGCAGACTTCTTCTTGGCGGACTTCTTGGCCGACTTCTTGGCCGACTTCTTCGCTGCCTTCTTCGCTTTCTTGGCTGTTGCCATGGTGATCTCCTAGTGGGTTAACAAAAGAACGTCAGAAGACAAACCCGGCCACCGCGGTTGCGGTGGGCCGGGCGATTCATCGGCGCATGCGGAGGCTCTGTCGCCGCGGCATGCCCAGAAATGCGTTTTGAATGGCGCATATCCGAGCCAAGCGCGGAACGGTCAGTGCACTGACCGCTGACGCTGATGAATTCGGCACGAAGCGCGTGGCAGAAGGCACGCGCGGAAGGCACCAGCGGGGCGCTGGCGCGGAAACTCGGGTGGGGATGGCAGGGGCCGGAGCGGACGACCTTGCTTCCGGCGGCCCGGGCTTTCAGGAGAGAAGAAGCGCTCCCGCAAGACCCGGGCGTCTTGTTACCAGTGGGTTCCTGAGTGCTGGCGGCGAACCGTCTACTGTGACTGTCCGAGTTCAATTCAGTGATCGATCATTTGATCGAGCAACCAAACGCAGCCCGCACTCTAACTCTGAACCGCACGACATCGCAAGAGTTTTTTGCAAACTTTTCGCGTCAACCGCAAAAACTTCGATCGCTGATCGCACGCATTCGCCCCGATTGCACCATCAATTCGAAGATCCGCGAAGGCTTCGCGTTCACTCCCAGCTCAGCGCGCCGCCGGTCTGGTATTCGATCACGCGCGTCTCGAAGAAGTTGCGCTCCTTTTTCAGGTCGGCCATCTCGCTCATCCATGGAAACGGATTGTCGCTGGCTTCGAACAGCGGCTCGATGCCGATCTGCTGGCAGCGCCGGTTCGCGATGTAGCGCAGGTAGCTCTTGAACATCGGCGCGTTCAGGCCGAGTACTCCCGTCGGCATCGTGTCCTCGGCGTAGCGGTATTCCAGCTCGACCGCCCGCGAGAACAGCTCCCGGATGCCGGCCCGGAAGGACTGGCTCCAGAGGCGGGGGTTTTCCAGCTTGATCTGGTTGATCAGATCGATGCCGAAATTGCAGTGCATCGACTCGTCGCGCAGGATGTACTGGTACTGCTCGGCAGCCCCGGTCATCTTGTTCTGGCGTCCCAGCGCCAGGACCTGGGTGAACCCGACGTAGAAGAACAGCCCCTCCATCAGGCAGGCGAACACGATCAGCGACCTGAGCAGCGACTGGTCCGCCTCCAGGGTTCCGGTCCGGAAGGCCGGATCGGTCAGCGTGTCGATGAACGGGATCAGGAACTCGTCCTTGGCCCGGATCGAGGGCACCTCGTGGTACGCGTTGAAGATCTCGGCCTCGTCCAGACCGAGCGACTCGACGATGTACTGGTAGGCGTGGGTATGGATCGCCTCCTCGAAAGCCTGCCTCAGCAGGAACTGGCGGCACTCCGGCGCCGTGATGTGGCGATAAGTGCCCAGCACGATGTTGTTGGCCGCCAGCGAGTCGGCCGTGACGAAAAACCCCAGGTTTCGGTTGACGATGCGCCGCTCGTCCTCGGTCAGCCCGCGCGGGTCTTTCCAGAGCGCGATGTCGCGCGCCATGTTGACCTCCTGCGGCATCCAGTGGTTGGCGCAGGCCGACAGGTACTTGTCCCACGCCCATTTGTACTTCAGGGGCACCAGTTGATTGACGTCCGTGTGCCCGTTGATGATCCGCTTGTCCTCGGCGCGCACGCGTGCCTTGGGCTGGCCGCCGGGCGCCGGGGCGCGGACCGACGCGGGCATCGTGCCCGGCTGGGCCTGGCCGGCGAACGTCTGACCGGCATCGGGCACGGATGGCGCCCGGGCCGGTCCCGCGAAATTGCCCGCTTCATTCCAGGAAAGCATCGGATGACTCCTGCCGTTGTCGATCGCAATCGCAGCGAAACTGCTACTGGCAAGCCTCGCACTCGGAAAAGCCCGCCTGGCCCGGCTTCAAGGCGCACACGGCCGCGCCCGCCTCGTCGGCGCCGTTCGGCACGGCGTTCAACTGCCCTGCCCGGGAGGTGGATTTCTCGGCGTGGGTCGCGCCGAGCGTTCTAAGGTAGTAGGTGGTCTTCAGCCCGCGGACCCAGGCCAGCCGGTACACCTCGTCGAGCTGCCGGCCGGAGGCGCCGCCCATATAGATATTGAGTGATTGGGCCTGATCGATCCATTTCTGGCGCCGCGCCCCGCACTCAACCAGCCACTTCGGGTCGATCTCGAACGCAGTGGCGAACAGCTGCCGGATTTGCGCCGGGATGCGGTCGATCCTGGCCACGCTGCCGTCGAAGTACTTCAGGTCGGCAACCATCACCTCGTCCCAGATTCCCAGTGATTTCAGTTCCCGCACCAGGTATTCGTTGACCACGGTGAATTCGCCGGACAGGTTCGACTTGACGAAAAGGTTCTGAAAGGTCGGCTCGATGCTGGCCGAAACGCCCACGATGTTGGAAATCGTCGCGGTCGGCGCGATGGCAACACAGTTGGAGTTCCGCATCCCGTGGCGGAAGATCCGGGAGCGCAGACTGTCCCAGTCCAGGCTCTCCGACAGATCCAGCTCGACGTGGCCGCCCCGCTCGGCCTCCAGCAGCACCAGCGTGTCCTGCGGAAGGATGCCCCGCTCCCATAACGATCCGGCGAACGACGCATAGCGTCCCCGCTCGGCCGACAGCTCGGTCGAGGCCCAGTAGGCGTGGAAGCAAACGGCCTCCTGGCTGCGATCGGCGAACTCCACGGCTTCGGCCGAGGCATACGGGATCCCGAGCCGGTACAGGCAGTCCTGGAATCCCATCACGCCCAGGCCGACCGGACGATGCCGCAGATTGGCGTTGCGCGCCTTGCCCACGGCGTAATAGTTGATATCGATCACGTTATCGAGCATCCGCATGGCCGTGCCGACCGTGCGCTTGAGCTTGTCGTGGTCCAGGCCGATGCGGCCGTCCGCGCCCTGTGCCAGATGCGCCGGAAGGTTGATCGAGCCCAGATTGCACACCGCGATCTCGGTGTCGCCGGTGTTCAGCGTGATCTCGGTGCACAGGTTGGAGCTGTGCACGACGCCCGCGTGCTGCTGGGGCGAGCGCAGGTTGCACGCATCCTTGAACGTGATCCACGGATGGCCGGTCTCGAACAGCATGCTGAGCATCTTGCGCCACAGCTGTCGCGCGGGCAGCTTGCGGTGCAGCTTCAGCTCACCGCGAGCGGCCTTCTGTTCGAGCTCCTCGTACGCCTGCTCGAATGCGCGTCCGGTCAGATCGTGCAGGCGCGGACCGTCGCTCGGGGAAAACAGGGTCCATTCGGCGTCCTGCTCGACGCGCTTCATGAACAGATCCGGGATCCAGTTCGCCGTATTCATGTCGTGGGTACGGCGCCGGTCATCGCCGGTGTTCTTGCGCAGCTCCAGGAACTCCTCGATGTCCAGGTGCCAGGTCTCCAGGTAGCAGCACACGGCGCCCTTGCGCTTGCCGCCCTGATTGACGGCCACCGCGGTGTCGTTGACGACTTTCAGGAAAGGCACGACACCCTGCGATTTGCCGTTGGTGCCCCGGATGTGCGAGCCGAGCGCCCGCACCGGGGTCCAGTCGTTGCCCAGGCCGCCCGCGTACTTGGCCAGCAGCGCGTTTTCCTTGATCGCCTCGTAAATCGAGTCCAGATCGTCCGCCACCGTCGTCAGGTAACAGGACGACAGCTGCGCGTGGCAGGTTCCCGAGTTGAAAAGGGTCGGCGTCGAGCACATGAAATCGAAGCTCGACAGAACCTCATAGAACTCGATCGCGCGCGCTTCGCGGTCGATCTCGTTCAAAGCCAGCCCCATGGCCACGCGCATGAAGAAGGTCTGCGGAAGCTCGAAGCGGCGCCCGTCGTGGTGCAGGAAATAGCGGTCATACAGGGTCTGCAGGCCCAGGTACGAGAACTGCAGGTCCCGTTGCGGCTGCAGCGCGCGCGCCAATCGATCCAGGTCGAACTGGACCATCCGTTCATCGAGTCGGCCCGCCTCGATGCCCAGCCGGATGCAGCGCGGAAAATACTCGGCGTAGCGGCGGCTCATCGCGGCCTGATCGGCCTCCTCGCCGAGCACTTCGCGCCGGATCGAGTGCAGCAGCAGCCGGGCGCTGAGCCTGCCGTAGTCCGGGTCGGTCTCCACCAGGGCGCGCGCCGCCAGGATGGCCGACTTGTGCACCTCCATCAGCGGCACCCCGTCGTACAGGTTTTTCAAGGTCTCGCCCAGCACCGCATCGGCCGACACGGCAGGGTCCAGCCCGTCGCACGAAGACTGGATCAACTCCCGCAAAGCGGCCCGGTCCAGCGGGAAGCGGCGCTCGCCGTCGACCACGTGCAATTCGACCGACGGCGCCTGCTGCTGGTCGCGCTGGCGGGCGCGTTGCTGGGCGCGATGCTCGCGGTACAGCACATAGGCCCGAGCCACGTCGTGCGCGCCCGCGCGCATCAGCGCCAGCTCGACCTGGTCCTGAATCTCCTCGATATGGAAGGTCCCGCCGGCCGGCTGGCGCCGCAGCAAGGCGCCGACCACCGACGCTGTCAAAGCCTCGACCTGCTCGCGAATCGCCGCCGATGCGGCCCCCTGACCCCCGCGCACGGCGATGAAGGCCTTGCTCATCGCGACCACGATCTTGCCCGGCTCGAAGCCGACCACCGCCCCGTTGCGACGGATCACCTGGTACTCGGCCAGCGAGTCGGCTTGCGGCCGCTCCAGGCTCCGCTTCGACAGAACTGCGCT
Organism: Burkholderiaceae bacterium; assembly: GCA_036270655.1. Classification (GTDB taxonomy): domain Bacteria; phylum Pseudomonadota; class Gammaproteobacteria; order Burkholderiales; family Burkholderiaceae_F; genus VBCK01. Next base: position 62,027 of record DATBCD010000107.1, read on the forward strand.
GGTCGCGCCCAGCAGGTGTTCGATCGCGACGTTTGCGTCTTGCTGCGTGGAAAGCTGCATCTTCAGATCCTCCTGCACAACGCGCCGGCTGGCGGCGCATCCCGGTTCAGCCCGATCGGCCACGCGACCACAAGCGGTAGAAAGCGGCGCCCGCGGGCCGCCGCCCGCGCGGCCGCGCGCGGCACAGGCCGCCGCGCGACGCAGCGCGCGCGCGTCGCACATACAATATGTTGTGGTGTCGAGTTCATTTCGTACAAACTATTGTGGCGCATCTTATGGGATGCGGCCCGCGGCGGCAAGATCGGAATTTTTCTTGCAGGGCAGCACGGCGCTGCCGCGCCAGCGCGGCGGCGGCCGGCTCAGCCCAAAAGCTCCGGCCGGAACACGGCCGGGTCGGCGTCCAGGGCACGCGCGAAGCGCGGCCAATCGAAGGCGGGTCCGGGGTCGGTCTTGCGCGGGGCCGAGACGTCGCTGTGCCCCCGCACCGCGCGCAGCGGATAGGTCGCGAACAGCGCCCGAGCCAGGCTCGCCAGCGCCTCGTACTGCGCGTCGGTGAACGCGAGGGTGTCGGTTCCCTCCAGCTCGACGCCGATCGAAAAGTCGTTGCAGCGGGTTCGCCCCTCGAACACCGATTCGCCCGCGTGCCAGGCCCTTTCGGCGCAACCGACGAACTGGATCAGCTGACCGTCGCGCGCAATCAGGAAATGGGCCGACACCCGCAGTCCGCGCAACCCGGCGAAATACGGATGCGCTTCGTGGTCGAGACGGTTGGTGAACAGCCGCTCGATGTCGCCGGTGCCGAACTGACCCGGCGGCAGGCTGATGTTGTGTATCAGCAGCAGCTCGATGCTGACGCCGGCGGGGCGGCCGTCCTGGTTCGGCGACGGCAGCCGCCGTGCATTCGCAACCCAGCCCGCGGCGTCGATGGAGACCGAGCCTGCCACCGCAATGCCTATTTCAGTCCCAGGCGGCGCATCCGGTAGCGCATCTGGCGAAAGGAGATTCCGAGCAACTGGGCCGCTGCGGTCCGGTTGTGGCCGGTGCGGGCCAGCGCCGCCAGGATCGCGCCGCGCTCGACCGAGCCCAGGTAGGCCTCCAGATCGGTCGGCACGCCCTGCTCGAGCTCGAATACTTCGGTCTGATCGACCGGCGGCGCCAGCGTGCCCGGTTCGGGCGGCGGCGACGCCGGCGCGAGCGGCTCCGGAAGCTGCAGATCGTGCGCCTGCAATTCCACCCCCGGGGCCAGCGCAAGCGCCCGTTCCAGGATGTTCTCCAACTCGCGCACGTTGCCGGGAAACGGATGGCTCCGCAGCGCGCGGACGGCCGACTCGGACAGACCGCTCGGCGACAGGCCGGAGCGCTCCGCGATTCGAAGCAGGATCGAATCGGCGATGGCCGGGATGTCCGCGGCGCGCTCGCGCAAGCTGGGCACGCGCAGCTCGATCACGTTGAGCCGATAGAACAGGTCCTGGCGGAAACGGCCGCTGGCGATCAATTTCTGCAATTCCTGATGGGTTGCGCACAAGATCCGCACGTCCACCGGATCCTCGACGGTGGCACCGACCTTGCGCACCCGGCGCTCCTGGATCGCGCGCAGCAGCTTGACCTGCATCCCGATCGGCAACTCGGCGATCTCGTCCAGGAACAGGGTGCCTCCGGCGGCCGCCTGGAAGAAGCCGTCACGGTCGCGATCGGCTCCGGTGAAGGCGCCGCGCCGGTACCCGAAAAATTCCGCTTCCATCAGGTTTTCGGTGATCGCGCCGCAATTGACCGCGATGAACGGCATATCGCGGCGCGCCGATGCCTCGTGAATCGCGCGCGCAACCAGCTCCTTGCCGCTGCCCGACTCTCCGAAGATCGACACCGGCGCCATGCTCTGACCGAGCCGCCCGATCATCGCGCGCAATTGAGCGATCGAATCGGAGCCGCCGATCAGCCGTGCCAGCGCGCCCTGGGCCGGCGCGGCTTCCTGGTCGGCCGGCTTGCCGCCGGTCGACACGCCGCGCAACGCCGAGCGCACCAGCACCCTCAACTGATCCAGGTCGACCGGCTTGGTCAGGTAGTCGAACGCACCCGCCTTCAGCGCGGCCACCGCGTTTTCGGCGCTGCCGAACGCGGTGATCACGGCGATCCTGGGCCCGCCGCGGCCGTGCACCTCGCGCACCAGATCCAGACCGGAGCCGTCGGGCAGCCGCATGTCGGTCAGACACAGCGAATAGGCGCGGCTCGACATCAGCTCGCGGGCCCGTGCCACCGACTCGGCGCTGTCGGCGTCCAGGCCCATCCGCACCAGCGTCAGCGTCAGCAGGTCGCGCAGGTCGGACTCATCGTCGACCACGAGGACGGCCGGCGCCCGGGGCGAGCCCGCGCCGGCACGGGTCGGCACGTCGGCCGTTGAGCCCTGGACGGGATTCATGTGGCCGGCAGTGTATCCATGAAATCGGACTGCTCGGCGCGCGGGGCTTCGGGCGGGCCGAACCGCAGGCAGAAGCCGAAACGGGCAGGCGCCGACGGCTGCTCGAATGCAGCGTAGGTCAGGTCGTAGCCGTTGGCCATGCAAAACTCTCGCGCCAGGTACAGTCCCAGACCGGTGCCGCGCGAGTGCGTCGTGAAGAAGGGCTCGAACATCGAATCGCGATCGGCCGGCCCTACGCCTGTCCCGTCATCGAAGACCCACAAATGGACGGGCGCCGGCGGCCCGTCCGACGCATCGACCCGGATCTCGATGCTGCCGGCCCGGCCCGAGCAATAACGCAGCGCATTGTCGACCAGGTTGAACAGGACCTGGCGCAGCTGGTTCTGCTCGAAGTGGACGATGACCCCCGACTGCGCCGCCAGCCGGATCATCTCGCCGGCCAGGCCGCGGTCGCGCACGAACTCGCTCAACCAGGCGGAGCAGAATCCGCCCAGATCGAACTCGTCGGTCAGCGGCGAATCGCGCCGCGCAGCGCGCAGCACGTCCTCGACCAGGCGGTTCAGCCGCTGCGTGTTCTCCCGCACGATCGAGGTCAGGCGCTGATGCAACGGATCGCGCACGTCCTCGGCCAGCAGCTGGCCGGCCTGGCTGATGGCCGCCAGCGGGTTTCGTATCTCGTGCGCGATCGATGCGGTCAACCTTCCCATCGCCGCAAGCTTCAGCCGCTGCGCGCGCTCCTCGATCGACTGCAGATCCTCCATGAAGATCACAAACTCGTCCGACGGCTGGAACGCGGGGCGGGCAAAGCGCACGCGCAGCCGCCGGTGGGCGCCGGCCGGCCCCACTTCGCCGCTCTTGATCAGGATGTCCGACCGCAGCGGCGTGGCCCCCAGCTCGAGCGAGGTCAGCCAGTTCATGTAGGCGTGCGCCAGCTCCTGCGCCGATTCCAGCTCGAGCAGGCGCCGACCGGTGAGCTGGGCGTCGGGATCGAATCCCAGCATCAGGCGGGCCGAACGATTGTTGGCCCGCACCAGCGTGGTGGCGTCGGCCACGATCACACCCTGCTGCATCTGCGAGATCACCAGCCGGTTGATCTGAAGCTGACTGTCCAGTTCGCGCCCGCGTCTGCGCGCCAGTTGTTCCTGGCGCGACAGCCGGGTCGACAGCAGGCGCAGCAGCGCGGTGATTCCGAACAGCGCCGCGCCAGCGACGCCGGCTTGAAACAGCTGCGCCTCCCCGGGCTGGCCGCCCAGTTCGTGCAGCACTTCGTTGCCCAGCAGCACCAGGTCCGCCAGCGAGCAGACGAAAAACGCGCCCACGCTCGGCAGCGCCAGCGACGCCTCGGCCAGCGGCAGCAGGTAGAAGATGAACACGCCGCTGCGCGTGCCGCCACCCAGCACCACCAGCAGCGAAATAAGCAGCAGGTCGACCGCCAGGTGCGCCCAGATCTGCAGCCCGAATCGGCTGCGGCGCAACATGGTCCAGGCCAGCAGGGAGACAGACAGCGCGAAATAGGCCCCCAGCACGCTCATCATCCGGCTCGGGTCGGCGCCCAGCGCGCGGCTGATCACCGGGGCGCCGAACATCATCACGGCCAGCAACAACGCCGTGGACACCAGCACGCGCACCAGCGCGAACGTCTGCAGCGTCGGCCAGGCCGGCTCGGTCTGGTCCGCGGCCGGCTGCAAGCGGTTCACGATCGCCTGGCCGGCGCTGGCTGACGGCGCGGCCTCGGCCCGGCCGGCCCCGGCGCGGTCTTCGGCGAGGTCGCGATCGCCCATCTCAGCGGCCCCCTTGGGCGCGCTCCAGATGCTCGCGGCTGCAGTACCAGAGGCCGTCGCGCGCGTGCGCCTCGGATTGGGGCACGTTCAGTCCGCAGGCTGCGCAGCGGACGATCGCCTCGGGCGGCCTGTCGCCGGGGCGGCCGGCGCCGGAGCGCAGCCAGTTCTTCGCCAGCGTGTAGACGATCACCCCGAGCAGTGCCCACAAGAGCAGACGTGCCATGGCCGGACTTCACCAGGTTGTTTTGTACGAGATGCAGCCCTTATCCAGGTCGGCGCAGCAATACTTCGACCACGAAGCGGCTGCCGACGTAGGCCAGCAGCAGCATCACGAAGCCGATGAACGTCCATCGCAGCGCGGTGCGGCCGCGCCAGCCGAACACCGCGCGGCCCGCCAGCAGCGACCCGAACACGGCCCACGACAGCAGCGCGAATACGATCTTGTGCGCGGTCGTATGGTCGAACTGCAGCGGACGGCCGAACAGCTGCTCGGAAAAAACCGCACCGGATGCGACGGTCGCGCTGAGCAGCACGAACCCGACCGCGATCTGCCGGAACAACAGCGACTCCAGGGCCAGCAGCGGCGGCAGCCTGGCAAACAGGCGCGCCAGGCCCTGCCCGGGGTTGGCCGACGGCTGGTGAAGATAGTGGTCGACCGAAGCCATCAGCAGCGCATGCAGCGCAGCCACCGTCAGTATGCTGTAGGACAGGATCGCGACGCTCAGATGCAGCCGCAGCGCCAGCGATGAGCCTTCGGACGCCAGCGAAGCCCCATGAAAGATCGGCGGCAGGATCGTGGTAAGGGCCGCGATCGGTGCCACCAGCAGGTACAGACCGGGCAGCGGAACGAAGAAGCTCTCGATCCACAGCAAGGCGCAGCTGATCAGCATCGTGGCGGACAGCGCGTGCGCGAACCCGAAACGCAGCCCGCCGAGGCCGAACATCGAGTAGCCCAGCGTGACCGCATGGCCGACGAGGGCTGGAACCATCAGCGCCGGCACCAGCCCGAAGCGGCGATCGGACGCAGGCTCGGTCCTGAGCTGCCTCCAGCTCAGCGCGGCGATCGCCAGGTACAGCAGCGCGGTCGCGAATCCGGCAACACCGTAGAATTCGTGGCCTGTCATAGCGCGATTCTTATACCACGCGGCCGAACCGACCGACCCCGATGCTGGAGCAACTGACCGACCGGCTGGCGCGCATCGCCAAACAGATGCGCGGCCAGGCTCGCCTGACCGAGTCCAACACCCAGGACATGCTGCGGGAGGTGCGGCTGGCCCTGCTGGAGGCCGACGTCGCGCTGCCCGTGGTGCGCGACTTCATTGCGCGGGTGCGCGAGCGCGCGCTCGGGCAGGACGTCGCCGGCAGCCTGACGCCGGGGCAAGCCCTGGTGGGCGTCGTGCACCGGGAGCTGGCGCGGCTGATGGGCGCCGAACTGCCCCCCGCCCAGCGCGAGCTGAACCTGGCGGTGCAGCCTCCGGCGGTCGTTCTGCTGGCCGGATTGCAGGGCGCCGGCAAGACGACGACTTGCGGCAAGCTGGCGCGCCTGCTGATCGATGAGCGCAAGAAAAAGGTGCTGACGGTGTCGACCGACGTGTACCGGCCGGCAGCCATCGAGCAGCTGCGGACGGTCAGCGGCGAGGCCGGCGCCGAGTTCTTCCCGGCCGACGCGTCGATGTCCCCGCTGGCGATCGCCCGCGAGGCGCTGCTGCACGCGCGCCGCCACTATTTCGACGTGCTGCTGGTCGACAGCGCGGGCCGCACCAGCGTCGATGAACCGATGATGCAGGAGATCGCTCAGCTGCACGCCGAGCTGGCGCCGGCCGAGACGCTGTTCGTGGTCGATGCCATGCTCGGCCAGGACGCCGTGAACACCGCTTCGGCCTTCGCCTCGCGCCTGCCGCTGACCGGCATCGTGCTCACCAAGCTGGACGGCGACGCGCGCGGAGGCGCCGCGCTGTCGGTCAGCCACGTCACCGCCAGGCCGATCAAGTTCGCCGGCGTCGGCGAGAAGCTGACCGGCCTGGAGCGCTTCGACCCGGAGCGCATGGCCGGTCGCGTGCTCGGCATGGGCGATATCGTCGCGCTGGTCGAGGACGTGCACAAGGCGATCGACGTGGACGCGGCCGAGCGCCTGACCCGCAGGATCCGCTCGGGCGCCCGTTTCGATCTGAACGATTTTCGCGAGCAGGTCAGCCAGATGCGCCGGATGGGCGGAGTCGGCAACCTGCTCGACAAGCTGCCGGCCCAGCTGGCCAGAGCCGCAACGCCCGTCGACAGTCAGGTGGCGGACCGCCAGGTGCGCCGCATGGAGGGCATCATCAGCTCGATGACGTCGCTGGAGCGGGCCCGTCCGGAGCTGATCAAGGCCTCGCGCAAGCGCCGCATCGCGGCCGGCTCCGGCGTGCCGGTGCAGGAGGTCAACCGCCTGCTGACCCAGTTCGAGCAGGTGCAGGCGATGATGAAGCAGATGCAGAAGGGCGGAATGGGCAAGATGATGCGCGCGCTGGGCGCGCTGAGCGGCGGGGGGCGCGGCCTGCCGGGCGGGCCGCGCAAATAGCTCTCAGTCGGATCGCGTAGCGCGCGGAATGTAGTTCCACTGGCCGCGCCACGCGGCCAATACCGACTTCGGATACTCGGGGCGCCCGACGCTGCCGTTGTAGCGGCCGAGCGCGCGAAACAGGTCCCCCTGCTCGAGATCCAGGTAGTAGCGCAGGATCACGCAGCCATAGCGCAGGTTGGTGCGCATGTCGAACAGCCGCCGCGCGTCGCCATCGCCGATCAGCGACGCCCAGAACGGCATCACCTGCATGTACCCCCGCGCGCCGGCCGCCGAGATCGCGTACTTGCGAAATGCGCTCTCGACCTGAATCAGTCCGAGCACCATCTGACGGTCCAGTCCGGCCCGCGTGCACTCGTAGTCGAGCGTGCGCAGCAGATCGACCCGATTGCGGTACTCCGGTTCCTTCGCGCTCAGTCGCTGCGACATCTCGGCCAGCCAGTCGACGAACGCGACCCGGTCCTCGACCCGGTCGAACTTGCGCTGTGGCGGCGCCGTGTCGGCGATGCGCGCCGCCAGGGCGCTGCGCACCGCGTCGGCGAGCGGCTCGTACTGCTGGGCGCCGGCGCGCGCCGGCCCGGCGAGAAACGCCCACGGCAGGGCGAGGGCCGCGCCGATCGCCGAGCGCCTGGCCGCGCGCCGCGCCTCAGCGGCTGATCCGCTCGCGAATGAACGCGACCGCATCGCTGACCGGGATCATCGAGGGGGCAAGGGCGCGACGCGAGGCGTATTCGAGTTGATCGGACTTCAAGCCGCGTTCGCCGATCGTGACCCGGTGCGGAATGCCGATCAGCTCGGCATCGGCAAACATCGCGCCGGGCCGCTCCCCCCGATCATCGAGCAGCGTGTCGATGCCGGCGTCGCACAACTGCCGGTACAGATGGTCAGCCTGCTCGCGCACCGCGGTCGATTGACGGTAGTTGACCGGGCACAGGACGACCTCGAACGGCGCGATCGGGTCGGGCCAGATGATTCCCCGCTCGTCGTGGCCCTGCTCGATCGCGGCACCCAGCAGGCGCGTGACGCCGATTCCGTAGCAGCCCATTTCGAGGGGGCGCGTCTGTCCCTGCTCGTCCAGGTAGGTCGCCCCGAGCTTGTCCGAGTACAGCGTGCCCAGGTAGAAGACGTGTCCGACCTCGATGCCGCGCTGGATCTGCAGCCGGCCCTTGCCGTCCGGGGACGGGTCGCCCGCCACCACGTTTCGGATATCGGCGACGGCGTGCGGCTCCGGAAGGTCGCGGCCCCAGTTCACGCCGGCCAGATGGTAGTCGGCCTCGTTGGCGCCGCAAATGAAATCGCTCATTCTGTCCACCGTGCGGTCGGCGACCACCCGCACCGGATTGCGCGGGGCTACCGGACCCAGGTAGCCGGGCGGACAGCCGAAATGGGCCACGATCTCGGCTTCGCTCGCCAGACGCCAGCCGCGCTCCAGGCCGGGCAGCTTGCCCGCCTTGATCTCGTTCAAATCGTGGTCACCGCGCACCAGCAGCATCCAGATCTCGGGGCCCTCTTTCGCGCTTCCCTCCTTCGCGCTGCGCGCTTCGGAGGGTAAACGCGCTTCGGAGGGCTCGACCGTGATCACGACAGCCTTGATCGTGCGCTCGATCGGCACGCCCAGGTAGGCCGCCACGTCGCTGCAGCGCGCGCGCCCGGGCGTGGCCACCTTGTGCATCGCCTCGGTCGGCGCGCCGCGCGACTCCAGCAGAGGCATGGCCTCGGCCAGTTCGACGTTGGCGGCGAAATTGCTGTCCGGGCTCCAGGCGATCTGGTCTTCGCCGGCGTCGGCGATCACCTGGAACTCGTGCGAGCGCGTTCCGCCGATGGCCCCGGTGTCGGCCGCCACGGCCCGGAAGCTCAGTCCCATGCGCGCGAAGATGCGCTGGTACGCGCCGAACATCGCGTCGTAGCTGCGCATCGCACCATCCAGGTCGCGATCGAAGGAGTAGGCGTCCTTCATCGTGAACTCGCGGCCGCGCATCACGCCGAAGCGGGGACGGCGCTCGTCGCGAAACTTGGTCTGGATGTGGTAGAAGTTCAGCGGAAGCTGGCGGTAGCTGCGGATTTCCTGACGCGCGATGTCGGTGACGACCTCCTCGGAAGTCGGTTGCAGCACGAAATCGCGCTGATGGCGGTCCTTGAGCCTGAGCAGTTCCGGCCCGTATTTTTCCCAGCGGCCCGATTGCACCCACAGCTCGGCCGGCTGCACCACCGGCATCAGCAGCTCGATCGCGCCGGCCCGATTCATCTCCTCGCGGATAATCGCCTCGATCTTGCGAATCGAGCGCAATCCAAGCGGCATGTACGTGTAGATCCCGGCGGCAAGCTTCTTGATCATGCCGGCCCGCAGCATCAACTGCTGGCTGACGACGTCGGCATCGGCCGGCGCCTCCTTAAGCGTCGAAATGAAGAACTGCGAGGCTCGCATCGGTGGCAAATTTTCGAATAAGGCGGCCGATCGGGCCGCTCGGACTGCGTTTGAGCCGTGCCGAGCGGCTCCTATAATCGGCGGCAGATGATATAGGTTTCAGGTGAAGGCATGCTGGACAAGGAAGGCTACCGCCCGAATGTCGGCATCATCCTGCTCAACGACCACAACAAGGTATTCTGGGGAAAGCGCACCAAGCAACACTCCTGGCAGTTCCCGCAAGGGGGGATCAAGCACGGCGAGACCCCCGAGCAGGCAATGTTCCGTGAACTGTACGAGGAAATCGGACTGAGCCCGGAACAGGTGCGGATCGTGGCGCGCACGCGGGAGTGGATGCGCTACGAGGTCCCCGAGCAGTGGATCCGGCGCGACCTGCGCGGCAACTACCGCGGGCAGAAGCAGATCTGGTTCCTGTTGCGGCTGATTGGCCGCGAATGCGATGTTTGTTTGCGGCGCAGCGAAAAGCCAGAGTTCGACGCCTGGCGCTGGCACGATTACTGGATCCCGCAGGACTCGGTGATCGAGTTCAAGCGCGCCGTCTACCAGCAAGCCCTGACGGAACTGTCCCCCTACGTATTCCGGGTGGACCGGCAAAAGGCCTGATCCGCCGATCGCCTGCCCGCCGCAGCGTTTGACGTCTGTAGCCGTTGGGCGGGCCGTTTGGGGTCCGGGGCCGTTGGACTGCCGGGCCTACCCTTGGAACTCGCCACTGCGCGTGGCTCCGGGCATCGCGTCGTCACAGTTGCATAGTCCGCGCGGCCGAAGCGCCGCAGCAGTTCGGAATGCCTCAGCCAGCGGCTGTTCTGTACCGCCGCGCTGCTACCAGGCCCTGTGCCATGCTCGCGTCGAGTACCAAGGGTCTCCCGTCAGTCCAACGGAACACCGACGCCGCAGTGCCGCGGCTCCAGCGCAATGTTGGAGGTCATCGCATGCTCTTGTTCATAGCTTGCGATGACCTCCTCAGATGCGCTGGAAGCTACGCATGCTGAGGTGGTCAATCCGTTGGACTGACGGGAGACCCTTGGTACTCGACGCGAGCATGGCGCAGGGCCTGGTAAGAGCGCGGCGGAACAGGAAAGTGGCCGGCTGAGGCGTTCCGGACGGTCGTAGTGCCTCCGCCGCGCGGACTATGCAACTGTGACGACGCGATGCCCGGAGCCACGCGCAGTGGCGAGTTCCAAGGGTAGGCCCGGCAGTCCAACGGCCCGGGACCCCAAA